>NZ_JASERH010000136.1:0-974008 GCF_030766975.1 Streptomyces sp. KL116D | reverse complement strand
GCTCCGGCCCCGGCTCCGGCTCCGGCGCCCGCGTACGGCTACCCGCCCCAGCAGCAGGCTCAGCCGCAGCAGCCCGTGCTCCCGACTCCCGTCACGCAGGGCCCCGGTGGCGGTTCGCCGTCGTGGGCGCAGCAGGTGCACCAGTTGGCGGGGCCCGCCCAGGTTCCCGCCCCGGCCGCGGAGCCGGAGGGGCCGGTCACCCCGTTCAAGCCGGTGGCCAGCGACCCGTTCCTCGCCGCCGCGCAGGCCGCCGCGGCCGTCCGCCCGGCGGGCCTCGGCAAGCGGTTCGTGGCGCGGCTCATCGACACGCTCGTCCTGGGCGCGGTCACCGCGGCCGTCGCCGTGCCGCTCGGTACGAAGGCGATGGACCACATCGACGGGAAGATCGACGCGGCGAAGGCGTCCGGCCGGCAGGTCACCGTCTGGCTCCTCGACGGCACGACCGGCACGTACCTCGGCATCGTGCTCGCCGTCCTGCTGGTCTTCGGTGTCCTCTACGAGGCGCTGCCGACGGCGAAGTGGGGGCGCACGCTGGGCAAGAAGCTGATGGGGCTGAGCGTGCGGGACATCGAGGAGCACGCCTCCCCGACGTTCGGCTCGGCCCTCAAGCGCTGGCTCGTCTACAGCGTGCCCGGCGTGCTCGTCATCGGCGTCCTCGGCGTCCTGTGGGGCGCCTTCGACCGCCCGTGGCGCCAATGCCTCCACGACAAGGCGGCCCGCACCTTCGTAGCGAACTGACCGCCCCCCGTCTGCCGGGTCGCTGCGCCGTCGCCGGGTGCGGCCCGGTGGGGGCTGTCGCGCAGTTCCCCGCGCCCCTAAGAGCACGGCTACGCGCCGTGGCCGCGACTCTCTGCTCGCCGGTGCGGGCCCGGTGGGGGCTGGTGGCGCAGTTCCCCGCGCCCCTAAGAGCATGGCTACGCGCCGTGGCCGCGACTCTTTGTTCGCCGGTGCGGGCCCGGTGGGGGCTGGTGGCGCAGTTCCCCGCGCCCCTAAGAGCATGGCTACGCGCCGTGGCCGCGACTCTCTGTTCGCCGGGTGCGGGCCGGTGGGGCTTCTCGCGCAGTTCCCCGCGCCCCTGAGATGCGCACCTGCGGTGCGGCATCTCCCCGCCGGGGGAAGGCTGCGCGCCAGCGCACGCCTTCAGGGCGCGAGGAACTGCGCGAGCAACCACGACGAAACCCGCGCTCGAGAACACACCGCCACCCGGCAGACGCTCAGGGGCGCGGGGAACTGCGCGAGCAACCATGACGAGACTCGCGCTCGAGAACGCCCCGGCACACGGCAGATGCTCAGGGGCGCGGGGAACTGCGCGAGCAACCGCGACGAGGCTCGCGTTCGAGAACGCACCGCGACATGGCAGATGCTCAGGGGCGCGGGGAACTGCGCGAGCAACCGCGACGAGACTCGCGCTCGAGAACACACCGCCACTCGGCAGATGCTCAGGGGCGCGGGGAACTGCGCGAGTAGCCCCGCCCGCCCGCAGGCGGAATCCGCAGTCGGGCCCGCAACGGCGGAAGGTCCTCATCCGGACGGCCGCCCGCCGGATGCGGCGCAACCCCGTTCGAGGTCCACTCGGGCCATGAGTACCGAACCGCCGCCCAACGGCCCCGGCCAACCCCCGGAGGACGACCCCTTCCGCAAACCGCCGCCGACCACCCCGCCCGGCGGCGGCTCGCCGTACGACAGCCCGCAGGACCCGTACGGCGGCCAACCCCAGAACCCCTACGGCGCCACGCCCCCGCCGTACAGCGGTGACCCCTACGGCTCCGGCGGCTACGGCGGCGGCCAGGACCCGCTCGCCGGGATGCCGCCACTCGCCGACAGCGGCAAGCGCGTCCTCGCGCGCATCATCGACATCGTCCTGGTGTCGATCGTCGTGGGCCTGCTGTCGTGGGCGTTCGGGATCTCCGAGTACGAGACCGACCCCGACAAGATCGAGTACGGCAAGCAGTTCGGCCAGTCGCTGCTCGCGGCCGTCCTGTACATCGGCTACGACGTCTTCATGACGGCGAAGACCGGCCAGACGCTCGGCAAGAAGTGGCTGAAGCTACGGGTCGCCAACCTCGACAACGGGGCGACGCCCAGCGCCCAGACCAACCTGATCCGCGCGGTCGTGCTGTGGGTCCCCGCCGTGTTCTGCTGCGCCTGCATCTGGACCGCGATCTGTGGCGGCTGGAGCTTCTTCGACAAGCCCTACAAGCAGGGCCTGCACGACAAGGCGGCCAAGACGGTGGTGGTCAGCAGCGCCTGATCAGCCGCGCCTGAACCGGCGCGTCACAGCGCGACAGCGGCGACGTACACAGCACCAGCCGATCCGGCGGGTCCGTGCCTCACGGGCCCGCCGGTTCGCGTTCCCTGACGGACTCGGCCGCGGTGCCGCGCGCCGGGGAAGGGATGCGCCGCGCGCGCACGGGCCCGTCCGCCGACGGCTCGGACCGCGGCGGTGCGGCCGCTTTGCGCGTCGGCACGCTCATGGCCACGAACAGACCGAGGATGACCGCGGAGATGGCGATGACGCCGATCCCGGGACCCGAACTGGTCTGTGACAGCAGCAACATGGCGAGGGTCGAGAGAATGACGGTGGCCGAACCATAGGCGAGCTGTGCGACAGTCGGGCGAGGCATGGCGGTATCCGTCCTCGTGACATCGGGGGAGCAGGGTGCGGCTCGACCGGTGGGTGTGCCGTCGATCCGACTCTATTCCGACGTGTGCCCGAGCGGAACGGCCAGTAAGCATGACCTAACCCACAGTGCCGGTGCATGGGGGGCGCACGGAGTCATCGCGTCCACCAAGTGGACGGTCGGACGCGCCCGTTGGGTTTCGGCGCGCATGTCCGGATTCCGGAGCGGCACCCCTGCATAGTGCAACGGAAACGCAACAGTCAAGGACTGTTATTTCTCCCCTACCTCCGGTCAAATGGCGTCACTTGTGATGCGTGGCTCTTCAGCCACGGAGGAGGGGAAAGACTCAAGTGACCACCAAGAGACGGGCGTTGAGATCCGCCGCCGTGCTCGTGACCCTGGCCGCCACCGCGGCCACGGGTTCCATCGCGGCCACGACGGCCCAGGCCGTCACCCCGGCCGACCCCGCGGCCAGTGCGCAGGCGGCCGACGTGAACCAGTCCGAAGCCGTCCTGGACAGCGAGGGCAACGTCGTCGAGGGCCCCGCGGCCAAGACGATGGAGCAGCAGCGTCGCACCGCCCTGGAGCAGGTGCTCGCGGGCAAGGCGAAGGTCGAGGAGAAGAACGGCTCGAAGGTCGTCAGGCTCGGCGGCGGCAAGTCCAAGTACGTCGAGCTGGGCCGCGAGCGCACGGACAAGATCTTCACGATCCTGACCGAGTTCGGCGACAAGGTCGACAACACGACGCTCGTCGACCGGCTCGACGACGACACCGACGAGCTGAAGCCGAAGTACGGTGGCACGCCGGGCCCGCTGCACAACCAGATAGCCGAGCCGGACCGCGCCAAGGACAACTCGACGGCCTGGCAGGCGGACTACGGCAAGAAGCACTTCGAGGACCTGTACTTCGGGTCGGGCAAGGGCGTCGACTCGCTCAAGACGTACTACGAGAAGGCGTCCTCGGGCCGCTACTCCGTCGAGGGCGAGGTCACCGACTGGGTCAAGGTCCCGTGGAACGAGGCCCGTTACGGGTCCAACTACTGCGGCGGCAACAACTGCCCGAACGTCGAGGACCTGGTCCGCGACGGCATCAGCGCCTGGGTCGACGAGCAGAAGGCGGCGGGCAAGTCGACCGCCGACATCAAGGCCGACCTCGCGCAGTACGACCAGTGGGACCGTACGGACCACGACAACGACGGCAACTTCAACGAGCCCGACGGATACCTGGACCACTTCCAGATCATCCACGCCGGCGAGGACGGCTCGGCGGGCGGCGGCGCGCAGGGCGGCGACTCCCTGTGGGCGCACCGCGGTTACGCCTACAGCCGCGACGACGGCGACACCGGTCCGGCCGACTACAAGGCGGGCGGCGTCGCGATCGGCGACACCGGCCTGTGGGTCGGCGACTACACGATGCAGCCGGAGAACGGCGGCCTCGGCGTCTTCGCCCACGAGTACGGTCACGACCTCGGTCTGCCCGACCTGTACGACACCACGTACGTCGGCGAGAACTCGGTCGGCTTCTGGTCGCTGATGTCGGCGGGCTCCTGGCTCGGTACCGGCAAGGAAGCGATCGGCGACATGCCGGGCGACATGACCGCCTGGGACAAGCTGCAGCTGGGCTGGCTGGACTACGACAAGGCCAAGGCGGCGACCTCCTCCAAGCACAAGCTGGGCGTGGCCGAGTACAACACCAAGAACCCGCAGGCCCTCGTCGTCGAACTGCCGAAGAAGACGGCGGTCACCGACATCGTGGCGCCCACGCAGGGCTCCAAGCAGTGGTGGTCGGACTACGGCGACGACCTCGACAACACGCTGCAGCGCACGGTCGACCTGACCGGGAAGTCGAAGGGCTCCCTGGAGCTCGACGCCTGGTGGGACATCGAGCAGGACTACGACTACCTGTACACGCAGGTCTCCACGGACGGCGGCGCCAGCTGGAAGGCGATCGACGGCACCGCCGACGGCCAGACCATCACGCGTGACGGCGGCGACAAGCCCGCGATCACCGGCACCAACGGCAAGTTCCAGCACCTGGTCTTCCCGCTGGACGCCTACGCGGGCCAGAAGATCGACGTCCGGTTCCGCTACAAGACGGACGGCGGCGTGGCCCAGAAGGGCTTCGCCTTCGACAACCTGGCGGTCAAGGCGGACGGCGCCACGCTGTTCTCCGACGACGCCGAGTCCGAGGCGGCCGGCTGGACGAGCCGCGGCTTCTCCCGCGTCGGTGCCTCCATCAGCGGCGAGTTCCCGCAGTTCTACATCGCCGAGAACCGTCAGTACGTGTCGTACGACAAGACCCTCAAGGTCGGCCCGTACAACTTCGGCTGGCGTGACGGCGGTGCCAAGAACAACTGGGTCGAGCACTACTCGTACCGTCCCGGCCTGGTCGTCTGGCAGTGGGACACCTCGCAGCGCGACAACAACATCGGGCTGCACCCCGGCAAGGGCCTGATCCTTCCGATCGACGCCCACGCCAAGCCGCTGAAGTGGGCGGACGGCAAGCTGATCACGAACAAGATCCAGCCCTACGACGCCGCCTTCAGCTGGTACCCGAACCCCGGCTTCACGCTCCACAAGCTGGGCGTCGCGACGAAGGTCCCGGCGCAGCTCGGCGTCCCGGCCTTCGACGACCACAAGGGCACCTACTGGTACGCGGAGAACCCGACCGGCAGCGTCCAGACAACTGACACCAACACCAGGATCTCGATCGTCCAGCAGCCGCTGGACGGCTCGACGATCACGGTCAAGGTCGGTCCCTCGACCAAGTAGTCGGTAAAACCGCAGGTCACAAACGTGTCGGCCGCGACCTTGCTAGCTGGGGCTAGCGGGTCGCGGCCGATCGTGTTTAGGTGCGTCCTGTGGGTTTCTTATTGACACTACGTCTCACGGGGGTGTGACAGTCATGTCCGCAGGAGGGTTCTGCAAGCTGCCGGGAGGCAGTGTGGTGGTGGCTCTGACCCTGCCCGCACCGGGCTCGTCGGAGGGCGCCGTACGGGTCCTCGTGCACTCGGTGAACCGCGCCCGAGCCCTGACCCGCCTGCGCAATCTGGGCCTGCGAGCGGTGTACCTGCGGGGCAACGCGCACCCGCCGACCCCGGACGAGATCACCGCGGTGCTGCACCACCCGGACGGCCTGGTGTGGCGCACCGCCCCCGACCGCTCCACGGGGGAGCTGTGGCACCCGATACGGGCCCTGCTGCACCCCAAGGTCGTCGCCTAGAACCTGTCGGCGCTAGGGCACGACGGGCTTGCCGCTGAGGTCGACCCCGGCCTCCTTCAGCTCCACGAGCGCCGCCTCCGTGGTGGCGGCGGCGACCCCCGCGGTCAGGTCCAGCAGGACCTGCGTGCGGAAGCCCTCCCGCACCGCGTCCAGGGCCGTGGCCCGCACACAGTGGTCCGTGGCGATGCCGACCACGTCCACCTCGGTGATCTCCCGGGCCCGCAGCCACTCCGCCAGCGGCACCCCGTTCTCGTCGGCCCCCTCGAAACCGCTGTACGCGGCCGCGTAGGCGCCCTTGTCGAAGACGGAGTCGATCGCGCCGGACGCGACGGCGGGCGCGAAGTTCGGGTGGAAGCCGACGCCCTCGGTGCCGGCGACGCAGTGCGCGGGCCAGGAGTGGACGTAGTCGGGGGAGTCGGCGAAGTGGTTGCCGGGCGCGACGTGGTGGTCACGGGTGGCGACGACGTGCTGGTAGCCGCCGCCGGCCGCCTGGCCGATCAGATCGGTGATCGCGGCAGCGACATCGGCACCTCCCGCCACCGCGAGGCTGCCGCCCTCACAGAAGTCGTTCTGCACGTCTACGACGATCAGGGCGCGGCGCATGGTCGGTGTCCTCTGCTTGGAGACTACGAGCGTAGAAGCTTCAAGTGCGTTGCGGGAGAGGGCAATCGGGGCGCACCGGCCCGCTCCCGCACCGGTCACGCGTACTCGGTGGGAATGACGGCCTCGCCCCGGGACAGCTGCGTCGCCGACAGCGGGAGCCCGTCGCGCGCCGCGATGTGCCGCTCGCGCACCGCGTCCAGCGGCTCACGGGCCACCACCTCACCGCCCTTGACCAGCTCGACCAGGAGCTGCCGGTCCACGAGATCTTCCGGCACCGGGCCCGTGCCGACGACCTCGGCCTCGGCCACCCCGTCCCCGTCGAGCCGGCGCGCCGCCCACTTGCGGCCGCCGATGGACGTCTTGCCGCCCGCCGACTTCTTCGCGACGGGCACCAGCGGCGCCTTCGGGTCGGCGGACTCGGCGCGCGCCACCAGCTTGTAGACCATGGAGCAGGTCGGGTGCCCGGAGCCGGTCACCAGCTGCGTACCGACGCCGTACGCGTCGACCGGGGAGGCCGCGAGCGAGGCGATGGCGTACTCGTCGAGGTCGGAGGTGACCACGATCTTGGTGTCCTTCGCGCCGAGCTCGTCGAGCTGCTGGCGCACCCGGTGGGCGACGAGCAGCAGGTCGCCGGAGTCGATCCGGACGGCGCCGAGCTTCGGCCCCGCGATCTCGACGGCGGTCCTGACCGCCTCCCGCACGTCGTACGTGTCCACGAGCAGCGTCGTGCCCTCGCCGAGGGAGTCGACCTGGGCGCGGAAGGCGTCCCGCTCGGAGTCGTGCAGCAGGGTGAAGGCGTGTGCGGACGTGCCGACGGTCGGGATGCCGTAGCGGAACCCGGCCGCCAGGTCCGAGGTCGTCGCGAAGCCGCCCACGTACGCGGCGCGCGAGGCGGCGACGGCGGCCAGCTCGTGGGTGCGGCGCGCGCCCATCTCGATCAGCGGCCGGTCCCCGGCGGCCGAGGACATCCGGGACGCGGCCGCGGCGATCGCCGAGTCGTGGTTGAGGATGGAGAGGATCACGGTCTCCAGCAGCACGCACTCCGCGAACGAGCCCTCGACGCGCAGCACGGGGGAGCCGGGGAAGTAGACCTCGCCCTCCGGGTAGCCCCAGATGTCGCCGGCGAAGCGGTAGTCCGCGAGCCAGGAAAGCGTCGGCTCGTCCACCACGTTCCGCTCGCGCAGGAAGCCCAGCACGTCCGCGTCGAAGCGGAAGTTCTCGACGGCGTCCAGGACGCGCCCGGTGCCGGCCACCACGCCGTAG
Source organism: Streptomyces sp. KL116D (assembly GCF_030766975.1). NCBI lineage: Bacteria > Bacillati > Actinomycetota > Actinomycetes > Kitasatosporales > Streptomycetaceae > Streptomyces > Streptomyces sp. KL116D. The sequence continues at coordinate 966,299 of NZ_JASERH010000136.1, read as the reverse complement.
CGGCGGCCCTCGGGCAGGCGGCGGGTGAAGACCTCGAAGACCGAGCGCCGGTCGGCGGTGCCGCCGTGGAGGGCGGCCTGCAGCATCGTCAGCTCGTAGTGATCGGTGAAGAGCGCTGTCGACGGAACGTCCACCGGCAGGCCAAGGTCCGCTGTGTTCATAGGCTGGATGCTACCCCCGATTAGCGTCAAGGTGACGATTTCTGGCGTCCGTTTGTGCGTACGGCGGGCGGTGGTGGCAGCATGGGCCGTGTGACGGCTCCAGCACCCCTTGAGATCGAAAAGCCCGAGACCACTGAGGACCTCTCCGTGGTCCCCGAGCCGGACGTCCCCTGGATCACGCTCGTCCACAACGACCCGGTCAACCTGATGAGTTATGTGACGTACGTGTTCCAGACGTACTTCGGGTACTCCAAGGACAAGGCCACCAAGCTGATGCTGGACGTCCACAACAAGGGGCGCGCCGTCGTCTCCTCCGGCACCCGTGAAGAGATGGAGCGCGACGTCCAGGCCATGCACGGATACGGCCTGTGGGCCACGCTGCAACAGGACCGCAAGTAGCAGGGAAGTAACGCCGTACTCATGCCTGGACACTTCGAGCCGATCCCCGGTGGCGGCGCTGCCGTCGCCCTCGACGACGTCGAGATCTCCATCATCCGCTCGCTCGCCGTGCAGCTCCTGGAGCTCATCGGGCCCGGGCCGGGCGGCGAGGAGTCCGACGACCCGCTCGCCGAGCTCTTCGCCGAGGGCCCCAGCGAACCGCCCGCCGACGCCGTCCTGCGCCGGCTGCTGCCGGACGCGTACGGCGGTCCCGGCGCCCCCGACGATCTGGCGTCGCAGGCCGAACTGGGCGCCTACTCCTCGGAGTTCAGGCGTTTCACCGAGAACGACCTGCGGGCCGGCAAGCGCACGGACGCGCTCGCGGTGATCCGCTCGCTCGACGCGCTCAGCCCCGTGGGCGACGGCGGAGCGGTCCTCAAGCTGTCCCAGGACGAGTCGGTCCAGTGGATGCGCGCGCTCAACGACCTGCGGCTCGCGATCGGCACCCGCCTCGACATCGTCGACGAGGAGGACACCGACCTCCTCTACCGGCTGCCCGACGAGGACCCGCGCAAGCCGATGGTGATGGCGTACCTGTGGCTGGGCGGCCTGCAGGAGACCCTGGTCGAAACCCTTATGGCCTGACGTGTCGGGACAAGGCGGGACAGTCCGACGTCACCGAATGTAAGCGCGTTCGCTCAGCGGACGCTCAAATCCGGATAACGATCGCGTCACCGCGCCGGACCCTTTTCCGGCGCGAAGGGACTTTTGTCCGGTTCTCCTCATGGCGTACGCCACATGCGCCTCGGCCGATCACTCCTGCCGCCGTGATAAATCTTCACGACCACCTGACGGACGCCACCCCTGTCCTGTCAGAGGGCGCCCTTACCGGCCGACCGCCGGTAGGCACAGCTCCATCCATCCAGGGGCCCAGCCCCGAAGGATCGTCACAGTCGATCCGAGCCGCGTACGGCACGGATCGGCATGGAGAAAGGCGCACTTCATGACCTCAGTGCAGGTCGACAAGCACAACGCCGGCAATGAGGCCGTGAGCGACCCGGCCGAGGGCGGCGAGGGTTACAAGCGCGGGCTCGGCGCCCGGCAGATCCAGATGATCGCCATCGGCGGCGCCATCGGCACCGGCCTCTTCCTCGGCGCGGGCAAGGGCATCTCCAAGGCGGGGCCCAGCCTGATCCTCGCGTACGCCATCGCGGGCGTCGTCATCTTCTTCATCATGCGGGCGCTCGGCGAGCTCCTCATGTACCGCCCGGTCTCCGGCTCGTTCTCGGAGTACGCGCGCGAGTTCATCGGCCCCTTCGCGGGCTTCGTCACCGGATGGACGTACTGGCTCTTCTGGGTCATCACCGGCATGACCGAGGTCACCGCGGCGGCCACCTACATGACGTACTGGTGGGGCATCCCGCAATGGGTGTCCGCACTCGTCTTCACGATCATCCTGTACGGCGCCAACCTGATCTCCGTGAAGCTCTTCGGTGAGCTGGAGTTCTGGTTCTCCATGGTCAAGGTCACCGCCATCGTCGGCATGATCCTGATCTGCGCCGGCATCCTCACGCTCGGCTTCTCCGACGCCGGCGACACGGCCTCCGTCACCCACCTGTGGGACCAGGGCGGCTTCTTCCCGCACGGCGTCGGCAACACCCTGATGACCCTGCAGATGGTCATGTTCGCGTTCCTCGCGGTCGAGCTGGTCGGTGTCACCGCGGGCGAGTCCAAGGACCCGAAGAAGGTCCTGCCGAAGGCCATCAACACCGTGCCGTGGCGCATCGCCGTCTTCTACGTCGGCGCCCTGATCATGATCCTCTCGGTCGTGCCGTGGACGGAGTTCCAGCCCGGCGTCTCGCCGTTCGTGCACGCCTTCGAGAAGATGGGCCTGGCCGCGGGCGCGGGCATCGTGAACTTCGTGGTCCTCACCGCCGCCCTGTCGTCCTGCAACTCGGGCATGTACTCCACCGGCCGCATGCTGCGCGACCTCGCGCTCAACGGCCAGGGCCCGTCCTTCTTCACCAAGCTGACCAGGAACGGCCTGCCGCTGATCGGCACGTCCTTCTCCGCCGCGATGATGCTCGTCGGCGTCTGGATCAACTACCAGTGGCCGGGCGAGGCGTTCAACTACGTCGTCTCCTTCGCCACCATCTCCGGCATGTGGGCCTGGATCATCATCCTGGTCTGCCAGATCCGCTACCGCCTCAAGTCCGACCGCGGTGAGCTCCCGAAGTCCGAGTTCCGCGCGCCGGGCGGCATCTGGGCGAGCATCTTCTCGCTCGCGTTCATCGCGATGGTGATCGTGATGATGGGCATCGACAAGGACGCCCGTGTGTCCCTGTACGCGGCCCCGGTCTGGGGCGCGATCCTGGGCGTCGCCTACGCGGTGCTCAAGAGCCGCAACCCGCAGGGCGCGGCCTTCGCCAAGCGGAGCTGACCTCGCACGTCTCACCAGCTGGGCCGCCTCGTACCGCACTCCGGTACGAGGCGGCCCTTCTGCTTATCCTGACCGCATGCTGAAGATTTCCCAGGCCCTGTTCGACCAGATCGTGGACCACGCCCGCAAGGACCACCCCGACGAGGCCTGCGGCGTCGTCGCGGGACCGGTCGGCGAGGGCCGCCCCGAGCGCTTCATCCCGATGCTGAACGCCGCCCGCTCGCCGACGTTCTACGAGTTCGACTCCGGCGACCTGCTCAAGCTCTACCGCGAGATGGACGACCGCGACGAGGAGCCGGTGATCATCTACCACTCGCACACGGCCACCGAGGCGTACCCGTCGCGCACCGACATCACGTACGCGAACGAGCCGGGCGCCCACTACGTCCTGGTCTCCACCGCCGACACGGACGACGCGGGCCCCTTCCAGTTCCGCTCGTTCCGCATCGTCGAGGGCGAGGTCACCGAGGAAGAGGTCGAGGTCACCGCCTGAACGGCGACCCCATCCCAGCCATCGGACGATTTTCGACCGCATGGTGAGATCACATTCGGGGACCCCGGCCGGGAATCGATACGATGAGCCCATGGTTTTCCACGACGTGAGCGAAAAGACGCCGGGCATGCTGCTCGTTGCGCGGCTGCACGTCGACCTGTGCCGCCTCGCCAGCGCCATCTGTCCGCGCTGAGCCGCACCGCCGTACGGCCCCACCCCGCAGTACGGAAGCGCCGCCGCGCGCTCACCCACACGACTTCCGACTCCTGACAGGAGCCCCAGCATGGCCATCGAGGTCCGCATCCCGACCATCCTCCGCACCTACACCGACGGCGAGAAGGCCGTCCAGGGCAGCGGGGACACCCTCGCCGAGCTGTTCACCGACCTGGACTCCCGGCACTCGGGCATCGCCGCCCGCATCGTGGACAACGGCCAGCTGCGCCGCTTCGTGAACGTCTACCTGAACGACGAGGACGTCCGGTTCCTCGACGGCATCGAGACCAAGCTCGCCGACGGCGACAACGTGACGATCCTGCCGGCCGTGGCCGGCGGAATGCGCTGAGCGGGACGTATGCGTTACGACAGCCCCCTGGCCGCGGTCGGCAACACCCCTCTGGTGCGCCTGCCGCGGCTGTCGCCCTCCGACGACGTACGGATCTGGGCGAAGCTCGAGGACCGCAATCCGACCGGCTCGGTCAAGGACCGCCCCGCGCTCCACATGATCGAGCAGGCCGAGAAGGACGGCCGGCTCACCCCCGGCTGCACCATCCTCGAACCCACCTCGGGCAACACCGGCATCTCCCTGGCGATGGCCGCCCGCCTCAAGGGCTACCGCATCGTCTGCGTCATGCCGGAGAACACCTCGCAGGAGCGGCGCGACCTGCTCGCCATGTGGGGCGCCGAGATCATCGCGTCCCCGGCCGCGGGCGGCTCCAACACGGCCGTGCGCATCGCCAAGGAACTGGCCGAGCAGCACCCGGACTGGGTGATGCTCTACCAGTACGGCAACCCGGACAACGCGGGCGCGCACTACGCCACGACCGGACCGGAGATCCTGGCGGACCTCCCCTCGGTCACGCACTTCGTGGCGGGGCTCGGCACGACCGGCACGCTCATGGGCGTGGGCCGGTTCCTGCGCGAGCACAAGCCCGACGTCAAGATCGTCGCGGCCGAGCCGCGCTACGACGACCTGGTGTACGGGCTGCGCAACCTCGACGAGGGGTTCGTCCCCGAGCTGTACGACGCGTCCGTCCTGACGACCCGGTTCTCGGTCGGCTCGGCCGACGCGGTGACGCGTACGCGGGAGCTGCTCCAGCTGGAGGGCATCTTCGCGGGGGTCTCCACGGGGGCCGCGCTGCATGCGGCGATCGGGGTCGGCAAGAAGGCGCTGAAGGCGGGGGAGTCGGCCGACATCGTCTTCGTCGTCGCCGACGGTGGCTGGAAGTACCTGTCGACCGGGGTCTACACGGCCGCGACGACGGAGGAAGCGATCGAAGTTCTCCACGGCCAGCTGTGGGCCTGAACGCCTGACCGGCCCCACTCTCCGGCTGCGGCCCGGTGGGGGCTGGTCGCGCAGTTCCCCGCGCCCCTGAAAACCCGATCGTGTCTGCGGGCGCGCGGGGCTTCTCGCGCAGTTCCCCGCGCCCCTGGAAGGCATGCGCTGCGCGCAGCCTTCCCCCGCCGGGGAGAGGCCGCCCGAAGGGCGCGCCTCTCAGGGGCGCGGGGAACTGCGCGAGCAACCACGACGAGACCCGCGGCCGAAGTCCGTTTTTCAGGGGCGCGGGGAACTGCGCGAGAAGCCCCACCGGCCGGCAGCCGGTGAACAAGCCGTCGCGGCCACGGCGCGTAGCCGCGACCACCCCCCCCGCGGAGCGGCTCAGGGGCCCAGGTGGCGGACCTGGTCCCACAGGACCGGGTCGACGACACCCGCACGGCGCCGGAAGTCACCCAGCGGGACTTCCCGGAGCTCGTCCGTCTCCAGGAAACTCGCCCGCCCCTGCGCATCCCCCACCGACCCGGGCGGCAACGGAATCACCCCGGGCCGCTCGTCGTGATAACGGCTGGTGATCTTCGCGACGAGCGCGGTGTCTCCCCGTAGCGACAGGACCAGGCACGGCCGGTCCTTGCCACCGGGCCCGTCCTCGAAGGGCACGAGCGCCCACCAGATCTCCGTCGGCTGCGGCCCCCCGGCCACCCGCCCGCGCGGCGCGTGCCGGACCCGCTGCCGGGAACCGCGACCCCACCCGTCGACCAGCGCCGCGACCAGCGCGAGCAGTACGACGGCCGCGAGCGCCAGCCACCAGGACGTGTCCATAGGCACGACGGTACCGGTGGGGCGCGCGGGGCGCGCCACCGGACCGCGCGCTTCCGGAGCCCCCGAACCGGTGACAGCGCAGGTGAGTTCGCCCACAACGGCCCGTGACGGAGGAGCCACTCGACCTTTTGCGCCTTACGCTCGACGGACCCCTTGGTTCAAGCCCCGCATTCCGACCGCCAGCGCGGAGGTTGAAGGCTCTTATGAAGCTCACCGTCGTCGGCTGCTCGGGGTCGTTCCCGTCCGCGGATTCGGCCTGCTCGAGCTACCTCGTCGAGGCCGACGGCTACCGGCTGCTTCTCGACATGGGCAATGGCGCCCTGGGCGAGTTGCAGCGCCACTGTGGTCTCTACGACCTCGACGCGATCTTTCTCAGTCATCTGCACGCGGACCACTGCATCGACATGTGCGCGTACTTCGTCGTGCGCTACTACCGCCACGACGGCGGCCGCTGCGACCCCATCCCGGTCTTCGGGCCGGAGGGCACCGAGCAGCGGCTGACCACCGCGCACGCCGACACCCCCTCGGCCTCCGCCTTCAGCGAGGTCTTCGACTTCCACACCGTCAAACCGGGCGCGTACGAGATCGGGCCCTTCTCCGTGCGGATGGAGAAGGTCTGCCACCCGGTCGAGTCGTACGCGATCCGCGTCGAGCACGGCGGCCGCTCCCTGACGTACTCGGGGGACACCGGGCCGTGCGCCGCGCTGGACGAACTGGCCCAGGACACCGACCTGTTCCTGTGCGAGGCCGCGTTCACGCACGGCAAGGAGAACATTCCGGCCCTGCACCTGAACGGCCGCGAGGCGGGCGAGTCGGCGCAGCGGGCCCGGGCGCGCAAGCTGGTCCTGACGCACATCCCGCCGTGGACGGACCCGCAGGTGAACCTGACGGACGCGCGCGCGGTGTACGACGGCGCCGTCGAGCTGGCCGCGCCCGGAGTGACGTACGAGATCTGACGTCGCGGCGCGACGCCGAAGGCCCCCGGAACCGAAGTGGTTCCGGGGGCCTTCGTGTGTATCAGCCGTATCAGCCGTATCAGCCGTATCAGCCGTATCAGCCGTGTCGGCCGTGTCGGCCGGTGCGGGGCCTCACGCCTTGGTGAGGTCCTCGACCTCCTCCTCGGGCTCGCGGCCCGGGGTGGTGAGGTTGAACTTGATGATCGCGAACCGGAAGGTCACGTAGTAGATCACCGCGAAGACCAGGCCGATCGGGATGATCATCCATGGCTTGGTGGCGTGGGTCCAGTTCAGCGCGTAGTCGATGAAGCCGGCCGAGAAGTTGAAGCCGGCGTGCACCCCGAGGGCCCAGGTGATCGCCATGGACGCGGCGGTCAGCAGCGCGTGCAGGACGTACAGGATCGGCGCGATGAACATGAACGAGAACTCGATCGGCTCGGTCACACCGGTGACGAACGAGGTCAGCGCGAGCGAGACCATCATGCCCATCACGGCCTTGCGGCGCTCGGGGCGGGCGCAGTGGGCGATGGCGATCGCGGCGGCCGGCAGGCCGAACATCATGATCGGGAAGAAGCCGGACTGGAACATGCCGGCCGACGGGTCACCGGCCAGGAAGCGCGGGATGTCGCCGTGGACGACCTCGCCCGCGGAGTTGGTGAAGTCACCGAGCTGGAACCAGGCGACCGTGTTCACGAACTGGTGCATGCCGATCGGGATCAGCGCGCGGTTCACACCGCCGAAGAGGGCGGCGCCGCCGGAGCCGAGGCCGGTCATCCACTCACCGAAGTTGGAGATGCCGGTGCCGATGGGCTCCCAGACCAGGCCGAAGAAGACACCGGCGATGATGCCGACGAAGGCCATGATGATCGGGACGAGACGGCGGCCGTTGAAGAAGCCGAGCCAGTCGACGAGCTTGGTGCGGTGGTACCGCTGCCACAGGACCGCGGCGAGCAGACCCATGACGATGCCGCCGAGGACACCCGGGTCGTTGTACGTCGCGGCGACGTCGACGCCCTTGTTGGCGGTCGTGTTGACGACGGCCTCGGTGACCGGGAAGGCCTGCAGGACCTTGCTGTAGACGAGGAAGCCGACGAGCGCGGCGAGCGCCGTCGAGCCATCGGACTTCTTGGCGAAGCCGATGGCCACGCCTATGCAGAACAGGATCGGCAGGGCGCCGGTGATGGCGCCACCGGCGTTGTTGAAGACGGCGGCGACCTTGTCCCAGCCGAGGCCGTCCTTGCCGAAGATGTCGTCCTGGCCGAGTCGCACCATGATGCCCGCGGCAGGCAGCACCGCGATCGGCAGCTGGAGGCTGCGACCCACCTTCTGGAGGCCCTGGAACAGGCCGGATCCCCGCTTCTTTGCGGGAGCCGCCGTAGCGCTGGCGGTGCTCATCAACTTCCTCCATGTGCTGGGGTGCTGCCGGGGACGGAATGGGAAAGAAGGGGGTTGGGCAGCAGCCAGATGGTCTACACCACTCAGTGGTGTAGACCTGTTGTAGCACGGTGAAGGCGGGATAAGGAACCCGTGATTCTTGTGGGGTGGAACATATGCGCCGCCGACGGCTCATACGTGACGAAGGGCCCCCGGACCAGAGGTCCGGGGGCCCTTCGCAAAGGGGCAGTTGGGAGGGGTCTCACGCCTTGGTGAGGTCCTCGACCTCCTCCTCGGGCTCGCGGCCCGGGGTCTTCAGATCGAACTTGGTGATCGCGAAGCGGAAGATCACGTAGTAGACGACCGCGAAGCACAGACCGATCGGGATGATCATCCATGGCTTGGTGGCCAGGCCCCAGTTGATCACGTAGTCGATCAGGCCGGCCGAGAAGCTGAAGCCGTCCTTGACCCCGAGTCCCCAGGTCACCGCCATCGAGACACCGGTGAGCACCGCGTGCACCGCGTACAGCAGCGGGGCGATGAAGACGAAGGAGTACTCGATGGGCTCGGTGATGCCGGTGACGAACGAGGTCAGCGCCAGCGAGAGCATCATGCCGCCGACCGCCTTGCGGCGCTCCGGCCGCGCGCAGTGGTACATCGCCAGACAGGCCGCAGGGAGGGCGAACATCATGATCGGGAAGAAGCCCGTCTGGTAGATGCCCGCGTTCGGGTCACCGCTCAGGAACATGTTGATGTCACCGTGCACGACCGTGCCGTCCGGCTTGGTGAACGAGCCGAACTGGAACCACAGCGGGACGTTCAGGAACTGGTGCAGGCCGATGACCAGCAGCGCGCGGTTGGCGACGCCGAAGATGCCGGAACCGATGGCGCCCAGGTCCTGCAGCCAGTTGGAGAAGGACTCCAGCGCGTCACCGACCGGCGGCCAGATCCACAGGCAGATCACGGCGAAGACGATGCCGATGAACGCCATGATGATCGGGACGAGCCGGCGGCCGTTGAAGAAGCCGAGCCACGAGACCAGCTTGGTGCGGTGGTAGCGGACCCAGAAGAACGACGCCAGGAAGCCCATGATGATGCCGCCGAACACGCCCGGATTCTGGTACGTGAACGCGGCCACCGTGCCGTCCGCCGCCTGGCAGCCCGTGGCCACCGCCTTCGCCCCGCTCGCGCAGTCCACCGGGAACTGGTGCAGCACGCCCCGGTAGACGAGGAAGCCCGCCACCGCCGCGAGCGCCGTCGAACCGTCCGCCTTCTTGGCCATGCCGATCGCGACACCGATGCAGAACAGCAGCGGCAGTCCGAGGTCGGCGTCGAGCAGGGCGCCACCGGCACCCGCGAAGACCTTCGCCACGTCGGTCCAGCCGAGCCCGTCGTCACCGAAGACGTCGGGCTGGCCGAGCCGGTTGACGATGCCGGCCGCAGGCAGCACGGCGATGGGCAACTGCAGGCTGCGCCCCATCTTCTGGAGGCCCTGGAAGAAGTTGCTCCAGGGACTCGGCCGGGGTGCTGCGGCTGCGTTCGCGCTCATGGGCGTCCTCCCGGAACAAGCCACGGTGGGCGGGCGTTGGATACTCTGGCTACTGGTGTAGACCAGTTGCGGGACGGGTCGGTCCACGTGAACGTCATCATTCGGCACGACGGTGATGACCGCGCGCGAAGTTGGTCCAACCGTGGGTTACCGTGACAAAGCGGCCCATAGGCGGGCCCGGAGAAACAGGGAGAACGAAATGGCCACCAAGGCTGAGAAGATCGTCGCCGGGCTCGGCGGCCTCGACAACATCGAAGAGGTCGAGGGCTGCATCACCCGCCTGCGCACCGAGGTCATCGACCCCTCCAAGGTCGACGAGGCGGCACTGAAGGCCGCCGGCGCCCACGGCGTCGTGAAGATGGGCACCGCGATCCAGGTCGTCATCGGCACCGACGCCGACCCGATCGCCGCCGACATCGAAGACATGATGTGACCTGCTGAGGCCACGTCGGCGAAGGCCCCACCCCCCTCCGCAGGGGGTGGGGCCTTCGCCGTACCCGATACGCTCACCCCTATGTCTCGCATCGACGGCCGCACCCCCGACCAGCTCCGCCCGATCACCATCGAACGCGGCTGGAGCAAGCACGCAGAAGGCTCCGTCCTCGTCTCCTTCGGCGACACCAAGGTCTTCTGCACCGCCTCCTTCACCGAAGGCGTCCCGCGCTGGCGCAAGGGCAGCGGCGAGGGCTGGGTCACCGGCGAGTACTCGATGCTGCCGCGCGCCACGAACACCCGCGGCGACCGCGAGTCCGTCCGCGGCAAGATCGGCGGCCGCACCCACGAGATCAGCCGCCTCATCGGCCGTTCGCTGCGCGCCGTCATCGACTACAAGGCCCTCGGCGAGAACACCATCGTCCTCGACTGCGACGTCCTCCAGGCCGACGGCGGCACCCGCACCGCCGCCATCACCGGCGCCTACGTCGCCCTCGCCGACGCCATCGCCTGGGGCAAGTCCAAGAAGCTCATCAAGGCCGGCCGCGAACCGCTCACCGGCACCGTCTCCGCCGTCTCCGTCGGCATCGTCGGCGGCGTCCCGCTGCTCGACCTCTGCTACGAGGAGGACGTGCGGGCCGACACCGACATGAACGTCGTCTGCACCGGCGACGGCCGCTTCGTCGAGGTGCAGGGCACCGCCGAGGCCGAGCCGTTCGCCCGCGACGAGCTCAACTCCCTGCTCGACCTGGCCGTTTCCGGCTGCGACGAGCTGGCCGCCGCCCAGCGCAAGGCACTTGAGGGCCCGCTCGCATAACTGCTTGGCCAGGTAAAGAAATCCCCAAGTAAGGTGGCGGTCGTACAGCAACCGCACAGCCACCGACTGCGTCACTACGGACAGGTGGACGGCACACGACGCCGTTCTCCTGTCCGTACATCAGGGGAGGACCGTTCCATGGCCGCGCGCCGTCACCGACGTACCGCCGTAATAGCCGTAGCCGCGGCACTGATCGCGGCCCCGGCCGCCGTCGGCTGCTCGGCAGTCGACAAGGCCCTCGACTGCGTCCAGACCGCCGACTCCATCGCCGACAGCGTCACCGACCTGCAGACGGCCGTGGAGAACGCGGCGAACGACCCGGGCCAGGCCGACGAGGCGCTCGACTCCATCGACAAGAACCTCGACAAGATCGGCGACAAGACCGACAACGCCGACGTGTCGAAGGCCGTCGACGACCTCAACAAGGCGGTGGGCAACGTCCGCACGGCCATCAAGAACGGCGACGAGACGCCCGACGTCACCCCCGTCACGGACGCGGCGGGCGAACTGACCAAGGTCTGCACCCCGTAATACTGGGAGCATGACCCGCCTCATCCTCGCCACCCGTAACAACGGCAAGATCGTCGAACTCCGCGCGATCCTCGCCGACGCAGGCCTGCCCCACGACCTCGTCGGCGCGGACGCGTACCCCGACGTCCCCGACGTCCGGGAGACCGGCGTCACCTTCGCCGAGAACGCCCTCCTCAAGGCCCACGCCCTCGCCCGGGCCACCGGCCTGCCCGCCGTCGCCGACGACTCGGGCCTCTGCGTCGACGTCCTCGGCGGCGCCCCCGGCATCTTCTCCGCCCGCTGGGCCGGCCGCCACGGCGACGACAAGGCGAACCTCGACCTCCTCCTCGCCCAGCTCGGCGACATCGACGACGACGTCCACCGCGGCGCCCACTTCGCGTGCGCCGCGGCCCTCGCCCTGCCGGACGGCACCGAGCGCGTGGTGGAGGGCCGGATGCGCGGCGTCCTGCGCCACGCGCCGGCCGGCACGAACGGCTTCGGCTACGACCCGATCCTCCAGGTCGAGGGCGACACCCGGACGGCCGCCGAGCTGAGCCCCGACGAGAAGAACGCGATCTCGCACCGGGGGAAGGCGTTTCGGGCGTTGGTGCCGGTGGTGAAGGAGCTGTTGGGCTGAGCTGCCACTCCGATTGACGACGAAGGGCGCTCCCTGAGAGAGCGCCCTTCCGCGGGTGGGCCCGGTGGGACTCGAACCCACGACACACCGGACCTAAACCGGCGCCCTCTGGCCAGCTGGGGTACGGGCCCGTCCCGGTCACTCTACTGGGTGGGGCGATCGCGGTTCGAGAAGGTTCCGGTCTGGCTGTGGCAGGAGGGGCAGAGGTATCGCAGGTTCTCCTGCTGGTTGTTCAGCCGGTCCCCGTCGATGTGGTCGACCTCCAGGACCAGCCGCTTCCCCTGCCACAACTCGCCCTGGGTGCACTCGGCGCAGACGTGGGGTACTCCGACTTCATCGAGGGCCCTGCGCAGGAGGAGCACTCGCGTGCGGGGCGAGCCTGCTGAACGGCGCACGAGGATCTCCGGCGCGGACTTGCGTCGCGGGGAGGTGGCTCCGGCCATGTGCCCCTGCCCGAGGAAGTGTTCCGTCGAGAGCCCGTACTCGTCGATGCTGCGCCGGGCTTTGGCGCGTGCGGCCTCATGGAACGCGGGCAGACCCAGGTGGCGCATCAGGTCCGCCAGGCCGTGGGACGCGGCGACGGCCCGGGTGAACTCCCCCTCCGGGAAGAGGCCGCTGTCGTGTTTGCTGCGTGGCGGCGTGAAATGGCTTGTGTCGATGCCGAACTTCTCCATCCGCCGCTTCACATGGTCGTACGGACCGTCCTCCGGCGGGATGCCCATGTGCAGGAACATGTCGCGGATGCTGGTGGAGCAGACGGCTGCCTCGCGCAGAAACTCCTCGGAGTACGACCGCTTCGGGCGTTCGGGCAGTGGCTCGTCGCGGAAGTGCGAGGTGTCGATGCCGTAGTGGTGGAGCCGGTGGTGGAGGTAGCGCTGCGGTTTGCTGCCCATGGGTGATCCGACCCGGCGCATGAGGTCGACCAGACTGTGAGAGACCGCTGCGGTCTGCTTCAGAAGCTCTTGTGGGTACCTGCTCATGCGGACCGCCTCTTCCTGCCTCGGTAAGTGTCGGTCGTGGAATGGCAGTTGGGGCAGAGCAGGCGCAGGTTGTCGGGCCGGTTGTCCCACCATTCACCACTGATGTGGTCGACTTCGAGTCGCAGCGGCCGGTTGTTCCACTCCGTGCCGGTTCCGCACATCGAGCACTGCTCGGGGGCGCCGAGGCGAAGCAGCTCTCGTCGTAGGCGGCGCCCCGGGATCCGCCCGTCTTGCGGGGAGCGCAGAGTCAGCGGATTGCCGAGCGCCTCCTTGGGGCGCTGCCGAGACCGAGCGAAGTGCGAGGTGTCGATCCCGAGGGCGGCGATCCGCCGGCTGATGTGGGCGTGGTTGCCCCCTACGGCGCTGATGCCGAGGCGTCGCACCACGTCCTTGACGTTGCTGGATTCCGCGACCACCGTGCGCAGTGTCTCCTCCGTGTGCCGAGACCAGCGCTGAGGAAAGTGCGAGGTGTCGATTCCCTCCTCGGCCATCCGCTTGTGGAGGTAGGCCCGACGGCCTGGCGTCGGCTCACCCCCACACCACCGCACCGCCTCGTCCCACGTACACGCATTCCGCGCCGCCGCCTCCAACAGCTCCCGCGTGTACCGCAGCCCCGCCATGAGAACCCCTCCCGTCGGTCGCCGGTTCGCGATCTCGTTCGGGGCAACGAACCGGAAATCGGACCGTCACGCACGAAATGCGGAACGGTCCGATCCTGTGTGGGGGCGCCACATGAGGCGGGGCGAGGTCAGAACTTCGGTGCCGGGGCCCGGGACTCGACCATTTCGGCTGCCTCTTCCTGCGTCTCGACCGAGGGCGGGGAGCCGGCCAGTGGCTGCTGGGCGGTCTCCTTCATGCAGGCCACCGCGATCACGCCGACCAGGGCCGCGGCCATCGCGTAGTACGCGGGCATCATGTCGGTCCCGGTCAGGCTGATCAGGGCCGTGATCACCAGCGGGGTCGTGCCGCCGAAGATCGACGCCGAGAGGTTGTAGCCGACCGAGAGGGAGCCGTAGCGGACCTGGGTCGGGAACAGGGCCGGGAGCGCCGCCGACATCGTGCCGAGCATGCAGACCAGGGAGAGGCCCAGCATCAGCATGCCGAGCGAGACGGCCCACAGGGCGCCGTTCTTCACCAGCAGGAACGAGGGGATGGAGAGGACGAAGAAGCCGAGCATGCCGGCCATCAGGAGCGGCTTGCGGCCGAAGCGGTCGGAGAGCTTGCCGACCTGGTTGATGACGCACATCAGGACGATCATCGTCGCGATGAGGATGAGCAGGCCGTGCGCCTCGGAGTAGCCCATCTCGTCCGAGAGGTACGTCGGCATGTACGACAGGAGCATGTAGTCGGTGATGTTGTACGCGCCGACCAGGCAGATGCACAGGATCAGGGTCGGCCAGTAGTCGCGGAAGATCTTCGCCAGGTCGCCCTTGGCCGTCGTCTCCACGGTGGACGCCGCGTCCGTCGCCTTGTGGGACGACTCGTCCTCCAGCTTCTGGAAGGCCGGGGTCTCGTCCAGGCGCAGTCGCAGGTAGAGGCCGACGAGGCCGATCGGTCCCGCGACCAGGAACGGGACGCGCCAGCCCCAGGACTCCATGCCGTCGCTGCCGAGCCAGGTGGTGAGGATCGTGACCAGGCCGGCCGCGCCCACGTAACCGGCGAGCGTGCCGAACTCCAGGAAGCTGCCGAAGTAGCCGCGGCGCTTGTCGGGGGCGTACTCGGCGATGAAGGTGGAGGCGCCGCCGTACTCGCCGCCGGTGGAGAAGCCCTGGATCAGGCGGAAGAGGATCAGCAGGACCGGCGCCCAGAAGCCGATCGTGGCGTACGACGGGATCAGGCCGATCGCGAAGGTGCCGACTGCCATCAGGATCATGGTCATCGCCAGGACCTTCTTGCGGCCGATCTTGTCACCCATCGGGCCGAACACCATGCCGCCGATGGGGCGTACCAGGAAGGACACGGCGAAGGTCGCGAACGACGAGATCAGCTGGACCGTGTCGTTCCCGGACGGGAAGAAGACATGGCCGATCGTCACCGCCAGATAGGAGTAGATGCCGAAGTCGAACCACTCCATGGCGTTGCCGAGCGAGGCCGCCTTGACCGCCCTCTTCACCGCCGTGTCGTCGGTGACGGTGATGTCGGTGCGGCGCAGCGGCGGGTTCTTGCGCCGCTTGACGGCGCGGAACAGTGCCCGGTGACGCTTGACCGCCTCCGGGTCGGGCGCCGGCCCTTCCTCGGTCTCGGTGGTCATGGGGTGGATCCCTTCTCTGGACGCAATCGGTGCCAGGGGATCACTTGCTCGATGATGGCGGTCGCAAACGAAAGTCCCCGTCCGAGGGGACTTTCGTCACAGCGCGGGTACCCGGTGGGGTCGTCCGGAATCCGTCAGATGCCGAGGTCCTTGATGATCTTCGCCACGTGGCCGGTCGCCCGGACGTTGTAGAGGGCGTGCTCGACCTTGCCCTCCTCGTCCACGACGATCGTGGAGCGGATGACGCCCATGTAGGTCTTGCCGTAGTTCTTCTTCTCGCCGAACGCGCCGTACGCCTCCAGGACCTTCTTGTCGGGGTCGCCGACGAGCGTGACCTTGAGGTTCTCCTTCTCGCGGAACTTGGCGAGCTTCTCCGGCTTGTCGGGGGAGACGCCGATGACGTCGTAGCCGGCGCCGGCCAGCAGGTCGAGGTTGTCCGTGAAGTCGCAGGCCTGCTTGGTGCAGCCGGGGGTCAGCGCCGCGGGGTAGAAGTAGACGATCGTCTTGCGGCCCTTGTGGTCGGCGAGGGAGACCTCGTTGCCGTCGGCGTCGGGGAGGGTGAAGGCCGGGGCGGTGTCGCCGGGCTGCAGTCGCTCGCTCATGTCGCTCGCATCTCCTTGCGGGTGGGTGACTCCGGACGAGCGTAATGGGCGTAATGGGGGTGCCGGGGGGTGGCGGTAGCCGCGAGCTGACAGACTGTCCACCACCTATACGCAGCGACCATGGAGGCAGCGCGGTGTCGGACACGTCGAGTACGCCGGATACGCGGACGCCGGCGCAGATCGAGGCGGACATCAAGCGCCGCCGCGAGACCCTGGCCGAGACCCTCGACGAGATCGGGATCCGGGTCCATCCGAAGACGATCGTCGGCGACGCCAAGGCCAAGCTGGTGTCGAACGTCGACCACACGCTCGGGCGGGCGTACGTCGGGGCCAACCGGCTCGTCTCGGACGTGAAGGGCCAGTTCGTCTCGGAGGAGGGCGCGCCGCGCCTGGAGCGGATCGTGCCGGTCGCGCTCGTCGTGGTCGGGGCCGTCGGGTTCCTCGCGCTGAACTCCCGGCGCCGCAAGGGCTGACCCGAAGGCGTACACGGGCGCGTGGGACAGGTAGGTTCATCGGCGTGAGCGAGAAGACCCACCACGACGACAAGTTGCCGATCCGCATGCTGCACGACCGTGTGCTCGTGCGGCAGGACTCCGCGGAGGGCGAGCGGCGCAGCGGCGGCGGCATCCTGATCCCCGCCACGGCGGCGGTCGGCAAGCGCCTGGCCTGGGCCGAGGTCGTGGCCGTCGGACAGAACGTGCGGACCGTGGAGCCGGGCGACCGGGTGCTGTACGACCCGGAGGACCGGGCGGAGGTCGAGGTGCGCGGGACCGCGTACGTGCTGATGCGCGAGCGGGACCTGCACGCCGTGGCGGCCGACCGCTTCGAGGGCTCCGAGGATTCGACGGGCCTGTACCTCTAGCGTCTGCAGTCTGCCGAAGGGGCTGGTGACCATCGTCACCAGCCCCTTTTGCGTGTTCTTTGCTACCTTGGAGTCATCCCGACGAGACGCGCCGTACCGGGTAAGCAGCAATGGCAAAGACGACGCACCCCTGTTGAAGCAACTGACGGAGGTGCCTGTCATGGCCTGGGTCCTGATCGTGATCGCCGGACTGCTCGAGGTCGGCTGGTCGATCGGCATGAAGTTCACGGACGGGTTCACCCGCCTGTGGCCGAGCGTCTTCACCGGCGCCGGCATCGTCACGAGCATGGTGCTGCTGTCCTACGCGGCCAAGTCCCTGCCCATCGGTACCGCCTACGGCGTATGGGTGGGCATCGGCGCCGCGGGCGCGGCCGTCGTCGGCATGCTGGTCCTCGGCGAACCGGCGACGGCCGCACGGATCTTCTTCATCGCGCTGCTTCTTGTGGCGATCGTCGGGTTGAAGGTGACGTCGGGTCATTGAGCATGCGCCGTGGGCGGGGCCAGGCCCGGCGGCCTGGCCTCTCGGCCGGGGGTCCGGGGGTTGTCCCCCGGGGGATGCAGCTCATCGCGCTGCTTCTTGTGGCGATCGTCGGCCTGAAGGTGACATCAGGCCATTGAGCGGGCCGCCGCCGTCGGCGCCGCCGTCCGTGGTGGTGCCGCCGGTGTCGGGGCCGCCGTCCGTTCCCCCGTCCGTGCCGCCGTCGGTGGTGCCGCCGTCCGTCTGGCCCTCGGTCTGCCCCTGGTCGGTGCCGCCGTCCTGGTCGCCGGTGGTGGCGCCGCCGGTGGCGGGGGACTCGGTGGTCGGGGGCGCGGGTTCGTCGGACGTGGCGGGGGCCGACGGTGACGTGTCGGTCTCCGCCGGGGTGGTGGGCAGCGGCAACTCCTCGGCGCCGTCCTCCAGTTCCAGGTCGAAGTCGTTCGCGGGCGTGCCGGCCAGCGCCTTCTTCGTGAACTGGGCCCAGATCTGCGCGGGGAAACCGCCGCCGTTGATGCGCGGCAGGCCCGCCGCCCCGTAGAGCGAGGTGTGCGCGCCGGTGTCCGGGTCCTGGCCCATCACCGCGACCACGGTCGCCAGATCCGGCGTGTACCCCGCGAACCAGGCCGCCGTGTCCTCCTCCGCCGTACCGGTCTTGCCGGCGGCGGGGCGGCCCGCGGCCTGGGCGGCGGTGCCGGTGCCGCCCTCGACGACGGACTGCAGGACCGACGTCGTGGTGTCGGCCGATTCGCGGCCGACCGACTGCCGGGTGTCCTGCTCGGGCAGCTCGACGGCCTCGCCGTCCTTGCTGATGGACTCCAGCAGCGTGTACCTGCCGTGCTTGCCGTGGTTGGCGAGCGTCGCGTACGCCTCGGTCATGTCCAGGACGCTGGCGGTGGCCGGGCCGAGCGCGATGGAGGGCGACGCCGTCAGGTCGGGGGTGCTCTCCGGGAGGCCGAGGTCGATCGCCGTCGCCTTGACCTTGCCGGGGCCGACGTCGACGGCCATCTGCGCGTACACCGAGTTCACCGACTTGTCGGTGGCGGCCCGCACGGTGATGGGGCCGTAGGAGACGCCGTCCTCGTTCTCGGGGGCGTACGTGCCGCCGTCCCAGCCCTGCACGGGGCGCTTGTCGGTGCCGTCGTAGATGGTGTTGGGCGTGATGACGCGGCCGTCCTGCGTCGTCGAGCCGTTCTCGACGGCGGACGTGAACACGAACGGCTTGAAGGTGGAGCCGACCTGGTAGTCGCGGCGCGTGGCGTTGTTGACGAACTGCTGCGTGTAGTCGATGCCGCCGTACATGGCGAGGACCTTGCCGTTGGCCGGGTCGATGGCGGCGCCGCCCGCCCGCACGTTCCGGTCGACCTTGCGGGCGTCCTTGTCGATCTGTGCCATCAGTCGGTCGTCGACGGCGTCCACGAAGGCGTCCTGCTTCTTCTTCTGCAGGGTGGTGGTGATGCGGTAGCCGCCGGTGGCGAGGGTGTCCTCGTCGAGGATCTTGTTGTCGATGATGAAGTCCCGCACGGCGTCCCGGATGTAGCCGCGCTGCCCGGACAGGCCGGTCTGGCCCTTCGCCTCGTCGGGCACGGGGAACGTCATGGCCGCGCGGTCGGCCGCGGACAGCCACTTCTCCTTGACCATGCCGTCCAGGACGTAGTTCCAGCGGGCCACGGCCCGCCCCTTGTTCTCCGGGTGCGCGATCACGTCGTAGGCGCTCGGGGCGTTCAACAGGGCTGCCAGATAGGCACCTTGAGCGGTCGTCAGGTTCTCGACGTCGGTGCCGTAGTACGCCTGGGCGGCGGCCTGGATGCCGTACGCGTTGCGTCCGAAGTAGCTGGTGTTGAGGTAGCCCTCCAGGATGTCGTCCTTGGACTCCTCCCGGTCCAGCTTGATCGAGATGAAGAACTCCTTCACCTTCCGGGAGACCGTCTGCTCCTGGCCCAGGTAGTAGTTCTTCACGTACTGCTGCGTGATCGTGGAGCCGGACTGCCTGCCCTTGCCGGTGACCGTGTTCCAGGCGGCGCGCAGCATCGCCTTCGGGTCGACCGCGGACTCGGAGTAGAAGTCGCGGTCCTCCGCGGCGAGCACCGCGTGCTGCACCGTCTTGGGGATCTGGGCCAGCTTCACGTTCTCCCGGTTGACCTCGCCGTCCCGGGCGATCTGGGTGCCGTCGGCGTACAGGTACACGTTGCTCTGCGCGGTCGCCGCCGAGTTGGCGGGCGGGATGTCCACGAGGAAGTAGCCGAGGGCGAACAGGCCGACGCACAGCAGGACGAAGCCGATGAGGCCGCCCAGCAGCATCCGCCAGGTGGGGACGAGGCGCCGCCAGCCCGTGCGCTTGGGGCGCCCCGGCTTCTTCGCCTTCGCCTTCCCCGGGTCCGCGCCGGTCGGCTCCTGCGCAGGCTGCTGCGGCTCGTCGGTGCTCATGTCCTGTGGAACTCCTGAATCGCGCCGTACGTCACGTACGCCTCGTATGACACATAAGACTCCTACATCACCCCGAAAATGCGTGGCAGGCGACGCCCGCCCTCCACTAGGCTCCTGCGCTTCGGTCCGATCCCGGGAGGCGTGCGTGGGACAAGTGCGGCTGTACGCGGCCGTCGCCGCCGGCGGGTTCCGGCGCTACGCGACCTACCGGGGCGCCACGTTCGCGGGCGTCTTCACGAACACCGTCTTCGGCCTGATCATCGCCTGCACGTACATCGCGCTGTGGGACGAGCGGCCGCACCTCGGCGGCTACGACCAGGCGCAGGCGCTCACCTTCGTGTGGGTGGGGCAGGCGATGTTCTCGGTGATGATGCTCGGCGTGCCCTCCGGGTTCGAGGCCGAGCTCGCCGAGCGGATCCGCAGCGGCGACATCGGCGTCGACCTGTACCGGCCGTGCGACCTCCAGGCCTGGTGGCTGGCGCAGGACCTGGGGCGGGCGGTGTTCCAGCTGCTCGGGCGCGGTGTCGTACCGATGGCGGTCGGCGCGCTGGTGTTCCGGCTGGCGCTGCCCACCGAGCCGTGGAGATGGCTGGCCTTCCTGTTCTCGGTGCTGCTCGGCCTCCTCGTCAGCTTCGGGCTGCGCTATCTCGTGGCGCTGTCCGCTTTCTGGCTGCTCGACGCGAGCGGGGTGGCGCAGATGTACGGCATCACCGCCACGTTCTTCTGCGGGATGCTGCTGCCGCTGAACGTCTTCCCCGGCGCGTTCGGCGACGTCGCCCGCGCCCTGCCGTGGTCGGCCCTGCTCCAGGTGCCCGCCGACGTCCTGATGGGCACGGCCGGCGGTCGCGGAGTGCTCGGCAGCTACCTCTTCCAGGCCGCGTGGGCCGCCGCGATCCTCGGGGTGGGACGGCTGCTGCAGACGGTCGCGACCAGGCGGGTGGTGGTGCAGGGTGGCTGACCCGATCGGTCAGGTCCGCGCCGGAGCCCGTGCGTTCCGCATGATCAGCGGCATGTGGATCCGCTCCACGCTCACCTACCGCGCCTCGTTCGCGATGACGACCGTCGGCAACTTCGCCCTGACGGGACTGGAGTTCGTCGGCATCCTGCTGATGTTCTCGCAGGTCGACCGGCTCGGCGGCTACTCGCTGCCCGAGATCGCCTTCCTCTACGGGACGGCGGGCGCGGCCTTCGGGCTCGCCGACCTGTTCGCCGGATCGCTCGGGCGGCTCGGCAATCGCGTGCGGGACGGGACGCTGGACGCGTTCCTGGTGCGGCCCGCTCCGGTGCTCGCGCAGGTGGCGGCCGACCGGTTCGCGCTGCGCAGGCTGGGCCGGGTCGTGCAGGGGCTCGCCGTCCTCGGGTGGTCGCTGCTCGCGCTGGACGTCGCCTGGACGCCGGTGAAGGTGCTGCTCGTGCCGGTGCTGCTGATCAGCGGCGGCGCGATCTTCTCGGCCGTCTTCCTGGCGGGCGCGGCCTTCCAGATCGTGGCGCAGGACGCGGCCGAGGTGCAGAACGCGGCCACGTTCGGCGGCAACGCCATGCTCCAGTACCCGCCGACCGTCTTCGGCGACAACCTGCTGCGCGGCGTCACCTTCGTCCTGCCGCTCGCCTTCGTGAACTGGCTGCCCGCCCTCTACGTCCTCGACCGCCCCTACCCACTCGACCTGCCCAGGTCGCTCGCCTTCGCGCCGCCCCTGGTGGCCGCGGCCTGCCTGGCCGCGGCGGGGCTCGCGTGGCGGGCGGCACTTCGCGCGTACCGCAGCACAGGGAGCTGAGCACGTATGTCGGACACGGTGGTCGACGAGGCGGTGCCGGACGGGACGTCCGCTCCGGCCTTCATCGAGGTGGACGGGGTCGAGAAGGTCTTCGACGTGCGCCGCAAGGCGGGCTTCCTGCGGCGCACGCGGCACGAGGTACGGGCCGTGGACTCGCTCTCCTTCACCGTGGCGCGCGGCGAGATGGTCGGCTACATCGGGCCGAACGGCGCGGGCAAGTCGACGACCATCAAGATGCTGACCGGCATCCTGACGCCGAGCGCGGGCCGGCTGCGCGTCGCGGGCATCGACCCGTCGCGGCAGCGGGCGCGTCTCGCCCACCGGATGGGGGTCGTCTTCGGGCAGCGCACGACGCTCTGGTGGGACCTGCCGCTGATCGACTCCTACCGGCTGATGCGGCGCATGTACCGGATCCCGGACGGGCGCTACGCCGAGAACCTCGCCCGCTGCGTCGAACTCCTCGAACTCGGCGACCTGTTGGAGGTGCCCGTACGGCAGCTCTCGCTCGGGCAGCGGATGCGCGGGGACATCGCGGCGGCGCTGCTCCACGACCCCGAGGTGCTGTACCTGGACGAGCCGACGATCGGCCTCGACGTCGTGTCGAAGGTCAAGGTCCGTGGATTCCTGCGGGACTTGAACGAGGAGCGGGGCACCACCGTCCTGCTCACCACGCACGACCTCACCGACATCGAGCAGCTGTGCCGCCGGGTCATGGTCATCGACCACGGGCGGCTCGTGTACGACGGGGAACTGGACGGACTGCACGACCTCGGCGGCGGTGAGCGCACCCTCGTCGTGGACCTGGAGCGCGAACTGCCGCCGCTGGACGTCGAGTTCGCCCGGGTCGTACGGGTGGAGGGGGCGCGGCAGTGGCTGGCGTTCCCGGCCGGGCAGTCGGCGGCGCCGCTGGTCGCCCGGATCGCCGAGCGGTACCCGTTGGCGGACCTCTCCGTCCGGGAGCCGGACATCGAGTCGGTGATCGCGCGGATGTACGCCCGGGACGCCTCCGTCGCGCCCTGACGCCCTTAGTCTGAACCGTATGACGGACTCATCCGGCGCAGACTCCGGCGCAGACCTGCCCGACCGCTCCGACGACGCCTCCGCGGCGCCCGATCTGCGGGCCTCCGACGCCGACCGCGAGCAGGTCGCCGAGCGGTTGCGGGACGCGCTCGCCGAGGGCCGGCTCGACATGGAGGAGTTCGAGGAGCGGCTCGACGCGACGTACAAGGCGCGTACGTACCGGGAGTTGGCGCCGCTGACCCGGGACCTGCCGGGGGCCGGGGCGCCGACCGCGCCGGTGAACCTGGTGAAGGGGCCGCTGCCCGAGGGCGCGGTCGACTGGGCGGCGCGGATCGGTGGCGAGGCCACGTCCACGTGGGGCGTCGGCGTCCTGTCCGGGTTCCAGCGCAAGGGGCGGTGGACGGCGCCGCGGCAGTTCAACTGCTTCACGTTCTGGGGCGGCGGTGAGATCGATCTGCGCGAGGCGAACTTCGAGGCCAAGGAGATCGTCGTGAACTGCGTCGCGATCATGGGCGGGCTGAACGTCGTGGTGCCGCCCGGTGTCGAGGTCGTCGTGCGCGGCATCGGGATCATGGGCGGCTTCGACCACTCGGAGGAAGGGGTGCCCGGGGATCCGGGGGCGCCGCGGGTGGTGGTGACCGGGTTCGCGTTCTGGGGCGGGGTCGGGGTGGAGCGGAAGGTGACGCGGGCGGAGCGGCAGCGGCTCAAGGCTGAGCGGAAGGCGGCGCGGCGGGGGCTTCTTGAGGGGGGTGGGGGGCGGCACGAGCTGTTGCACGGGGATCGGTTCGACCGGCACGCCGAGCGGTTCGACCGGCACCGGGAGCGGATCGAGGAGCATCTTGACCGGTTGGAGGAGCGGCGCGATCGGCGTGACCGCCGGCACCGGGACTGAGCGCTCCGCGGTGCCGTGGGTCTTTGCCGCGCCGTGGCCGGGCCTCTGGGTGACTGTTGCGCGGCGCCGTGCGTTCTGCCGCGCCGTGGCCGGGGCTCGCGTGAGTGGTGCGCCGCACCGGGGTTTCTCGCTGCGTCGTGGTTGCGCCCTGCGTTGAGTGGTGCGCGGCACCGGGGTGCCGCCTTGCCCACCCTGCCGCCCCAGGCGGCAGATTGCCCAAGGCGGGGGTGGGGAGCCGCCCCAGGCGGCAGATTGCCCAAGGCTGGGGCGGCCCAGACGTTGTGGGTGGGGAGTCGTCCTCGGGCGGGAGACTGCCCAAGGCGGGGGTGGGCTCGACGTTGTGGGTGGGGAGCCGTCCTCGGGCGGGAGACTGCCCAAGGCGGGGGCGGTCCCGACGTTATGGGTCGGGAGCCGTCCCAGGCGGCAGATTGCCCGAGGCGGGGCGGAGCTCAGCGGTTGTGGGCGGGGAGCCGTGCCGCTCGTTAGAGTTCCGCGCCCGTTGAACCCCTGAGGGCCGAGACGTCGAAGCGCTGTGCCATTCGGCGGTAACCCGCGTCGCTCGGGTGCAGGTGGTCGCCCGAGTCGTACTGCGGCAGCAGCTTGCGGGGGTTGTAGGGGTCGCGGAGCGCCTTGTCGAAGTCGACGTAGCTGTCGAAGACCTTGCCGCCGCGGATCTGCTCGTTCACGCCCTGGCGGACGGTCTCCAGGTGCGGCTTGTAGCCGCGGTGGCCCTGGAACGGCATGAGCGTCGCCCCGACGACCCGCAGACCGCGCTGGTGCGCCTGGCGGACCAGCTCCTGGAGGCCCTCCACGATCTTGTCGGGGTCGGTCTGCTGCGGGTTGCGCAGGATGTCGTTGATCCCGAGGTCGATGACGACGGCCCGGACCCCGGACCGGCTCAGCGCGTCGCGCTCGAAGCGGGACAGGCCGCTCGGGTTGTTGGCGGGGCGGCCGTACCCGTCGGACAGGACGCGGTTGCCGCTGATGCCCTGGTTCACGACGCCGTAGCGCGGGGCACCCGACTCCGTGCGCAGCCGCGCCGCGAGGACGTCCGTCCAGCGGCGGTTGGCGCCCATCGTGGAGGTGATGCCGTCGGTGAGCGAGTCACCGAGGACGACGACCGTGCCCTGCGCCTCGTTGCTGAGGACGTCGAGCGCGGTCACGTAGCGCCAGTACGGGCTCTGCTCGGTGTACTGCGTGCCGTTCGGCTCCTCGACGAGGTCGCCGTTCGCGACGTACGACATCTGCCGCGCCTGCGGGTGGTACGTGACCGGTCCCGACGGGGTCGGCGAGTACGTGGTGACCAGCATGTCGGAGTCGCCGGGCACCTTGAGCCGGACGGCGTCGCTGAGGACCTGGCGGCCGGCCGGGATGACGACCGAGGTGTTCCCGGCGAACGTGAGGCGCCGCACCGTGCCGGCCAGCGCCGCCGGGCTGCCCGGCGCCGAGGCCACGGCGAGCGAGGCGTGCGTGATGCTGAGGGGCTGCTGCCCGTACAGATTGGAGAGCGTGATGCGGGCGCTGGTGCCGGCGATGCTGGTGTGCACGACGTTGCGGATGGACCGGCCGAAGAACCCGTTCGTCTCCGTGCCGGGTTCGGCACCCGCGGGCGAGGCGGACCAACTGCCCGCCCAGGTACCGGTGGAGGCGGGTGCGGCCGAGCCGCGCGGGTGTGCGCCGCCCGCCTGGATCTCTCCGTCGTCGCCGCGCAACACGCCGGAGAAACCGACGTATATGGCGGCCGAGATCACTACGACGACCGCGACGAGCGCGGCCAACAAGGCATAACCGTGACGCCTGGTCATGCGGTGTGTGTCTCCTCGGGCAGGGGGAGCCCGAGGCTCCGGTGTGATGAACCCATGATGCGGCATGGGGCAGGACCGTCGAACAAGGGGGCCGACACTGCCCCCCTCCGACCATGGAGACGCCGGGAACTCGTGGTTCGTTCCGGTAGTAGGTCAGGAAGGGACAATGTGTGAGCGGAACGACAGTCGGCCGGGCGGGCGACGGGAAGGCGATCGGCGCGGCAGCGCGTCATACAGGGCGATGCGCACGGCCGACGTGCGGGACCGACGCGGATGATCGAAGCGGAGTGGCTGAGTGGACGGCGACGTGGGCAACGAACCGAGCGGACCGGACCGACCGCACGGACCGTACGGGCAGAGCGGACCTGGCGGACTGAACGGACCGGGCGGAGTGACGGAGGAGGCGCCGGGCCGGGCGGCGGACAAAGCGGGTGAACCGGACAGTGGGGAGTATGCCCGCACGGCCCCGGCCCAATCCCGCACCGGCCGCCGCTTCACCGCGGAGTTCAGCCCCGCGGACGAGGAGAAGCGGCGCGGCGTCCGCCGGATGAAGCTGACGGCGACCGGCCTCCTCGTCTTCGTCGCGGTCGTCTACGTCCTGGCCACCTGGGCGGAGCACTCCGGCGCCGGCGCCTGGGCCGGATACGTCGCGGCGGCCGCAGAGGCGGGCATGGTCGGCGCCCTCGCCGACTGGTTCGCGGTCACCGCGCTCTTCCGCCACCCGCTCGGCATCCCCATCCCGCACACCGCGATCATCCCGAAGAAGAAGGACCAACTGGGCCTCTCGCTCGGCGAGTTCGTCGGGGAGAACTTCCTCTCCGGCGACGTCGTACGGGACCGGCTGCGGGCCGTCGGCATCGGCAGCCGGCTCGGCGCCTGGCTGTCCGAGCCGGAGCACGCCGACCGGGTGACGGCCGAGCTGGCCACGGCGCTCAGGGGAGCCCTGACCGTCCTGCGCGACTCCGACGTGCAGGCCGTCGTCGGCGAGGCGATCACCCGCCGCGCCGACAACGCGGAGATCGCGCCGGGCCTCGGCAAGATGCTGGAGAAGGTCGTCGCCGACGGCGGGCACAAGCGGGTCGTCGACCTGGTGTGCAGGCGGGCCGCCGACTGGCTGGTCCTGCACTCGGACTCCGTGATGGACGCGGTGCAGGGCGGAGCCCCCGGCTGGACCCCGCGGTTCGTCGACAAGCGGGTCGGCGAGCGCGTCTACAAGGAGCTGCTGCGCTTCATCACGGAGATGCGCGACATGCCGGAGCACCCGGCGCGCGGCGCGGTCGACCGTTTCCTGCGCGACTTCGCGGGCGACCTGCAGTCGGACTCGGACACCCGGGCGCGCGTCGAGCGCCTGAAGTCGGAGGTCATCGGCCGCTCCGAGGTGCAGGACCTGATCGCCTCGACCTGGTCGGCGGTCCGCTCGATGATCGTCGCGGCGGCCGAGGACGAGCGCAGCGAGCTGCGCCTGCGGGTGCGGGCGTCGCTGCTCTCGCTGGGGCGGCGGATGGCCACCGAGCCCAAGGTGCAGGCCAAGGTCGACGGCTGGGTGGAGGGCGCGGCGGTGTACGTCGTCACCACGTACCGGGCCGAGATCACCTCCCTCATCACGGACACCGTGGCGGGCTGGGACGCGGAGCACACGTCCCGCAAGATCGAGGCGCACATCGGGCGCGACCTGCAGTTCATCCGGATCAACGGCACGGTGGTCGGATCGCTGGCGGGGCTGCTGATCTACACGGTGTCGCGGGCGCTCGGGGCGTAGCGGGATCCGGCCCCTCCGCGTTTGAGGAGCGGGGTCCGGGGCGGAGCCGCGTGGGCGTAACGCCTGCTCGGCGGGGGACTCGAAGGGTTCCGTTCCCTCGACGAGGAGGGTCCATGTCCCCGGAACCCCACAAGCACCCCCGCCCCCGCCCCGCCGGAGCCACCGAAACCGGAACCGTCACCACCGCCGTCCCCGCCCGGCTCGACCGCCTCCCGTGGTCGCGCTGGCACTGGATGGTGGTGATCGGCCTCGGCACCGTGTGGATCCTCGACGGCCTGGAAGTCACGGTCGTCGGCAACATCGCCGGCCGGCTGTCCGAGTCCGGCAGCGGACTGCCGATCTCGTCCGCCCAGGTCACCGGCATCGCCGCCGCCCTGTACGTGGCGGGCGCCTGCGCCGGAGCACTGTTCTTCGGCTGGCTCACCGACCGCTTCGGCCGCAAGCGGCTCTTCCTGCTGACCCTGGCCGTCTACCTGGCGGCGACCGCGCTCACCGCCTTCTCCTTCTCCTCCTGGTGGTTCTTCGTCTTCCGCTTCCTCACCGGCTTCGGCATCGGCGGCGAGTACGCGGCCATCAACTCGGCCATCGACGAACTGATCCCGTCGGCCTTCCGCGGCCGCGTCGACCTGATCATCAACGGCAGCTTCTGGCTCGGCGCGATCGGCGGTTCGCTGCTCTCGATCGTCGCGCTCGACACGGACCTGTTCGCCAAGGACGTGGGCTGGCGGCTCACCTTCGGCCTCGGCGTCGTCCTCGGCCTGGTCATCCTGCTCGTCCGGCGCAACGTCCCGGAGAGCCCGCGCTGGCTGTTCATCCACGGCAGGGCGGAGGAGGCCGAATCGCTCGTCGCGGGCGTCGAGGAACGCGTGCGCGAGGAACGCGGCGGGGCCGAACTCCCGCCGCCCGCCGGGGAGATCACCATCCACCAGCGCAAGAGCATCGGCTTCGTGGAGATCGCCCGCACGGTCTTCCGGTCCTACCCCCGCCGCACCACCCTCGGCCTCTCCCTCTTCATCGGCCAGGCGTTCCTCTACAACGCGATCACCTTCGGCTTCGGCGCGATCCTCACCACGTTCTACGACGTGCCGACGGGCTCGACCGGCTACTACTTCGCGGTCATCGCGGCCGGCAACTTCCTGGGCCCGCTGCTGCTCGGCAAGCTCTTCGACACGGTCGGCCGCCGGGT
The DNA here is from genome assembly GCF_030766975.1 of Streptomyces sp. KL116D. Lineage (NCBI taxonomy): Bacteria > Bacillati > Actinomycetota > Actinomycetes > Kitasatosporales > Streptomycetaceae > Streptomyces > Streptomyces sp. KL116D. The sequence continues at coordinate 938,204 of NZ_JASERH010000136.1, read as the reverse complement.
GATGATCTCCTCGACGTACCTGCTCTCCGGGCTGCTCCTCTTCGGCACGGCCTGGCTCTTCGACCGCGGCTCGCTGACCGCGACGACGCTCACGGCCTGCTGGTGCGTGGTCCTGTTCTTCGCGTCGGCGGGCGCCTCCAGCGCGTACCTGACGGTCTCCGAGATCTTCCCCATGGAGACCCGTGCGATGGCGATCGCCTTCTTCTACGCGGTCGGCACGGCGGCCGGCGGCATCAGCGGCCCGCTCCTCTTCGCCGACCTCACCAAGAGCGGCAGGGTCGCCGACACGGTCCTGGCCTTCCAGGTCGGCGCCGCGCTGATGTGTCTGGCGGGCCTGGTCGCGGCGGCGTTCGCGGTACGGGCCGAGCGGCGGTCGCTGGAGGACATCGCGCAGCCGCTGTCCGCGGTACGGCCCCGGGCCGGCGCGGCCGTCTGATCAGGCGGTGCCGGTGTGCGGGCGGCGTGGTGGTCCGGTCAGGCGGTGCCGGTGTGCGGGTGGCGTGGGGGTCCGGTCAGGCGGTGCCGGTGGGCGGGTGGCGGACCATGAACACGTCGACCGGGTCCTCGCGCTCGACGGCGAACCCGCGCCGCTCGTACAGCCGGCGGGCCGCGCTGCCCTGGAGCACGTTCAGCCGGACCGGCACGTCCTCGGCGTCGCAGCGCTCCAGGAGCGCGTCGAGGACGGCGGTCCCGATGCCCCTGCCCTGCAGTTCCGGGGCGAGGAGGAAGTGCTCGAACCAGTAGCAGTCCGCCGCCCGGCGCAGCGCGACGGCCCCGGCGAGTTCCCCGTCCACCTCGATCACCCAGGTGTGCGCGGGCGCCCACGCGTCGCGCAGCCGCTGCCGCACCCGCCCCTCGTCGTACCGGCCGAGCCGCTCCAGGTCAGGACGCATCGCGACGGCCCGTATCTCGGCCACCGCCGTCACGTCGGCCGCCGTGGCAGGCCGCAGGGTCCAATCCGCCATGGCCGGGAGGCTAACGCCGCGGCGGGCGGGCCGGTGGGCCGGGCCGACGGGTGAGACGGCGGTCTCGGGCTGCCGTGCCCCGGCCCTCCGTGAAAGGGTCCAGCCATGGCGGGACGACAGCACGGGGACGACCAGGGGCCCCCGGTGGGGGTGTCGCCGGTGGCGGTCCTGGTCAGGGACGGCGTCCTGCCCATGGAACTCGGCCTGGTGCACCAGCTCTTCGGCGCGGCCCGCGACCCGTCGACGGGGGAGCGCCTCTACGACGTCCGCACCTGCGCGCCGCGCCCCGGCAGGGTCCGTACGGACGCCGACTTCCCGATCTACGCGGAGCACGGCCCGGCGACGGCGGCGCAGGCGGACACGCTCCTGATCCCGGCCTCCCACGAAGCGGACGAGACGCTCCGACCCGGCTCCCTGCCACCGCAGTTGGCGGAGGTGATCGGATCGGTCACGGCCCGGGGCGGCCGGGTGGCATCGATCTGCACGGGCTCGTTCGTGCTGGCGGCGGCGGGCCTGCTCGACGGCCGCCGCGCGACGACGCACTGGATGTCGTCGGCCCTCTTCGCCCGCACGTTTCCCGAGGTGACGGTCGACGCGGACGTCCTCTACGTCGACGAGGGCGCGGTCCTGACCTCGGCCGGCGAGGCGGCGGGCATCGACCTGTGCCTGCACATGATCCGCGAGGACCACGGTGCGGCGGTCGCGGCGGAGGTGGCGCGCCGCACGGTGGTGCCGCCGCACCGGGAGGGCGGCCAGGCCCAGTACATCCGCCGCCCGCTGGAGGAGCCGGGCCTCACCTCGACGTCGGCCTCGCGCGCCTGGGCCCTCGCCCGACTGGCCGAACCGCTGACCCTGGCCGATCTCGCGGCCCGCGACGCCATGTCGGTCCGTACGTACAGCCGCCGTTTCCGCGAGGAGACGGGCCTCACCCCGATGACCTGGCTGGCCCGCCAACGCGTCGACCGGGCACGGGAGTTGCTGGAGCAGACCGACTACACGGTGGACCGGGTGGCGACGGAGACCGGCTTCGGCACGGCGGTGTCGCTGCGCCAGCACTTCCAGGCGGTGGTGGGGGTGTCGCCGGGGGCGTACCGGTCGACGTTCCGGGGGAGGCAGGGGAGATGACCGTACGCAGAATCGTCCCGAACGTCCCCGTGGAGTCCCCCGAGGCCCTGGCGGCCAACCGCGCCTTCTACGGCGCGCTGGGCCTGGCGGAGGCCATGGACCTGGGCTGGATCCTGACCATGACGTCGCCGACGAACCCCACGGCCCAGATCAGCTTCCTCACGCACGACGAGACGGCCCCGGTGGTCCCGGACGTGAGCGTGGAGGTGGACGACGTGGACGCGGTCCACACGGCGATGAAGGCGGCGGGCGCCGACATCGTCCACGACCTGCGGGACGAGGACTGGGGCGTCCGCCGCTTCTTCGTACGCGACCCGCAGGGCCGGGTCGTGAACGTCCTGAGCCACCGGTCCTAGGCGGCGGTGGCGGCCCGCAGGGCCCGCGGCACGATCACCCGGTGGAACGGCTGGATGGCCCGCAGGTACAGATACCCGCCGGTCCCGTGGAACCGCACGACGGTCGTGCACACCCCCACGGCCCCCTGACCACCGCCGGATCGACGCACGGCGAAGGAGGTACGGAAGTCGAGGTGCCGGTCGTCGTCCCCGCACAGCACTTCCTCGGGAGACACCGCCAGTACCCGGAAGGGCCCGACCTTCCGCCCCACTTCCACCGCGGTGGCGGACGGCCCCCGCTCCTGCACCTGAAGCCCGAAGGGCGCGACGAGCCGGTCCCGGGCACGCAGCAGCCCGTGCACCCACCCCGGGGTACCGGTGAACACGCGCCGGGTGAACTCGACCGCGTCGACACCCGCGGGCAGCGGCACGGCAACGGCATCCACGTGGTCGTAGCCGCCGAGACTCGCCACGGCGGCCGCGATCACCGGTCGTACGGCCCGGTCAGTGGGCACGCCGGTCGACCACCACGTACGACGTGGCGGCCACGGCCCCGGCGACCCCGAAGACGGCGGGCCACGCCCCGACCTTCTTGGCCAGCGGATGCGACCCGGCGAACGCGGCGACGTACGCCCCGGTCAGCGCCCCCGCCACCTTCCCGCCCCGCACCTTGGTCCACTGCGTGGCGGCGGCGGCCCCCGCCACCGCGAGCACGGCCCCACCCAACTGCCGCTTCTTGGTGAACCGGGCGACGGCGTACCCCCCGACGAGGCCGGCGGCGGCGATGGGGGCGGTAGGAATGCGGGCGGCCATGAAACCCTCCGGCAGGTCGGCAAGTCGGCTATGTCAACGCTGACGCCCTTCGACGCCATTTGCGAGGCTACGCCGGGCCCCACGCCCGCACTCCGACGCCCCCTGAACTGTGCCCCGGGTCACGCACCCCAGGTCCTGGCCCGCGCCGCGAACACCTCCGCCTCACTGTGAACGGGCACGACACAGGCGATGTGCCCACCAGGAACCCGCAGCACCCGGCACCCGGCCCACTCCCCGACCTGCACGGCCCCGAGCCCCACCAGCCGGGCGGTCTCGGCGTCGACGTCATCGGTCTCGACATCGAGATGCACCCGAGGAGCATCCCCATCCCCTCCCAGGGCCTGCACAGCGGCAAGGCCCCGTCGATGGCCCCGTGCAGGATGGTGAACTGCTCGTTCCCCACTTCCGTCTCGACCTCGACCCCAAGGGCCTGCCGCCAGAACTCCACGGCGTCCCCGGCCTGCTCCTTGGGCGTATCGATCAGTACGGCGAAGAGACGGCTCCGATGCATGAACACCACGCTAACCAGAACACGCCGCGAGCACCCCCACCCCCGAACTCTCCCCACAGTCCCGGCACTTACCGCTCTCCTGCCCCCACGGCAACGGATCCCGGCACTCAGGACACTCGAAGACCCGCCGCCACGCCCGCTTCCGCGCGGGCCGCTTCCGCACCAGCCGATCGGCGATGAGCCGTGCGGCGGAGTACACCTTGGCGGGCAGCCCACTGCTCACGGCATCGACGATCTCGGCGGCGGAGGCCCCCCGCTCCAGCCACACCCCCACCTCGGGCACCAGCTCCCGCACCCGCCGCTCGGACAACTGAAGCCGCGGATCGACCACCCCGAGCCGCCGCAGAATCCGGGCGCTCTCGGCGGCCCGAGGATCACCGAGGCCAGGCTCCACGGGCTCCACAGCCTCCGCCTCCGCAGCGGGAGGGCAGGGAGGGCTTTGTCCCCCGTCTTCATAGGAGTCCATCCCCCCGTCAGGGGAAAACGCTCCCGATTCCCCGGTTCCCACCCGCCCGGGAACCGGCTCACCGGCCGCCGGAACCTCGTACACGTCAACGCTGGAGACGATCCGCCGAGTAGCAGGCTCCCGCTCGGTCCGAGTAACCCAATACCCCAGCTCCCGCAGCTCCTTGACGGCCTTGGACACGGCGAGCCGCCCCTGCGGGAACCCGTCACTCAGCGTCCGGACGTTGACCTGGGTGCCGCTGGGCAGCGACAGAACGTAGACGAGGATGCCGCGCGCAGTATGGGACAGACGCGGATCGCGGATGGCCTTGTTGGCGATGACGGTGAAGTCCCGCTCATGCCGGCGGATACGATGAATCTGCATGGGGAGTTGGTGCTCCTGATGCCGGACCCCCGGAGGTTGGCGCCTCGCGGGGGTCACCTGTGTATGGACTTGTTCACGGGGCGGTGGTGTCGCCTGGACGGAGAGTGACACAGCTGATCCAGGAACACCAAGCCATGGCCTGAGCTCCCAACACCCTTCCAAGTAACAAGAGTTGCGAACCGCACCGCAGAAAAGCCCGCACTCGCCCACCCGCAGGGAGTGGCGGCCACCCCCGAAGGCCGCCTTCCGCCCTGTGACGAACACCGCTTCCCCAACGAATCCCCAGCCGGAGAACGCCAGCCCCAACTAGCTGACAGGCAAGGTCGATAGGGAGGGAGGCATCAGCAACCACCCACCGGCACCAGCCACGCAATCCAATAGAGCAGCCCACCGGCCCGCACCCGACTCAATCCACACTCACCACCCCACCGGTGCAGGGCGCCGGACCTGGACCTCCACCTGCGGAAGACGTCAGCGCACCGAGCGGAGGAACTGGGACCATGCCCGTGTTCCGAACCGGATGATGTCGCCGTCGACGGCCTTGGAATCGCGTATCAGGGCGCCTGTGCCCAAAGGGGCCGCACACTCCAGGCACTCGCCCCCCGCCCCGTTGCTGTGGGACGACCTGCGCCAGGCGAGCTGGTTCAACTCGGCAAGTTCATTGGGGCTCATCGCGCGTGCTCCTTGAGGATGCTCTTCACCAGTTGAGGAGAGCGCTGCGGGCTCAAGGCTGCTGCCCTCAACCCGTTGAATGCCCTCGTGTATTCGTGAACATGATGCTCCCCCTCCAGGTATGTAGCGTCGGTGATGCCGTCTCGATAGACGATGTCGGGGTCGTGCTGGTCGGGGAACCCCAAGATCGTAAAAGGTCCGGTGACTGGATGGGTGCCGGAGTCGAACGGTAGGACCTGCAACGTGACGGCTGGCAACTCTGCGACTTCAAGCAGACGTTCAAGCTGCTCACGCATGATGGAGCGGTCGCCGATAACCTGTCGGAGGGCGCACTCGTGGACGATGAACCACGCCTCGGGCGCTCCCGAGCGCGTCAGCATTTCCTGACGTTCGAGCCGTACGCGAATCGCCCGATCTGCGTCCTCCGGCGCCATGTGCGAACCGGCGACGTGCAGTTCCGTCATGTACGACGTCGTCTGCATCAACCCCGGCACCAACTCGCACTGGTACTGCCAGAACGACGAGGCTTCCTGTTCCAGCCCGATATAGATGTTGAACCACTCGGGTACGCCCGAGCCGTGAACCTGCCACCAGCCCTTCATCTTGGCCTGTCGCGCGAGTGACTTGAGGAACTCCCGCATGTCATCGCTGGTCTGGTAGAGGCGACTCAGGGCGTCAACGTCAGAGGGCTGAACGCGTCCGGTCCCGGTCTCCATCCGGTTCACCTTGGAGGCGCTCCAGTCCAGCTCGGTCCCGACCTGTGCACAGGTCAGGCCGCTAGCTTCGCGGAGCTTCTTCAGTTCGATCGACAGCCGCCGTCGTCGCGCCGTCGGGGATCCCGCCATTTTGTCGCCCTTCTCGCTAGCGAGGTCAGTCTCCGCGCCAACGCGTGCGCTTGCCAATCACTCAATGGTGGGAATCCCCTCGTGCAAATTGCACAAAGCGATGTGCGGCAGTCACGCTGTGTGGATGGCCCTAGGAGACGCGGTGTGCCAAGCACCGTCCAAAGAGGTCGAGTTGATCAATGGTGGCGGTAGCGATCCTCTACAGGGAGGAAGCCTGTGACGCAGCAGAACTGCGTGTTCCGCAAGCCGTGGGACATGGCCTTCACGGCGGAGCCCATCGAGGTGGTTGGCCTGCGGCGAATCGTCCGACTCCACCTGAGGTACTGGGGGTTGCGTCACCTCATTGAAGCCACCCAGCTCTGTGTGTCCGAATTGGTCGCCAATGTCATTACTCATGTGGGACCTGGTACGCCCACCGGACTCGCCTTGTCGATGCACGGGACGTATCTGCGCATCGAGGTGCAGGACCCCGACCTGCGAGCTCTTCCCACACTCCTTGACGCCGCTGATGAGGCAGAGACTGGACGCGGTATGAGGTTGGTTGATGCCCTCGCTGATCGTTGGGGCGTGCTCCTCAAGGCGGACCGCAAGGTGGTCTGGTGTGAGTTGGCGACCGGGCTTCGGTACCCAGGAAGCCACGTGGCAGACAACCGTGTTGATCGAGCCGAAGCGCTCCTTCGCCTCTATCGAGGGGCCGGTGACCTGACCAGTGCTGACCCGCTGCTGGACAAGCCGGCTGTGGTGGCCATGGTCGCAGATCTGCTCCGGTGGTCCTGTGCTCACGGGTATGACCCGGAGGATGTACTGGAGGGCGCGCACTCAGTCTTGGAGGCCGAAGGGTAGGCGTGCCTGGCTGCGTTCACGGGCACGTTGCTGGCGATCAATTCAAGCCAATGTGTGATCGTTTAGTGCCCAAATGGCGCGGAGCCAAGCGGGGGTTGACCGGTGGTTCGGCAGCATGCATGCATGTCGACTCCATCGCGCAGAGCCCCCAAGAAGATCTACTTCGGACCTCCCCCTGGCGTCGCCCCAGGCGAGTGGTTCAGCGGGCACGCTGAACTCTATGCGGCGAACGTGCATCGGTTCAGTGGGCAGGGGATCTCCGGGTCGGATCGCGAGGGAGTTGACTCCATCGTGGCGAGTGGTGGGTATGCGGCTGATCGCGACGAAGGGGACGTCGTGATCTACACAGCCATGGGTGGTGACCCTGACAAGCAGCGCCATATAACCAAGGATCAAGAGCTGACCGGGCGCAACGCAGGGCTGGTTCTCAATGAGCGAGAAGGTCTACCGATTCGTTTCGTGCGGGGCTTGGATATCCGGAGCGGGAAGGCGCGCGGCGGCTACCAGTATGCGGGCCTGTACCTCGTCGAGGAACATTGGAGCTGCCGTACGGAGCGCGGCCACCTCATGTGGCAGTTCCGTCTCGTCAGAGACGAGGGAGAGGTTGTTGCAGACGACGTCGCGGTTGAGGCCGACGACGACATGACTGACCTTGAGCGCGCCACGGCCCGCTACATCACCGCTCAACGCCGAGTCCGAAACACGCGGGCGTCCCGCAAGGTCAAGTCGATCTACGGCAACGTCTGCCAAATTTGCCGTGTCCCTGTGGTCGTCGACGCGGGTGGAGTCCCGTACAGCGAGGGGGCTCACATACAGGCTTTGGGCGAGCCCCATCGCGGCCCGGACGTTGTGTCGAACATCCTTTGCCTGTGCCCCAACTGTCATGTGAGGTTCGACAATGGTGCGCTGCTGATCACGGATGACCTCAAAGTCGTGGATGGCTTCACGCACGAGCTGATAGGCAACCTCAACGTTCGGTACAACCAGCACCGCATAGGAATCGACTTCCTGCGACAGCACCGATCCCGCTGGGCTGACAGAAGCCAAGGGCTTTGACGGGCGCTGAGGACTGTCCCGTAACTGATCGCCGATTGACCAAGATGGTAGCCGCAGGGGATCTTCCAGGCCCTACGCGGTTTCCGCGCACTGGCCGGTTCCGTAACCAGCAGTTGCGGGACAACCCTAGGAGGGCTACTTACTGGAAGACCAGAAGTCGGAGTGCACGTTGGGCGTGGGAACCTTCTTCCCGGAATAGTCAGTTCCCTTGCCCGATGCGGTGGGCTGCGCCACCTTGGACTTTTCGACGCACGCCGTTTGGACATCGAGGAAGAACTGGCCTTTGTAGCCCACGGTCAACCCCATCTTCAATACCCCGTCACCAGCATCGGCAAAGATGGCGGGGAACTCCTTGTCGGAGTTGACTTTGGTGATTTTATAGCCCGACTTCTTCCAGTTGCGTTCGATGAATCCGAGCAGTGCCCCTCTCTGCTCCTCGGAAACTTGGGTCATGACCGCTGCGCGGCGCGTGACGTCGCCAAGTTCCGGGGCATCGGTACACGTTCCGCTGTCAGATGCATCGTGCGTCCACTCCAGCGAAGGCTTCACCGAAGAAAAGGTCTGAGCGATTAGGGCGTCGGCCTTGTCTGCGGCCTCCTGCATGTTCACGCTGGAACTCCTTGGTGAGGTACTGGAGTTACTGTCACCGCTTCCGCCACAACCCGCCACAAAACCTATGGCGAGGGTGGAAATGACGATCCGAGTGGGGAGAGATTTCACCGCGGAGCCTCTGTCGTGATCGAGTCTGAGTGGCCGGCGACGATCCTAGCGATGTTGTCTGCTGCTGAGGGATTGCGCTGCGGATCGAAGTATCCGGAATGTGCGGGAGTTGCGCCGTCACCGGACAGTACGGGCAGAGGACCGTCGCCGCTCTCCATCCTGATTGCTCCGAAGCCCTTGCTCGCAGGGTCTCTACCGAACCAGATCTGGTCGTCTCCCTTTGTGGCCACGCTGACGGCAGGGCTTGCACCAGTGAGTACGTCCGTCAATGACGGCAGTTTCGTCACGGGGTCATTGTCGGCAGAGCCGACGAACACGTGCCCCTTGCCGACGTTCAGTTCCGAGGCGCTCTGGGCTCCGGTTCCGGGGCTGCCGAGCAGCACGACGTCATCAGCCCCGGGGATCCCGCCGTCCTGTCGTGCGGCTGTCCCGACGGTCAGCGAACCGTAGGAGTGCCCGATCGCGGTGATGTGCGGGTCCTTGTTCTCATTGGTCGCCTGGATGCCGTCCATGAAGGAGTTGTAGGCGGGAGCGCCGTTGTCCGCGTCGGTCGTCGACATGACGTCCTTGAACCCCGGTGCGTCGTACCCCAACCAGACGATGGAGGCGCTGGACGGGTCGTACCTCTGGGCGCCCTTCGCGGTCTGGTAGGCGCGGCGCACAGTGTCATCCGCGAAGTCCGCGTTGAGAGTCGTGCCGAGGCCCGGGACGTACGAGGACACGTTCCGTGCGGTGTCGGGGTTGCCGTAGCTGACGATGGCCCGACCGTTCCCCTCGGTGCCGATCCCCAGCAGATACATGGGCGGGTGCGAGTCCTGGGACAGCTTCGCCTGGATGCCCTTCAGCCCTGCGAGCTTGTCCTGTGCGCCGTCGGCGGTCTGCCCTTCCAGGCTGGCGATCACCAGCGGAAGACTTTCTCGGTTCGCTTCGTCTCGGGCCGTAGCGGGGATGCCGTCCAGGTTGCCGATCACGTCGGGGAAGGACGCGATGTACTCCTGGCGCTCCTCCTTACTGAGGTGATCCCACCATTCCTTGCGCTCGGCCGGTGACTTGTCCAGCACCTGATCCGCCAGGTACTGCCGGGCAGCGTTCTCGACTGCGTCAACGTCCTTGGCTACGTTCGCCCACGTCTTGGTGCTGACGGCGAGGCCGGGTTCGGCCTTGAGCTTGTTGAGCGCCGAGCTGTAGCGCTCGTCGATCTCCCGTGCTTCCCGGAGGGCGTGAGCGATGCGGTCGGCAACGTCCTGGGCCTTGGCGCGGTGCGGGTTGGGGCTCTTGAGTCCCGGGGAGGCAGGTCCCGTTCCAGGGTCGTACTTCCCGGTGCCGTCGCGGTAGAGGCCATCGTTGCCGGGACCGATGAGACCGTTGTTGCCCAGCGCCGTGCCGCCGGGGATCTGCTCTCCGGTGGTGCTGTTCTCGCCCCCGGCCGGGTAGTCGATGCTGCCGTTCGCGTTGACCGTGTACCCGAGAACGAAAGCGTCGTCCAGCGCGGCGCGTAGCTGCCGTCTCGGCGCTTCGAGTTCGGTGGCCAGGCCCTCCAACGTTCCGCGGATCAGGCCGGTTTCGGTGTGGACGTAGTGATAGTTGTCGCTGAGTCGCTTCAGCCGCTTCACGGCGGAGCGTGCCGAGTCGCTGTCCTGGGTCTTGGTGAGCTTGCTGCTCATGTCGGCGTCGACGCGTTCGCGCGCGTGATCGGCGAACTTGGAGGCCGCGGACCAGCCGTCGACGGCATCTGTCAGCTCGGACAGCTGAAGGTCCCGTAGTTGCTGCCAGGTCAGGGCGGAGGTCGTGGTCATCGCCTACTCGCCCCTTCGGGTGCCAGGCACGGTCACTGCCCTGCTCTTGTCGCCGACCTGGGCGTCCACCTCACCGAGGTCCACAGCCACCTGCCGGAGCTTGGGCTCCAGGGCTCCGCATTCGTCACGTACGCGGCCGAGCCGGTCGTTCCATGAGGTGAGGACCGACTTGAGGGCGGTCGCGCTGGCCAGTCCGGCGAGGCCGGTGGTGACACCCTCATGGGCGGAGCGCAGGTTGACCCGAGCGGTGATCGTGCTGGTCTGCAGTTCGTCGGCTGCGGCGGCTGCCTTCGTCCACGGGCCGCCCTTGTGCTTCAGCGTTCCGCCGCCACCGGTGCCCTCGCCGGAAGTCCCGGGGTAGCCCCCCTCGCCCTGGAGACTGTTCATCTGCATGTGGCTGGCCTTGAGCTGTTCCCACTCGTCCCACGCCATCCGTGGTCTCCTCCCCGTGCCCCGGGCTGTGTGCCCGAGGGAGCGCCATGTCAGGCCCGTGTGACCTATGAGGCTGCCGTTGTGACGTTACGGGGCGGTTGCGCTGCGTAACGTCCGCGCGATCACTCAAATCGGGCCTGAGTATCCGTACTCAGATAAGGCCGATCCGAGCCGCTATTGGGGAGGTAGCTTGAATTGCTGGCGGTCCTAGCGATGCCTCGCTAGGACCGCCATCGCGTGCGAGCGACTTTCACCGGCAGGCTCAGCCCGTGCTCCCGTGACACGCCCCATAAGCGCTCCCCGACCCACACCAACACACCGCGTCCGCCTCCGGCGGCCAGGAAACCGCCCGCCCCCGCGCCGCCAGCGTCGTCGCGTACTGCGGCAGCAGCGACGCCTCGCTCGGTGACGAGGCCTCCGAGGCGGCGAAGGCCTCGTAGGACGGGACCGTGCCCGTGACGATGCCGAGGTTGCCCGTGCCCGACGCCGACAGTTCCCTCAACGCCTCCTCTATCGACGCCAAGTGAGCCTCGTAGGAGGGGTATTCGGAGGTCAGGGACGGGTACGCCGCGATCAGTTCCGCGTACTCCGTCGAGGACCAGTGCAGGACCGCCACCGGGAACGGGCGGGAGAGGGCCTCCCGGTACGAGCCCAACTCCGCCCGCAGGCGGGTGATCTCGGCCTGGAGTTCCGCCGGGTTCTCCGAGCCGAGCGCCCACAGCCGCTTCGGGTCGTGGAGTTCGTCGAGGGAGACCGCGGTGCGGTTCGCCTCGTCGGCCAGGGCGTCCCACTCGTCGTGCGGCGCGCCCATCAGGCGGCGTACGCGGTGCCGGCCCAGGAGGAGGGGGTGCCGGGGGAGGGGGGACGGGGAGCCCGGGGCCCGTTCCGCGGCCGGGACCAGGAGTTCCAGCGCCTCCGTGAACGTGTCGTGCGCCTCTTGCAGCTCGTCGTGGGATTCGAGGGACTCCGCCGCGATCACCCAGGGCGCGGGTTCGCGCGGAGCCGTCGTGCGGATGCCCGTGATGATGGCGCGGGCCTCGGCCTCGTGGCCGTACTCCCAGAGGTTCGCCGCCTTGAGGGCGCGGACCAGGGCGGGGGCCTGGACGTCGGGGGAGGCGAGCAGGGCGTCGTAGTGCGCGGTCGCGCGCTCGCGGGCGTCGGCCAGTTCGTAGTGGGCGGCGGCTTGGAGGAGCAGCTGCTCCGCGTCCTCGGGGTACATCGCCGCCGTGCGCTCCAGGCGCTCGGCTTCCGCGACGTGGTCGGCGCGATCGTTCTCGGCGGGCGTGGCAGGCGTGTCGGGGCGCATGGAGGACACGGTACTGCCGCGGGCCCGCGTGCGGACCGCCCCCATCGGGCCCGGTCAGGAATCCGGACCGGTCAGGATTCCGGACCGGTCAGGATTCCGGACCGGTCAGGATTCCGGACCGGTCAGGATTCCGGACCGGTCGCCCGGGTGGGCTCAGGCGGGCGCCGCCGCCCGTCTTGTCCGTCAGCGCGTGCGCGAGTCGAGTCGGCTGATCATGCTCCGTTGACCCATGAGGAGGCGAGGGAGAGGCAAGGTGTCGTCAATTTGCGCGTGGGCATGGCGAGTTGGCGGTGTGCGATCTATCTTGCGCGCGTGCCGCAGCGTACGCGTACGGACGATCACGACGACCGGCGACCCAGCATCGTGGCCCACGGGCACCGCCCCGCCCGGCCCGTGCGGTCGCCCGGTGTCCGGCTGCTCTGGACCGGGGCCGAGGCCGCCGTCACCCTCGGTCTCGTCCTCCTGCTGCTCGTCGTGCACCAGCTGTGGTGGACCAACCGGGAGGCCAAGGCGGGGGCCGAGCGGCAGGTGCGGTCCCTTGAGCGGGAGTGGGGGCAGCCACAGACGCAGGGGGAGGAGCCGTCGAGCGGCGGTGGGTCCACCCCGGCGGGCGGGGCCGACGACGATCCCGCCGTCGGAGGCACGGGAGGCACCGGAGGCACGCGCGCCGCGCCGCAGTCCCGCCGCACCGCCGCCGCGCCCCGCCCGAACTGGGACCAGGCCTACGCCATCCTCTCCATCCCCCGCCTCGGCCTGCGGGCCCCCGTCGCGCAGGGCGTCAGCAAGCCGAACGTCCTCAACCACGGCTACGTGGGGCACTACCCGGGCACCGCCCAGCCGGGCCGCGCCGGGAACTTCGCGCTGGCCGGGCACCGCAACACCCACGGCGAACCGTTCCGCTACATCAACCGGCTGCGCCGCGGCGACACGCTGACGGTCGAGACCAGGAGCGCCACGTACACGTACACCGTCGACAGGAGCCTCGCGCAGACCGCCCCCGGTGACGGGGGCGTGATCGGACCCGTGCCGCGCAGTCGTGTCGTGCCGTCCGCCGGGTACGACGAGCCCGGGTACTACATCACCCTCACCACCTGCACCCCCGAGTACACGTCCAAGTACCGGCTCGTGGTGTGGGGGAAGCTGAGCTCGATGCGGCCCCGTTAGGCTCCTTCCTCGTGATCAACCGGCCCCACCTGCTCTGGCTCCTCGTGCCCTTCGTGCTGTACATCGGCGCGCTCCCGTTCGTGAACCGCGTCGAGCCCGTCGTGCTCGGGCTGCCGTTCCTGTTCGCGTGGCTGCTCGCCGCGACGCTCGTCACGCCCGTCGCCGTGTGGCTGACCTGGCGCGGGGACCGCAGGCTCAAGGAGCGCCGCTCATGAGTGACGGAGCCGTCGCCACCACCCTCTTCGGCGTCTTCATGGCCGTCACCGTCGCCCTCGGGCTGCTCGCCGTGCGCGGCAAGGGCCGGGGCGGCGGGCTCGCCGAGTGGTCGGTGGGCGGGCGGTCGCTGGGGGCCGTGTTCATCTGGGTCCTGATGGCCGGCGAGGGGTACACCAGCTTCAGTTATCTGGGCGCGGCCGGGTGGGGGTACAACTACGGCGCCCCGGTGCTGTACGTCGTCGCCTACATGTCGTGCGGGTACGCCGTCGGCTACGTCGTCGGACCCATGCTCTGGGCGTACGCGCGCCGGCACGGGCTCGTCTCCATCACCGACATGGTCGCCCACCGGTACCGCAGGCCGTGGCTCGGCGCCGCCGTCGCGATGCTGGTCACCGTGTTCCTGCTGCCGTACATCCAGTTGCAGATCACCGGCATGGGCGTCGTCGTGTCGACCATCTCGTACGGCGCGATCAGCCTGAACTGGGCCTACTTCATCGGCTTCGCCGTCACCACCGGGTTCGTCGTGGTGAGCGGGCTGCGCGGGAGCGCCTGGGTGTCGGTGCTCAAGGACCTGCTCGTCATCGTCACGCTCGCGTTCCTCGCCCTCTACGTGCCCGTGCACTACTTCGACGGGTACGGGGACTTCCTGCACCGGATCGTCGCGGAGAAGAGCGCCTGGCTGACGCTGCCGGGCAGCGGCGGGTCCCCGTACGGGCAGGCGTGGTTCGCGACGACGACGTTCCTCAACGCCCTGACCGTGGTCATCTTCCCGACCACCGTCGCCGGCTACCTGGGCGCGCGCAGCGCGGACGGGCTGCGGCGCAACGCCATCTGGCTGCCCGCCTACAACGTGCTGCTGTTCGTGCCCATGTTCCTCGGGATGGCGGCGCTGTTCGTCGTGCCGGGGCTGACCGGGGCCGACTCGAACCTGGCCCTGTTCAAGCTCGTCGTCGACTCGCTGCCCGCCTGGGCGGTGGGGATCACCGGGGTCGCCGCCGCGCTGTCGTCGATCGTGCCGATGGCCGTGTTCATGCTGGTCATCGGCACGATGTGGGGGAGCAGCGTGTTCTCGCTCGTGCCGCGCTGGCGGGGTTCGTCGCAGGCGCTGAAGGGCTGGTCGCAGCTCGTGGTCGTGGTCGCGGGGACGGTCGCCCTGGTCCTGACGTACGCCGCGCCCAACACCCTCGTACGGCTCTCCCTCATCTCGTACGAGGGGATGGCGCAGCTCGTGCCGATGCTGCTGGTGGGGCTGCTGTGGCGGCGGTTGAGCTTCGTCGGGGCCGTGAGCGGGCTGGTCGTGGGGGTCGGGGTGGTGTGCGGGCTGGTGTTCGGCGGGCACGATCCGGTGTTCGGCGTGAACGCCGGGATCGTGGCGCTCGCCGCCAACCTCGCGGTCACGCTCGCGGTGACGTACGCCTGCCCGGCCGACCGTGACGCGCGGCCGGACAGCGAGGTGCTGGCCCGGGATCCGGTCAGCGAGCCGGACGCCGTTCCCGCAGGGTGAGCAGGAGGGCCGCCGCGGCGAGGGCGAGGGCGCCGGAGACGATCAGCGCCGTGTTCGTGCCCGTGTCGAGGGCGTGCCGTGAGGTGCCCGTGGACGTGGCGAGGGCGATCATCAGGGCGACGCCGGCGGCCGAACCGATGTAGCGGGCCGTGTTGTTGGCGCCCGAGCCCATCGCGGCGCGGCCGGCCGGCACCGATTCGACGGCGAGCAGCGGGAGCGCCGCGTTGAGCAGTCCGCTGCCGACGCCGGAGATCGCCAGCCCCGGCAGCAGGCGCGTCCACTCGCCCGAGCCCGCCGCGCCGAGCATCGTCGCCACCGCCAGCGCGTGCAGCGCGAACCCCACGGCCAGCTGGTGGCGCGGCGACACCCGGCCCGCGAGCCGCCGGGCCTGGAGGGCGACGGCGAACGACGTGCCGGACCAGATCACGAACAGTCCCGCCGTGCCCATCGGCGTGACGCCCATCGTGCGCTGGACGAGCGTCGGGACGTAGCTGAAGAGCGCGATGACCGACAGGCCGGTGAAGAGCGCGCCCGCCGTGGAGGCCAGGAAGAGGGGGCGGCGCAGGAGGGAGAGGTCGAGCATCGGCGTCGCGCTGCGGTGCTCGACCGCCACGAACGCCGTCAGGAGCACGGCGGCCGCCAGCAGGAGTACGCCGACGGGGGCGCGCAGCCAGCCGTCGCGGCCGAGCGTGAGCGCGGCGAGGAGGGCGACCAGGGCGAGGCCCAGGGCGAGGGCGCCGGGCAGGTCGGGGCGGCCCGCGCGCGGTGAGCGGGACTCGGTGAGGGCCCGGGGCGCGAGGAGGGCGACCAGGACGGCGGCCGCGGCCAGCACCCCGTACGCGGAGCGCCAGTCGGCGAGGTCGGCGACGCCGCCCGACACGACGGGGCCGAGCGCGATGCCGCCGCTGACGAACGCGCCCCACACGCCGGTGGCCCGTACCCGGCCCGCCGGGGTCGGGAACGCGTGCACCAGGAGGCCCAGGCTCGCGGCCAGGATCGCCGCCGACGCCGCGCCCTGCGCGATCCGGGCGAGCGTGAACAGCAGCGTGTTCGGGGCGAGGGCGCCGAGCGCGGTCGTGAGGCCGAGGGCGAAGGTGCCGAGGACGAAGGCGCGGCGCCGTCCGTAGTCGTCGGCGAGGCTGCCCGCGACGAGGAGCAGCGCGGCGAGGCCGAGCGGGGCGCCGTTCAGCAGCCACGCCTGCGAGGAGAGCGCCGTGTGCAGGGACGCGGCCGTGTCGCCGAGGGTGACCATCGGCGCGGTGTACGTCATCAGGGCCACGGCCGTGGCGGCGCTCGTGACGGCGAGGGTGGCGGCGGGGCGGGGCGCCGTGGCCGTGGCTGCCGAGGGGCGTACGACGGCTGGTTCCGTACGGACGGGCTGGGACATGGGTCGGCCATCCAGAAGTCGGTTCATCGGTAGGTTCAGTGATTGAACTTGAACGGTGACAGGACCGTAGCACGGTAGGTTCGGTCACTGAACCAAGAAGGGGGAAAGTGGCTACAGTGGGGGGCATGGCTCTCGGCAAGGACTACGCGACCCAGGAGTGCTCCATCGCCCGCGCGCTGGAGATCGTCGGCGAGCGCTGGACGCTCCTCGTCGTCCGCGACGCGCTCTACGGCGTGCGGCGCTACAACGACTTCCTCGTCCACCTGGGCATCCCGCGCGCCGTCCTCGCCGGCCGCCTCCAGGCGCTCACCGCCGCCGGGGTCCTGGAGAAGCAGCGCTACCAGGAGTCGCCGCCGCGCGACGAGTACGTCGTCACCGAGCGCGGCCGCGAGCTGTGGCCGGCGCTCCGGGCGCTCGGCGCGTGGGGGCGGGGCATTCCCGGGACCGCGCCGATGCGTGAGTTCCGGCACGTCACGTGCGGCTCCCCGCTCGGGATCGTGGGGGAGTGCACCGGCTGCGGAGGCCTTGTCCCGCTGGAGGAGGTCGAGATGCTGCCGGGCGAGGGACTCGACCCGGACCCCGCCGATCCGGTCAGTCGCGCGCTCCTCGAACCCCGGCGCCTGCTTCAGCCCGTGGTGACCGAGCCTGTATAACTGGCAGGAACACCCGAATCGGGCAGAAGGAGAGGAGGAGCCCATGACGCGCACGAGCAGCTGGTCCACGACCCTGCGCCCCGTCGCGCTGCTGCTGTTCCTCCTCGTCCAGGCCGTCCTCGTCGACACCGGCAGCCTCGCCGGGGCTGTCGCGCTCGCCGCGACCGCCGCCGCGGGCTCCGCGCTCGCCGTCTGCTCCCTGCTCGCCGCGCGCAGCGCGACCGCCGTGCCGCCGGCCCGAGTGCGCACCGCGATCCGCGACCGGGAGCAACGCACCGCGTTCCTCCCGCAGCGCGATCCCGACGCCAAGGGGCGCACCAGGCCCCGAGCACCGGGACGTCCCGTCCCGACGGCCTGCTGACCCACCCCTCCACGGGCGCTGGGCCCACGCAGTCCGTCACGCCGAAATCCCTTCCTCGCGCACGCCTGCCCGTGCGTCGATTCCGGCACGACGAGACCCCCGGAGGGCTCACCCATGTCGTCGTTCATGTCCGTCTTCGCCAGCCTGGTCGAGCATCTCGCCGACCTGCTCGACCCGCTGTTCCACGGCTCGGCGACCGCCGCCGCGATCATCCTGTTCACCGCGTTCGTACGGCTCCTCGTGCACCCGCTCTCCCGGGCCGGGGCGCGCGGCCAGCGCGAGCGGCTCAAGCTGCAGCCGCGCATCGCCGAGCTGCGCAAGAAGCACAGGAAGAACCCCGAGGCGCTGCAGAAGGCGATCATGGAACTGCACCGCGAGGAGAAGGTCTCCCCGCTCTCGGGCTGCCTGCCCATGCTGTTCCAGATGCCGGCGTTCTTCCTGCTCTACCACCTGTTCTCCAGCCGCAGCATCGGCGGCGAGCCCAACGCCCTGCTCGGCCACACCCTCGGCTCCGCCGAACTCGGCGGACGCTTCACCGACGCGCTCGCGCACGGCGGGCCCTTCGGGGCGCAGGGCCTCGTGTACGTGGTGCTGTTCGCGCTCGTCGCCGCCGTCGCCACCTTCAACTACCGGCGGACCAAGCAGCAGATGGCACTGTCCGCCGCGCAGTCGGCCGGCAGCGACCAGCAGGTGCCCGGCATGGCGGCGATGAGCAAGTTCATGCCGCTCATGTCGTTCATGACGCTGTTCTCGGTGGCCGTGGTGCCGCTCGCCGCCGCGCTGTACGTCGTCACGTCGACGACCTGGAGCGCGATCGAGCGGGCCGTGCTCTACCGGGACATGCCGGCCGGGGCCGCTGCGGCCGCGCCCGTCCTGTAGCGGAGTTCCGGGGCGGCGGGGCGTCGGGTCGCCGGGTCGCCGGGTCCAGTCCGTGAACGGGGTATTGCGGACTGGACGCCGAACTTGGAGGATCGACCAGACCTCCGATGGCTTAGGCCGCACCTGGCCATGGAGGCTTCTCCTAGTTCAGAGGGAGTTACCCCAATGAAGCTGCTGCGAGTCGGTCCCGCCGGAGCCGAGCGCCCTGCGCTCCTCGACGCCGAAGGGACCCTGCGCGACCTGTCGGACCTGGTCGCGGACATCGACGGGGCGCTGCTCGCGGACGATGCCGCGCTGAGCCGGATCCGGGAGGCCGCCGCCTCCGGCGACCTGCCCGCCCTTGACGGGGCGGGCCTGCGCATCGGACCGCCGGTCGGCCGCATCGGCAAGGTCGTGTGCATCGGCCTGAACTACCACGACCACGCCAGGGAGACCGGCGCCGAGCCGCCCGCCGAGCCCGTCGTCTTCTTCAAGGCCGCCGACACGGTGGTCGGGCCGCACGACACGGTGCTCGTGCCGCGCCGCTCGACCAAGACCGACTGGGAGGTGGAGCTGGCCGTGGTGATCGGACGTACGGCCCGCTACGTCGAGTCCCAGGAGGCCGCGCTCGCGTGTGTGGCCGGGTACGCGGTGGCGCACGACGTGTCCGAGCGCGAGTTCCAGATCGAGCGCGGCGGCACGTGGGACAAGGGCAAGAACTGCGAGACGTTCAACCCGCTCGGGCCGTGGCTGGTGACCGCGGACGAGGTGCCCGATCCGCAGGCGCTCGGCCTCAAGCTGTGGGTGAACGGGGAACTGAAGCAGGACGGCTCCACCGCCGACCAGATCTTCTCCGTGGCGGAAGTGGTGCGCTACGTGAGCCAGTTCATGACGCTGTACCCGGGTGACGTCATCAACACGGGGACGCCGGCGGGGGTGGCGATGGGGAGGCCTGAGCCCAAGCCGTATCTGCGGTCGGGGGACGTGGTGGAGCTGGAGATCGAGGGGTTGGGGCGGCAGAGGCAGGACCTCAAAGACGCGTAAGCGCTCCGCTGGGGGTGGGGGTTTGATCGCCGTCGGGCGTGGGGGTTGTTTGTAGGTGCGGGGCGGTGGGGGCTGGTCGCGCCGTTCCCCGCGCCCCTTGGCGCCGTTGTGTGTGGCGTTCGGGGGTGGGTGCGGGTTTGTTGTGGTTGCTCGCGCCGTTCCCCGCGCCCCTTTGGGGCGACGCTGTGGGCGCCCCCGTTCGGGGGCGCCCTGTGCGTGTCTGTGGGGGGATCCGGCGGGGTGTTCCGATAGTGCGTATATGGGAGAAATGTGCGCACTGCTTCGTTCCGCTCGGGTGTCCGTCGGTGTCGCTTCGGCCGCTCTGGTCGTCGTGGGTGTCGTGGCGGGGACCGCGTTCGCCGATCCGTTGCCCGGAGGGCTCGGGCCGTGTCTCGGGAGCAACTGCCCGGATCCCTTTCCGGACCCGCACAACGGGCCCCTGGCCGGCCGGGACAACAACATCAACATCTTCGTGGGCGGCGACATGGCCGTCCGCCGGTCCGCCGCCGAGGCCGAGGGCAAGGTCGTCATCCTCGGGGACTACGACCAGGACAAGGACCCCGGCGTCTCGCAGATCTACAACGTCGGCGTCGCCGGCGTCGGCTCGCGCGTGCCGCCGGACGACGGCACGGACTTCCTGACCGCCGGCGGCAACGTCACCATCGACGCCGGCGAGCGGCTCGCCGTCGAGGACGCCAGCGCCAGCGGCGTCGTGCGGTACGGCGGCACGCTCGACGGCTCCGTGGAGACGCGGACCGCCGCCGACCCCGACGCGGTCGCGCCCTACTCGGCACTGCGCGGGCAGCTCACCGACGCCAGCCACTGCTACGCGTACGTGGACGGCGCCCACCGCACCCCCACCGGCACCGCCGTCAACGACGGCAGCACCACCGTCTTCACCGGCGACGGCACCTCACCGATCCAGATCTTCGACGTCGACTTCGACATGGTCAGCACGACCGGCGGGCAGGCCGGCTTCCGGTTCGACGGCATCCCGGCCGGGGCCACCGTCCTCGTGAACGTCTACGGGGACGCGCGGGAGATCAACTCGTACGAGGCGATGCTCCCGGCCGACCTGCGCGACCGGCTGCTGTGGAACTTCCCGGACGCGACGGACGTGACGCTGAGCGGCACCACGCAGTTCTCCGGCAGCGCCCTGATCGGCAACCCCGCCAGTACGGCGCTGGTGACCATGTCCGGCTTCAACGGACGCTTCTACACGGCCGGTTCCCTCACCCACGCGTCGGATCCGCTGGGCGGCGGGGGGCAGGAGATCCACGCCTACCCGTTCGTCGGAGACCTGCCGACGTGTGACGACGCCAGTCCCACCCCCACGCCGACGCCCACGCCGACGCCCACCCCCACGCCCACTCCGACGAGTCCCAGCCCGACGCCGACCTCACCGAGCCCCACCCCGGAGCCCTCGGGCAGCACCGAGCCGCCCACCCCCTCGCCCTCCGACAGCACGCCGGGCACGACCGGCGGCGGTGGGGACGGGGGAGTGAGCGGCGGCGGTTCGGGCGGTGGCACGGGTGGTGGCGGTGAACTCGCCGAGACCGGTGGCTCCTCCGAGGGAGCCGCGGTGCTCGGCGGGATCGCCGCGGTCACCGTCGCCGCGGGCGCGGCGACCGTCCTCGCGGTGCGCAGGCAGCGGGGCGTCAGCCCTCGCCGATGAAGCGCTCCAGCGCCTCCACGACCAGCGCGTGGTCCTCGACCTGGGGGAGACCGGAGACCACCACGACGCCGACGACCCCGGCACCGCGCACGGTGACCGGGAAGGCGCCGCCGTGGGCCGCGTACACGTCGGGGTCGAGGCGGGAGGAGTCCTCGAACGTCGTGCCCTTGGCGCGGAAACGGCTGCCGACCAGGTACGAGGAGGCGTGATAGCGCTCCACCACGCGGCGCTTGCGGGCGATCCACGCGTCGTTGTCCGGGGTCGACCCGGGCAGCGCCGCGTGGAACAGCTGCTGGCCGCCGCGCGTGATGTCGATCGCGACCGGCGCCCGCCGCTCGCGGGACAGCTCGACCAGGAGCGTGCCGAGGCGCCAGGCGTCGTCGTGCGTGAAGGAGGCGAGGGTCAGGCGGCGTTCCTGGTCCTCCAGGGCGGGGATGTCGGGGGCGGCCTTCGGCTCCGTGCTCACAGGGTCACCGTCACACCGTCGCGGGCCGAGCGGCGGGCCGCCTCCAGGACGTCGAGCGCGGCGGCGGCCTGGGTGGCCGGCACCGGGTTCGGGGCGCCGTCGCGCAGGGCGGCGGCCACGGCCGCGTAGTACGCGGGGTAGTCGCCGTCGACCGTCGCGAGCGGGCGGCCGCCGCCGGTCAGCGGGGACTCGCCGGAGCCGACGCGGCCCCACATCGACTCGCCCTCCACGCCCCACGGCTCGCCCGCGGCCGGGCGCTTGCCGTCGCGCAGCGCCGCCTCCTGCGGGTCGAGGCCGTACTTGACGTAGCCCGCCTGCGAGCCGAGGACGCGGAAGCGCGGGCCGAGCTGGGCCGTGGTCGCGGAGACGTACAGGTGCGAGCGGACCCCGTTCGCGTGGGTGATCGCGATGAACGTGTCGTCGTCGGCCCCGGCGCCCGGGCGGCGCACGTCCGACTCGGCGTACACGGAGGCGGCGGGGCCGAACAGGACCAGGGCCTGGTCGACGACGTGGCTGCCGAGGTCGTAGAGGAGACCGCCGATCTCCTCCGGGTTCCCGGACTCGCGCCAGCCGCCCTTGGGCTGCGGGCGCCACCGCTCGAAGCGCGACTCGAAGCGCCACACGTCGCCCAGCTCGCCGTCGGCCAGGAGCTTGTGGAGGGTCAGGAAGTCGTTGTCCCAGCGGCGGTTCTGGAAGACCGACAGCAGCAGACCGCGCTCGTCGGCGAGGGCCGCGAGCTCCCGGGCCTCGGCCGCCGTGCCCGCCACCGGCTTGTCGACGACCACCGGCAGACCGGCCTTGAGGGCCGCCGTGGCGATCGGCACGTGCGTCTTGTTCGGCGACGCGATGACGATCAGGTCGAGCTCGTCCGCCCGCTGCCAGAGCTCGTCGGGCGAGGCGGCGAAGCGCAGGGCGTCGCCGTGCTCGGCGCGGGCCTGGGCCTGCCGCTCCGGGTTCGAGGTGACCACCGTGTCCAGGGCCAGGCCCTCGGTCGCGGCGATCAGCGGGGCGTGGAAGACGGAGCCTGCCAGGCCGTAGCCGACCAGGCCCACACGGAGGGGAGCACTCGTACCAGTCATGCCTCCACTTAAGCAACGGTGTTGCCAAAGTGCAAGCGGGAGGGACAATGGGCCGGTGAACAGCCACGTCCCGCCCGCCAGGACCACCGCGGGCTTCAACCTCTCCGCCCTGCGCGGCCACAACGCCGCGCTCGTGCTCGACCTGCTGCGCACCGCGGGCGAGGCCGGGATCAGCCGTCTGGAGCTCGCCGAGCGCACGGGTCTCACCCCGCAGGCCGTCAGCAAGATCACCGGCCGGCTGCGCGGCGACGGGCTCGTCGTCGAGGCCGGCCGCCGGGCCTCCACCGGCGGCAAGCCCCGCACCGTGCTGCGCCTGGTCGCCGGGGCCGGGCACGCGGTCGGCCTGCACCTGGACCGGGACGAGCTGCGCACCGTGCTGACCGATCTGACCGGCGCCGTCGTCGCGTCCCGGCGCGCCCCGCTCGACCTGGGCGCGGGCGCCGACACCGTGCTCGCGGCCGCCGCCCGCGAGGTCGACGCGCTGCTCGGCGACGGCGAGGGCGGCGCCTCCGTGCTCGGCGCCGGCGTCGCCGTGCCGGGGCCGCTCGACCACACCGACGGAGTGCTGCACCGGGTCACCGGCTTCCCGCAGTGGGACGGCTTCCCGCTGCGCGACGCCCTCGCCGAGCGGCTCGGCCTGCCGGTCGTCGTCGACAAGGACACCAACGCGGCGGCCCTCGGACTCGCCCTCGACGGCGCCGCGGGCGACGGCGAGCGCTCCTTCGCCTACCTCCACCTGGGCACCGGGCTGGGCGCCGGACTCGTCCTGGGCGGCGCCCTGTACCGCGGTGCGCGCACCGGTGCGGGCGAGTTCGGCCACCAGGTCATCCAGCTGGACGGCCCCGCCTGCGACTGCGGCAACCGCGGCTGCATCGAGGCGCTCTGCCTCGCCGCGGTCGCCGCCGGCACCGAACGCGGGACCGACGAGGCGGCGCGCGTGCTCGGCGAGGGTGCGGGGAACCTGGTGGGGCTGCTCGACATCGACGCCGTGCTGCTCGGCGGCCGTACGGTGTCCGCCGCCGAGGAGCGGTTCGTGCGCGGGGTGGGCCGGGTGCTGGACGCGCGGGCGCGGCGCGGCGGGGGCGGCCGGGTGATACCGGTGCGGGCCGCGCCGGGCGGCGCCACGCTCGTCGTCGAAGGGGCCGCGCAGCTGATCCTGGCGCCGCTGTTCGGGCGCGGGGACGCCGCCCTGCCCGCCAACCGGAACCGGGCGAAAGTTATCTGATTGAGCGTTTTTTCCGCGGCCATCGGGCCGTACGGGGGGCGTGGCGTGCCGGTCGGGCCGCGGGCGGGTGGCAGATTCCTCGGCCACCACCGCCGACGCCCGCGGGACCGTGGTCGTCGGCCGACTCCGCGACCAGCAAGGGCCCTTCATGCGACTGCGCCGAACGCTCGCCCTCGGCATCACCGCGACCGCCGTCACCCTCGCCGGCGCGGCCCCCGTCCCCGCCGCGCACCGCGCGTCCGCCTGCCAAGTCGCCCCGGGCAGCCCCGACTTCCCGATCGGCGCCCGGATCCACCCGGGCCGGGACGCGTACCGGGCGGGCGGCGGCCACCAGAACTGGTCGCTGGAGCTGACCAACACGACCGACGAGACCTGCGGCGACATCCACCCGGTGGTCGTCCTCGTCGACCGGCGGCGGACGCTGCGGCCCGCGCAGATCCGGCTGGAGTTCTTCGACGGCACGCGCTGGCGGCCGGTGTCCTTCGAGCGGACCGACCAGGACGAGAACGTGGGCGTCCTCGACGACGGCTTCCGCGGCTTCTCGGCCGCTCCCGGCCAGACGCTCACCGTCAAGACGCGGCTCGCGTTCACCTCGGCCGCCCGCCCCGGCCACGTCGTCGCGACCGCCGCCGTCGTGCAGCGCAGGGCCGACGACGGCGACTGGGTGGGGGAGTCCAACGACTACCCGTTCGACATCGCGGGCAGCGAGGACGAGACCGGCGACGGCACGCTCCCGGGCCTGCGGGACGAGCTCGCGAAGACGGGCCCCGACGCCCTGCGCGGCCTGGGCGCCGCCGCCTGCGGCCTCCTCCTGTGCGGCGCGGCCCTGGTGGCGGCCTCCCGGCGGCTTCGGCCCGGGAGGCGCTGAGACCGGGCGCCGCGCCCCGGACTCCGGACTTCGGACTTCGGACTCCGGACTTCAGAAGGGGACGGGAAAAGCCTGTTCACCGGCGTCTGCGACCATCCCTGCGTGGACTACCCGAACGACCAGGCCCCCGGCGCCCCCGTGCGCGACGGCATCCCCGAGCACGGCCGCATCCCGAAGTACTACGCGGTGAAGGCCCAACTCGGTTCTCTCATCGGCGAGTTGGCGGAGGGCGAGACGCTGCCGACCGAGCGCGACCTCGCCGTGCGGTACGCGGTGTCGCGGGAGACCGTCCGCCAGGCGCTGCGCGAGCTGCTGCTCGAAGGGCGGCTGAAGCGGCAGGGCCGGGGCACCGTCGCCGCGGGCCCCAAGCTGGAGCAGCCGCTGTCCCTCGCCTCGTACACCGAGGGCGTGCGTCGCCAGGGCCGCAGGCCCGGCCGTAACCTGATCGGCCTCGACCGCTTCCCGTGCCCGCCCGCGCTCGCCGCCGAGATCGGCCTGGAGCGCGGCGAGCCGGTCTGGCACATGGAGCGCGTGCTGCTCGCGGACGACGAGCGGGTCGGCCTGGAGTCCACCTACGTCGCGGTCGAGCGGATGCCGCGCCTCGACGCCGACTTCGACCCGGACTCGTCCTTCTACTCGTACGTCCACGAACGCCTCGGGATCGACTTCGGCTCGGCCGACGAGCGCATCGAGACCGTGCTCGCGACGCCGCGCGAGGCGCTGCTCATCGGCACCCCGCCCGCCCTGCCGATGCTGCTGATCCACCGCGTCTCGTACGACACGGCGGGCCGGCCGACCGAGCGGGTGCGGACGCTTTACCGGGGGGACCGGTTCTCGTTCACCACGCGTTTGGGCGGCGACGGGCGTTAACCGGGCCTCCCTGCCTGCCAGTTGACCACGACCGACATCCGTCGATAACGGAAGCGTAACGGGTCTAGGCCAACCTTGGGTGCGCGTTCACCGTCCCGTTGCCGTCCGGACCGGTACGGGACACCCGTCCCGAGGAGCGTGGTCGCCGTGAGAGAAACGGAACGCAGGGGAGTTGAGGGCTGATGGCGGAACGGAGCAGCGGCATCCGGTTCGACCGGGTGTCCGTCGCGTACGGCGGGGGAGGCGCCCGCACCGTGGCACTCGACTCCCTCGACCTGACCGTCGAGCCGGGCGAGGTGATGGCCCTCCTCGGCCCGTCCGGATCCGGCAAGACCACCGCCCTGCGCGCGGTCGCCGGATTCGTCCGGCCCACGTCCGGGCGCGTCCTCATCGGGGAGCGCGACGTCACCGACCTGCCGCCGCACCAGCGCGGCATCGGCATGGTCGTGCAGCAGTACGCGCTCTTCCCGCACATGCGGGTCGAGGACAACGTCGCCTTCGGGATGAAGGCCCAGAAGGTCCCCAAGGGCGAGATACCCGGCCGGGTCGCCGAGGCCCTCGAACTGACCGGCATGGCCGCCTACGCCAAGCGCTACCCGCGCGAGCTCTCCGGCGGCCAGCAGCAGCGCGTCGCGATCGCCCGCGCCCTCGCCATCCGGCCGGGCGTGCTCCTCCTCGACGAGCCGCTGTCCGCGCTCGACGCGCAGCTGCGCTCCGGCATGCTCGCCGAACTGGCCCGCCTGCACCGCGAGCTGCCCGACGTCTCCATGCTCTACGTCACCCACGACCAGGTCGAGGCGCTGACCCTGGCCGACCGGATCACCGTCATGGACCGGGCCCGGCTCCAGGACGTCGGCACACCGCAGGAGCTGTACCGCAGGCCGCGCACCGAGTTCACGGCGTCGTTCGTCGGCAACGCCAACCTCCTTCCGGTGACGGTGGGTTCGGGCGAGAAGGGCACGGTCTCCTTCGGGCAGGCCGAGCTGACGGTGCCCGCGCAGGGCGTCGCGGCCGGGGCCACCGCCACGCTGTGCGTCCGCCCGCACCTGGTCGGGCTCGGCGACGGACCCAACTCGCTCACCGGCGAGGTCGCCGAGGTCCAGTGGCGCGGCTCGACCCACCGCCTGTACGTCGACGTGGACGGGCACCGGGTCAAGGCCGACCTCCGCGAACTGCGCGAGCCGCCCGCCCTGGGGGAGCGGGTGACCGTGCACTTCGCGCCGGAGGACGCGGTGCTGCTCGCCGCGGGGGTGGCCGAGGATGGCTAGCACCACGCTGACCGCACCGGTCGAGACGACCACGAAGCCCCGTACGAGGACGGCGAGTCGGGTGTGGGCGCTGCCGCCCGTCGCCGCCCTCGCGGTGGTCTTCCTCTACCCCCTCTACCTCGTCGTCGAGCAGTCGCTGCGCCCCGACACCGGCGGCACCTCGCTCCAGCCGTACGCCGACGTGTTCGCCTCGTCCGCGTTCCGGGAGGCGCTCGGCACGACGGTGTGGCTCGCGGTCGGCTCGACGGCCGGCTGCCTCGTCCTCGGGTTCGTGCTCGCGCTGGTCATCGCGTTCGTGCCGTTCCCCGGCGGGAAGGCCGTCGCCAAGTTCATCGACGTGTTCCTCTCCTTCCCTTCGTTCCTCATCACGCTGGCGCTGCTGTTCGTCTACGGGCAGGTCGGCATGGCCAACGGGCTGTGGACGGACGTCACCGGCGCGGCGAGCGGGCCCTTCCAGTTCCTCGCCACGCCCTGGGGCGTGCTCCTCGCCGAGATCACGTACTTCACACCGTTCGTGATGCGGCCGCTGCTCGCCGCGTTCTCGCAGGTGGACACGGCCCAGCTGGAGGTCGCCTCGTCGCTGGGGGCGCGGCCCGCGCGGATCGTGCGGCAGGTGATCCTGCCCGAGGCGCTGCCCGCGCTGGCCGCCGGCGGCTCGCTGGTCCTCGTCCTGTGCCTCAACGAGTTCGGGATCGTGCTCTTCACCGGCGCCAAGGGCGTCACGACGCTGCCGATGCTCGTGTACGGCAAGGCGATCCTGGAGTCGGACTACCCCGGCGCGTGCGTCGTCGCCGTGGTCAACGTGGCGATCTCCGTGGGGCTCTACGGGCTGTACCGGGTGGTGAGCCGCCGTGTGGGCGCCTGAACCGACACCGGGCGCGCCCCGCGGCGCAGCCGCTGACCGACACTGCCCCGCGCCCCCGAGGGGCGCGTCGTTCCACCGGGAGGCGGATCCTCGTGCTGGTGCATAGCAAGACGGGCAAGTGGGCCACCTGGGTCGTCTTCTTCGTCCTCTTCCTGCCCCTGTTCGCCCTGCCCCTCCTCGTCATCCTCGCCGCGTCGTTCGCCACGAACTGGTCCGGGGCCCTGCCCTCCGGGTTCACCGCGGCCCACTACACCGCGGCCACCAGCGGCGACTCGCTCTCCGCCCTCACCACCAGCCTCGTCACGGCCGTCACCGCGAGCGTGCTCGCGCTGGTCGTGGGCGGCTGGGCCGCGCTGGCGGCCGCGTCCCTGAAGAAGACCGGGCGGCGCCTGATGGACGCGCTGTTCGTCCTGCCCGTCGCCGTGCCGTCCGTGGTCGTCGGACTCGCCGTGCTCGTCGCGTTCAGCAAGCCGCCGATGCTGCTCAACGGCACCCGCTGGATCGTCATCATCGCGCACACGATTCTTGTCGCCGCGTTCGCCTACCAGTCGGTTTCGGCCGCCATCGTGCGTCTCGACCCGGCGTACGAACAGGCCGCGGCGTCGCTCGGCGCCCGGCCCTCGTACGTCCTGTGGAAGGTGAAGCTGCCGCTGCTGCTGCCGTCGTTGAACGCGGCCGCCGGGCTCTGCTTCGCGCTCTCCATGGGCGAGTTGAGCGCCACGATGATGCTCTACCCGCCGGACTGGATGCCGCTGCCGGTGCAGATCTACGCGATCACCGACCGCGGTTCGCTGTTCACCGGATCCGCGATCGCCGTGGTCCTGATGGCCGCCACGCTGCTGGTGCTGCTCGCCGTGTCGCGGGTCCGCACCAAGGCCTCGTACCGATAAGCCTCCGCATCTACCGCTCAACGGCCCTGATCCCGCTAGGAGTTCACCTCGCCATGCGCAGAAGCACGCTCACTCCGATCGCCGCCACCGTCGGCAGCCTCGCCCTCGCCGCGTCCCTGACCGCCTGCGGCGGCAGCTCCGCCGCCTCCGACGAGAAGGTCGTCACCGTCTACAGCGCCGACGGCCTCAAGGGCGAGAACGGCGACGGCTGGTACGACAAGGTCTTCAAGGACTTCACCGCGAAGACCGGCATCAAGGTCAAGTACGTGGAGGGCGGTTCCGGCGAGATGGTGCAGCGCGCCGTCCGCGAGAAGTCCAACACGCAGGCCGACGTCATCGTCACCCTGCCCCCGTTCATCCAGCAGGCCGACGGCAAGGGCCTGCTGGCGAAGTACGCGCCCGAGGGCGCCGACCAGGTCGACGGCGCCGACAAGGCGGCCGACGGCACCTGGACCTCCGTCGTGAACAACTACTTCGGCTTCATCTACAACAAGAAGGAACTGAAGACGGCTCCGCAGACCTGGGAAGAACTGCTCGACGGGAAGTACAAGAACAAGCTCCAGTACTCCACCCCCGGCGTGGCCGGCGACGGCACGGCCGTGGTCGTCAAGGCCATGCACGACTTCGGCGGCAAGCAGCCCGCCATGGACTACCTGAAGAAGCTCCAGGCCAACAACGTCGGCCCGTCCGCCTCCACCGGCAAGCTCGGCCCCAAGGTCGACAAGGGCGAACTCCTCGTCGCCAACGGCGACGTGCAGATGAGCTTCGCCCAGTCCAAGGACATGCCGAACCTCGGCATCTGGTTCCCGAAGAAGGCCGGCGGCAAGCCCACCTCCTTCGCCCTCCCGTACGCGGCCGGGCTGGTGCGGAACGCCCCGCACACCGCCAACGGCAAGAAGCTCCTCGACTTCATGCTCGCCACCGAGCAGCAGCAGGAGGTCAGCTCGATCGGCGGCGGCTTCGCGGCCCGCGGCGACGTCAAGGCCACCGACGCGAACGCCATCTCGCTCGCCAAGATCATGGACGGCGTCGAGATCACCGAGCCGGACTGGAACGACATCGACAAGAACCTCCAGACGTACGTGGAGGACTGGAAGTCGGCCACCGGCAGCTGACGACAGCTGAGTCCATCGGGCGGTGACGAATGTCCATGGCCATTCGTCGGCGCGTCACCAAAAGATAACGGGTCTGGTCCAACACTCCGATGGAATCGGGGTGTTGGACCGTTCCGTGCCCCCACACCTCCGGAGGACCGCATGTCGCGCAGCACGTCCGGCGTCTCCCGCCGCTCGCTCCTCATAGGCTCCGCCACCGCCGCACTCGCCCTCGCCGTCCCCACCACCGCGTCCGCCGCCGCCAGGACCCCCAAGGTCCTGGTCATCGGCCTCGACGGCACCCTCCTCAGCAGAATCAAGGACGCCGACGCGCCCCGCCTCAAGGCCCTGATGGCGGCCGGCCTCACCGCGCCCAGCCCGATCTACGCCAACCCGATGGCGCCCACCATGTCGGGCCCCGGCTGGTCGACGCTGATCACGGGCGTGTGGCCGGACAAGCACAACGTGAAGGACAACAACTTCACCGGCCACAAGTTCGCCCAGTACCCGGACTTCCTCACCCGCGTCGAGACCGCGAAGCCGAACCTGTCGACGTACGCCGTCTCCTCCTGGGCCCCCATCACGGACACCGTCTTCTCCTCGAAGGTCGACACCCGCGTCTCCACCCCGAGCGCCGAGTACGACACCGGCACCACCAGCCGCGCCGTCGACCGGCTCAGGAGCGCCGATCCCGACGCCGTCTTCGTCCAGCTCGACAACGTCGACCACGCCGGCCACTCCTACGGTGCCGCCAGCCGGCAGTACCTGGACGCCATCCACGGCGTCGACGGCCAGGTCGGGCAGCTGGTCGACGCCCTCACGTCCCGCGCCACGTACGGCACCGAGGACTGGCTGATCCTGATCACCGCCGACCACGGGCACACCGACGCCGGCGGCCACGGCGGCTCCAGCTGGCCCGAGCGGCAGACGTTCCTGATCGCCGTGGGCGGCACCGCCGCGGCCGGCTCCACCCGGTACGACGTGCGGATGCCGGACGTCGCCGCCTCCGCCCTCGCCCACCTCGGCGTCGCCATCGACCCGGCGTGGGGCCTCGACGGCCGCCCGATCCAGCAGCCGACGCCCGACGACTTCGACACCCTGCGCGCCCAGCTCACCGGCCCGGTCGACGAGACCGGCGTCGGCGCGGGCGTCATCGGCTTCACCCACACCCCGCCCAGCGGCTGGTCCGTCGACAACACGGCGATGGGCACCGGCGGCGTCACCGAGTGGCGCGGCTGGTCGTTCACGACCGACGAGTTCTGGACCAGGGCGGCCCCCGACCAGCAGCGCGAGTCCAACGTCCGCGCCCGGAACGTGTTCGCGGTCGCCGACGGCGACGAATGGTCCGACAAGACCGTGTCAGGGACCTTCGACTCGACCCTCGTCAGCCCCGACTTCCCGGTCACCGGCGGCAGCCCGGCCACCCTCACGTACACGACCTTCTACCGCCAGGAGTCCCCGCAGAAGGGCGAGGTCCTCGTCTCCTACGACGGCGGCACCCCGGTCACCGTGAAGACGTACACGGCCGACGTGCCCTCCCGCACCGAGACCGTGACCCTGTCCGTGCCCAGCGGAGTGACCAGGGCGAAGGTGCGTTTCCGGTACACCGGCGGCAACAACTGGTTCTGGACGATCGACGGGGTCAAGATCAGCCGGTCCTGACTAAGGTGTGGGGCGTCGGCACAGCGTTGTCCCGGCGCCCCGTACAGCTCAGTAGTGACACCGCGGACCGCAGGAGAGCACCCCATGGCAGAGCGCAAGCCCATCGATTCGTGGCTCACCGACATGGACGGCGTGCTCATCCACGAAGGCGTGCCGATCCCCGGCGCCGACGCGTTCATCAAGAAGCTCCGCGAGTCCGGCAAGCCGTTCCTGGTGCTGACGAACAACTCGATCTACACCGCCCGTGACCTCCAGGCCCGCCTCACCCGGATGGGCCTGGAGGTTCCCGTCGGCAACATCTGGACGTCGGCCCTGGCCACCGCCAAGTTCCTGGACGCCCAGCGCCCCGGCGGCACCGCCTACGTCATCGGCGAGGCCGGACTGACCACGGCCCTGCACGACATCGGCTACGTGCTCACCGACCACGACCCCGACTACGTCGTCCTCGGCGAGACCCGCACCTACTCCTTCGAGGCCATGACCAAGGCCGTCCGGCTCATCAACGGCGGCGCCCGGTTCATCTGCACCAACCCCGACGAGACCGGCCCCTCCACCGAGGGCCCGCTGCCCGCCACCGGCGCCGTCGCCGCGCTGATCACCAAGGCCACCGGCAAGCAGCCGTACTTCGCGGGCAAGCCGAACCCGCTGATGATGCGCACCGGCCTGAACGCCATCGGGGCGCACTCCGAGTCCAGCGCCATGATCGGCGACCGGATGGACACCGACGTGCTGGCGGGCCTGGAGGCGGGCATGCAGACGTTCCTCGTGCGCACCGGGCTGACCAGCGACGCCGACATCAAGAAGTACCCGTTCACGCCCTCGCACGTCGTCGACTCCATCGCCGACCTCGTCGATCTGGTCTGACACCGGTCTGATGCCGGTCCGGCACCGGTCCGGCCCCACCCGGCTGACCTGCGGCCGGGCCGCTCAAGATGCGGAATGCCGCCGCGCGCGTGAACCTGCCAGTACTAGGAGGTTCACGATGCGTGCTGGTCCGCTTGCTCTCCGTGCCGCAGGGGCGGCCGCCGTCCTGATGACCCTGCCGGTCACCGCGGCCCAGGCCGCCGACAGCGGCGGATCCGTCACCGTCTCCCCGTACGCCGTGCCACCGGGCACCGAGGTCGACCTGCGCGTCAGCGGCTGCAAGGGCACGACCGGCCGGGCCTACTCCGACGCCTTCGTCTCGCCCGGCGTGCTCGCGCCCTCCGCGGACCAGCCCACGCTCTTCGCGGAGGCCCGCGTCAAGTCGTCCGTCGCCCCGGGCAACTACGAGATCAAGGTGACCTGCGACGGCATCGACGGCAAGGTCAAGGGCACCGTCCGGGTCCTCGACAACCGTGCGACACCCACCCCGACGCCGACCGCGCCGGTGCACGCCGGAGGGGGCGGCGCCGCCGCCGAGCTGGCCGCCGCGCACACCCGCCCCGCCGCCGCGCCCAGCGAGGGCCCCGGCACCCGGCACGCCGTCATCGGCCTGGTCCTCGCCGCGATCGCCGCCGTGGCCGTCGCCTTCCGCAGCGTCCGGCGCCGCCGGTCCTCACCCCAGTAGGCCGACATGGCGAACGGCGACCGACCGCACGGCGCCGGGCGACTGATCACCGGCGTCGCCTGGGCGGTGCTGCTGCTCGGCCTGTGGCTGTGGGGCCGCGGCGTCACCGACGTGAACCTCTCCTCGCCGACGACCGGGGACGCGGCCGCCGTCGGCCGCCCCCTCGGCGTCGAGCTGCCCGCCGCCCACAAGCCCGTGAAGGCCGCGAAACCCCAGCGCATCGACGTCTCCGCGCTCAGTATCCAGGCCCCCGTCGTCGCCCGCGGCCTGGACGGCGGCGGCGCCATCGACCCGCCGCCCTACGACCAGGCCGGCGTCGTCGGCTGGTACGGCCAGGGCGCACAGCCGGGGGAGAAGGGCACGTCCCTGTTCGTCGGCCACGTGGACACCGAGACCCGGCCCGCCGTCTTCTACCACCTCAGCGAGGCCAAGCCGGGCGACAGCGTGCGGGTGGTGCGCGACGACGGATCGGTCGCCGAGTTCACCGTCGACGACGTCCAGGTCTTCTCCCGGGAGGCGTTCGACCCGCACGAGGCGTACGGGCCGCACCACTCGGACCGCGCCGAACTCCGGCTGATCACCTGCGGCGGCACCTTCGACAAGGCGTCCAGGACCTACACGGCGAACGTCGTCGTCTCCGCATATCTGTCGGGCATCAGCGAGGCGCCGAAGAAGGCGAGCTGACCCGGGCCCGGAAGGCACCTGGCCCGGCCGGCGGCCCGCTCCCCCCGGAGCCGCCGACCGGGCTGGTCCTCGACCGCGGGCGCAACGGGCTGCGGGAGTAACCCGGCGCCGACGCGGGAGGTTCTAGGGGTCCGTCCGGTCGAGAAGGCCGAGGTCTTGGGCCTGACACAGACTCTAGAACGGATGGGCGCCGCAGCCTAGAGGGCGTTTGA
This sequence comes from Streptomyces sp. KL116D, assembly GCF_030766975.1. Taxonomy (NCBI): domain Bacteria; kingdom Bacillati; phylum Actinomycetota; class Actinomycetes; order Kitasatosporales; family Streptomycetaceae; genus Streptomyces; species Streptomyces sp. KL116D. The sequence continues at coordinate 904,362 of NZ_JASERH010000136.1, read as the reverse complement.
CGCCAAGTACGAGGATGGTGGCACAGCGTGGTCGTCGCAGGTCGGAGCCTGTTTTCAGGCAGGTCCGGACTTGCCTGGATGTAACTCGTCCTCCGGCAGGGCGCGATGGACCACCGCTCGCGCGACCTGGTCGAGGGGCAGTCGTTTGCTGCGCGCGTACTGGCGCAACGTCGTGAACGCGGAGTCCGGCGTGGCCCGCCAGCGCTCGGCGAGCATGCCCTTTGCCTGTTCGATCCGCACACGGCTGGCAAGTGCCGATCGCAGTTGTCCCGCCAACGTCCTGTACTGGGCGTAAGCGCGATGGTTGAGCAGCCCCACGGCCGCCGCGTCGGCCAGGGTCTGTGCGATCGCCAATCCTCCTGTGCAGGTGGTGGGTTGAGGTGTGAAGACACTGATGGCACCGAGGAGGATCTCGCGCTGGCGCAGGGGTACCGCGTAGGTGGTGGTGATGTCGTGGCGGAGGGCGACCGCGGTGAAGACCGGCCAGCGCATCGCCGCCGCCTCGGAGGCCAGGTCGACCGGCGGCACCGGCTTCCCCGTCTTCAGGCTGTCGTGCGTCGGCCCGGAGGTGCGGCCCGCTTCCAGCAACTCCTTCACGAGCTCCGGGCGTTCCGAACTGTGCGCGGCGGGGACCGGCCGCCCGTCCGACTCCAGGAGCGTCACGCCGGCACCCCGCGCGCCGAGGAACTCCACGCAGTGGTCGGCCAGCCGGCTCAGATAGCGCGCCGGGTCGAAGTCGTCGAGGAGGGTGTCCGCGGACTCGACCAGGACTGTGGCCAACCGCAGCTCATGAGTGTGGTGTGGCATCGTCCACGGCCCCTTCCGTCCCACTGGGCAGCGCTCTCCTGGTCGGCGCCTACCCTCCATCCGAAGGCTGTAACAGCTCTTTGACAAGGGCCGTCCGGCCTCGTGACCCGGCCGGGACGTATGTCACGATTGAGGACCAGACAGTGCACCCAAGGGGGAGTGGATGTACCGGAAACTGAGGACTGGAGCGGTCGTCGTGGGGGCGGCGCTGCTCGTGTCCGCGTGTTCCTCCGGAGGCGACGGCAAGGACAACTCCTCGGCGTCTCCCGTCGAGCAGCAGCCCAGGAGCGCCGACCCGTTCTGGGTCAATCCCGAGAGCAAGGCGGCCAAGGCCGTCGCGGACCTGGAGCAGGACGGCAAGGGCGACGAGGCGAAGACGGTCCGCAAGATCGCCGAGCAGCCCAGCGGCGAGTGGATCATCCCGGAGAACGCGGAGGACCAGGCCCGCGGCTACACCGAGGCCGCCAAGAAGGCGAACCGCGACGCCCTGCTCGTCGTCTACAACATCCCGCACCGCGACTGCGGGAACTACTCGCAGGGCGGCGCCGCCGACGGCAACGCGTACCGGACGTTCATCGACCAGGTCGCCGCGGGCATCGGGGACCGCCCCGCCACGGTGATCCTGGAGCCGGACGCGGTGCAGCACATGGTGGACAACTGCACGCCCGAGCAGTTCCACGAGGAGCGCTACGACCTGCTCAAGGGCGCCATCGCCACGTTCAAGTCCCTGAAGAACACGACGGTCTACCTGGACGCGGGCAACGCGGGCTGGGGCAAGCCCGACCAGATCTTCCAGCCGCTGCAGTGGTCCGGCATCGACCAGGCCGACGGCTTCTCGGTGAACGTGTCGAACTTCTACACCACCGAGGAGTCCGTGAAGTACGGCAAGGAACTCTCGGCGAAGGTGGGCAACAAGCCGTTCGTCGTGGACACCAGCCGGAACGGGAACGGGCCGTACACCGGCGGCAAGGCCGACGAGCGCTGGTGCAACCCGCCCGGCCGGGCCCTCGGCGAGGCGCCCACCACCAAGACGGGCGACCCGCAGGTGAAGGCGTACCTGTGGGTGAAGCGGCCCGGTGAGTCGGACGGCACCTGCAAGGGCGGGCCCAAGGCCGGCGACTGGTGGGGCGAGTACGCGCTGAAGCTGGCGCAGGCCAGCAACTGACCCGGAGCGAACGCCGGAGGGCGCGGGGAGTCGGATCGACTCCCCGCGCCCTCCGGCGTTCCACGGCGTTCCGCGGGCGTTACGGCACGTGCACCCACTGCGCCTTGCTGGGCGTGCCCTGATCGTCCGTCACGAACAGCATGTACCAGCCCGACTCGACCAGCGACCGGTTCTTCGGGACGGTCACCGTGACCGAGTCCGCCGACTTCTTCAGGTCGAGCGCGATCGACGTCTGGTCGACGTCCGTGACGTGCGTGGACGCGCTGGGCCTGATCAGCCGTGCCGTCTTGATCGACGACGCGTGCTCCGTCTTGTACGTCGCCGACGCGCCCCGCCGGATCGTCTTCTCGCCGCCGTCCAGGGTCGGGCGCGAGTCCCGGTACAGGTACGGCGGCGTGTAGATCTCGATGCGCTGCTCGAACTCGCCGGGCTTGGTGTTCGCCTTGTCCGAGTAGAGCGAGTCGGAGCCGAAGAACAGCACCCGGCCGTCGGGCAGCAGCAGCGAACCCGAGTGGTAGTTCCGGCCCACCAGCGGGTCGGCGACCCGCTTGAACGAGTTCGTCCTCGCGTCGTAGAGCCGCGCCTGGTGGATGTTCGAGTCGCCGCGCCCGCGGTAGTCCTCCGAACCGCCCGAGACCAGCACGGAGTCGTCGGGCAGCACCGAGGCCTGCGGGTAGCGCGTGCCCTTCTCCAGCTGCGGGCCGTCCGTGAACTTCGGCGCCGCGTCCTTCAGATCGACGATCCGGGTCTTCTTGCTGGACAGCTTCGACTCACCGACACCGCCGCCGCCGATCACCATGTACTTCTGGTCCTGCGCGGGCGGCAGCTCGACCGTGTTGGCCGTCTCCATCATGTTCGCGTCCGAAAGACCCGGGATCTTCTGGAACTTGTTCGTCGTCAGGTCCCAGATGCCGGGCTTGCGGCCGACGTTGTCCGGGCCGTAGCCCGCGTTCGCGCCCGAGTAGAAGATCTTGCCGTTCGCCATCTGGAACAGCGCCGGGTACGTCGGGAACTGGCGGATGTCCTTCAGGTACGTCCACTTCTTCGTCTTCGGGTCGTACACCTCGTTCTTGCCGGGCACCAGCTGCCCGATCTCGTCGAGGCCGGAGACCGAGAGGACCTTGCCGTCCGAGAGCGTGGTCAGCGTCGGGTACCAGCGCGCCTCGTTCATCGGGTCGACCTTGATGTACCGCTCGGCGACCGGGTCGAACTCGTAGGAGTCCTTGATCCCCTGGAAGTCCTTCTTGTCGAGCGCCAGCTTCTGCGCGATGCCGTACACGTTGCGCGCGTCGGCACCGGTCAGGCCCTGCACCCGGTAGTTGTCCTGGGTGCCCGTCTCGTACTTCACGCCGGACTTCTGCGCCTCGACGTAGACCCGGCCGATGCCCGGCTCGTTGCGCAGGAACTTGCCGGTGTTCGGGTCGAAGACCTTCTTCGCGCGGTCGACCGTGATGTTGATGTCGGAGACGAACGTCTTGCCGTTCTCCTTGCCGGTGAACCTCGTGCCGGCCTTGATCGTCTTGGGCGCGTCCGGGTCCTCGTTGTGGACGATCATCAGGCCGCCGGCCTTGGTGACGTCGCCCTTGAGCTTCTCGTACTTCTTGGTGCCGCCCGCGATCAGCAGGTTCCCGTTCGCCAGCTGCGTGTGGCCCGTGCAGAACAGGTCACTGGGCGTCGGGATCTTCTTGATGGTCTTCTTCACCGGGTCGTAGAGCCGGGTGTCGAACTTCTTCGCGTCGAAGTTCTTCTGGTTGTTGCCCGAACCGGCCACCAGCAGGATCTTGCCGGTGTGGAGCAGCGCCGCGTGGATCGTGTTGAGGCGCATGTCCTTGGGGAACTCGACGACGTCCCACTTGCCGTTGTCGGCCTTGTACTCCGGTCTGTTGATCTTGTACTCGTGGTACTTGGCCGACCCGAAGCGATACAGCCAGGGTCCGTTCATCCCGGCCAGCGCCAGTACCACCACCGTGCCGATGGCTATGCGCCGGGCACGGCGGCGGCTCGCACCGTCTTTCACTTGTTACGTCCCCCCAGGGAGATCTGCATGGTCTGGTCGTTGCCCCCGTCGCTGCGGCCCGCGGCCCAACTGGGCTTCTGCTGCGGCACGCTGTGCGACGGCGCCGCCTGCTGGTGCGGCTGGGGCTGCGACGGTTCACCCGGCTCGGCGGCCGGCGGCTTGGGCTTCTTCTTCTCCTGCCGGAGCATGTAGCGCCACGCGAACATCGGCAGCGCGGTGATCAGCAGGGCGAAGCAGGCCCAGGTGATCATCGCGGGGTGCGAGTGCCCGTAGACGAATCCGGCGCCGATCGACCCGGCGAAGATGAGGATGAAGTACCAGTGGTAGCGGAAGGTCCCGAACCAGCGGTCGGGGCTCGCCGAGTCGCCCTTGGGGGTCACCACGAACTTGCTCTTGCGGCGCAGCACCGCGTCGACCAGTGCCTTCGCGTACAGCGGCGCCGACAGCGCGGACATCACCATGCCGGCCACACCGCCGGAACCCTCGGGCTCGTGCGGCGAGACGTTGTGCCGGCGGTTCCAGATGTAGAGGCCGATCTGCAGCGCCGACGCGTTGCCGTACAGCATCAGCCAGATCGTCGGGTCGATGTTCACGCCCGAGGCGCCCAGACCCAGGAACAGGGCACAACTCAGCGCCGCCAGGATCCAGTTGAGGGCCGACATCGGGTAGAAGATGATCATCATCGTGTAGTTGAAGAGCTTGCTCGGCGGAAGCGAGAACCAGCCCTTCCAGTACTGCTTGAGGATCGTCTCGTACGTGCCGCGGGACCAGCGCATCTGCTGCGTGAAGAAGTCCGTCCAGGCGCTCGGGCCCTCACCGACGGCCAGCACGTCCGGCGTGTACACGGAGCGCCACTTCCTGCCCGTGGCCGGGTTCTTGTGGCGGTGGATCTCGAAGCCGGTCGCCATGTCCTCGGTGATCGAGTCGTACAGACCGCCGATCTGCTTGAGGGCCTTGATGCGCACGGCGTTCGACGTGCCGACGAACATCGGCGCGCCGTAGCGGTTGCCCGCGCGCTGGATCAGCGCGTGGAAGAGGAACTGCTGCGACTCGGCGGCCTTGGTGACGAAGTTGTCGTAGTTGCCGTAGACCTGCGGGCCGATCACGAAGCCCACGTTCGGGTCGCGGAAGAAGCCGAGCATCCGCTCCAGGTAGTTCGGCAGCGGCACGTGGTCGGTGTCGACCGAGGCGAAGTAGTCGTAGTCGTCGCCGTGCGCGTCCAGCCAGGCGTTGTAGTTGCCGTGCTTGGTCTTGGCGCGGTGCGGGCCCTTCGGCTGGTTCCACTTCGCGACGCCCTTGCGGGAGAAGTGGTGCACGCCGAGCCGCTCGCAGACCGCCTTGACCTCGGGGTCGTCGCCCTCGTCGAGGAGCCAGATGTGCAGCAGCCCCCGGTGGCGCAGCTTGACCGCCGCCTCCAGGGTCTTGGTGACCATCTCGATCGGCTCCTTGCCGGGCACGAACGAGGTGAGGAAGGCGACTCTCGTGCCGGTCTCGGGCACCACCGGGATCGGGTCGCGGGCGACCAGCGTGGCGTGCGCGTTCGACAGCACGTTCATGCAGCGGAAGAACTCGATCAGACCGATCGACACCAGCATCACGATGTCGAGCGTGGGCAGGAAGTCGTACTCCACGTAGTCGCGTTCGGTCCAGTGCTCGGGCTGGAGCAGCCAGAACAGCAGGACGAGCGAGAGCAGCGGCGCGGCGCCCAGCATCAGCGCGGCCCGTATCCGGTGCGGCTCCTGCGAGAGCAGGGAGCGGTACTGCACCTCGTACGGCTTGTTCGGATCGGGCTGGGTGAGGGGTCCTGCGAGTCGGCTGTAGTGCTCGTAGTCGTACCGCGGCAGCGTCTTCTTGATGCGCCGGAAGCCGCCGGTGCGGTGCGGTGGCACCCGCAGCTGGGTCGTCTGGGACGGGTCGAAGCCCTCGCGGGCGCCCGTCGGCGTCGACGTCATGATGAGTCATCCCCCCGCACGCGAGTCACCGCGTGGTCGTCGGTCCTCGTCAGGGTCCGGTCCCCCTCGACCTTTCCCTGACGTATCAGTGGCAGGCCACCGTCCCACCCTCTCTAAGACTGGAACGACAACCTTCCGGTTGCATGATGCCCCCCTCGACATCGCTTCATGAACGGGGCCCCCATCCCCGCGCCGTGCGCAACCGGACCGTGCCGTGTTCCCGCCACATGCAGGCCCCAACTGCCTTGCACCGTAAGCCTCATTGGAGCCAATGGCTCCAGGATAGGGTGCTGCGCCCCGGCTCATGATCGCAAGGGCGATACGCAGCGAAACACGGTGTTTACCGGTCTTGCTGTGGGGTTGCTGTCAATCGGCGCCGAATGTTGGTGAAGTGATCCCTTATGGCCTGTTCTGCCCTGATCGCATCGCCGGACCGTACGGCGTCGAGGATGTCCCGGTGCTGACGGCATGTCACGTGTGGGTCCTGCGGGACGTCCGCGAGGTCCGTGCGCACCCGGTGGAACGCCTCCCAGAACGCTTCCAGCACCTCGCCGAGCAGGGGATTGCCCAGGCCCCGGTAGAGCGTGGCGTGAAATGCCCGGTCGGTGGCCGCCGCGACGGATCCGTCGGGGGAGTCGGCCTCCTTCTCCATCCGCCCCACGAGGGCGTCGAGTTCGGCCAGGTCCTCCTCGGGCACGCGGCCCGCGAGCCGGGCCACGAGGCCGGTCTCCACGGCCTCGCGCAGTTCGAGGAGCTGGCGGAGGCTGTCCTCTCCGCGGTAGTGGGCGGCGACCGTGCGGAAGGTCAGGCCCTCGACCATCGGGGCCATCGACATCGGGCCCACGTAGGTGCCGAAGCCGTGCCGGATCTCGACGATGCCCATCGCCTGCAGCGCCTTGAGCGCTTCGCGTACGGAGTTGCGGCTGACGCCCAGCAGCTCCATCAACTCGGGTTCCGTGGGCAGGGAGGCGCCCGGCGGCAGCCGCCGCTCCACGATCAGCCTCTTGATCCACTCCTGAAGGTCCCGCTGCGCCATGCGCTCACCGTATCCGGCCGGGAGTGTTTGTTCGACTGACCGCCGGTGGGGGTGTCCTGCCGTTCGGCTGCCGGCCCGGTGGGGGCTGGTCGCGCAGTTCCCCGCGCCCCTGGAGGGCGCACTGCGTGCGGCCCATGCGAAAGGCCCCCACCGGAGTGGGAGCCTCTCGTTGTCGGTGCGCCGCCAGGGACTCGAACCCCGGACCCGCTGATTAAGAGTCAGCTGCTCTAACCAACTGAGCTAGCGGCGCCTGCTGACCTGCGTAACTTTACCCGACCTCCAGGGGTGCTCCTGACCACTCGACGCGCCGGGGAAGGGGGTGATTTGTAGGGATTTCCATCATTCGGACCGTCAACATGCGATTTGTTCAGACAGTTGAGACGCTTCCTGCGTGCGAGCACGAGGCGGAATAGAGCAGTGGGCGGCACGGGAGTGTGAGGGGATCGCATGGAGAGTCCGGTATTCGAGGAGATCGAGCCGGCGGACGACTGCGGGTGCGCGGGATGCGTCCAGTGGCGCGGAGCCGTTCCGCATCCGGTGCGGACGAAGGCCGGCGCCCGGCACGCCCTGGTGATCGCGGCAGCGGCCGGCACCGTCATCGGCGGCCTGCAGACCGCCGCCCCGGCCACCGCGACCGAACACCACGAGGCCAGACCCGGCGACCCGACCCCGCCCCCGGCCGGCGGGCCGACGACCCCGCAGGGTGGGACCAGCCCGCTGCACGGCGCGCCGGGCCAGGCCGCCGGCTCCGTCGACCTCGCGCAGCAGAGCGCGCTGCGCACCACGACGCGGGCCGCGATCATCAACCGCGCCAAGACCTGGGTCGCGGCGAAGGTCCCGTACAACATGGACAAGTACTGGACGGACGGGTACCGGCAGGACTGCTCGGGCTTCGTCTCCATGGCGTGGGACCTGCCGGGCAACGAGTGGACCGGTTCGCTCGCCACCTACGGCACCCGGATCACCAAGGCGCAGCTGCAGCCCGGCGACATCCTGCTCTTCCACAACCCGGCCGACCCGGAGAAGGGGTCGCACGTCACGATCTTCGGCGGGTGGACGGACTACACGCGCACCTACTACATCGCGTACGAGCAGACCCGGCCCGGCACGCGGAAGCAGGCGACGCCCTACGCGTACTGGAGCAACTCCAGCCGCTACCTCGCCTACCGCTACAAGGGCGTGAAGGCGGGCGGCACCTCCGGGTCGGGGGCCTCGACGACCAAGTTCCCGGGGGCGGCCTCCTTCGGGCCGGGCGCCGACAACGCGTACGTCACCCAGCTCGGGCGGCTGCTCGTGGAGCGGGGCGGGAAGCGGTTCTACACCCAGGGGCCGGGGCCGCGCTGGGGCGACGCCGACCGCAGGGCGACCCAGGCGTTCCAGCGGGCGCAGGGCTGGACCGGGGCGGACGCGGACGGCATTCCCGGGCCCACGACCTGGTCGTACCTGGTCAGCGGGAAGGGGAAGGACATCCCGGGCGGGAGTGCCGGGAGCGGCGGGAGCACCGGGTCGAAGGTCCCGGCCTTCCCGGGGACCGGCTCGTTCCGGCCCGGCGCGAACAACGCCGCCGTCACGCAGCTCGGCAAGCAGCTCGTGAAGAAAGGTTTTGGCAGGTACTACAGCCAGGGCCCGGGGCCGCGCTGGGGCGAGGCCGACCGGCGGGCCGTCGAGGCGTTCCAGCGGGCGCAGGGCTGGCGGGGCGCCGCGGCCGACGGCTATCCGGGGCCCGAGACCTGGCGACGGCTCTTCTCATGAGCACGGCTTCCTCGCACGAGTGCAGTGATCGCAACGCGGAGGGTTCGATGACCGAAACCGAGAGTGGGGCGCGGGGCGCTCGGCTCATCCACAACGAGGCCACCACCGAGATCCCTGTCCACCTCCTGTTCCGCGACGACCCGGACCCGGTCCCCGTGCCGATGAGCCCCGTGGTCGTCGGCACCGGCACCGGCACCGGCACCGGTACCGGGAGCACCGGCCGGCCCGCGGCGCGCCGGATGCCGCAGCGCGCGCCCGTCCGCCCGGTGCCCTCCGTCGACCCGGAGATCGTCGAGCGGCCGGGGCGGGTGCTGCCGGGCGCGGCCGGGGTGTTCGGCGGGGCGGTGGGCGCGGCCGGAACCGCGGTGTCGCTCGGCTGGGCCGGGGCGCTGCCGAGGATCATGACGGAGATCGCCGGGCTGCCCGGGTACGAGGGGGCGGGGCTCGGGCCCGTGCAGTGGGCGGCGGTCGCGGGCTCCGGCGCGCTCGCGCTCCTCGGCTTCGGCGGGCTCGCGCGCGGGCGGACCGGGCGGGCCTGGGTGCTCACGCTCTTCGGGCGGTACCGGGGGAGCGTGCGCAGGGCCGGACTGATGTGGGTGAACCCGCTGTTCCTGCGCCGCCGGGTCGACGTACGCCTGCGGCACTGGCGCAGCGAGCCGATGCCCGCGGTCGACGCGAACGGGGTCGCGCTGCGCGTCGTCGTTCTCGTGGTGTGGCGGATCAAGGACACCGCGAAGGCGACGCTCGGGGTGGAGGACCACGAGGAGTACCTGCGCGCGTGCGTGGAGGCGGACATGGCGCGGGTGCTGTCCCAGCTGCCCGCGGACGCCTTCCACGAGGACGCGCCGACGCTGCGCAACGCCGAGGCCGTCGGCGGGCTGCTCACCCGGCGCCTGGCGGCGGACGCCGAGCCGGTCGGCATCGAGGTGTTCTCGGCGCAGCCGACCCGGATCGAGTACGCGCCCGAGGTGGCCGCCGCGATGCAGCGCCGCCGGATCGCCGCGCTCGACGCGCAGCACCGGGACTCGGTCCTGACGTCGGTCGTGGACTCGGTGGAGGACACGGTGACCCGGCTGACCACACGGGGTCTGGTCGAGCTGGACGACTACGAGCGCAAGGCGCTCGTGAAGGATCTGACGGTGGCGTTCTACACCGGGCGAGGTGAGTGACGCTCCTCGGGACGGACGGGTCCGGCGGGCCCGGTGGGTCCGGTGGGTCCGGTGGGTCGTGCGGTGCGGCTCCGCTATTGGTATGGACATGTTCAACTTCCGGCAATACATTGGGAGTTGGTCTAGACCTGAACTATCGCTGTGCGCACGGCTACCGGAACTCCCCACACCCCCAGGAGCGGCAGCATGCGAAAGAGGATCTACGCGGGCCTGCTGGGTCTGACCACCGCCGGGGCCTTCGCGCTCTCGGCCGGTGGCGCCAGCGGCCACGGCTACACCGACCTGCCCATCAGCCGGCAGAAACTCTGTGCCAACGGCACGGTCAGTGGCTGCGGCAACATCCAGTGGGAGCCGCAGAGCGTCGAGGGGCCCAAGGGCTTCCCGGCCGCGGGCCCCGCCGACGGGCAGATCTGCTCGGCGGGCCACGGCGAGTTCGGCGCGCTGAACGCCGCCAAGCAGCCGAACGGCACCGCCTGGCCCACCACGAAGGTGACGGGCGGTCAGAACTACACGTTCCGCTGGCAGTTCACCGCGCGGCACTCCACCACGGACTTCCGCTACTACGTCACCAAGGACGGCTGGGACGACAGCAAGCCGCTGACCCGGTCGGCCCTGAACACCACCCCCTTCCTCACGGTGCCCTTCAGCGGCCAGCCCCCGGCGACCCTGTCGCACTCCGGTGCGCTGCCGTCCGGCAAGTCGGGGCACCACGTGATCCTCGCGGTGTGGACGATCGCGGACACCGCGAACGCGTTCTACGCCTGCTCGGACGTCACGTTCTGAGGTCCGGGATCTCTGAGGTCGCCTTGAGGCTCTTCCGGCCCGGATGCGGGTAACTTCCCTGCGCACCACCCCGTCTCGACCGCGGGGCGGTGCGCAGGGTTCGAGCACGGGGGAGTCCCATGGACGTCATCTTCTACGGGGCGCCGGCGTTCATCGCCTGCGTCGCGCTGGCCGTCGGCTGCGCGGTGCTGCGCCGCACGCTGCACCTGCGTGCGGCCTGGCGCGGCGGGCTCACGGCGGAGGCGCGCTGTCTGCGCGCGTACACGAAGGCGCGCGGCGGCGACCATCCGCGCACGGTGCACCACCACGTCTACGAGTTCACCACCCGCGAGGGCGGCACCGTCCGCTTCGACGAGGAGGGCGGCCCCGCCACGACCGTCGCCGGGGACGTCGTGGTCGTGCACTACACGGACCGCCGCCCCGAGCACGCCACGGCCAGGGAGCCGCGACCGGTGGCGAACCTGACGGGAACGGTGCTCCTGATCGGATTCCTGGGCCTCGTGGTGGGCTGCTGCGTGTACTTCGTGACCGATCTGCCCACGGACGCCTTCTGATCCGCCGACCCGCCCCCTCCACATCTGACGGTACGTCAATTATCGTGCGCCGCCATGGGATCCATGACGCGCACCTTCGCCGAACTCGTCCAGGCGCGGTGGCAGGACCACCGGCCGGGACTCGCGTTCGAGGATCAGGTTCTCAGCCATCACCAGATCGCCGCGGGGGCGGCCGCCCGTGCCGTGCTGCTCGGCGAACTGCTGCCCCGCGGCGCCGCCCCGCACATCGGGGTGCTGCTCGACAACACCCCCGAGTTCCCGCAGTGGCTGGGGGCCGCCGCGCTCGCCGGGGCGGCCGTCGCCGGGATCAACCCGACCCGGCGCGGCGCCGAACTCGCCCGCGACATCACCCACACCGAATGCCGCGTCCTGATCACCGAGCGGGCCCATCTGCCGCTGCTCGACGGGCTCCGGCTGCCGGGCGTCCGGGTGCTCGTGACCGACACCGGCGCGTACGCGGAGCTGCTCGCCGACTACGAAGGGGCGGAGCCTGAGGTCGACGGGCGGGTCGGCCCCGGCGCGCACATGCTGCTGTACTTCACCTCCGGCTCGACCGGCGCCCCCAAGGCCGCCATCTGCACCCAGGGGCGCCTCGCCGCCGCCGGGCAGTCGCTGGTCGGCCACTTCGGCGTCCGGGCCGACGACGTGCACTACGTCTGCATGCCGCTCTTCCACGGGAACGCGGTCATCGCCGACTGGGCGCCGGCCATGGCGGCGGGCGCGGGCGTGGCGCTCAGACGGCGCTTCTCGGCCTCCGGATTCCTGGGTGACGTACGGAAGTTCGGGGCGACCTACTTCACGTACGTGGGGCGGGCCGTGCAGTACCTCCTGGCCACGGAGGAGCGGGCCGACGACCGGGACAATCCGCTGCGCGTCGGGTTCGGCACCGAGGCGGGGGCGGTGGACGCCGCGCGGTTCGAGGAGCGGTTCGGGGTGCGGCTCGTGGAGGGGTACGGGTCGTCGGAGGGCGGGGCCGCGGTGCAGCGCACGGCCGACACCCCGCCGGGTGCGATCGGGCGGGCGGTGGCCGGGGACGACCTCGCGGTGCTCGACCCGGTGACGCGGGCCGAGTGCCCCGCCGCCGTGTTCGACGCCGGTGGGCGGCTGCTGAACGGGGCGGCGGCGATCGGGGAGCTGGTGAACCGGGGGCGGTCGCCGTTCGAGGGGTACTGGCGCAATGACGGCGCGTACGCGGAGAGGGTGCGCGAGGACGGCTGGTACTGGACCGGTGACCTGTTCTTCCGGGACGCCGACGGCTTCCTCTACTTCGCCGGGCGCGGCGACGACAAGATCCGGGTCGACAGCGAGAACCTCGCCCCCGCGATGATCGAGAACATCCTCGCCCGGTGGCGGGAGGCGGCCGCCGTCGCCGTGTACGGGGTGCCCGATCCGGTCTCCGGGGACCAGGTGATGGCGACCGTGGCGCTGCGGTCCGGCGTGGGGTTCGACCCGCTGGGCTTCGGTGAGTTCCTGCTGGCGCAGGGGGATCTGGGGACCAAGATGGCGCCCCGGTTCGTGCGGGTGGTCGAGCGGATGCCGGTGACCGCGACGAACAAGGTGCGGCGGGGGGAGTTGCGGCGGGAGGGGTTCTGGAGCGGGGGCGAGCTGTGGTGGCGGCCGCCGGGTGAGGCGGCGTACGAGCGGCTCGACGCTGCGCGGCTCGACCGGTTGCTGGGTGAGTTCGTGGAGCGGGGGCGGCGGGAGCTGCTCACTCCGTGAGGGTGGTGGGGGTGGTGGGTGCGGTGCTCTTCGGCCGGCCGCGGGTGGGGGTTGGTCGCGCAGTTCCCCGCGCCCCTGGGTGGGGCGTGCCCCGGGAATTGTCGGCTTGCGGGAGGGTGCGGTGTTCTTTGGCTGACGGCTGGTGGGGGTTGGTCGCGCAGTTCCCCGCGCCCCTGGGGGGCGTGTTCGCGGGTGGGGTTGTCTTGCGGGAGGCGGGGTGGTCTTCGGCTGACGGCCGGTGGGGGCTGGTCGCGCAGTTCCCCGCGCCCCTGGCGGGGCGTTTCCCGGGGTGCGTCGGCTTGAGGGGGTGTGGGTGGCGGAGCCCCCACTGCGCGCGGCGCAGCCGCGCAAAAACAACGATGGCGGGACGGTTCGCGCTTTCCGCGAACACATCCCGCCACCGACAACGTGCGCCGCCAGGGACTCGAACCCCGGACCCGCTGATTAAGAGTCAGCTGCTCTAACCAACTGAGCTAGCGGCGCTTGCTGACTCGTAAATAGTACCTGGCCGGGAGGGGTGCTTCTGACCAACCGTGGGTGGGGTCAGATGGCCAGGGAGAGGAGGACCGGGGCCGCGCCCTTGTTCAGGCGGTCGGCCGCGTGGTGGAGGCGGTGGGCGTGTTCGACCGGGAGGGAGAGGGCCAGGCAGCCGACAGCCGCGCCGGCCGTGATGGGGACCGCCGCGCAGACCGTGCCGACCGCGTACTCCTGGAGGTCCAGGACCGGGACCGTCGCCGGCTGGGCGGCCAGTTTGGAGAGCAGGATCCGCTCGTTCGTGATGGTGCGCGAGGTGAGGCGGGCCATCTTGTGGCGGGAGAGGTGGTCCCGCCTGCCGTTCAGGTCGAGCTGGCCGAGGAGGCTCTTGCCGACCGCGCTGGCGTGCGCCGAGACGCGGAAGTCCACCCACTCGTTCACCGCGGGGGCCTCGGGCCCCGCCGCGTACTGGGTGACACGGACCTCGCCGTCGATGTACCGGCTGATGTAGACCGCCGCGCCCACCGTGTCCCGCAGCTCGTCGAGCGTGATCTGGAGCTTGGCGGTGAGGGCGGCCTCGCGGCCGTCGGCCGAGCTGAGCCTGGTCAGGGTCTCGCCCGTGACGTACGCGCCGTCGGCGGTCTGCTGGACGTAGCCCTCGCGGCGCAGCATGCGCAGGAGAGCGGTGAGCTGGTCGGCGGGCAGACCGGACACGCGCGCCAGCTCCGTGTCGGTGACACCGACGCCACGGTGGGCGACGGTCTCCAGCACGCGCAGAGCGTGCTGCACCGACTGGTGCGGCTGATGCGATGACGCATCCGGTTCGTGCTTCAGCGCCACGGGATCCCCCTGCATGGAACGGTTCCGGACAGCTGGGCTTCGTCCACGATAGCCGTCAACGCACCGATTCGGGGCGGCTGTTGGCGAGATTGGTGGCGCGTTCCGTGGCTCTCAACTGGAACGCGCCACCCTGGCATATGCCAAAGTCATGCTCCATTGCGTGAGCGGCTGGTCACAGGACCGCGCTCAGGAACTCTCGCGTGCGCTCGTGCTCCGGTTCGCTGAAGATCTTGTCCGGAGATCCGGACTCGATGACCCGGCCCGCATCGAACATCAGTACCTGGTCAGAGATGTCCCGAGCGAAATTCATCTCGTGGGTCACACAGAGCATGGTGATGTCCGTGGTGTGCGCGATGTCCCTGAGGACGTCGAGGACCCCCGCCACCAGCTCCGGGTCGAGCGCCGACGTCACCTCGTCGAGGAGCAGCACCTGCGGCCGCATCGCCAGCGCCCGCGCGATGGCGACCCGCTGCTGCTGGCCACCGGACAGCTGCGTCGGGTACGCGTCGCAGCGGTCGCCGAGCCCGACCATGTCGAGCAGCTCGCGGGCCCGCTCCTCCGCCTCGTCCTTCGACAGGCCGAGCACGGTGACCGGCGCCTCGGTGATGTTCCTGAGCACCTTCATGTTCGGGAACAGGTTGAACTGCTGGAACACCATGCCGATGTTCTTGCGGACCTCACGGATGTGCTTCTCGCCGGCCGGGACCAGGCTGCCGTTCTTCTGCTCGTGCGTGAGGTAGTCGCCGTTCACCTTGATCGTGCCCTGGTCCGGCTTGATCAGGGTCATCAGGAGACGGAGGATCGTCGTCTTGCCGGAGCCGGACGGGCCGATCAGCGTCACGTGCTTGCCGGAGGCGACCGAAAAGTCCAGCTCGTCGAGGACGGTGTTGCCGCCGAACCGCTTCACGACCTTGTCGAAGCGGATCAGCTCGCTCCCGTCCACCTTGGGATTGGGCTGTTCGTTGGAGAGGTTCGTGTCAGTGGACAAGGCGGCGCTCCAGGGATCGGAGAAGAAGGGATGCGGTGTAGGAGATGACGATGAAGGCGACACCGACGACCGTGAGGGCCTCCGTGTACTGGAACGTCTGGGCCGCCTCCAGGCGCGAGCGCTGCAGCAGCTCCAGGACGCCGATGCCCGCGAGCAGCGGGGTGTCCTTCAGCATCGCCACGACGTAGTTGCCGAGCGCCGGCACGACGCGGCGGATCGCCTGCGGCAGGATCACCGCGGTCCACGTCTTGCGGTACGGCAGGCTGAGCGCGCGGGCGGCCTCCCACTGACCGGCCGGGACCGCCTCGATGCCCGCGCGGTAGACCTGCGCGGTGTACGTCGAGTAGTGCAGGCCGATCGCCACCACACCCGTGGTGAGCGCGGAGAACTGGATGCCCCAGTCCGGCAGCACGAAGTAGAGGAAGAAGAGCTGCACCAGGAGCGGGGTGTTGCGGATGAACTCCGTGATGAGCCCGACCGGCCATCTGACGAAACGGGTCGGCGCCCGGAAGGCGAGCGCCCAGACCAGGCCGAGACTGAAGGAGATCAGCGAGCCGAGGACCAGCGCCTGGAGCGTGACGAGCAGGCCGTCCCAGAAGTGCGGCATGAAGTCGCCGACGGCCGACCAGTCCCAGGTGGATGCGGCAGTGGTGATCATGCGCCGCCACCTCCCGAGCCCGCCGGGACCTGCGACACGTCCGTCGTCTGACGCATGTTGAGCTTGCTGCCCATGATTCCGTTCCCGGCCGCGGGACGCTGTCCGATCCCCGCCTTGGTCTTGCGCTCCAGCGCACGCATCCCACGCGTCAGCAGGAACGCGATC
The DNA here is from genome assembly GCF_030766975.1 of Streptomyces sp. KL116D. Classification (NCBI taxonomy): domain Bacteria; kingdom Bacillati; phylum Actinomycetota; class Actinomycetes; order Kitasatosporales; family Streptomycetaceae; genus Streptomyces; species Streptomyces sp. KL116D. Next base: position 888,283 of record NZ_JASERH010000136.1, on the reverse strand, counting down.
ACGAAGTAGATGACGAGCGTGAGCGAGTAGATCTCCGCGCTCTCGGTCGTCGCCAGACGCACCAGGTACGCCGCGAAGGACACGTCACCGATGCCGAGCAGCGAGACGAGGGCGGTGCCCTTGAGCAGCTCGATCAGGAGGTTGCTGAACGGCGGGATCATCTCCGGCACGGCCTGCGGCAGCAGGATCAGCCGCATCCGCTGCCACGGCGTGAAGCTCAGCGCGACCCCCGCCTCGCGCTGGGCCGGCGCCACCGCGTTCAGCGCGCCGCGCACGATCTCCGCACCGTACGCACCGTAGGACAGGCCGAGTGCGAGGACCGCCGCCCACATCGGGACGAGCGACCAGCCGGCTATCTGCGGCAGGACGAAGAAGATCCAGAACATCAGGACCAGGGCGGACGTGCCCCGGAAGATCTCGGTGTAGACGCCGGCCACGAACCGCACGATCCACAGCCGGTGCGTGCGGGCCATCCCGACGCCGAACGCCACGACCGTCGCCAACGCGGCGCTGTAGATGGTGAGTTGGATCGTGATCCAGATGCCGGGCAGTACCCAGTGTTCCCACAGTCCTGAGGTCATTGTCGGCACAGCTCCTTGGCGGTCAGCGTCGTCATCTCCGCCTTCGTGAAACCGAACGGCTGGAGAATCCGGAACAGTTCACCGCTCTTCTTCATCTTGTGGATCTCGACGTTGAAGGCGTCGCGCAGCTTCGTGTCGTTGGGGCGGAAGGTGAAGCCGCCGCCGTCGACGTGCTTCTTTCCGCCGACCAGCGGGGCGAACGGCTCGGTGGACTCGGCCTTGCGGCTCTTCTTGGTGACTTCGCGGGTCGTCAGGGCGGTGCCCGCGAAGACGTCGATCCGGCCCGACTCGACGGCGTTCAGACCGGCCACCTGGTCCTGGAGGATCACGATGTCGGCCTCTTTGTAACCGGCTTCGACGGCGTACGCGATCTCCGCGTAGCCGGTGCCGGTACCGATCTTGGCCTTGGCCTTCACGCAGTCCGCGTAGTCGTGCAGGTCCTTCGGGTTGCCCTTGGCCACGATGAAGGAGTCCAGCATCTGGTACTCGGGGTCCGCGAAGATGACCTGCTGGCACCGGTCCTTGTTGATGTACATCCCGGCGGAGACGACGTCGAACTGCTGCGTCTTCAGGCCGGGGATCAGAGAGGCGAAGTCGGTGGCGACGGGCTGGACGTGGCCGACGCCGAGCCGTTTGAAGATGACCTTGGCCAGCTCCACCGCCTCGCCCGTGAACTCGCCCGAGTCGTCGATGTAGCCGTACGGCACCTCGCCCGCGATGCCCAGGCGCACCGTGCCCTGGCCCTGCAGCCGGGCGAGGGTGTCGCCGTCCGGTACGCGGCTGCAGCCGGCCGCGCCGAGAGCGCCCGTCGCGCCCAGCGCGCCCGCGCCGAAAAGCAGTGATCGTCTGCGTAGAGGTCGTTTTTCCGCTATCTCGTTCGTCCGTGTCTCAGTTGGTGGAGCCATGGGCGCGCGGCTACCCGGCTCGACTCAACCTATGCCGATCAATTCGCGCCCCTGATGCGGGCGAGGCGGTCTTGACCGGGAGGGGTGGATGAGGTCGACCATGGGACGTATGGCTGCGAATCAGGACCGGTACCTCGAAGTCTCCCTGGCCAAAAGGGGCGTTACCTGTACGGCGAAACTGCTCGCCGACCGGGCGCCGCTGACCTGCGCGGCGGTGTGGGACGCACTGCCGCTCGTATCCGACGTCTATCACGCCAAATACGCGCGCAACGAGATCTACGCCCTGTTCCCGGCATTCGCGGAACAGGAGCCACCGCTGGAGAATCCGACGGTGACGCCCATTCCGGGTGACCTCTGCTATTTCTCCTTCAACGGTACGCAGTTGGGGTCGCAGTCGTACGGCTACGGAACGGGCGCCGGCGTCGACGCCGGAACTCCCGTCATCGACCTCGCGCTGTTCTACGAACGGAACAACCTGCTGTTGAACGGGGACGTGGGGTGGGTGCCCGGCATCGTGTGGGGTCAGGTGGTCGAGGGCCTGGACGAGATGGCGGCGGCCTGCCAGGACCTGTGGCGGAACGGGGCGGCGGGGGAGACGCTGGGGTTCCGGCGCGCCTGAGGTGCCCTCGCGCCGTTGGGGCAGTCAAGCCCCTGCGGCGATCGAGCGGCGGAGCCCCGTGGCCCTCGCGCCGTTGGGGCGTCCGATGCGGTCGCGGGTGCGGCGCCGTCGTGGCCGGCCGCGCAGTTCGCCGCGCCCCTCATGGGGCGCTGATGCCCGCGGCGCCGGCCTCGTACAGCGCATGCGCCACCCGGAGGACCAGGCCGTCCGCGTGCCGTGCCGCCACCACCTGCAACCCCACGGGCAGCCCGGCCCGGTCCACCCCGACCGGCACCGAGGCGGCCGGCTGCTGGGTCAGGTTGAACGGGTACGTGAACGGGGTCCAGCCCGTCCAGCGCCGCAGGCCCGACCCCTTCGGCACCTCCGCCCCCGCCTCGAACGCGGTGATCGGCAGCGACGGCGTGAGCAGCACGTCGTACGTGGAGTGGAAGGCGCCCATGCGGCGGCCCAGCTCCATCCGGACGTCCACCGCCGCCAGGTAGTCGAGCGCGCTGTACCGGGCCCCCCGCGCACAGATCTCCTGCAACCCCGGGTCCAGCAACTCCCGCTGCGCCGCCGACAGTTGCTGCGTCACCCGGGCCGCCCCGCTGAACCACAGCGTGTGGAACGCCTCGACCGGATCCGTGAAGTCGGGATCGACCTCCTCCACGTACGCGCCGAGCCCGGCGAGCCGCGTCACCGCTTCCCGGACCGCCGACGCCACCCCCGGCCGCACCGCGACCTGCCCGCCCAGCGTCGGCGAGAACGCCACCCGCAGTCCCCGGACCCCGTCGCGCAGCCCGTCCAGGAAGCTGCCGGGCGCCGGGCCGAGCGCCGACCAGTCCCGGGCGTCGGCGCCGGAGATCACGTCGAGCATCAGCGCGGCGTCGGCCGCGGTCCGCGTCATCGGCCCCACGTGCGCCAGCGTGCCGAACGCCGACGCCGGGTACAGCGGCACCCGCCCGTACGTCGGCTTCAGCCCGAAGATCCCGCAGAAGGCGGCGGGGATGCGTACCGAGCCGCCGCCGTCGGTGCCCAGCGACAGCGGTCCCGCGCCGACCGCGACCGCCGCCGCGCTGCCGCCGCTCGAACCGCCGGCGGTGCGCGCGGTGTCGTACGGATTGCGGGTCACGCCCGACAGCGGCGAGTCGGTGACGCCCTTCCAGCCGAACTCGGGCGTGGTGGTCTTGCCGACGAAGACGGCGCCGTGCTCCCGCAGCCGGGCCACCGAGGGCGCGTCCTCCTGCCAAGGCCCCTGCGTGCGGGACGACTTGGAGCCGCGCATGGTGGGCGCGCCGCGCTGCAGCAGGATGTCCTTCACCGTCACCGGCACCCCGTCGAGCAGGCCCTGCGGCTCCCCGCGCCGCCATCGCTCCGCACTGGCCCCGGCCTCGGCGAGGGCGCCCTCCGCGTCGACCCGCACGAACGCGTTCAGCGCGGGCTCCGTCTCCTCGATCCGGGCGAGCACGGCCCGGGTGGCGTCGACGGGGCTGAACTCGCCCTTGCGGTAGCCGTCGACGAGATCCTGTGCGGTCAGTCGGGTGAGCTCGGTCGTCATCCGTCCTCCACGGCGAAGCTACGGTGCAGTGCGGTGATCAGTTCCCGGGGACATACCCACGTTTCTTGTCGACTACATTCATCAGCGGCCGGCCGGCCTCCCAGCGCCCGTACAACTCGAGGAACTGGCGCCCGAGTTCGTCCCGCCAGCCCACCGTGTCCCCGCTCATGTGCGGTGAGACCAGCAGCCCGGGCGCCGTCCACAGCGGACTGTCCCGCGGCAGCGGCTCGTGCTCGAAGACGTCGAGCGCCGCACCCCTGATCCATCGTTTCTGCAGGGCGGCGACCAGGTCGGGCTCCACGACGAGCGCGCCCCGGCCGATGTTGATGAAGCGGGCCGACGGCTGCATCACGCCGAACCGGCGCGCGTCGAACATGCCCCGAGTGTCCTCCGTGAGCGGCGCCGCGCACACCACCCAGTCGGCGCGGGCGAGCAGCCGGTCCAGGTCGGCGGGGCCGTGCACCCCGGCCCGCGCCCGCCGCCCCACCAGCGCCGTGACGATGCCGAGCGCCTTGAGCTGCCGCTCGATCGCGTGCCCGATCGGGCCGGAACCGACGACGCAGGCCCGGGTCCCGGCGATGCGCTGCGACTCGCGGTGGCGCCACTCGCGCCGCGCCTGCAGCTCCAGCGTGCGCGGCAGGTCCTTGCCCAGCGCGAGCACCAGCGCGGCGACGTACTCGGCGATCGGGGTGTCGAAGACGCCTCGCGCATTGGTCAACACGGCGTCGGAGTCGACGAGTTCGGGGAACATCAGCCGGTCGACGCCCGCGCTCGCCGTGTGCACCCAGCGCGGCCGCGGCCCCTCGCCCGGCCACGCGGCCCGTACCGCGTCGGAGAGGAAGTCCCACACCAGCAGGACGTCGGCGGCGGGCAGTTGATCACGCAGCTGGTCCGCGTCGGCGGCGTGCAGGACCCGGGCGCGGCCGGTGAGACTGCCGAGCCGGGGCTCCGGCTCCGTGGGCCCTGCGTCCAGAACGAGCACGGTCGGAACCGCCGGGACATCGTTTCGCAACGAAACTCCGCTTTCCTGGGTAGACAGATCGAACCCTTCTGACATGCGCGGATTGACCACGCTGGCACCTGAACCTACCTTCGTCAACAGGGGTCCTCCGCGCGCGAACCGAGCGGACCGCCCGCCCTTCTCCGCTGTCCCGACGTCCCGGCGGTTCGCCGGCTTTGCACCGCACCGGCAAATATCACGTCAGCTGAACTTGGGGCCTTCTCATGGACGTCTCATTCCTTGGGGGACCGCAGCCGCAGCGCGGCGTGGGCGTCGTCGCACCGTTCGACTTCGCCCTCGACCGCGAGCTGTGGCGCTGGGTGCCCGACGATGTCTCCCTCCACCTCACGCGCACGCCGTTCGTCCCCGTCGAGGTCAGCCTCGACCTGGCCCGCCTGGTCAGCGAGCACGAGACGCTCGGCGAGGCGGTCAGGGCGCTCGGCGCCGCAGAACCGGAGGTCCTCGCGTACGCCTGCACCTCGGGCAGCTTCGTCGGCGGCATCGCCGGCGAGCGCGCCATGTGCGAGGCGATGCGCCGCTCCGGCGAACTGCCCGCGCTCACCACGTCCGGCGCGCTGCTCGATGCCCTCGTCGAACTGGGCGCGCGGCGCATCGCCCTGGTGACCCCCTATACGCGCTCGGTGACCGAGTCCCTGGAGGAGTACCTGGCCGAGGCGGGCATCGTCGTCACCGGACGCGCCTATCTCGGCCTGACCCGGCACATCTGGAAGGTGCCGTACCGCGACGTCGCCAGGATGGCCAGGGAGGCCGTGCGCGGCGTGGCCGACGCGCTCTTCATCAGCTGTACGAACCTGCCCACCTACGACGTCATCCCGCAGCTGGAGGCCGAGCTGCGGATGCCGGTGATCTCGGCCAACCAGGTCACGATGTGGGCAGCCCTCGCCCGGCTGGGTACCCGTGCCGTGGGGCCGTACCAGGCGCTGCTCGACCCGGCGGCGCGACGGCAGTGGCCCCTGCCGGGGCACGGGCTCCCACCGGAGCACGGGCTCCCGCCAGGACACGGTCTTCCGGAACTTCCGGAGGGACAGGAGGGACGGTCATGACCGCGCTCGGATTTCTCTACCCCGGACACTCCGCGGAGGACGACTATCCGCGGATCGAGATGCTGATCGACAGCGACGTACGGCTGCCCGTCGTGCACACCGACATCGGCGAGGACGCGCACCGCGTCGACGCGCTCCTGGAGATGGGCGCGCCGGGGCGGCTGGCCGCCGGCGTGGAGGAGCTGCGGCTCTCCGGCGCGGAGGCGGTCGTCTGGGCGTGCACCTCGGGCAGCTTCGTCTTCGGCTGGGAGGGCGCGCACGAGCAGGTCCGCTCCCTCGCCCGGGCCGCCGGGCTCCCCGCCTCCAGCACGTCCTTCGCCTTCGCGCACGCGATCCGGGAGGTCGGGGCGCGGCGGGTCGCCGTCGCCGCGACGTACCCGGAGGACGTCGCGGGGCACTTCGCCACGTTCCTCAAGGCGGCCGGCGCCGAGGTCCTCTCGGTGCGCGGCAGCGGCATCATCACCGCCGCCGAGGTCGGGACGTGGGGGTGGGACGAGGTCCTCGCGATGGCCCGCGCGGGCGACCACCCGGACGCGGAGGCGGTGCTGCTGCCCGACACCGCCCTGCACACGGCCGCGTACGTCCGTGACCTGGAGCAGCAGCTCGGCAAGCCGGTCCTCACCGCCAACCAGGTCACGGTGTGGGAGGCCCTGCGCCTGGTCGACCGCCGGATCAACGCCCCCGCGCTCGGCGCCCTGTTCACCAAGGAACCGGTGGTCCAGGTCTGAGGCTGCCGAACAGGCCCTAGGGCCTGTTCCGGTCGGCCCTGCGCGCCTCCTGTACGTCGTGGTGGACGGCCCAGGCGTCGGCGACCGGGCCCAGGTGGGCGAGCTTGTCCGGGTTGTTGACCAGGCGGATCGCCTGCACCCGGCCGTCGAGCACGTCGAGCACCATCGTGTTGAGGACCTTGCCGTCGGCGTCCCGCATGATCGCGCCGGGTGCCCCGTTGACCTCCTGCGGCTCCCAGGTCACGTCGACGCGGGCCATCATCTCGAACGTGGAGCCGACCAGGCGGGCCACCTTCTCGGCGCCCATCACCGTCCTGGACAGCTGCGGCGTCTTGCCGCCGCCGTCGCCGACCAGCGACACGTCGGCGGCCAGCAGGTCCTGCAGCTCACCGACGTCGCCCTGGCGCAGCGCGTCGAAGAACCGGGACGCCAGCTCGCCGCGCTCCTTGCGGTCCGCCTCGAAGCGGGGCCGGCCCTCGGTCATGTGCTGCCGGGCCCGCGCCGCCAGCTGCCGGCAGGCCGCCTCCGAGCGCCCCACGGCCGAGGCCACCTCGGGGTAGCCGAAGTCGAACACCTCGCGCAGCACGAAGACCGCGCGCTCCAGCGGGCTGAGCCGCTCCAGGAGCAGCAGGGCCGCCATCGACACGGAGTCGGCCAGCTCGGCCGAGCGCGCCGGGTCCTCGTAGGGGTCGTCGAGCAGCGGCTCGGGGAACCACGGACCGACGTACGCCTCCCGCCGCACCCGCGCCGAGCGCAGGACGTCGATGGAGATCCGGGTCACCGTCGCGGAGAGGAACGCCTTGACCGAACGTGGCTCGGTCCCGCTGGCCTCGAAGCGCAGCCAGGTCTCCTGCACCGCGTCCTCCGCCTCGCTGACACTGCCCAGGATCCGGTACGCGACGGAGAACAGCAGCGGCCGCAGCTCCTGGAACTCCTCGGTCCTGCTCATCCCCGCGTCCCGGTCGTCGGACATTCGCACGATCGCCCCCCATGACGGTCTCCGCCCATGATCCTCATGGACCCTCCTCACCTTCCATGATCGGCCGACGACCCACAACCCGCGGCGCGGGACGCACGGTTCGCGGAGGCGTGGGGCCGGCCCCACCCCTGGGACGAGACGGCGCCCGCTCCTGTGACATCCGACGGTTCCCCGGCCCGGACCGCCCGCGGGGAATAAAGCGGAGACTCCCTCCGTTAACCGGTGGTCCCACCCCACGTACGCATGCAGGAGGACTCCGTGCCGGCCACCCCCGACGAGATCCGCGGCGCATCCCACGGCACCGCCCCGACGCCCCTCTCGGTCCTGGACCTGGTCACCGTCGGAGCGGGCCGCACCGCCACGCAGGCCCTGCGGACCAGCGTCGACATCGCCCGCCTCGCCGAGCGCCGCGGCTTCCACCGCTACTGGGTCGCCGAGCACCACTCGATGCCGGGCGTCGCCTCCAGCAGCCCGGCCGTGATCCTCGCCCACCTGGCCGCGCACACCGACCGCATCCGGCTCGGCTCCGGCGGCGTCATGCTGCCCAACCACGCCCCGCTCGTCATCGCCGAGCAGTTCGGCACCCTGGAGGCCCTGGCCCCGGGCCGGGTCGACCTCGGTCTCGGCCGCGCCCCGGGCACCGACGGCGCCACCGCCGCCGCCCTGCGCCGCAGCGACCGCCTGAACGAGGGCGCGGACGACTTCCCGCAGCAGCTCGCCGAGCTGACCCGCTTCCTCGACGACGACTTCCCCGACGGTCACCCCTACGCCCGCATCCACGCGGTCCCCGGACCGGTCCAGGCCACCTCGCCCGGCGGCGTCCAGGACCCGCACCGCCCGCCGCTGTGGCTGCTCGGCTCCTCCGGCTTCAGCGCCCGCCTCGCCGGTGTCCTCGGCCTGCCGTTCGCGTTCGCCCACCACTTCTCGGCGCAGAACACGATCCCGGCGCTCGACCTGTACCGCGAGTCCTTCCAGCCTTCCGAGGTGCTGGACAAGCCGTACGCCCTCATCGGCGTCTCCGCGCTCGCGACCGACGACGACGGCACCGAGGCCCGCCGCCAGGTGATGGCCGCCGCCCTCAACATGGTCCGCCTGCGCACCGGCCGCCCGGGTCTGGTCCCGACGCCCGAGGAGGCGGAGGCCCACCAGTTCAACGAGATGGAGCGCGACTTCATCCGCACCTGGAACGCGAACGTCATCCACGGCACCGTCGACGAGGTCCGCTCCGGCCTCGACGACCTCCACAAGCGCACCGGCGCCGACGAGCTGATGCTCACGGCCAACGCCCACAGCGGCGACGTGCGCCTGCGCTCGTACGAACTCATCGCCGACGCCTACGGGCTGCCGACGGCCTGACACCGGCCGGACGACGAAGGCGCCGCCCCGCACGGGCGGCGCCTTCGTGCTGCCCCGCCGGGCCCGGCCGGTGCTAACGCTCCGCCAGCATCCCGGCGATGCGCTCCGCCGCCACGGGCCGCGAGTACAGCCAGCCCTGTCCCGTGTCGCAGCCGATCCGGCGGAGCCGGTCGGCCTGTTCGGCCGTCTCCACGCACTCCGCGGTCACGGTCAGGCCGAGCTGGTGCGCCAGCTGCACCATCGCCTCCACGATCACCGCGTCCGCCGGGTCCGACGGCGTGTCCCCGCCGTCCTGGAACCCGCGCACGAACGAGCCGTCCAGCTTCAGCACGGACACCGGCAGACGGCTCAGGTACGCGAGGTTCGAGTAGCCGGTGCCGAAGTCGTCGATGGCGATGTGCACCCCCATGTCGCTGAGCGCCTGGAGCGCCTGCAGCGGCCGCCCCGCCGAGCCCATCACCGCCGACTCCGTGAGCTCCAACTGCAGCAGCTCCGGCGCCAGTTGGGTCTCCTCCAGGATCTGCGCCACATCGGCCACCAGATCCGAGTCCCACACCTGGCGCACCGCCACGTTCACGCTCACGAAGACCGGCGGCACCCCGGGGTGCTCCAGCTGCCAGCGCCGCGCCTGCGCGCACGCGGTCCGCAGCACCCACCGCCCCAGCTGCACGATGGACCCGTCCTCCTCGGCGAGCCCGATGAACCGATTCGGCGTCAGGAGCCCGAACTGCGGGTGCCGCCAGCGCACCAGCGCCTCCACCCCGCGCAGCCGCCCGTCCTCCAGCCGCACCAGCGGCTGGTACTCCAGGACGAACTCGCCGCGCTCGACGGCGGGCCGCAGCCCCGAGGAGAGGGCCTGCCGGGTCATCAGGTGCGCGTTGCGCTCCGGGTCGAAGAGCGTCCAGCGGGCCTTGCCGTCGGCCTTCGCCCAGTACAGCGTGGTGTCGGCGGCCTGCATCAGACCCGTGCTCGTCGTCTCCGCGACGTGCCGCTCCACGACACCGATCGACGCCGACACCGACAGCCGCCGGCCGGACAGGTCGAAGGGTTCCTGGAGCGCCTTGAGCGCGGCCTCCGCCAGCGCGGCCACCTGCTCCGTACCGGTCGAGTCCTCCACGAGCAGCGCGAACTCGTCGCCGCCGAGCCGGGCCACCAGCGGTGCGCCCGCGGCGTGCCCGGCCCGGTCCGCGCAGTGCGTGAGCCGCTGGGCGACGGCCGCGAGCAGCCGGTCGCCGACGTGGTGGCCGAGGGTGTCGTTGACCGCCTTGAAGCCGTCGAGGTCGAGGTAGCACAGCCCGACCCGGCCGGTGGCGCCCGTGCCCTCGTACGCCCCCGCCTCCAGGGCGGCCGACAGCCGCTCGAAGAACAGGGCCCGGTTCGCCAGCTTCGTCACCGGGTCGTGCATCTGCAAGTGCCGCAGCCGGGCCTGGAGTTCACGGCGGGCGCTGATGTCGGTGAGCGAGAGCAGGACGACCTCGGCGCCCGGCACCGGCGACACCGTCACCCGTACCCACAGGGAGTGGCCCGCCGCGTGCTTGATGCGGCGGGTCCGGGACAGCCGCGCCTCCCGGCCGCGCAGCACCTCGTGGTACGCGTGCCAGGTGCGCGGGTCGGAGGAGAGGTCGAGCAGATCGGCGGCGACGCGGCCGGTGAGCGGCTCGGTGCCCTCGCCGCGCAGCAGGACGAGCGCCGCGGTGTTGGCGCCGACGACCAGGCCGGCACGGTCGACGACCAGCATGGCCAGGGGTGCGGCGAGGAAGGCCGCGTCGTAGGCGGAGCTCCGGCCGCTCACCGCGGTGCGGCCACGCTCCGTGAGGACTTCGACCCGCGGGCCTGGTGGAGACGCTTCCGTCGCGGTCGTGGGCCCATCGGGCTGTGCGCTCACCGCTCGCTCCCGCAGTGCGTCGTCTGGTTGCGTGGTCTGGTGCAGCCGGGTCCCGGCAGGAAAGTGTGCCGATCATAGAGGCAGGTCGGACGGCCCATCCAGCCTTGTCCACGGTGCGGGCAGGTTCCGGATGGTCGAACTCCGCTACGGCAGATCGTTTCTGCTCGTGAGGGAGCGCGGTTCTTGCACACCTCGATCACGTGTGACGTTCTGTGACCGCTCGGGGTGTCGTCGGCTCACTCATCCGGGCCAGATAAACAGGGCGAAACGCTACAAACACCCACAGTCTGGGTGGGGTGTCCCGCATTCCCCTCCCGGAGGTCGACTTGCCGCGTCCGCAGCCACTCGGGGGAGTGGACAAGCCCCGCCTGCGCACCGTCGCCGCGGCGCTGACCGCTCTCACCGCCCTGGCCGCCACAGGTCTGGTCGCGGGCCCCGCGGTCGCCGCCCCCTACGCGGGCCCCTGCGCCCTGGAGCGCACCCCGGCCCACCACTCCGAGGGACTGGACACCTGGAACACGGCGTACCCGAGGCCCGAGCGGACCCTCGACGCGGTGATGGTGTTCCTCTCGTTCCCCGACTCGCGTCCGCTGACCACGCCCGCGGAGCTGACGGCCGACTACTTCCCGGCCACCAGCCGGTTCTTCGACCGCGCCTCGTACGGCAAGTTCCACCTGGTGCCGCACCCGCAGCGCGAGTGGATCGAGATGCCGCAGGACTCGACGACGTACGCGATACAGCGTGACTGGAACGCGGCGAACCGCAGCGCGTACCTGCGCGACGCCCTGAAGGCGGCGGACGCGCACACCGACTTCAGCAAGTACGACATCGTCTACTTCGTCGCCGACCCGGACGCGCCGGGCGTCGACTCGGACGCGACGAAGGTCGTGAACTTCGACCGGCCGATGCGGGCCGACGGCACCGACATCCGGCGCATCGTCACGGTCTTCGAGCAGCATCCGCCGGACCGCAACGTGCTGGCCCACGAGACGGGTCACGTCTTCGACCTCCCCGACCTGTACCACCGGCCGTCCGACGGCAAGGGCGACTGGGACACGTACGTCGGGGACTGGGACGTCATGGGCAGCCAGTTCGGGCTCGCGCCGGACTTCTTCGGCTGGCACAAGTGGAAGCTGGGGTGGCTGGACCCGCGGCAGGTGGCGTGCGTGACGCGGACCGGGGTGACGCGGCTGACGCTGGAGCCGCTGAGCACGGCGCCGCGGGCGGCGGGGGCGCCGTTCGGTACGGGGGGCGGCACCAAGCTGGCCGTCGTCCGTACGGGGCCGTCCAGTGCGGTCGCGCTGGAGGCGCGGGGGGCCGGGGGGAATGACAGTGCGACCTGTACGCAGGGGGTGCTGGTCTACCGGATCCGCAGCGACTCCTCCTCCGGAGGAGGGCCGGTCCAGGTCCTCGACGCCCATCCGGACAGTGAGGCCTGTTACGGGGACTCGGTGTATCCGCCGCTCGCCGATGCGCCTGTCGGGCTGGGGGAGAGCTTCACGGTGCCGGGGGAGAACATCCGCATCGAGGCGGAGGACCGTACAGCCTCCGGCGCCTGGACGGTCAAGGTGACGACGGGCTGACCGGTTCGGTCCGGTCCGGTCCGGTGTTCTTCGGCTGACCGCGGGTGGGGGCTGGTCGCGCAGTTCCCCGCGCCCCTGGGTGGGGCGTGCGCCGGGTGTTGTTGGCTTGCGGGAGGCGGGGTGGTCTTCGGCTGACGGCTGGTGGGGGCTGGTCGCGCAGTTCCCCGCGCCCCTTGGCGGGGCGTTTCCCGGGGTGCGTCGGCTTGCGGGGGTGTGGGTGGCGGAGCCCCCACTGCGCGCGGCGCAGCCGGGCAAAAACAACGGTGGCGGGACGGTTCGCGCTTTCCGCGAACACATCCCGCCACCGACAACGTGCGCCGCCAGGGACTCGAACCCCGGACCCGCTGATTAAGAGTCAGCTGCTCTAACCAACTGAGCTAGCGGCGCCTGCTGACGTCGTAGACCTTAGCATCCTGATCGGCGGAGGGAAAAATCGATATCCGCACCGTGGCGCGGGCCGCGCGGACGCAGGCCCAGAGGAGGACCTCCGGGCCCGGCAGCCAGGGGTGGCGGGTGTCGGGGGCCACCACCCAGCGGGACTCGAGGCGCTGGTCGGCGGGGGTGGCGCGGGTCATGGGGGCGGGGACCGTGACCGCGTCGCCGGAGCCGTGGCACAGGAGCGGCGGCACCGCGGGGCCCCACTCCTCCCACTGGAGCAGCGAGGGGAGCCGCTGGGCCGTGCCCGGCGCCGTGAACAGGAGCATCCGGCCGCGGTGCGAGGCGACGGGGCCGGAGCCGGGGCCCTCGTCCCAGAGCCGGTCTAACATCCGCCGGCCGAAGATCGCGGGCACGTTCACCACGTCGAAGACGGACCCGCAGGGCAGCACCACGGGGGCGGTGGGGCGGGACTCCCAGTGGGCGACGGTCGAGCGCGGATACGTTCCTGCGGAGGCGAGCCAGGCAGCGCCCTCGGGGGTGACGCCGGAGACGTCGAACCGGTCGTGGGGGGCGGGGGCGAAGTGGGGGTGTGCGGTGCTCATGTCGACTACATCTACAGGGCGTGAGGGTGCGGCTCCCCAGGGTTGCGGGAAATCGGGACAGGGAGGGGCGGGGTGGAGTATCTTGCCCCTCTGGCATATGCCAAATGATCTTTATGGAGTGATCAAGGAGCCTGCTCGGCGCCGCCGCGCAGCAGGTCACGGCCGAACTCGACCATCTTCTTCGCATAGTCCTCGGTCCACTGCGCCCGCTCGGCGATGTCCGCGGTGGTCAGCCGGTCGAACCGGCGCGGGTCGGCGAGCTGGGCGGCCGCGATCGCCTGGAACTCGACGGACCGGTCCGTCGCCGCGCGGAACGCGTGCGTCAGCTCGGTGGCCCGCGTCAGCAGTTCGCGGGGGTCCTCGATGGACTCCAGGTCGAAGAAGTGCTCCGGGTCGGCGGCGGCCTCCGCGGGCTCGAAGATCAGCGGGGCGGGCCGCAGCCGCGGCTGCGAGCTACGGGGCCGCTCGGGCTCCGCCATGGTGGTTCCTCCTTGTTGCGGGAGTGGTGCGACCCGTGGTTCGTAGCCCGGGCCACCTTCCATTGTCCGGCGGCGCGCAAGACCGCCACACCCGGCGCTCACGGCTGCCAGGTCACCCAGTGTTCCGCGAGCCGGGCCAGCACCGAGTGGTTCGCCTCCCAGCCGTCCGGGAACTTCACCGTCACGCCCAACTGGACCGGCTCCGCCGACGGATGCTCGTCCAGGAGGGCGGAGACGCCCGCCCGGCACACCACGATGCACGCGTTCCGATGCCGTGACGTGAGCACGCACAGCCGGCCCGTCTCCAGGTGGAACGCCGTCGCGTCAGGCCGGCCCGACAGCGGGTGCAGGACCACCGTCACGTCGAACTCCCGGCCCTGCAGCCGGTTCGCCGTGTCCACGGTGACGTCCCGCACGCCCAGCTCCGCCAGTGCCGCCCGCACCGCCGCCGCCTGGTCGCGGTGGGCCGTGCCGACGCAGATCCGGTCCGCGGTCAGCGGCACCTCCTGCGGCCCGCGCTCCGACACCGTCACCCCGTCCCGGTCGAGCAGCCGCCGCACGACGAGGGCCACGGCCCGCACCGCCTCCGGGTCCGTGCGCGGCGTGTGCGCGGCGGGCAGTTCGAGCAGGCCCCAGCCGGCGCGCGCGGCCTCGTCGATGACCCGGTCGGGCCCCGAACCGTCCGACGGAGCGCGGAAGTCCAGCAGCCGGTCGCCCTCGGAGGTGCCGCTGCGGAACGGCGTGTACGGGTAGAACGCGGCCGACACCAGCGGCGCCGCCGACGCCGGAAGCCGCCAGGACACCGGGAGTTCGTGCTGCGGCAGCTCCGGGTTGTGGGCGAGCAGCGTCGCCACCGCCGAGGCCGACGGGTCGTACGACAGGCCCGCCCACTGGTCCGCGCCCACGGTCGAGAACGGGTCCAACTGCCCCGGGTCGCCCACGAACAGCGCCCGCTCGAACAGCCCGGCCACGGCCAGTAGCGAGTCCGAGCGCATCTGGTACGCCTCGTCGACGATCGCGTGCCGCCACGGCCCCCCGGCGTCGTCCGCCTTCACGTGCGCCCACTTCGCCGCCGTCGAGATGACGACCGGCAGCGGCGCGAGATCGCCCACCTTCGTGGAGGTGCGCACCTGCGCCAGATCGTCGAGCGCCTTGTCGTACGCGTCCGGGTCACTGCTGTGCAGCCGGCCCACCGGCAGCTCGGGGTTCTTCTCGTGCAGCCGCAGCACCAGATCGTCGACCTGCGCGTTCGTCTGTGCCACGATCATCAACGGGCGGCCCGCGTCCGCGAGTTCGAGCGCGGCCCGCACGACCAGCGTCGACTTCCCGGCGCCGGGCGGCGAGTCCACGACCACGCCGCGCGCGTCGCCGTGCAGGGTGTCGTGGAGGATCGCGTCGGTGGCCCGGGTCGCCGCGGCACCCGGGTCGAAGGTCTCGGTTCCGGTCCCGGCCCCGGGCTCGGTGATGGCCGTGCTGCTCACAGGATGTCCTCCGACGTCACCGCGTCCGGTGTCTCGGCCCCCGCACCGGGCGGCCCCCCGTGCGTCCACGGCGTGAGCTCCGGCTCCGGCAGCTTCGGGCCCACCCGCTGCTCGTGCTCGAACAGCGTCCAGCACACCCGGTCCCCCTTCCGCGGCACGGACCCGTCCTCCGGCTCCTTGCCGCGCCCCATCTTGTCCAGCACCCGGAGCACCACCGCGCCGCCCCCGTCCGCCGCGTCCTCGTACGCCACGAACTCGGCGCTCTGCGGCTTGCCTTCGAGGGAGCGGAACACCTTCACGCGCTCCCCGAGGTGCGGCCGGTCGTCCGTGCGCACGGTGATCAGCGGGCGCGGGCGCTTCTTCTCGTTGTACGCCGCCACGACCTCGGTCACCTCGCCCGCGAACGCCTCACCGGCCAGCCGCCGGCCCGCCATCACCAGCGGGTCGTCGAGTGCCTCCTGCGCGTCCAGGCGGGCCTGCTCGCGCTCCCGCGTCGCCAGCTTGTTCGCCGCGGTCACCGCGTCGTCGCGGCGCGGCTGCGGCGGCTCGCCCGCCGCCACCCGGTCCCGGTGGCCGGTGAACGACCAGCGGTCGCGGGTCCAGCGCTCGGCCGCGTACCCGCCCTCGGGCAGTGTGCACAGCAGGTCGAGACCGCGCCACACCGCGTCCCACGTCGGCCGGGTGCGCGACTCGACCAGGGCGTGGATCTCCCGCTCCGCCGCCGTGAGTTCGGCCAGCCGGCCGTCCGCCTCGATCGCGTCCTCCGTGGCCGCCAGCCTCGTACGCGCCCGGTCGTAACGCTCGATCGCGGGCGCCAGCAGCTTGTTGTCGAACGCCGGGTCCGTGGCCGGGCCCGCCGGCGGGCACAGGAGCTGGCCCCGGGCGTCGCGGCCCAGCTCGGCGCGGAGCGCGGCCTCGGCGCCCGACGTGCCCTCCGCCGCGTCGATCCAGGCGAGCAGCGCGCCCAGGTGCTGGTCCTCCAGGCTCGACTGGCCCGTCGCCCAGTGGTGGGAGAGCAGGTCCGTCATCGCCAGGAGGAGCGCGGAGCCGGGGACCCTGGCCCGCTCGCCGTAGTGCGTCAGCCAGCGGCCGAGGAGCGGCACGTGCGGCGGCGCCGGGTACGGCGTCTCCGGGTCCTGCTCCGCCGTGCGGCGAAAGCGCATCGAGCGGCCGAGGAGCCGGACGAACTCGATGCCCGCGCGGCTCGGCACGATCAACTGGGGCGCGTCCGCGCACAGTTCGACCTCGACCTTGACCTTCTTGCCGGTCTCCGGATCGGTCTCGCTGCGCTCGGCGGCCTCGACGTCGGCGGCGAACGTGTCGATGTACGGCAGCACCGACTCCGCGAGCTGCGTCAGGAACGTGAAGCGCAGATCGCGGTCGCGGGGCTGCGGGACGACCAGCAGCCGCGGCGACGTGCGCTCGGTGCCGACCAGCGCGCCGAGCGGGGCGCCGGTCTCGCCCGCGGTGGTGAGCGGGACCAGGACCAGCGGGCGCTGCGACAGGTGCCGGTGCCGGACGGTGGCCGTGGGCTGGGCGCGGCCGGACGCGGTGGCCTCCAGGCGGGCCAAGTGGTCGATCAGGCTCACAGGACGATCTCCTTGCACACCCCGCACGCCGTGCGCGGGCCGGTCACGTACGGGGTCAGCACCGGGCGCCCTCCAGGGCCTCCGCGCGCAGGGCGGCCGCGCGCCGCAGCGCCGCCACCGTCGGATCCGCCGGATCGCCCGACTCGCCACGGGCGGCGGCGAGCACCGCGTCCACCGTCGTCAGACCGCCCAGCTCGGCGCGGAGCGGACGGCCCAGCGCCGTCACCGCGCCCGCCGCGCGCGACCGGTCGCGGCAGTGGAACGCCAGCTCGCACGCGGCCAGGCACTCCGGCGCGTACGTCGCGGGGACCGACTCGACAGCGGCCCGCAGTTCGGCGGCGGGCAGCGCCGGGTCGAAGGCGGTGCCGGGCGGCAGCGCCGCCGCGATGTCCTCGATCCGGGTGAGGCGGGTCAGCTGGCGGCGCGTCACCGACAACTGCTTGCGCACGTCCACGGCGGACGCGGCCGGAAGGTTGCTGAAGTCCTTGGGGCAGACGAGCACCACCCGGTCCCTGACCACCGGCGACGCCTCGGGCAGCCGGGCCGCGACCTGCTCAAGGGCCAGCACGTACACCGCCGCCTGACGGGCCGCCGCACCCACCTTCGCCGGGTCCGCCGCGCCGTCGATCATCGGGAACGACTTGATCTCGACGACCGTCCAGCTGCCGTCCGGATGCACCACCACCGCGTCCGGCTCCAGGAACGCCGGGCTGCCCGCCACGTCGAGCGCCACCATCGGGTGGTCGAGGAACGTCCACGTGCCCGGTGCCTGCACCGCCTCGCGCAGGGCGAGCGCCGTGCGCGCGGTGCGGCCCTCGGGCCCGGCCGCCGACAGATCGGGGGCCCGGACGAGCTCGGGGACCGGCTCGGGGTCGCCGGCGCCGCCCACCCGCGCGTGCACCAGCCGCAGCAGCTCCGCGCCGCCGTCGGCCTTCACCCGCGCCTCGAACACATTGCCCCGGGCCAGCGCGAACTGCGACTGGCCGAACGCCGAGGGGGCGCCGAGGGCGTCGGCGAGCAGCGCCTTGTCCACCCCCGCGCCGTCCATCAGCGCACGGCGGTCGCACCCCGGGTTCGCCGCGAGCGCGGCGAGGGCGCGCGCGTCCAGCGGACGCGGCGGATGGTCCGGGCCGCGCAGCTCAGCGAGCCGGCGCCGCAGCCCCGTCGCCTGAGTCGTGCGGTGCGGCGGCCTTGCGCTGTCGGGGAATTCGCTCACCCGGGGAAGTCTGGCACTCTCCACTGACAATCGAGGAACGTGTGGCGGAAGGGGCTGTCGCCGAGCCGCCCGCGAGCACCGTGTTCACCCGGTCCTTGATCCGTGCCGCCAGCCGCATCACCGGCTTCGTGAGCAGCAGGCCCACGCCCATCACCGCGACACCGGCGAGCGCGTCGAAGAAGTAGTGGTTGGCGGTGCCCATCACGACGATCGTCGTGATGAGGGGATAGGCGACGCCCGCGGCCTTCGCGTACGGGCTGCGGCCGTGGCGCCACAGCATGATCCCGCACCACAGCGCCCACCCGACGTGCAGACTGGGCATCGCCGCGTACTGGTTCGTCATCCCGCCCAGGCCCTTGGGCGCGCTCGCCGCGCCGCCCCACCAGCCGTACGAGCTGTACTGGGCCATGGTGTCGACGAAGCCGTGGCCCTGGCTGAGCAGCCGGGGCGGGCAGGTCGGCAGCAGGGTGAAGCCGATCAGACCGATCAGCGTGGAGGTCATCAGCCAGGTGCGGGCCGCGCGGTAGACGGTGGCGCGGCGGCGGAAGAGCCAGACCAGGATCAGCGGGGTGACCAGGTAGTGCAGCGAGGCGTACCAGAAGTCGGCGGGTACGCCGATCCAGGCCTCGCGCGTGAAGAGTCGGTTCAGCGGGTGTTCGAGGTTGAGCCGGACTGCCTTCTCGGCCCGGAGTATCGCGAGGCCGTGGTCGACGGCCGTGCTCACGTCGCCGCGGGCGAGCAGCCGGCCCGCCGAGTACGCGCCGTACACCAGGACGATCAGCGGCAGCTCGGTCCACCATCGGAGCCGGGCGCCCGGTATCGCCTCCGTGCAAGGTGCGTCGTCGGTCTGCGACATGCGGGCCGCTCCCCCTCTTTCCTCGTTCGGCGGCCTCCGGCCACTCGGTCACCCTACGGCGTTCACGGGGGCCTGTGTGGGTGACCCCTGACCCTCGTAGACGCTGAGATCAGCCGGCGGGTTGCCCGGCGGACCCTCGGCGTTCCTGTTGCGGGATGATGGAACGGGTGACATCTGCTGTTGCCCCGTGTTCATCGTGTTCATCCCTGAAGTTGTGAAAGGGCCCGATCATGGCACCGCGCATCCTGTTGGCCCGGCACGGACAGACGGAATGGTCCCTGTCCGGGCGCCACACCGGCAGGACGGACATCCCGCTCCTGGAAGAGGGCCGACGCGGCGCGAAGCTGCTCGGCGAGCGGTTGCGGCACGCCCCGTACGACGGTCTGGCCGGGGTCGAGGTGCGCACCTCGCCGCTGGCGCGGGCGAGCGAGACGTGCGAGCTGGCGGGGTTCGGGGACCGGGCCGTCGCGTGGGACGCGCTCCTGGAGTGGGACTACGGCGCGTACGAGGGGCTCACCCCGGCTCAGATCCAGGAGCTGCGGCCCGGGTGGTTCATCTGGCGGGACGGGGTTCCGGAGGGTGAGACGTTGGCCGAGGTGACGGCTCGGGCCGATGAGGTCGTGGCGTGGGCGCGGGGCGCCGAGCGGGACGTGCTGGTGTTCGCCCACGGGCACATCCTGCGGTCGATCGGGGCGCGCTGGCTCGGCCTCCCGCTCGACTTCGCCTCCCGCATCCGGCTCAACCCGACGTCGCTGTCGGTACTGGGGTGGGCGTACGGGGAGCCGGCGCTCGAATCCTGGAACGAAACGGGTCACCTGGCGGCGGCTTGACCGGACCCCGGTGCGGATCTGCCGGGTCCCTGTTTCGCTGCGGGCTGCGGGCCGGTGGGGGCTGGTCGCGCAGTTCCCCGCGCCCCTGAAAACCCGACTGTGTCTGCGGGTGTGTGGGGGTTGCTCGCGCAGTTCCCCGCGCCCCTGAAAACCCGACTGTGTCTGCGGGTGTGTGGGGGTTGCTCGCGCAGTTCCCCGCGCCCCTGGAAACTCGACTGTGTCTGCGGGTGTGTGGGGGCTGGTCGCGCAGTTCCCCGCGCCCCTGAGAT
This sequence comes from Streptomyces sp. KL116D, assembly GCF_030766975.1. Lineage (NCBI taxonomy): Bacteria > Bacillati > Actinomycetota > Actinomycetes > Kitasatosporales > Streptomycetaceae > Streptomyces > Streptomyces sp. KL116D. The sequence continues at coordinate 868,346 of NZ_JASERH010000136.1, read as the reverse complement.
GCGCCCTTCGGGCGGCATCTCCCCGGCGGGGGAAGGCTGCGCGCAGCGCATGCCTTCCAGGGGCGCGGGGAACTGCGCGAGAAGCCCCCACCGGGCCGCACTCGGTGAGCGGACGGTTGTTGTCGCGGCGCGTAGCCGTGTTTTTAGGGGCGCGGGGAACTGCGCGAGAAGCCCACCGGCCGGCAGTCGGTGAACGAGCGGTTGTGGTCACGGCGCGTAGCCGTGTTTGCGCGGCCAGCCCTCACCGACCCGCGCCCGTCATACGGCGGCTAGCGGCGGGACGCCGCGTGGGATTCGAGGAAGGCCGCCACCCCGGCCGCCCGCCGGTGCGGCAGCAGGACGCGCGCCGTCGTCGCCAGCATCGACTCGATGCGCGACGAGCGGACGTCACGGAGCAGGCCCAGCGCCCGCGCCCCCGCGGCAGCGGATTCGTCCGGCTGACCGGCCCGCGCCAGATCGTCCGCCAACTCGGCCGTGTACAACGCCATGTTGCGGGTGAAGTGCGGATCCTGGAGCGCGGCGGCACGCCGCGCGTGCCGAGCCGCCCGGTCCCAGTTCCCGAGCGCGGACCAGCACTGCGCCTCGAGCCCCTCCAGCTCGGCCTCGCCGTAGAACGACATCCACTCGGGATCCGCCTCCGACGCCCCCCGCGCGAACAACGCCTGCGCCCGCGCCAGACACCGCTCGCACGCCCGCTGGTCACCGAGCCCCGCCCAGCCGCCCGCCTCCCGCAGCGCGAGCAGCGACAGCAGGCGCGGCGAGCCGCTGCCCGCGGCCACCCGGGTCGCCGCCTGCGCCGCCCGTACGGCCTCGCGCGGGCGGCCCGCGTCGCGCGCGAGGAACGCCGTGTTGCAGAACGCGTGCGCCTCCAGCGCCTCGTCGCCCGCCATCCGCGCCGTCGCGAGCGCCTCCGCGTAGTGCGAGCGCGCGTCGTCGAAGCGGCCCGAGTCGTGCGCCAACCAGCCGACGGAGATGGCGAGTTCACCCGCCCCGGTCTGCAGTCGCTCGGTGACGTCGCGCTGCGCGGTGCCCGCGTCGAGCAGTTCGAAGGCGGTCCGCAGGGGCGTGGCGGCCCGCCGGTACAGGCCGTCCGCGCCGTGCCGGTCGTCGAGCAGCCGGATCCGCCGGATCGCCTCCTCCACCGCGCCGATCCCGGCCCGCGCCGGGTGGTGGGCGGCCTCGCCGGGGGCGAGGGGCGCCCCGAAGGGCGTCAGGGTGGCGACGGCCACGGTGGCCGTGGAACCGGTCATGCCGGTCATGAATGCGCGACGTCGCACGTCGCTCTCCTCGTCGTACGTGTGATGCGTGTGCTGCGGTTCGGCAGTGGCGACGGCGGGGCGCGTGCCGCGGCCGCGCACCGCGGAGCGGGGGGCGAACCCCAGGTCCGTCAGCGTCCGGCCGGGGAACATGTGCAGGAACACCCGCTCGTACGCGTAGTTGGGGCAGCGGATCTCGCCGGCCTCCACCCGTCCGATGTAGCGAGCGTCGCAGCTGACCCGCTCGCCGATCTCCCGGGCCGCACGCCGTACCGCGGCCGCGAACTCGCCCGGCGAGCGCTGCCCGCGCAACTCCCGGAAGGCGAGGTTCGGCCGTGGGGACGGTGGCGCCGAGACATACGGAGACGACGTCATGAGCGGGGTCCTCCCGTGCGAACCGTGCCGGATGCCACGGGAGTTGGGGCCGCCGGCCGCCAACTCCCTTGTTCCGGCGAGGCTCGAAGGTACCGGCTGTGACGGACGCGACACGCAGGGTTTGGCTACAAACCGGATATCTCACCCACGATCCGCCATGAAGTGCCATCCTTTGCGGCGGCGTGCCGCCGTAGCCCTTGACAGCCTCGTGCGTTGAACCATGCGGCGAAACCCCATCGGGACACTCGGGACACGAGGAGGGGCCGACGTGTTGGACGCGGCACAGCCCATGACGTCGACAGCGCAACACCGTCCGACCGAGGAGCGCAGCGAGCAGCCGCCCGGCGCCTGCGATCTGGTCACGGTGCCATCGCGGCAGGGCCTGGAGGCGGTCGACATCCTGCGCAGGGGCTGCACGGAGACGGTCGGTCCCGTGCTGCACGACGGCGGCGGCGACACCCTCGGCTTCCTCGTGCCGCCCGGCACCGCCGACGGCTGGGACGTCCCGGGCAGCGCCTGTACGCACACGGAGGGCCGCGGGCTCGCGTTCGGCGCGGTCTCCGCCCCGCCGCCGGTCGAGGGCACCGGATGGCTGCTGCCGCCCGGCGAGGAGAGCGGCGACCTGGTCACCGACCCGGCCGTGCTGCGGGCCGCCCTGGACGAGGCCGCCCGGCTGATCGAGGCCGCCGACAACTGCCGCTGAGACCGCCGCTGAGACCGTCGCGGGGACCGCCGCTGGGCCGATGCGCCGCCACCCGTCGATAATGGGCGAATGGCGAGGTCACGCAAGCAGGGGCGCAGCAGCGACGGTGGGGGCCGAGGGGCCCGGGAGCCCGTCGTGGAGAGCGTCGACGGCGGGCTCGCCGAGCTGATACCCGACCGGGACCGCCCGGCCGCCTGGACCCTGCTCCTGGACGGCGCCCCGCAGTCCCACGTCGACCTCGACGACCCGACGCACCTCTCCTTCGAGTACCAGCGGCGGATCGGCCACGTCCTGGACCTGGCCGCCGACCAGGGCCGCCCGGTGCAGGCCCTGCACCTCGGCGGCGGCGCCTTCACACTGGCCCGCTACGTCGCCGCCACCCGCCCCCGCTCCACGCAGCAGATCGTGGAACGCGACGGCCCGCTCGTCCAACTCGTGCGCGCCACCCTGCCGTTGGACCCCGGCGCCCGGATCCGCGTCCGCACCGCCGACGCCCGCGAGGCCCTCGCCAAGCTGCCCGACGACTGGGCCGACGTCCTCGTCGCGGACGTGTTCAGCGGGGCCCGCACCCCGGCCCACCTGACGAGCACGGAGTTCCTGACCGAGGTGCGCCGCGTGCTGCGGACCACCGGCGTCTACGTCGCCAACCTCGCCGACGGGCCGCCCCTCGCGCACCTGCGCGCCCAGATCGCCACGGCCGCCGCCGTCTTCCCCGAGCTCGCCCTGGTCGCCGACCCGACCGTGCTGCGCGGCAAGCGGTTCGGGAACGCGGTCCTGGTGGCGTCCGCGCAGCCCCTGCCGGTCACCGAGCTGACCCGGCGCGCGGCGGGGGACCCGCATCCGGGGCGGGTCGAGCACGGGAAGGCGCTGGCGGACTTCACGGGCGGGGCGGTGCCCGTCGTGGACGCGGCGGCCAAGGCCTCCCCGGCACCGCCGCCGTCCGTGTTCCGGTGAGGGCCCCGTCCCGGTGAGGGCTCAGTACTTCGCGATCTCCACCGTCGGCGCGTGGTCGTGCCACGTGCAGAACACCGACACCTTGTCCGCGCCGGACGTGAACTCGACCCGGATCCACGTGGTCTGCTTCCACACCTGCACCGACCAGCCCGAGGCCGGGGTCGCCGAGACCAGCGTCGCGGACGACGTCCCGAGGTCGAAGACCGCGCGCCCGCCCGTCGTCGCGTAGCTCTTCACGGTGCCGGACGAGGCGGTGCCGGGTGACGAGGAGCGCGTGGTGGGCGACGGCTTCGGGCCGGGCGTGGCGGACTTCGACGCCGACCGGGACGGTTTCGACGACGCCGCGGAGGACGACGCCGAGGGCGACGGCTCCGGACGGTGCGTGGACGAGGAGACCGGCGACGCCGCGTCCCCGTCGTCCGTGGCCATCACCGGCAGCGCCTGCGGCGGGTCGTACGCCGTGCCGGACATCACCGTGTGCACGCCCCACCACGACAGCGTCACCGCGGCCCCGGTGGCGAGCAGCCACGCGACCGAGTGCACCAGCCCCCGGCGGACCGACCGCGGTGCCCGGGGCGGTTCCGGCGTCGGCGTCGGTGGGGGCGAGGAGAGCGTCGGTTGCATCGCGGGCCATACTGCACCACACCCGCCACCCGTGTCCCGTACGGTCCACCGTCACCCGGGGGAGGCCTGAAAACGTCCGGATGGCGTACGGTGCCGCCCATGGCAAGTGTGCTCGTGGTCGAGGACGACCAGTTCGTGCGCTCGGCCCTCATCCGGCACCTGACCGACGCGGCACACACCGTGCGCAGCGTCGGCACGGCCCTGGAGGCGCTGCGCGAGGTCGCTCATTTCCGGTTCGACGTGGTGATCCTCGACCTCGGCCTGCCGGATCTGGACGGGGCCGAGGCGCTGAAGATGCTCCGCGGCATCACCGACGTACCGGTGATCATCGCCACGGCGCGGGACGACGAGGCCGAGATCGTCCGGCTGCTCAACGACGGTGCCGACGACTACCTGACCAAGCCGTTCTCGCCCGAGCACCTGTCCGCGCGGATGGCCGCCGTGCTGCGCCGCTCGCGGGGGAGCGCCACCGCCGAGCCGCCCTCGCGGCTCCTCCAGGTCGGCGGCCTGTCCATCGACCCGCTGCGCCGGCAGGCCGAGCTGGACGGTGCCCGGCTCGACCTGACCCGCCGCGAGTTCGACCTGCTGGCCTTCCTCGCCGGGCGGCCCGGCGTCGTCGTCCCCCGCAAGGAACTCCTCGCCGAGGTGTGGCAGCAGAGCTACGGGGACGACCAGACCATCGACGTCCATCTGTCGTGGCTGCGCCGGAAGTTGGGCGAGACGGCCGCCAGGCCCCGCTATCTGCACACCCTGCGCGGCGTCGGCGTGAAGCTGGAGCCGCCGCGCCTGGAGGCCTCGCCGTGAGGTGGGCGCTCGTCAAGGTCTGTCTGGCCGTGACGACCATGGTGGTCGTCGCGTTCGCCGTCCCGCTCGGGCTCGTCATCAAGGAGATGGCCCGGGACCGCGCGTTCTCCAACGCCGAGCGGACCGCCGTCGCCATCGGCCCCACCCTCTCCATCACCACCGACCGCGACCAGCTCGCCCGCGCCCTCGCCACCGCGCAGACCGGCGACGGCGACCGGATGTCCGTGTACGTCCCGGCCGCCGACGGCAACCCCGCCATCCGGCTCGGCGAGCAGCGGGTCGACGCCGACGACCTCGACATCCGGCGGGCGACCGTCGTCGACGTGCCCGGCGGCTCCGTGTGGCTGCAGCCGATCGCGATCAGCACCGTGAAGATCGCCGTCGTCGAGGTGTTCGTCCCCGAGGCCGAGGTCACCAACGGCGTGACGACCGCGTGGGTCGTGCTCGCGGGCGTCGGCATCGCGCTCGTCATCGGGTCCGTGGCGGTCGCGGACCGGCTCGGGGTGCGCATGGTGCAGCCCGCGCAGCGGCTCGTCGGCGCCGCGCACGAACTCGGCGAGGGCAGGCTCGGCGCGCGGGTGCCCGAGGACGGGCCGACCGAACTGCGGCTCGCCGCCGTCGCGTTCAACTCCATGGCCGACCAGGTCGTCCAACTGCTCGCCAACGAAAGGGAGCTGGCCGCCGACCTGTCGCACCGGCTGCGCACCCCGCTGACCGTGCTCCGGCTGAACGCCGCCTCGCTGGGGGACGGGCCCGCCGCCGAGCAGACCCGGGTCGCCGTCGAGCAGCTGGAGCGCGAGGTCGACACCATCATCCGCACGGCCAGGGACGCCAAGCCGCAGACCGCCGCGGCCGGTCCTGGCGCCGGCTGCGACGCCGCCGAGGTGATCCGCGAGCGCATGGACTTCTGGTCGGCGCTCGCCGAGGACGAGGGGCGCAAGGTGCGGGTCGCCGGGATCGACCGGCCCGTCCGCATCCCGGTCGTCCGCGGCGAATTGGTGGCCGCCCTCGACGCGCTGCTCGGCAACGTCTTCCGGCACACCCCGGAGGGCACCGCCTTCGCGGTCGACGTGCACAGCGGCGAGGACGCCGTGATCGTGCTCGTCTCGGACGCGGGCCCCGGCATCCTCGACCCCGAGGCGGCGATGGCCCGCGGCCGGGGCTCGGGCAGCGACGGCTCGACCGGCCTCGGCCTGGACATCGTGCGGCGCCTCGCCGAGTCCACCGGCGGCGACGTGCGCATCGGCTCGTCCGTGCTCGGCGGCACCGAGGTGCGGATCTGGGTCCAGACCGACCAGCGGGCCACCAGGGCCCCGGCCGGGACCCGGCGCGGACGCGGACACCGGAGCCGGGAACGTAAAGGACTGGTCTCTACCTTTAATCGCTCCCGATCCCTTCCTTAAGCCAACCCTAAGATCCTCAACCCCCGCCCCGGTTGACCGAATTGACGGATTCCGGATCGCTAGCGTGCTGCCGCGCCCTACCCCCAGGGCACCCCCACCCCCGTACAGCTAAGGCAGGCACGTGATGAGCAGCACGCACCGGCGCAGGGTCAGCGGCAGGAACAAGGCGATAGGCGGCGTCGTCGCCGCGGCCGTCGTGGGCGGCGGCGGGTTCCTCTTCGCGTCGAGCGCGTCGGCTGCCTCGGTGGGCGCCGCGTTCACCAGGACCAGCAGCTGGTCCGGTGGCTACACCGGGCAGTACGTCATCACGAACGACACCGACAAGGCCCAGGCCGACTGGACCCTGGAGTTCGACCTGCCGGCGGGCACGAAGCTGGGCTCGCTGTGGAACGCCGAGTCGAAGACCGACGGGCAGCACGTCACCGTCACCGCCGCCTCCTGGGACAAGGCGGGCATCGCGGCCGGCAAGGCCGTGACCGTCGGCTTCGTCGTCACCGGTGACGCCGACCCGGCCGGCTGTCTCATCAACGACACCAAGTGCTCCGTCGACGACGGCGCGACCCCCGAGCCGTCCGGCCGCCCCACAGAGACGGCCACCCCGTCGCCGACCGCCTCGGCCTCCACCACCGCGAAGCCGAGCGAGACGGCCACCGCGAGCCCGACCGCCTCGTCGTCCTCCGGCTCGGGTTCGGGTTCGGGTTCGACGGCGGCCGCCGGATTCGCCCCGTACGTCGACACCTCCCTGTACCCGAAGTTCGACCTGGTCGCCTCGTCCAAGGCCACCGGCGTGAAGGAGTACAACCTCGCCTTCATCACCTCGGGCGGCTCGTGCGTCCCGAAGTGGGGCGGCGTCACCGACCTCGGCAGCGACGAGGTCGCGGCGCAGATCGGCGACCTGCGGTCCGCGGGCGGCGACGTCCGCGTCTCCTTCGGCGGCGCCTCCGGCACCGAACTCGCGCAGGCCTGCTCCTCGGCGTCCGACCTGGCGGCGGCGTACCAGAAGGTCATCGACCAGTTCAAGCTCACCAGGGTCGACTTCGACGTCGAGGGCGGCGCGCTGCCCGACACGGCCAACAACACCAAGCGCGCCGAGGCCATCGCCACGCTGCAGAAGGACAACCCCGACCTGAACGTCTCCTTCACCCTGCCCGTCATGCCCGAGGGCCTGACGTCGGACGGCGTGAACTTCCTCAAGAACGCCAAGGAGAACGGCGTCGCCACCGACCTCGTCAACATCATGGCGATGGACTACGGCGGCTCGTACAGCGGCGACATGGGCACCTACGCCGAGCAGGCCGCCACCGCCACGCAGGCGCAGATCAAGTCGGCCCTCGGCCTGTCGGACGCGGCCGCCTGGAAGGCCGTCGCGATCACCCCGATGATCGGCGTCAACGACGTCGCGTCCGAGGTCTTCAAGGTCGACGACGCCACCCAGCTCGTCTCCTTCGCCAAGGAGAAGGGCCTGGGCGGCCTGTCGATGTGGTCGGCGACCCGTGACAAGCAGTGCGCCGGCGGCGCCAAGAACTCGGCGGACCCGACCTGCTCGTCGATCGAGCAGGGTGCCAACGCCTTCCAGAAGGCCTTCGTGGCCTTCGACTAGCTCGACCAGCCACTGCGAGGAACGGGGGCCGCGGCCCCGGCCGGCGCTCTGCGGAGTCCCCCACCCGGCCGGGGCTGTGTCAGGTCGGGCCTGCGCGGTCAGGCCTGCGCGGCCCGCCACTCCTGCGCGTAGTCGTTGAAGATCGCCCGCAGGTGGTGGCCGATCTTCAGGTAGTCCAGGTCGTCCAGGTTGGCGAGGGAGACCCGCACCGACCACTCGGGACCTTCGAAGCCGCCGCCGTTCAGGAGCACCACACCCGTCTGCTGGGCGAGGCGGAACAGCGCGTCGATGGGCTCGTAGCTCTTCTCCAGGAACGCCGCGAACTCCTGCCCGTGCTCCAGCTCCGCCTGCGCCAGCAGATCGAGCTCGATGTAGTAGCCGGCCCGCTCCGGGTCCTCGGCGATCTTCATCTGCGAGCCCTCCAGCAGGAGTTCGAGCCGCTGCCGGACGATCGCACGGATCCGCTCCTTGTACGCCTGGCCCTCCTCCAGCATGTCGAAGAGCGAGAACAGGGCGAGCATGACCTGCTGCGGCAGCGACAGGCCCGCCGTGTGGTTGAGCGCCACCTGCCGGGAGTCGGCGACCAGCCGGTCGATGAACCTGATCTTCTCCGGCTCCAGGGTGAGCGTGCCGTACCGCTTGTTCAGCCGCTCCGTCTCGGCCGCGGGGAGCGCCTTGATCTGCTCGTCGATCACGTTGTCGTCGTGCAGGCCGATGACGCCGAGCCGCCAGCCCGTGCAGCCGTAGTGCTTCGAGTACGAGTAGACGAGCAGCGTGTTGCGCGGCAGGTCGGCGGCGATCGAGCGGAAGCCGTCCACGAACGTGCCGTACACGTCGTCCGTGACGATCAGCAGGTTCGGGTTCTTCGTCGCGACGATGTCCTTGATCTGGTCCGCGACCCGCCGGCTGAGCGCGAGGGACGGCGGGTTGGACGGGTTGACCAGGCAGACCAGCTTGATCTCCGGGTCCGCCAGCTTGGCGACCTCCTCGGCCGGGTAGCGCCACTCGCGCACGCCCGTCTCGGCGAACATGCTGGCCTCGACGTAGGTCACGTCGAACTCGTACGTGTCGAGCTCGGGGATCTCGATGTACGGCGTGAACACCGGGACCATCAGCGCGATCTTGTCGCCCTTGTGCAGGATCCCGTTCTTCATCAGCGAGTCGAAGATGTAGCACATGGCGGCCGTGCCGCCCTCGGTCGCGAAGTACGAGATCTGCCCGGCCGGCGGCTTCTTGTCGAACATCTCGTCCGCGACGTAGCCGCGCACGATCTCCTGGACGTGCTCCAGGATCCGGTCCGGCACCGGGTAGTTGTCGCCGACCGAGCTGTCGGTCAGCTCGTGCACGAACGCGTCCTTGTCGAACCCGAACCGCTGGATGCCCAACTGCACGCACTGGGCGAGGAGTTCGATGCCCGGCAGGTCCGGGTGGCGGCGCACGAAGGTGTCGAAGCGCTCGTACGAGCCGTCCTTCTCCGGCATGCCTCCCAGGTTGTCGGCCGTCCACACGCGCCGGGACTCGGACAGGGCGAAGTAGCCCAGCGCGTAGAACGCCTCGCGGGGTCCGGTGGCCACCCAGTTCGGGTTGCCGCGGCCCGCGTTGAGCATCTGGACGCTGGAGGTGCCCTTCTGGCCCGGCTTGTCGGCCTGCGCCTCCTTGGCCAGGTCGATGAAGACGTTCTTCAGCTCGAAGGGGGAGAGCTGGGCGTAGTGCTGGATCTGCTCACGGGTGAGGGGCGTCTTCGGCATGGTGTGGCTTCCTTACGGTCAGTGGTGGAGGAGGACGATCACGGCGCCCCAGATGGTCAGCAGCACGTTCCCGACGGCGTACGGGATCGTGTAGCCGAGCGTCGGAACCTGGGATCTGGACGCCTCGTTGATCGCGCCGATCGCGGCCGTGGTCGTCTGGCCGCCCGCGAGGACGCCCATCAGGATCGGGAAGCGGATCTTCTGGATGTAGTGGCCCACGAGGAAGCCGACGATCAGCGGGATCACCGTGGCCACGGCGCCGAAGACGAGCAGCCCCCAGCCGGCCTGCGACAGGCCGGAGGTGAAGCTCGGCCCCGCGTTGATGCCGACGACCGCGACGAACAGGCACAGGCCGAGCGTGTCCATGAACCACTGGGCGCCGGGCGGCACGTTGCCGTACGTCGGGTACTTGCCGCGGATCCAGCCGAAGACCAGGCCCATGATGAGCGCGCCGCCGGAGGTGGACAGCGAGATCGGCACGCCGGAGACGGTCAGCGCGGGGATGCCGATGCAGCCGCCGAGGAAGATGCCGAGGCCGATCCAGATCATGTCGGTGGCGAACGAGGTGGGGACCGGCTTGCCGATCGCGGCGCCGGCCGGGTCCACCAGGCGTCGCGGCCCGGTCAGGATGAGCGTGTCGCCGCGCTCGATCTTCGTGGAGAGCCGGTAGGGGAACTCGGCACCGGACCGGTAGATCTTGTCGATGTAGACCCCGACCATGAACGGCTCGCGCCGCAGCTCGGCGACGGTCTTGCCCAGTTGGGCCTTCTCCGACGCCACCACGTGCAGCGTCTCCGTCTCGTAGCCGAGCAGTTCGACGTCGTCGGTCTCCATGCCGATGTGCGTCCGGGCGTCGTACTCGACGAGGGAGCCGCGCAGTGCGCTCACCGCGACGACGTCGCCCTCGCGCAGCACCGTCCGCTGGTCGTGGTCGAGCACCTGGCCGTCGCGGCGCACGCGCGTGAGGTAGATGCGGTGGCCCAGCTGCTGTTGCTGCTTCTCGAAGTCGTCGATGGTGCGGCCGACGATGTCGGGGCGCTGGATCGTGTAGGCCCGCAGCACGACCTCGTAGTAGCCCTCGTGCAGGTCGGGGTCGTCCTCCGGTGCGTCCAGCTCCTTGGCCAGCACGGCCGATTCGGCCGCGAGGTCCTTCTTGTAGAGCTTCGGCAGGACGTTGGCGAGCAGCATCGCGCACAGGATCGTGCCGAGCGGATACGTGACCGCGTAGCCGATCGCGACGAGGTTCTCCTCGTTCTTGGCCTGCCCGGAGGTGAGGCCCGGCAGGTTGCCGATGGCGTCCTGCGCGACACCGATGACCGCGGACTGGGTGAGCGCGCCGCCCAGCAGACCGGCGGAGAGCCCGGGGCCGTAGCCGAGCATCGCCGCGAAGAGCCAGCAGACCAGCAGGCCGGTGACGCAGACGACGATGGCGTTGACGACCTGCGGCAGGCCGTCCTTCTTCAGTCCGCGGAAGAACTGCGGACCCACTTTGTAGCCCAGGGCGAACAGGAACATGATGAAGAACAGGCTCTTCACGGTCCCGTCGACGGTGACCTTGAACTGCGCGCCGAGCAGCAGGCCGGCGACCAGGCAGCCGGTGACGGCGCCGAGCGCGATCGCCTTGTAGCGCAGCTTGCCGAAGAGGAAGCCGAGCGCGACGGTGAGGAACACCAGCAGTTCCGGATAGGGCTGGAAGATGTTCCGGTTGAGAAAGTCGATCACTGGACGTGCCGCCTCTCAGTGTCCGAGTACGCCGACGAGCACGGGGCCCGTCAGGGGGAGCAGGAAGTTCGAGAGGGCGTAGGTGATCGTGTAGCCGAGCATCGGCACCGACGACTGCGCCACCTGGGTGACGGCGGTGATCGCGGGCGTCGAACACTGCTGCCCCGCGATGGCGCCGATCAGCAACGGCTTCTCGATGTTGAGGAGCTTGCGGCCGACGACGAGCGAGATCGTCGCGGGGACCAGGACCATCGCGATCCCGGCGAACGGCAGCAGCGCCCCGTACTCCTTCAGCAGCGGCCACGCCTGCGGCCCCGACACCAGACCGGTGCAGGCGATGAAGACCGCGAGCCCCATGTCCTTGATGGTCGAGGCGGCCTGCGGCGGGAACGCGCCGAAGGTCTGCGAGCGGGAGCGGAACCAGCCGAACAGCAGGCCCGAGATCAGACAGCCGCCGCCGGTGCCGAGCGACATCGGTACGTCGCCGAACTTCACCACGACCTGGCCGAGCAGCGAACCGGCCGCGATGCCGAGCCCGAGGTAGATGAAGTCGGTGGCGTCGTTCTTGACGACCGAGCCCAGCTTCGCGACCAGCTTGCTCAGGCCCGAGCGGGCGCCGACCAGGGTCAGCACGTCGCCGCGGTGCACGACCGTGTCGCCGTTCGCGGGCATGTCCTGGTCGGCGCGGACGACGTCGGTGACGTAGACGCCGTCGCTGAGGAACTCGGGGTTCTCGCGCACGAGGTCGTCGATGGTCTTGCCGTCGTTGGCCTTGTCCGTGATCGACACCTGCTTGGTGGCGAGCGGCGAGTCGAGCCCCGGCACGCCGGGCGTCTCGGGGCCGATCAGCCGCCCCGCCTCGATGGTGTTCGCCCGCCGGCCGACCACGAGGACCAGGTCGGAGAGGGTGAGCTCCAGGTCGGGGGAGGGCGTCAGCATCCTGCTGCCGCGCTTGACGGACTCGATGGTGATCCGGGTGCCGAGGCTGGACTCCAGGTCGCCGACGGTCCGTCCGTCGGCGGTGGTCACCAGGTACGTACGGCCCACCATGGTGGGCAGCGCGGCGCGCTCGTCCGACTCCAGGCTGCCGCTGCTGCGGGTGCGCTCCCACAGCTCGCGGGAGGCGTCGCGCAGGTTGATGCGGAGCAGCATCGGCATGATCTGGCTCGTGTAGAGCACGATCGTGATCAGGCCGAAGAGGTAGCAGACGGTGTACGCGGTGGCGACGTTGCCCTGGTACTCGCTGATCTGCGCGGCGGTCAGGTTGGTGAGCTTGCCGATGGACTCGGTCGCCGTGCCGACCACGGCCGATTCGGTGGCGGCGCCGGCCAGGATGCCGGAGGCCGTACCGACGTCGAGGTCGAACCACTTGGCGAGGCCGAAGGCGATGCCGAGGACGCAGACCAGCTCGATGCCGCAGAGCACGAAGAAGCGCAGGGACTTCTTGTTGAGGTTGCGGAAGAACTGCGGCCCGGCCATGTAGCCGAGGGCGAAGATGAAGAGCGCGAAGAACACGGTCTTCACGTCGCCGGAGATCTCCGCCTTGGTCCAGGCGCCGAGCAGCAGCGAGACGATCAGGGTTCCGCAGATGCCGCCCAGGGTGAGCGGGCCGACGCGCAGCTTCCCGACGAGGTAGCCGAGCGCGAGGCTCGCGAACAGGACGAGTTCCGGATGATCCTTGAGTACGCCCATGGCAGCTCAGCGGATCTCTGGAGCGAATGTGTCGGACATGTGAGGCATATGCGCAAAATAAGGGCCGATGCGTCACTCCGCTATGCGAGCGCGCACCGGCCCCGGCCGTCCTAGTCGGTGGCGGGCAGCCCACCCGTCCGGGCGACCTGCGCGTACCAGGCGGCGCTCGACTTCGGGATCCGGGCCTGGGTCTCGTAGTCGACGTAGACCGCGCCGAACCGCTTGCCGTACCCGTACGCCCATTCGAAGTTGTCGAGCAGCGACCACAGGAAGTACCCGCGGACGTCGGCGCCCGCACGGATCGCGTCGTGGATGGCGCCGAGGTGGCCGTGCAGGTAGCGGATGCGGTCCGGGTCGTGGACCCGGCCGTCGGCGTCCACGACGTCGTCGTACGCGGCGCCGTTCTCCGTCACGTAGAGCGGAACCCCGGGGGCCTGAGCGGTGTAGTCGAGGAGAAGGTCCGTGAGACCGGTCGGATCCACCGGCCAGTTCATCGCGGTGACCTCGCCGGGCGCGTGGTGGAAGGCGACGTCGTCGGCGGCCGGCCAGGGGGAGTGGTCACTGGCGCCGTGACCGTCCAGCCTGGGGCCGTCCTGGTCGGGGCGGGCGGCCGAGACGACGGCGGGCGTGTAGTAGTTCAGACCGATGAAGTCGAGGGGCTGGTGGATGGACGCGAGGTCCCCGTCCTGCACGAAGGACCAGTCCGTCAGGCGCGCGGTGTCGTCGATCAGGTCCTGCGGGTAGGCGCCCTTGAGCAGCGGCCCGGTGAAGACGCGGTTCGCGAGCGCGTCGATCCGGCGCTTGGCGTCCAGGTCGGCGGGGGACTCCGTGAGGGCCCTGACCACGCTCGGGTTGAGACTGATGCCGATGCCCGCGCGGGCCGGCAGGACGGAGCGCAGCGCCTGGGTGGCCAGACCGTGCCCGAGGTTGAGGTGGTGGGCGGCGCGCAGCGCGGCGGCCGGGTCGGTGCGGCCCGGGGCGTGCACGCCCGAGGCGTACCCCAGGAAGGCGCTGCACCAGGGCTCGTTGAGGGTCACCCAGTTCTCGACCCGGTCGCCGAGCGCCTCGCCGACGATCCCGGCGTACTCCGCGAACCGGTGGGCGGTGTCGCGCGCGGGCCAGCCGCCCGCGCTCTCCAGCTCCTGGGGCAGGTCCCAGTGGTAGAGGGTGACCACGGGCTTGATGCCGTGGCTGAGCAGCTCGTCGACGAGACCGCGGTAGAAGTCGAGCCCGCGCTGCACGGCGGGCCCGCGGCCGGTGGGCTGCACCCGCGGCCAGGCCACGGAGAAGCGGTACGAGGTGAGGCCCAGGTCCGCCATCAGCCGCACGTCGTCGCGCCACCGGTGGTAGTGGTCCACGGCGACGTCCCCGGTGTCCCCGTTCGCCACCTTCCCCGGCGTGTGGCTGAACGTGTCCCAGATCGACGGCGTCCGGCCGTCCTCCCGCACGGCGCCCTCGATCTGGTACGCGGCGGTGGCCGCGCCCCACAGGAATCCGGTGGGGAACTGGGGGCGGTGGGGTGCGGTGGCGGTCGTGGTGCTGGTGTTGTCAGTGGTGGTCATAGGAGCGCTCCCATAGGGGTTGAGGGGACGTCGAGTTGGGGGAGGCGGCGGGTGGGCCTCGTCTTCTGCGGGTCGGGGGCCGGGTGCGGGCCGGTGGGGGCTGGTCGCGCAGTTCCCCGCGCCCCTGAGAGGCACGCCCTTCGGGCGGCCTCTCCCCGGCGGGGGAAGGCTGCGCGCAGCGCATGCCTTCCAGGGGCGCGGGGAACTGCGCGAGCAACCACGACGAGACCCGCACCCGGCAGCGCAGACCACACCACCCACGGCGGGATGCCGGGCGCGCCCCCCGTCGCGCGCGCCCGACAGCTGCCCGGCCGGGACCGGGCAGGCCCGAACCGGACCGTCAGCCCTTGACCGCGCCCTGCATGATCCCGCCCACGATCTGCTTGCCGAACAGCAGGAACGCGATGAGCAGCGGCAGCGTGCCCAGCAGCGCGCCGGCCATGATGACGGAGTCGTCGGGGATGTAGCCGGTGCCCAGCTGGTTCAGGGCGACCTGGACCGTCGGGTTCTCACCGTTGAGCGCGATGATCGGCCACAGGAAGTCGTTCCAGGCCATGACGAACGTCAGCAGCCCGAGCACGGCCATCGCGGGCCGCGCGGCCGGGAAGACGACGTGCCACACCACGCGCAGACTGCTCGCGCCGTCGACGCGGGCGGCCTCGATCAGTTCGGTCGGCAGCGCGCCCACCAGGTACTGCCGCATGAAGAACGTGCCGAAGGCGCTGACCAGGGTCGGCAGGATGACCGTCTGCAGCTGGTTGGCCCAGCCCAGGTCGGACATCCACAGGTACAGCGGGACGACCGCGAGCTGCGGCGGGACCATCATCGTGCCGATGGTGAGCAGGAGCAGCAGGCTGGAGAACCGGAACTTCAGCTTGGCGAAGGCGAACCCGGCGAGCGTGGAGAACAGCACGGTGCCGACCGTGATCGCCGACGCCACGAGGATCGTGTTGAGCATGGCGGTCCCCATGCCCGCCTCGTTCCACGCCCGTTCGAGGTTCTTGAACAGGTTGCCGCCGATCCAGAACGGCGGCGGGGTCTGGGCGAGCCGGGCGTTGGTCCGCGAGGCCGCGACCACCGTCCACAGCAGCGGGGCGAGCGAGACCACGGCGAACAGGGCCAGGACGACGTAGGTGACAGGCCCGGCGTGCAGGTGCTTGCCCGCGCCCATCACCCGCCGCCGGCCACCCGGCGCGTCCGGCGCGGCCACCTGAGGCAGGGTCACATCAGTGGTGGTCATTGGGACTTCCTCAGCCGTCGGGTGATCAGCAGGTTGATCGCGGCGATGATCAGGAGGATCAGGAACATCGACCAGGCGATGGCGGACGCCTTGCCGAGGTTGCCGATCATCCAGCCCTGGTCGTACATGTACAGGCCGAGCGTCTGGTACTGGTGCTCGGACCCGCCCTTGGAGCCGCTGACGCCGCCGAACAGCAGCGGTTCACCGAACAGCTGGGTCGCGCCGATGGTGGAGACGACCACGGTGAACAGGATGGTCGGACGCAGCATCGGGATGGTCACGTGCCGGAACTGCTGCCAGCGGCTCGCTCCGTCCAGCGCCGCCGACTCGTACAGGTCGGCGGGGATGGCCTGCATGGCCGCGAGGTAGATCAGCGCGTTGTAGCCGGTCCACCGCCAGATCACGATCGAGGACACCGCGAACTGCGAACCCCAGTCGGACTCGCGCCAGTTGACCGGATCGATCCCGATCAGGTCGAGCAGCCAGTTGATCATGCCGTTCTCGGGGGCGAACAACAGCGTGAACACCAGCGTCGCCGCCGCCACCGAGGTGGCGTACGGGGTGAGCATCACGACGCGCCACACGGTCGAGCCGCGCAGCCGGTAGTTCAGCATGTGCGCCAGCCAGATCGCGGCCGCCAGCTGCGGCACGGTCGACAGGACGCCGATGCTGAACGTGTTCTTCAGGGCGTTCCAGAAGAAGTCCGAGGAGAACAGGTTGGTGTAGTTGTCGAGACCCGCCCAGGTCTGGGTGTCCAGCGAGGACAGCTGCACGTGGTGCAGCGAGTACCAGGCGGTGTAGAGCAGCGGCACCAGCGAGAAGGCGCCGAAGATGATGAAGAAGGGGGAGATGAACGCGTACGGGGACGCCTTCATGTCCCAGCGGTACAGCCGGCTGCGCCACGAGTCAGGAGCCTTGGCCGTACCGCGACCGTGAGTACCGCGGGCCGCGCCCTCCTTGTCGGAGGGCGCGGCATCGGCACTCGACGCGGACTGCGCGAGAGCCTCTTTGGACACGGTCACTGGCCGAGCACGTCCTTGACTTCCTTGGACGCCGCGTCCCAGCCCTGCTCGGGCGACTTGCCCTTCTGCTCGACCTGGAGGATGCCGACGTCGGTGATCGCGGTGTTGATCGGCTGGTCCTTGATGCCGAAGTACTGCGACGGGATGGTCTTCGCCGAGTCGGAGAAGATCTGGGTGAGCGGGGCGCCCGAGAAGTACGCGGACGTCTCGGCCTTCGGCTTCAGCGTGCTGTACGCCGACGGGGTGGACGGGAAGCTGGCCTGCTTCGCGAAGACCTTCGCCTGCTGCTCGGGAGCGGTCAGCCACTTCGCCAGGGCGATGGCCTCCTTCTGGTGCTTGCTCGCCGTCGGCACGCCGAGGAAGGAGCCGCCCCAGTTCGCCGCGGTCGGCGCGGCGGCCACGTCCCACTTGCCGGAGCCGGCGGTGCCGGACTTCTCCTGGATGTAACCGATCATCCAGGCCGGGCAGGCGACGCTGGCGAACGTGCCGTTCGCGTAGCCCTGGTCCCACGACTTGTCGAACTGCTTCAGCTTCGCCGACATGTTGCTGGTCGCCACCTCCATGGCGACGTCCCAGGACTTCTTCACGCCCTCGGACTTGTCCCAGCTGACCGTCTCGGGGTCCTTGTAGTAACGCTCGGCCTCGCCGCCGAGCGCCGCGTTGTAGACCGAGGACGCCGAGTCCACGAACTTGGTGCCGCTGGGCGCCTTCTTCATGTACTGCTTGCCGACGGCGACGTACTTGCTCCAGTCGCCCGCCCACATCTTGGCGAGCTTGGTGCGGTCCGTCTCCAGACCGGCCTTCTTGAACAGGTCCTTGCGGTAACAGATCGCCATCGGGCCGATGTCCGTGCCGAGCCCTATGGTCTTGCCGTCAGCGGTGGTGGCCTGCTTCAGCTTCCAGTCCAGCCACTGCGACTTGTCGACCTCCTTGCCCAGGTCGACGAACTTGCTGCCCTGCGTCTGCACGGCGTCGGTGATGTTGCCGATCTCGATGGCCTGCACGTCGTCGGTGCCCGAACCGGCCTGCAGCCGGGTGACCGTCTTGGGCCAGTAGACGTCGGTGCGGGTGGTGACGTTCTCCTTGACGTTGATGTCCGGGTGCAGCTTCATGTATTCGTCGTAGAGACCGGCCTGCTTGTAGCCGAAGGTTCCGAAGGTTCCGATGGTGATGGTGGTCTTGCCGTTGCCTCCGGCACCCCCGGAACCGCCGTCGGATCCACCGTCGTCGTCATCGCTCGCACATCCGGCGAGCAGCCCTGTGGCGAGAGTGGCGACGACCGCGAAGGTCATCGCGCGTCGGGACGTACGGGCAGTCGTGCGCATTTGCGTCCTCCAAGTGCTCAATTACTGATCTGTACTGATCCCGGCCAACTGCCTTGCTGTGCCCGTTCGTTCACTCTGCGGCTCGGTCGGGGAACGTGCGGCTTCTGTATGCGTCCACTAGGGTGGGAGCGCTCCCATCGGTGATGAGTTGAAGGGTCGTCGCTCGGCCGATGGGTGTCAAGACACTCGGCAGCGGCAAGTCGCAGCGGTTATCGGGCTGTTAGATTCCGCGTGAGACTTGGGGAGGTAGGAGTCATGGCGGCTCGCGGCACTCACGGCAGGCGTCCGACCCTTGAGGAGGTCGCGGCCCGGGCGGGCGTGGGCCGGGGCACGGTCTCCCGGGTGATCAACGGATCACCGAGGGTCAGCGACCGTACGCGCGCCGCGGTCGAGGAGGCGGTCGCCGAGCTCGGCTACGTCCCGAACACAGCGGCCCGCGCCCTCGCGGCCAACCGCACGGACTCCATAGCCGTGGTCGTTCCGGAGGCCGAGTCCCGGTTCTTCTCCGAGCCGTACTTCTCCGGCATGGTCGGCGGCGTCGGCATGGCCCTCGCCGAGTCCAACCTCCAGCTGCTGCTCACCTTCGCCCGTGGCGAGCGCGAACAGGACCGCCTCGCGGCCTACCTCGCCGCCCACCGCGTCGACGGCGTCCTGCTGGTCTCCGTGCACGCCGACGACCCGCTCGCGGACCGCCTCCTCCAGATGGACATCCCGACCGTGATCAGCGGCCCCCGCTCGGCGGACGAGCCGCTGCCCTCGGTCGACACCGACAACTACGCCGGGGCCCGCTCCGCCGTCGACCACCTGGTCTCCCGGGGCCGCCGCTCCGTCGCGATCATCGCGGGCCCCCTCGACGTGTACGGAGCCCAGCGCCGTCTCGCCGGCTACGAGGACGAGCTGGCCGCGAGCGGGCTCTCGTACGACGAGAAGCTGGTGGCCTACGGAGACTTCACCGAGGAGGGCGGCCGCCGCTGCATGACCGAGCTCCTGGAGCGCAGCCCCGGCCTCGACGCCGTCTTCGCCTGCTCCGACCTGATGGCCTCCGGCGCCCGCCAGGTGCTGCGCGAGGCCGGCCGCCGCATCCCCGACGACGTCGCCCTGGTCGGCTTCGACGACTCGGTGATCGCCCGCCACATGGAGCCCGGTCTGACCAGCGTGCGCCAGCCCACCCGCGACATGGGCCGGGCGATGACGGGACTGCTCCTGGACGAGATCGCGCTGGCCGCCGAGGGCAAGCGCTCCTCGGTCCGCCGGGGCGCCGAGCGCCATCTGGTGCTGCCGACGGAGCTGGTCGTCCGTGGCTCCTCGTGAGGGCACGGGGAACGACGAAGGCCCCGGTTCTTCCGAACCGGGGCCTTCGACCCTTCAGGGTGAGTGACGGGACTTGAACCCGCGGCCACCTGGACCACAACCAGGTGCTCTACCAACTGAGCTACACCCACCATGTCCGGTCGTTTGTCGTTCTTCCGACCGGCCGAGAAAAAGTGTACAGGGTCCGAAGGGGTGCTCGCGCCCACCTTTTTCCGCGGGCGTCCGGACCCCGTACACAGGGGCTTACGAGGGGTTATTCAGCGGGTTCCGCAGGCAGGACGTGCTTCGCCGCGATCGACTTCGCGGTCTCCGAGTCCGGTCCGGGCTGCGGGACGAAGATCGCCTCGCGGTAGTAGCGCAGCTCGGCGATGGACTCGCGGATGTCCGCGAGCGCCCGGTGGTTGCCGTTCTTCTCCGGACTGTTGAAGTACGCCCTCGGGTACCAGCGCCGGGCCAGTTCCTTGACCGAGGACACATCGACGATCCGGTAGTGGAGGTACTCCTCCAGCGTCGGCATGTCACGCAGCAGGAACCCGCGGTCGGTGCCGACCGAGTTCCCGCACAGCGGGGCCTTGCCCGCATCCTTGACGTGCTCACGTACATAGGAGAGAACCTGCTCCTCGGCGTCGGCGAGGGTCGTACCGCCCGCCAGCTCGTCGAGGAGACCCGAGGCCGTGTGCATGGTGCGCACCACCTCGGGCATCGTCTCCAGGGCCTCGTCCGGCGGGCGGATCACGATGTCCACTCCGTCGCCGAGTACGTTCAGCTCCGAGTCGGTGACCAGTGCGGCCACCTCGATGAGCGCGTCGTTCGCCAGCGAGAGTCCGGTCATCTCGCAGTCGATCCACACCATGCGATCGTTCATGCGGTCAACCCTACGGGCAGGACCTTCGCGCTGGCAGACGGCGTGCGCCGACTCCTGCCCCGGCCGGCCGGGGCGGACGCCGACGCGGCCGCTGCCGCGGGGTCCGGAGCGCACGACTGCTGCACGGCAGCTGCACGCGCCGGACCTCGCTGACCAGCACCGATCGGCTACGGCCCGGCCGGGGGACGCCCCGGCGGGACCGCTATGGAGCCGTGCGCGGACCCGGCAGGCTCGCCCGGCCCTGCGCGAAGGCGTCGGGGTGCGGTGTGAAGCCCTCCGCATGACCCGCCGGACCGGCCGGCATGGACGCCGCGGAAGCACCGACCCCGGACGAGGCGGCCGCTGCCGCCGTGCGCCGGGACTGCGCCGGTACCGGACCCGGGGTCTCGGGGCCCTGCGCCGGTGCCATCTCCACCGGCTTGTCGGACTTGCCGCCGTGCCCGTTGGCCCCCGGGTTGTCGCCCGGCTGCGGCCTGCGGGCCCGGTACGCGGCCCGGTACGCCGCCGGGGACGAGCCCAGCTGCCGCCGGAAGTGCCCGCGCAGCGCGACGGGGGAGCGGAACCCGCAGCGCCCGGCCACCTCGTCGACCGAGTAGTCGGAGGTCTCCAGGAGCCGCTGGGCCTGCAGCACCCGCTGCGTGATCAGCCACTGGAGCGGGGCGGACCCCGTCAGCGACCGGAAGCGGCGGTCGAACGTACGGCGGCTCATGTAGGCGCGGGCCGCCAGCGTCTCCACGTCGAACTGCTCGTGGAGGTGCTCCAGGGCCCAGGCGACGACCTCGGCCAGCGGGTCCGCGCCGATCTCCTCAGGTAAAGACCTGTCGAGATAGCGCTCCTGGCCGCCGCTGCGGCGCGGTGGGACCACCAGACGGCGGGCGAGCGCGCCCGCCGCCTCGTTGCCGTGGTCCGTGCGCACGATGTGGAGGCACAGGTCGATGCCGGCCGCGGTGCCGGCGCTCGTGAGCACGTCGCCGTCGTCCACGAAGAGCTCCCGCGGGTCCACATGGACCGACGGATAGCGCTTGGCGAGCGTCGGCGCGTACATCCAGTGCGTGGTGGCCGGGCGGCCGTCCAGCAGCCCGGCCGCGGCGAGTACGAACGCGCCGGTGCACAGCCCGACGATGCGGGCGCCCTCCTCGTGCGCGCGACGCAGTGCGTCCAGCGCCTCCTCAGGAGGCGGTGAAGTGATCGAGCGCCAGGCCGGCACGACGACCGTGCCTGCCCGGGAGATCGCCTCCAGTCCATGTGGCGCGGTGAGTTCGAGTCCGCCCGTGGTGCGCAAAGGTCCCTCTTCACCGGCGCACACAAGCAACCGGTACCGGGGAACTCCCGCATCCTGACGGTCGATCCCGAACACGGAGAGCGGAATGGAACTTTCGAAGATGGGTCCGCCGCTGAACAGCAGCACCGCGACGATCTCGCGTCGCCGGCGCCCTGACAGCTTGCGAGCCGCCGCCTCCGGAGCAGTGGTGGAGTCGTGGCTCATCCTGCTAAGCCCCCCTCGGTGATCGCGGCTCCCTCAATACTTTGACGGGCTGTTCGCTCCTGCACGTTTCCCCTCGGTCCTGCACGAAGTCCCCCGCCGCCTACAGATCAGACAGTCATGATCGAATCTACTGTGTCCCGTGGTGCCGTCGTGACCAGTTAAAGACCTGGCACATTGTCGACATGGCAACTTGGCGTGAAGCATTCGATCACGAAGCGTTGCACTCACGGGCGTTGCTGGGAAGTACGCCTCAACTCAGTGGCCGGTCCCCGTAGGGTGCAGGCGGGGTTTGCGGTCCTTTCAGCCCTGGTGGAACGGGGGTTGGGGGAGGGGGATGACAAGGAACGGGCCCTCACCCGAAGTTGGCTGAAAATCTATGGGGCGGCGCCCGGATTCCGGTCAGTCGACCGGCGTACTCCCACTCGCTCGCCGACCGCCCCCGCGCGCCCCCGGACCGGTCCTGCCGTGCCGGCCGCGACGAGTACAGCATTGTTCGCTGTGCAACTTCGCGGCACCGCGTTCGGACTGGCGCAGAAGCACCCGGCACGCCGCGGTCACCGCGGCGAGCCCCAGGGCGGCTCCGGCGGCACCCGCCGCGGAGATTCCGTACCCGACGAGAACGAGCGGCACCAGAACACAGCTGAACCCCGCCCAGCGGACCACGTCGCTCGCCCCGTCGCCACCCATGGGTGGCGCGTCATGGGCGTGAGGGGTCGCGCGGGTGTGCGACTCGGGGGCGCGGGCGGGCGCCGGGATGCGCCGGGGCGCGGTCCGGTGCGGGGCCGCGGAATGGTGCGCGGTGGTCGGTCCGGGCACGGAATGCTCCCTGTGTCTGGGGTTCGGGAGTTCAACGCGTGGCACCGGCCCCGGTCACTTGATCCGCCCCCGACAGGGCCACAAGGGTGCGCAAACCGCCTGTACGGGGCAGCAACCATTGCCATACGGGCGGGGCCTCGTGCATGCTCCCCTGAACGCCGCGGAGCGCAGATACGTACAGGTCCGACAGCGGGCCGGAGTCTGGGCAGAGGAGGAGTGTCGCCGTACCCTTGGGGGTATGGGGTTGGGAAGATGATTCCCGGACACAGCTCCGCCGATTCAGTTGCCGTCCCCTCTACAGGGCCCACGAGGTACACGCCGAGACACTCATGGCCGGTCACGAATTCCCCGAACCCGCGGACCGCAAGCGGCAGGTCGCCGATCCCACGACGACCCCCGAAGCGGCACAAGAGACACGTCACGCCTGTGATCCCGCTTTCAAGCACGGTGTCGTCGTCGGCTTCGACGGCTCGACGTCGAGCGAGCGGGCCCTCGCCTACGCGATCGGCATGGCCCATCGCTCGGGCTCCGGCCTGATCATCGTGCACGTCGCCAACCGGCTGCCGACGACCGTGTGGGCGGGCTGTGAGCCACCGGTCTTCGTCGACGTCCCCGATCACCGGACCGAGGTCCTCGGGCTCGAACTCGCCTGCGCGGAGTATCTCTCCGAGGTGCCCTGGATCCTCGTCGAGCGCGGTGGCGACATCTGCCACGAGCTGGAGGAGGTCGGACGCGAGTACTCCGCCGACGCCATCGTCGTGGGCTCGACCCACGGGCTCGTCGGGCGGATCTTCGGCTCGGTCGCCGGCCGGCTCGCGCGGCGCGCCAAGCGGCCCGTCGTCGTCATTCCTTAACTCGCCCTGGTCCCGGGGGAGATGGGCCGGACGGGCAGATAAATCTACTCGTGCGTAGAGGTGGTTTGTGCCCTTGTGAAGGGTACATACCGGTCGCTGGACAACAGCACAGCACCCGCACTTGCACGAAGGGAGCCCGCTGTGGACAACGACGTCTCCGCGGGAAGTGCCTCTACTGTCTCGACTCTCGGTCAACTCGCCCTCGGGGTCACCCTGTTGGCGTTCGGGCTCGGTCACACCCAGGTGATCGACGGCGTGACGGCGGCCGACGCCGTCTCGATCGCGACGTATGTGGGCGGGGTCGCCCTCTTCGTCGCCGGTCTGCTCGCGCTGCGCGCGGACGGCTTCACCGGTACGGCCTTCGCCGGGCTCGGTGCCTTCTGGTTCACCTGGGGCGTCGGGGCGGACGACGCCGTCTCCGCGAACGCCGCGGGGCTCTTCCTGCTCCTGTTCGCCCTGCTCGCGCTGAGCCTGACGCTGGGTTCGGCCGGCGCGGGCGCGTTCGCGCGGGGTACCTACGGGGCGCTGTTCGTGGCGCTCGTGCTGCTCGCCGTCGCCGCGTTCGGTGACACCGAGGGGCTCGCGAAGGTCGGCGGCTGGTTCGCCGCGGCGGGCGGGCTCCTGGCCTGGTACGGGGCCACGGCCTCGATGGCGGGGCTGCCGACGGCGCTGCCCGGACGTGCTGCCGGCCGGGGGGTGACGGCCGCCGGCTGACAGCCAGATGGGGCCGGGGCAATGGGCGGCTCCGGCCCTTCGTGAACGGGTCCCTCGTGCGTAATGGTGGCGCGCGCGTGGGGCCCGTTCGTTTGGGTGCGGGCCGGGTCCCGGGTGCGGGCCGGTGGGGGCGGGGACCGCTACTCCACCGTGACGGACTTCGCCAGGTTGCGCGGCTTGTCGATGTCGCGGCCGAGGGCCAGCGCCGTGTGGTACGCGAGGAGCTGGAGCGGGATGCCCATCAGGATCGGGTCCAGCTCGTCCTCGTTCTTCGGGACGACGATCGTCCGGTCGGCCTTCTCCTGCTCCTGGTGCGCCACGGCGAGGATGCGGCCGGAGCGGGCCTTGATCTCCTCCATCGCGGCGCGGTTCTTCTCCAGCAGGTCGTCGTCGGGGACGATCGCGACCGTCGGGAGCGCCGGCTCGATGAGGGCCAGCGGGCCGTGCTTCAGCTCGGAGGCCGGGTAGGCCTCGGCGTGGATGTACGAGACCTCCTTGAGCTTGAGGGACGCCTCGCGGGCGACCGGGTAGCCCCGGACGCGGCCGATGAACATCATCGAGCGGGCGTCCGCGTACTCCTCGGCGATCTTCTTGATCTCCGCCTCCTGGGCGAGGATCTCCTCGATCTGCGCGGGCAGCTTGCGCAGGCCGTCGATGATGCGCTTGCCGTCGGCGACGGACAGGTCGCGGATGCGGCCCAGGTGCAGGGCGAGCAGCGCGAAGGCGACCGTGGTGTTCGTGAAGCACTTCGTCGAGACGACGCATACCTCGGGTCCCGCGTGGACGTAGACGCCGGCGTCGGACTCGCGGGCGATCGCCGAGCCGACGACGTTCACGACGCCGAAGACGCGGGCGCCCTTGCGCTTCAGCTCCTGGACCGCCGCGAGGACGTCGTATGTCTCGCCGGACTGGGACACCGCGATGTAGAGCGTGTCGGGGTCGACGACCGGGTTGCGGTAGCGGAACTCGGAGGCCGGCTCGGCGTCCGCGGGGATGCGGGCCAGCTCCTCGATCATCTGGGCGCCGATCAGACCCGCGTGGTACGAGGTGCCGCAGCCGAGGATCTTCACGCGGCGGACCGAACGGGCCTCGCGGGCGTCGAGGTTGAGGCCGCCGAGGTGCACGGTGGAGAAGCGGTCGTCGATGCGGCCGCGCAGCGCGCGGTCCACGGCGTCGGCCTGCTCGGAGATCTCCTTGTGCATGTACGTGTCGTGGCCGCCCATGTCGTACGAGGCGGCCTCCCACTCGACGGTCGTGGGCGACGCCGTCGTACGGGTGCCCTCCGTCGTGTACGTGCGGAAGTCGTCGGCCTTGAGCGTGGCCATCTCGCCGTCGTCGAGGGTGACGATCTGGCGGGTGTGGGAGACGAGGGCGGCGATGTCCGAGGCGACGAACATCTCCTTGTCGCCGATGCCGAGGACGACCGGCGAACCGTTGCGGGCCACCACGATGCGGTCCGGGAAGTCGGCGTGCAGGACGGCGATGCCGTACGTGCCCTCGATCAGGCGCAGCGCGTCGCGGACCTTGTCCTCCAGGTCCGACTGCTGGGAGCGGGCGATGAGGTGGGTGAGGACCTCGGTGTCCGTCTCGGAGAGGAAGACGACGCCCTCGGCGACGAGCTTGGCGCGCAGCTCGGAGGCGTTGTCGATGATGCCGTTGTGGACGACGGCGACCTTGTTGTCGTCCGACATGTGCGGGTGCGCGTTCTCGTCGGAGGGGGCGCCGTGCGTGGCCCAGCGGGTGTGGGCGATGCCGGTGGTGCCCTTGAAGCGGGCCGGGACCTTGGCCTCCAGGTCGCGGACGCGGCCCTTGGCCTTGACCATCTTCAGGCCGGTGGCCTTCGGGCTGGTGATCACGACGCCGGCGGAGTCGTACCCCCGGTACTCCAGGCGCTGCAGGCCCTCAAGGAGCAGCGGTGCCACGTCACGCTTGCCGATGTAACCGACAATTCCGCACATAAGTTCTGAAAATCCCCTCTGATCGGCTTGCGTCAGCCGTAGACCATACGGCGCAGCTGCCGGAGCGAGAGCTCCGGCGGTGCGACCGCCCGGTACCGCAGGTCCGCCAGGATCTGTTCGAAGATCGCCGCGTTCACCAGGCCCTGACCCTGGAGCTCGCGGTGGCGGCGGCGGACGTAGTCCTCCGTCGATTCGTCGAAGTAGGCGAGCACGTCCTGGATCACCCGCAGCGCCTCGCCCCGGCTCAGGGGCGTGCTGCGCGTCAGATGATCGACAAGTTCCTCGTGCACCCGGTAGATCCTGGGGGAGACCCCGGGCTTTCGCAAGAAATCTGCCCGATATCGGGCAAGGATCACAGCGGCGGGGCGGATTCCCCCGTTCTTGGGAGGGAAGTGGTGAAGCCTTGAAGGGCGCCATGCCGGTTGTTCGGGCCGCGTTCACCTGTCGTATCCGACCGGGATGATTGCCCCAAGCACCTTTCCGGCCATGGACATTCCTCGTATGGGCGTACCCGACGAACTCGCTGACAGAAGCCTCGCCGAGCAGCACGAGTACCTGCGCGGCCGCTTCTCCCGCCGCACGATGATCCGCGGCGGCGCCGTCACCCTCGGCGCGGTCGCGGGCGGCGTCTTCGTACCGGGCGCCGCCCAGGCCGCCGCGCCCGCGGCCACCTCGACCGCCCCGGCCGCCGAGCACGTCGACGGCGCCCTCGTCGCGCCCTTCGGCCGGCACCTCTCCTACGGTGACGACGCGCGCACCGAGATGACCGTCTCCTGGCAGGTCCCGGTCGCCGTCAAGAACCCGTTCATCCGCATCGGCGCGCACGCCGGCGACCTGTCGCGGAAGATCCCGGCCGAGATCCGCGCCCTGTACACCCCGGCGGGCGTCGGCACGAGCGCCGACCACACCCAGTACTACGTGCACGCCAAGCTGACCCACCTCAAGCCGGGCAGGACCTACTACTACGGCGTCGGCCACCAGGGCTTCGACCCGGCGTCGCCGAAGTTCGCGGGCACCGTCGGCACCTTCACCACCGCGCCGTCCCGCGCCGAGCGGTTCACCTTCACCGCCTTCGGCGACCAGGGCGTCAGCTACCACGCGCTCGCCAACGACAGCCTGATCCTCGCCCAGGGCCCCGCCTTCCACCTGCACGCCGGTGACATCGCGTACGCGGACCCG
The DNA here is from genome assembly GCF_030766975.1 of Streptomyces sp. KL116D. Classification (NCBI taxonomy): domain Bacteria; kingdom Bacillati; phylum Actinomycetota; class Actinomycetes; order Kitasatosporales; family Streptomycetaceae; genus Streptomyces; species Streptomyces sp. KL116D. The sequence goes on along the minus strand of NZ_JASERH010000136.1, from coordinate 841,133 downwards.
TCCGGGCAGGGCCAGACCAAGGACACCTTCGACGCCCGCACCTGGGACCAGTTCCTCGCCCAGACCGAGTCCGTCGCCAAGTCCGTGCCGTGGATGGTCAGTTACGGCAACCACGACATGGAGGCCTGGTACTCGCCGAACGGCTACGGCAGCCAGGAGGCCCGCTTCGCGCCGCCGTCGAACGGCCCCGACCCCAAGAACCTGCCGGGCGTCTACTCCTTCGTGCACGGCAACACCGCCGTCATCTCGCTCGACGCGAACGACGTCTCGTTCGAGATCCCGGCGAACCTGGGGATCTCCGGCGGCACCCAGACCAAGTGGTTCGAGAGCCAGCTGAAGAAGTTCCGGGCGCACGGCTCCGGGATCGACTTCGTCGTCGTCTTCTTCCACCACTGCGCCTACTGCACCGCCACCGCGCACGCCTCGGAGGGGGGCGTGCGCAAGGAGTGGGTGCCGCTGTTCGAGAAGTACACCGTGGACCTCGTCATCAACGGGCACAACCACGTGTACGAGCGCTCCGACGTGCTCAAGGGCGAGAAGGTCACCAAGGAGCTGCCGATCGGCGGCACCGCCTACCCCGAGACCGACGGCGTCGTGTACGTCACCGCGGGCGCGGCGGGCAAGAGCCTCTACGCCTTCCCGGTCGCCGACACGTACCAGGGACACGAACAGAAGACCGATCCGTTCCAGTCGTTCGTCGTCCAGCCCGACGGCAGCCACCAGGCGGTGACCGTGGACTGGTCCCGGGTGCGCTACACCAACTACTCGTTCCTGCGGGTGGACGTCGATCCGGCGCCGGTCGGGCGGACGGCGACGCTGACCGTGCGGGGCCTCGCGGAGACCGGTGAGGAGATCGACCGGTTCGTCGTGGCCCGCAAGGTGAAGCACTGAGCGTCCCGCGCCCCGGACGGCCGTCCGCGGAATGATGCACGGCGGCTCGCCGGGGGCGCGCCGCTCCCGCCGGGCGCCGTCCACTGGGCCCCGATCACTCTCGCGGGGCCCAGGGTGATGGCCGGGATCGAGCCACTTCGCGCCACGACCCGCGTGACGGGGGCGGGCGGGGTTCCGCCCGGGTGCGCCGCACCGCCGGGCGTGGCCGAAGTGCGGTGGTCGGCGCCGCCCGGCGGAGTCCGGCCGGACGCGGTGCACCCGGGCGGCGCCGGGCGCGCGGTCAGAGCCGCTTGAGCACGGCCTGCTTCGCAGCTGCGAACTCTTCGTCGGTCAATATCCCGGCGCCGTGCAGCTCGCCCAGCTCCCGCAGCCGGCGCAGCAGCGCGTCGTGGTCGTCCTCGGGGGCGGCCGCGGCCGGTGCGGGCTCGGGGGCCGGGGCGGGCGGCGCCTGCGCGGTGAGCTCCTTCGGGGCGGGGCCGGCCCCCGGATGCGGAAGGCGGGCCTGGACCGCCGCCGCGACGAGCGCCATCAGCGGGTCCTTCTTGAAGCCCCACAGCTCGATCGAGTTCGGGTCGTACTTCGGCGGCGCCTTGGTGGGGGAGGAGCGGACCACGAAGCGCAGGCAGCCGTTCTCCAGACCGAGGGCCGGCTGCCACTCCACCGCCGTGATGTCCGCGAGGGCGAGCAGCCGGGTCCCGGCCGACGCCTTGGCGTCCTCCGTCTTCCAGTTCCACTCCAGGCGGATGTGCTCCCCGTCGAAGCTCGCCGTGCCGTCCCCCGCCGAGACGGACAGCGGCACCGAAGGACCGGACAGCACGTACGCGGTGCAGGCCGAGGACGGGACCTGCTCCAGGAGCAGCGCGTTGCGGACCTCGTCCACGAAGTACTCGGCGACGCCGTAGCGGTCCGACTCGACGGTCAGCTGGTACGGGTCCGTGCCCTCCGTCAGCTTGCCGCCCGTCGCCTGGAGCAGCGGGTCCGCGCCGTCCCGCAGCCGCAGTCGCAGCCGCCCCGACTTGCGGCCCTGCTCGAAGGAGACACCCGCCAACGCCCGCAGCGGGACGGTCAGTTCACCCAGTGCCTTGCGCAGCACGCTCACGCCTTTGTCGCGCCCCGGCACCAGCCGCAGCGTCTCCCCGTCGAACGTCCACGTGCCGTCCCGCTGGATGATTTCCGCCATGGGGCAATTCTGGCATCAGGCTCCGCCATAAGTGGTCTACACCTTGACCGGCCGAGGGGCGGACGGTACGCATGGTGACCGATCGGTTGCTCAGCCCGTAGGACGAACTCCGCCAACGACCGCCGTCGAAGGGACCGTTCGTGAGGAAGCACCCCAGATCGCCGCAGAGACCGAAAGCCATGGGCGCGCTCGTGGGCGCGGCCCTGCTCGTCGCCGCCGGCATCGGCGCGCTCGGCACCGCCCCGGCCACCGCCGCTCCGGACGGGGCCACCCCGCTGGGCCGGATCGTCCCGGCACCCGCGAAGGTGACCCCGGGCGGATCCGCGTACGAGATCACGGCGAAGACCCGGATCCGCGTGGACGACGCATCGAAGGACGCCCGCCGCATCGGCGGCTACCTCGCCGACGTGCTGCGCCCCTCCACCGGCTACCGGCTGCCCGTCACCGACGACGACGCGGGCGACGGCATCCGCCTCGAACTCAGCGCGAAGGACAAGGCACTCGGCGCCGAGGGCTACCGGCTCACCAGCACCGGCCGGTCCGTCACCATCGTCGCCCACGCGCCGGCCGGACTCTTCCACGGCGTCCAGACGCTGCGGCAGCAGCTGCCGGCGAAGGCCGAGAGCGACAGCAGGCAGAGCGGTCCGTGGCTCGTCGCGGGCGGCACCGTCGAGGACAGCCCGCGCTACGGCTACCGCAGCGCCATGCTCGACGTGTCCCGGCACTTCTTCTCGGTCGACAAGGTCAAGCGCTACATCGACCAGCTCGCGCTCTACAAGATCAACAAACTGCACCTGCACCTGAGCGACGACCAGGGCTGGCGCATCGCCATCGACTCCTGGCCCCGGCTGGCCACCTACGGCGGGTCGACCCAGGTCGGCGGCGGCGCGGGCGGCCACTACACCAAGGCCCAGTACAAGGACATCGTCCGGTACGCCGCCTCCCGCTATCTGGAGGTCGTGCCCGAGATCGACATGCCGAGCCACACCAACGCGGCCCTCGCCTCCTACGCCGAACTGAACTGCGACGGCGTCGCGCCGCCGCTCTACACCGGCACGGAGGTCGGCTTCAGCTCGCTGTGCGTGAACAAGCAGGTCACGTACGACTTCGTGGACGACGTGGTGCGCGAGCTCGCCGCCCTCACGCCCGGCAAGTACCTGCACATCGGCGGTGACGAGGCGCACTCCACCAGTCACGAGGACTACGTCACCTTCATGAACCGGGTGCAGCCGATCGTCGCCAAGTACGGGAAGACCGTGGTGGGCTGGCACCAGCTGACCGAGGCCACGCCCATCAAGGGCGCCCTCGCGCAGTACTGGGGCCTGGACGGCACGAGCGCCGCGGAGAAGGCGCAGGTCGCCGCGGCCGCGAAGAACGGGACCGGGCTCGTCATCTCGCCCGCCGACCGGACCTACCTCGACATGAAGTACACCAAGGACACCCCGCTCGGCCTCGCCTGGGCGGGCTACGTCGAGGTGCAGCGGTCGTACGACTGGGACCCGGGCAACTACCTGCCGGGCGCCCCGGCCGCGGCCGTGAAGGGCGTCGAGGCGCCGATGTGGTCGGAGACCCTGTCGGAGTCCGCGCAGGTCGAGTACATGGCCTTCCCGCGGCTGCCCGGGGTCGCCGAGCTCGGCTGGTCGCCCGCGGCCACGCACGACTGGAACACGTACAAGGTGCGGCTCGCCGAGCAGGCGCCGCGCTGGGACGCCCTCGGCATCGCCTACTACAAGTCGCCGCAGGTGCCCTGGAACGGCTGACGGGCCGGCCGGGCCGGGCCAGGAAGAGAAGGGGCGAGGACCGTAAGTGAAAGGGGCTCGGGAGGACCGTCTCCCGAGCCCCCTTCGGTCATGGGGTCCGCGACCGCCTAGGCGATCGGGTTCTCCAGGTCGCCGACCAGCTGGAGCGCGCCCGACGGGTCCGCCAGGTCCACCATCTGCTCGTTGTTGCGCAGCTGGAGCCGGTTCAGGGCGGACAGTGCGAAGCTCGGGGCGAACATGTCGAACTGGCCGAACTTGTCCGCCAGTTGGGGCGTGGCCTCCTGGTAATCGCGCACGCAGTCCGCGACCGCCGCCCAGAAGGTGTCCTCGTCGAGCACGCCGTCCTCGACCAGGTTCGCCGCGAGGAAGCGGAAGAAGCAGTCGAAGACGTCGGTGAAGATCGACAGGAGTTTCATGTCGTCGGGGACGTCCGCGCGGATCCGGTCCACCTTCGGCGGCAGCACCGCGTCCGTGTCCATCACCGCGATCTCCTCGGCGATGTCCTTGAAGATCGCGCGCGTCACGACGCCGCGCTCGTCCAGGACCAGGATGACGTTCTCGCCGTGCGGCATGAACACCAGGTCGTAGGCGTAGAAGCTGTGCAGCAGCGGCGTCAGGTACGCCTTCAGGTACGGCTTCAGCCACTGGGCGGGCGTCAGGCCCGAGCGCTCTATCAGGGCGCCCGCGAAGGAGCGGCCCGCGCGGTCCACGTGCAGCAGCGACGCCATGGTCGCCAGGCGTTCGCCCGGCGCGAGCGACGGCACAGGCGACTCGCGCCACAGCGCGGCGAGCATCTTGCGGTACGGCGAGTAGCGGTCGGTGGCGGCCTCGTACTCCAGGTGCCGGTAGCCGACGGCCGCCCGCTCCCGGATGATCGTGAGGCCGGTGCCCTTGAGCACCTCGTCGCCCTCGATGAGCCCGGCGAGCCAGTCGTTGATCGCCGGGGTCGCCTCCATGTACGCCGCCGAGAGGCCGCGCATGAAGCCCATGTTGATGACCGACAGCGCCGTCTTCACGTAGTGCTTCGACGGGGACGTCGCGTTGAAGAACGTCCGGATCGACTGCTGGGCCAGGTACTCGTCGTCGCCCTCGCCCAGGCAGACGAGGTGCTGCTGGGCGATCTCGGCCGCGAACGTGACGGACAGCTTGTTCCACCACTGCCACGGGTGGACCGGGATCAGCAGGTAGTCCGCCGGGTCGAGGCCCTGGTCGCGCAGCGTCGCGTCGAAGCGCTCCAGCGTCTGCTCGCCCAGCTCGGCGCGGAGCAGCGACTCGTAGTCCAGGCCGACGCCGCAGGTGAACGCGGCCCGCTCACGCGTCGCCGCCAGCCACACCAGCCGGACCGGGCTCGCGGTCTCTGGGGCGTACGAGAGGTACTCGTGGATGCCGAAGCCGAGCCGCCCGTTGTTCGCGACGAAGCACGGGTGGCCCTCGGTCATCCCGGTCTCGATGTCCTGGAAGGACCCGGACGCGGCGAGTTCGGCGGCCGACACGTCCGGCTTGGTCAGTTTGAAGCAGGTGCCGGAGAGCGTGGAGGAGATCTCCTCCAGGTAGACCGGCAGGATCGCGTCGGACAGACCGAGCGCGTCCTTCATCTCGATGAAGAACTGCTGCGCGTTGAGCGGCAGTTCGGTGCCGTCGCGGTGCCGGCTGATGGACGCGGCGTCCACCTGCCAGTGGTCGAGGCGCAGTCGGCGGGCGGAGAACCGGTAGCGGGTGAGGCCGTCGTCGCTGCGGACCACGTACCGGTCGGCGGCGCCCTCGGTCGGCTCCGGTGTCAGGAGCCGCTCGTGGCTGAACTCGGCGATGGCCTTGCGGACGAGGAGGCGGTTGGCCTCGGCCCACAGCTCGGGGGTCAGGTGGGAGACGGCGTCGGCGAGGGTCATGCGGCACCCCCGGTCGTCGTGCCGGTCGCCGCTTCGAACTGGGCGCGGGTGCAGAAGCTCAGCAGCGCGGTCTTCTCCGGCTTGGCGATCTCCCGGTCGGGGACGAAGCCGACGGCCTCGTTCAGGGCGTGCACGGCCTTGTTGCCCACGTCGGGCTCGACGACGACGCGCGCGACGGCCGGGTCGGCGAACAGGAAGTCCATGACCGCGGTGATCACGGCCCGGGTGAAGCCGGGTATCCGTATCTCGGACGGCGCGGTCAGGAAGTGCATGCCGACGTCGCCGGGCTCGGGCTCGTACAGGCCGACGAGCTCGACGTACCGCGGGTCGTAGCGCTCCATCAGGAACGCCGGCTCGCCGTCGTGCAGCCCGAGGTACGCGTCGTGGTGCTCGGCCGCCGCGATCGCCATGTACTCGCGCTCGACGTCCTGCAGTTTCGCGTCCTGCATCAGCCAGAACGCGGCCTTGGGGTCGGTGACCCAGGTGTGCAGCAGCTCGCTGTCGCTCTGCGGGTCGAGCGGGCGGAAGGTCAGTCGGCCGACGGTGGTGGTGCTCATACTGCGAACTCCTGGAAGGCGATGGTCTTCTCGACGGGGTAGTACTCGGTGCCGAGCAGCTCGCCGATGATGTAGCTGTTGCGGTAGGCGCCCATGCCCAGGTCGGGGCTGGTGATCGAGTGGGTGTGCACGCCCGCGTTCTGCAGGAAGATGCCGCGCCCGGTCGTGTCGATCGAGTAGTTGCGGGCGACGTCGAAGCGGCCCCGGCCGTCCAGGCGGATGCGGTCCTTGACCGGCTCCAGGAAGGCGGGCGTCGCGTACTTGTAGCCGGTGGCGAGGACCAGGCCGTCGGTCTTGATCTCGTAGGCCTTGTCCTGCTCCTCCTGGTGCAGGCCGAGGGTGTACGTGCCGTTCTCGTAACTCGCGCTTCTGAGCGCCGAGTTGGTGAGCAGTCGGGTGGGGACGGGGCCGTCGAGGCCCTTCTGGTAGAGCAGGTCGAAGATGGCGTCGATCAGCTCGCCGTCGATCCCCTTGAACAGGCCCTTCTGCTTCTCCTCCAGGGAGTACCGGGTGGTCTCGGGCAGCGCGTGGAAGTAGTCGATGTAGTCCGGGGACGTCATCTCCAGCGTCAGCTTGGTGTATTCGAGCGGGAAGAAGCGCGGCGAGCGCGTCACCCAGTTCAGCCGGTAGCCGTGGACGTCGATCTCGCTGAGCAGGTCGTAGTAGATCTCGGCGGCGGACTGGCCGCTGCCGACCAGCGTGATCGAGTCCTTCTTCTGGAGCTCCTGCTTGTGCTGCATGTAGCGGGAGTTGTGCAGGTGGTCGCCGTCCAGGCCCTGGACCGCCTCGGGGATGTGCGGCGGGGTGCCGGTGCCCAGGACGAGGTGCGGGGCGCGGTAGGTCTCGCCGGTCCCGGTGGTCGCCGTGTACAGGCCGGTGCCCTCGTCGTACGTCACCTCGGCGACGGTCGTCGAGAAGCGGACGGAGGACAACTTCGACGCGGCCCAGCGGCAGTAGTCGTTGTACTCGACGCGCAGCGGGTAGAAGTTCTCGCGGATGTAGAAGGCGTACAACCGCCCCGATTCCTTCAGGTAGTTGAGGAAGGAGTACGGGGACGTCGGGTCGGCGAGCGTGACCAGGTCCGACATGAACGGGGTCTGCAGGTGGGCGCCGTCGAGGAACATGCCCGAGTGCCACTCGAAGTCCGGCTTCGACTCCAGGAAGACGCCGTTCAGTTCGGCTATCGGCTCGGTCAGGCAGGCGAGGCCGAGGTTGAACGGGCCGAGTCCGATCCCGATGAAGTCGTGACGGTCATGGGATTCAGGAAGCGCGGTCAAGGGATTCTCCCAGGTACTGCTCGGCGTGGCCGGCGATGAGGTCGAGGACGGCCGAGATGTCGGCGAGGGTCGTCTCGGGGTTGAGCAGGGTGAACTTCAGGTACTGGCGCTCGCCGACCTTGGTGCCCGCGACGACGGCGTCGCCGGAGGCGAACAGGGCCTTGCGGGCGTACAGGTTGGCGCGGTCGATCTCGGCCGGGTCGGTGACGGCGGCCGGGATGTAGCGGTAGACGAGCGTGGACAGGCTCGGCTCGACGACGACGTCGAAGCGCGGGTCGGCGGCGAGCAGCTCCCAGCCCTCGCGGGCCAGGTCGCAGACCTCGTCGAAGAGGTTGCCGATGCCGTCGGCGCCCATCACGCGCAGCGTCATCCACAGCTTGAGCGCGTCGAAGCGGCGGGTGGTCTGCAGGGACTTGTCGACCTGGTTGGGGATGCGCTCGGCGATCGTACGGCGCGGGTTGAGGTACTCCGCGTGGTACGTGGCGTGCCCCAGCGTGGCACCGTCACGGACCAGCACGGCGCTCGAACTCACCGGCTGGAAGAAGGACTTGTGGTAGTCGACGGTGACGGAGTCGGCGCGCTCGATGCCGGTGAGCCGGTCGCGGTTCTTCGGCGACACGAGCAGGCCGCAGCCGTACGCGGCGTCGACGTGCATCCAGGTGGAGTACTGGGCGCACAGCTCGGCGATCTCCGGCAGCGGGTCGATGGAGCCGAAGTCCGTGGTGCCGGCCGTTGCGACGACGGCCATGGGGACGAGGCCGTCCTCGCGGCAGCGCTCCAGCTCGGCGGCGAGCGCGACCGTCTGCATGCGCTTGTCCTTGTCGACCGGGACGGAGACGACCGCCTTCGCGTCGAGGCCGAGCAGCGTCGCGGACTTCTTGACGCTGAAGTGGCTGACCTCGGAGGCGAAGATGCGCAGTTTCGCGAGGTCCTCCGTCTTGGCTTCCTGGCGGGCCAGCAGCAGCGCCTGGAGGTTGGACTGCGAGCCGCCGGAGGTGAAGACGCCGTCGGCGGCGGGGCCGAGGCCGATCCGGCCCGCCGTCCAGTCGATGAGCTTGCGCTCGATGAGGGTGCCGCCCGCGGACTGGTCCCAGGTGTCCAGGGAGGAGTTGACCGCGGAGAGGATCGTCTCGCCGAGCACCGCCGGGATGACGACGGGGCAGTTGAGGTGGGCCAGGTAGCGGGGGTGGTGGAAGTAGACGGCGTCGCGGAGGTACACGTCCTCCAGCTCGTCGAGCACGGCGATGGTGTCGTGCAGCGGCCGGTCGAGGTCGACGGCGTCGATGGTGGGGGCCAGGGCGTCCGGGGTGACGCCGGTGAACGGCCGTGTCGTGGTGGCGAGTTTGGCCGCCACCCGCTCGACTCCCTCGGACACGGAGCTGCGATAGAGCTCCGCGGTCGTGTCATTGAGCAGGTGCGAGCGCATGAACGGTTCCTCCGGGTGGGGATGAGGGTGTTCCCGGGTGGGGCAGGAAAAGGGAGCGGGGCCGAAAAAAGGGGCGAGGTCGCGAACCCATTGCTTAGGTTAGCCTAACCTAAGTTGAGCTTGCGACCCCGCCCCTCATGTGTGGCCGGAGTCAGTCCTGTGTGGCCGAATCGCCCTTATGCGGCGGCGGGTTGCTCCCGCAGCGCGTCCTCGCTCAGACCGCGCCGCCAGTACCCGACGAACGTCACCGCCCGCTTGTCGTAGCCGCGCTCGCGCACGAGGTGGCGGCGCAGCTCCTTCATCGTCCCGGACTCGCCCGCGAGCCAGGCGTACGGGCTGGAGGCGTCGGGGAGTTCGGTCGCGCGCACGGAGTCGAGCACGCTCGGCGCGCCCTCGGCCCGCACCAGCCAGGTCACGGTGACGTCGGCCGCCGTCAGCACCGGCTGGACGTCCTCGCGGTGCGGGACCTCCAGCCAGACGTGCGCGGAGACGGTGGCGGGCAGCCAGGCGAGCACCCCGAGGGCGGCGGGCAGCGCCGTCTCGTCGCCCCACATCAGGATGTGGTCGAAGTTCTCCTGGGGGCGGCAGCGCACCGCGGTGTTGTCGACGGCCGCCGGGCCGAGCACGGCGACCCGGGAGCCGGGCCGCGCGGCCTCCGCCCAGCGGCAGGCGGGTCCGGCCGACGCCGGGTCGTCGTTGTGCAGCACGAAGTCGATGTCGACTTCCTCGGCGGGCTCGCGGCGCTGGCCGCTGAGCGTGTACGAGCGCATGACCGCCCGCTCGTGGTCCGGGATCGCCCGGTACGCCGCGTGCCAGGCGCGGCCGTCGTCGCCCGGCTCGACCGGCGGCAGGACGGGGGCGTCCTGGCCGGGGTGCGGCAGGAAGAGGGAGAGCGACTGGTCCCGGCCGCCGCCGTGGAAACCGGCGAGGGCGGGGCCGGTGAAAGTGACCCTGAGCAGCGACGGACCGAGCCGCCGCGTGCGGACCACTTCCAGATCGAAGAAATCGAACATCTTGTAAGGGGCTGCCGCGGGGGCTTCGGCCGTCTGCGTCATCGGGTCAGGACACCTTCTTCGCCGTCTCGATCGCCTTGGCGAGGTTCTCCAGGAGCGGGGCGCACTTGTCGTAGGAGAGGATCGGCTCGGGGGAGCGGGCGATGACCTGGCCGGCCTTGACCGCGGGCAGCTTCTTCCAGGTCGGCTCGTCGATGTCGGCCGGCTGGATGGCCTGCGCGCGGTCGTCCATCATGATGATGTCGGCCGGGTGCTTGTCGACGTTCTCCCAGCTCAGGTTCTCGAACCAGCCGCCGGACGCCTTCTTCGCGGCCTCGGTGGGCTCCACGAAGTTCACGCCGAGGGACTCGAAGTACTCCAGGTCGATGGAGAGGTCCGTGCCGGACACGTAGAAGATGTCCGGGCTCGCGGAGCCGGCCATGACCTTGATGTCGGGGTGCGCCTTGGCGGCCTTGCGCAGCCGGGCCGCGGCGGCCTCGAAGCGGGCCTTCGCCTTGACGACCTTGTCGGCCTTCAGGTCCGCGCCGAGCGACTCGGCCAGCGCGTACATGCGCTGCAGCGGCTCGTCCAGCTTGCGGTCGAAGACCGAGATGCCGACGCTCGGGGCGAGCTTGGCGACCTTCTTCGCGGACTCCTCCGGGACGTACCAGAGGGTGCCGGCGTCGTCGAACATCGTGGTGATCAGCACGTCGGGGGCGAGGCCCGCGTACTTCTCGATGTTGAACTGGCCCCACTCGTTGCCGATGACGGTGACCTTGGAGACGTCCATGTCGCCGGCCTGGACGTCGGCCTTGCCGCCCTTGGTGGTGGTCGGGCCGAAGACGCCCTTGACCTGCACGCCGTAGTCGAAGAGCGCGGCGCCGACGCCGGTGAAGGCGACGATGTTCGCCGGGACCTTGTCCAGCTTCACGGTCGTGCCGCGGTCGTCCTTGAAGGACCAGGGGCCGGACTTCTTCGCGGCCTGCGTCGAGTCCGAACCGCTGTCTTTCGCGCCGTCGTCGCCGCAGGCGGCAAGCACGGCGCCGAGGCCGAGGGCGCCGCCGGCGGCGAGGATGCCGCGGCGGGAGGGGCGGGACAGTCGGGCGTTGGGCATGACGGGCTGCTTTCGGACGTGCCGGATCGACGGCCGGACTGGGTCGTGGAACTGAGGGTAGGTTAACCTAAGTTCCTGGCATGTCCAGGGGGCGGGCAGACTCTGCCCGGTGACCGGCCCCCGCGCCCGTGCGGAGGCCGGCCGACAGGCCCTAGGAAGTGAGCCCGAGTTCGCGGGCGATCAGCATCCGCTGGACCTCGCTCGTGCCCTCCCCGATCTCCAGGATCTTGGAGTCCCGCCACATCCGGGCCACCGGATACTCGTTCATGAAGCCGTACCCGCCGTGGATCTGCGTCGCCTCGCGCGCGTTGTCCACGGCGACCGTCGACGAGTACAGCTTCGCGAGCGCCGCCTCCTTCTTGAACGGCTCCCCGGACACCAGCCGCGACGCCGCGTCCCGCCAGGCGAGCCGCGCCGTGTGCGCCTTCATCTCCATGTCGGCGATCTTGAACTGGATCGCCTGGTAGCCGCCGATGCTGCGCCCGAACGCATGGCGCTCCTTGGCGTACTTCACCGACTCGTCCACACAGCCCTGGGCGAGACCGGTGGCCAGCGCGGAGATCGCGATCCGGCCCTCGTCGAGGATCCGCAGGAACTGCGCGAAGCCGCGCCCCTCCTCGCCCACCAGGTTCGCCGCCGGCACCCGCACGTCGGCGAAGTGGAGCTCCCGGGTGTCCGACGCGTTCCACCCCACCTTCGAGTACGGCGCCGCGACCGTGAACCCCGGCGTCCCGGACGGCACGATGATCGACGAGATCAGCGGCTTGCCGTCCGCCGTGCGGCCCGTCACGGCCGTGACCGTCACCAACCCCGTGATGTCCGTACCGGAGTTGGTGATGAAGCACTTCGTGCCGTTGATGACCCAGTCGCCGGTTGACTCGTCCCGCACGGCCGTCGTGCGCGTGCCGCCCGCGTCCGATCCGGCCTCCGGCTCGGTCAGCCCGAACGCGCCCAGCATCTCCCCGGCGCACAGCCGCGGCAGCCACTCCCGCTTCTGCTCCTCGGTGCCGAAGAGGTGCAGCGGCATCGCGCCGAGCGACACCCCGGCCTCCAGGGTGATCGCCACGGACGAGTCGACCCGGGCCAGCTCCTCCAGCGCGATGCCGAGCGCCAGGTAGTCGCCGCCCATGCCGCCGTACTCCTCGGGGAACGGCAGCCCGAACAGGCCCATGCGGCCCATCTCGCGCACGATCTCGTACGGGAACTCGTGCCGCTCGTAGAAGTCGCCGATCTTCGGCGCGACGACGTCGTGCGCGAACTCCTCGACGGTGCGCCGGAGTTCCTCGTGCTCGGGGGAGAGGTGGTGGTCCATCGTGTCTCACTGCTCCTGCGGGGACTGTGCCTCGGGTGCGAGGGCGCGAACGGTGCGGGACGGGCTGGGTCGGCCCAGGTGCCGGGCCATCCACGCGCTGGTGGCGGTGAGACGGCCGAGGTCCACCCCGGTCTCGATGCCGAGTCCTTGCAGCATCCAGACGAGGTCTTCGGTGGCGAGGTTGCCGGTGGCGCTCTTCGCGTACGGGCAGCCGCCGAGGCCGCCCGCGGACGCGTCGACCGTGGTGACGCCGTGCTGCAGCGCGGCCAGCGTGTTGGCGAGGGCCTGGCCGTACGTGTCGTGGAAGTGCACGCCGATCGTGTTCGTCGGCACGCCCTCCTCGTTCAGCTCCGCGAGCAGCGCCTGGACGTGGCCGGGGGTGGCCACGCCGATCGTGTCGCCCAGGCTCAGCTCGTCGCAGCCCATGTCCAGCAGGGACTTGGCGACCGAGACGACCTGGTGGACGGGGACCGCGCCCTCCCACGGGTCGCCGAAGCACATGGAGAGGTAGCCGCGGACGTGCGCCCGCTCCGCCTTGGCCCGCGCCACGACCGGCTCGAACACGGCGAGGGACTCGGCCACCGTGCGGTTCAGATTGGCCTTCGCGAAGGACTCGGTGGCGCTGGCGAACACGGCGATGCGGTGCGCGCCGAGCGCGAGGGCCCGGTCGAGGCCCCGCTCGTTCGGTACGAGTACGGGGAGGTGCACGCCGTCGCCGGCGAGGTCCTGGACGAGGGGGAACAGGGCCTCCGCGTCCGCGAGTTGGGGCACCCACTTGGGGTGCACGAAGCTGGTCGTCTCGATCGTGCTGAGGCCCGCGGCGGCCAGGCGGTGGACGAACTCCGCCTTGACCTCCGTGGGCACCGTCGACTTCTCGTTCTGCAGGCCGTCCCGCGGGCCCACCTCGTGGATGCGGATCCTGGGCGGGAGGCCCTGGACGGGGACGGTCATCGGGAGCGTCATCGGGCGGCCTCCTCCGGGGTCTTCTCGCCGTGGGTGGTTGGGCTGTCCGCTGCGTGCGGCGCCGTCGTGGTTGCTCGCGCAGTTCCCCGCGCCCCTGGCGGGGCGCTTTCCTCCGCGGCACTGGAAGGGTCGACCACAGCCAGGATCTGGTCCATCGCCACCGTCGTTCCCGGTGTCACGTCCAGTTCGGTGATCACGCCCGCGTGGGGGGCCGCGATGACGTGCTCCATCTTCATCGCCTCCACCACCAACAGGCTCTGGCCCTCGGTCACTTCGTCGCCGACCGAGACCTTCACCACGGTCACCGTGCCGGGCATCGGTGCCGTCAGGGAACCGGCGCCGCCCGAGCCCGCGCCGGTCAGGCTCGCCGCGACCGGGTCGTGGTCCTGGACGTGCCAGGCGTCCCCGTCGCGGGCCAGCCAGTCGCCGGCGGCGGCCGTGAGGCGGGCGGGGGTGGCCGGGGCGCCGTCCACCAGGACCTCCGTGCCGCGCACCCGGACCTCGACCGGGCCGTGGCCGGTGGCCTTCACGTGGTGCACGGTCCAGGCCGGCTCGCCGCCGAGGCGCCAGCCGGTCGGGCGGGAGAAGGGGTCGGCCCAGCCGTCGGCCGCCGGTGGCGCGAGCCGCCGCTGGCGCAGGGCGCCCGCCGCCGCGTAGATCTCCGGGGGGACGCCCGGGTCGGCCAGGGCGTCCGCCTCGCGCTCCACGAGGCCGGTGTCCAGCTCGCCCGCCACGACCGCCGGATGGGCCAGCAGCCGGCGCAGGAACCCGGCGTTCGTCGGCACGCCGAGCGTCACCGTGCGGGCCAGCGCGGCCCGCAGTCTGCGCAGCGCCGTGTCCCGGTCGGGGCCGTACGCGATGACCTTCGCGAGCATCGGGTCGTACAGCGAGGAGACCTCGGTGCCCTCGGTGAGGCCGGAGTCGGTGCGCACGCCGTCGCCCTCGGGCTCGTGCAGGGCGAGGACCGTGCCGCCGGAGGGCAGGAACCCGCGCGCGGGGTCCTCGGCGCACAGGCGGGCCTCGACCGCGTGGCCGGTGAGGGTGATGTCCTGCTGGGCGAACGGGAGCCGCTCGCCCGCCGCGACCCGCAGCTGCCACTCCACCAGGTCGATGCCGGTGATCAGCTCGGTCACCGGGTGCTCGACCTGGAGGCGGGTGTTCATCTCCATGAAGTAGTACGAGGACGGGTCCTCGCCCGGCACGATGAACTCCACCGTGCCCGCGCCGCGGTAGCCGCAGCTGCGGGCCGCCTCCACGGCCGCCGCGCCCATCGCCGCGCGCGTGGCCTCGTCGAGCAGGACGCTCGGCGCCTCCTCGACGATCTTCTGGTGGCGGCGCTGGAGGGAGCACTCGCGCTCGCCGAGGTGCACCACGTTCCCGTGGGCGTCGGCGAGGACCTGGATCTCGATGTGCCGGGGGCGGTCGATCCAGCGCTCCACGAGGAGCGTGTCGTCGCCGAAGGAGGCGCGGGCCTCGCGGCGGGCCGCCGCGATCTCCTCCTCCAGGGCGGTCAGGTCGCGGACGAGCCGCATGCCCTTGCCGCCGCCGCCCGCGGACGGCTTGAGCAGGACGGGTGCGCCCAGCTCGCGGGCCGCCTGCGCCAGCTCGGGGTCGCGGCCGCCCGGGACGACCGGGACCCCGGCCGCGTCCACGGTCTCCTTGGCGCGGATCTTGTCGCCCATCAGGGCGATGGCGTCGGCGGACGGGCCGATGAAGACCAGGCCCGCCTCCTCGCAGGCCCGCGCGAACGCGGCGTTCTCCGCCAGGAAGCCGTAGCCCGGATGCACCGCCTGGGCGCCCGTCTCGGCGGCCGCCGCCAGGAGGGCCTCCACGGACAGATAGCTCTCGCCGGCCGGGGGCGGCCCGATCCGCACGGCCTCGTCGGCCTCACGTACGTGCCGGGCGTCCGCGTCGGCGTCGCTGTACACGGCGACCGAGCGGACACCGAGCTCCCGCAGCGTGCGGATGACGCGGACGGCGATCTCGCCGCGGTTGGCCACGAGTACGGTCTCGAACATGCTCATCGTCTGAAGTCCTCCCCTCACATCCGGAAGACGCCGAACCCGCCGGACTTCTCCGGCAGCGGCGCGTTGGCACACGCGGTCAGGGCCAGGCCGAGGACCTGGCGGGTCTCCATCGGGTCGATCACGCCGTCGTCCCAGAGGCGGGCCGTCGCGTAATAGGCACTGCCCTGCGTCTCGTACTGGGCGCGGATCGGCGCCTTGAACGACTCCTCGTCCTCGGCCGACCAGTCCTCGCCGCGCGCCTCCAGCTGGTCGCGCTTGACCGTCGCGAGGACGGAGGCGGCCTGCTCGCCGCCCATCACCGAGATCTTGGCGCCGGGCCACATCCACAGGAAGCGGGGGGAGTACGCCCGGCCGCACATCGAGTAGTTGCCCGCGCCGTACGAGCCGCCGATCACGACCGTCAGCTTCGGCACGCGCGTGCAGGCCACCGCCGTGACCATCTTGGCGCCGTGCTTGGCGATGCCACCCGCCTCGTAGTCCCGGCCGACCATGAAGCCCGAGATGTTCTGCAGGAACAGCAGCGGGATGCCGCGCTGGTCGCACAGCTCGATGAAGTGGGCGCCCTTCTGGGCGGATTCGGCGAACAGGATGCCGTTGTTCGCGACGATGCCGACCTGGTGGCCGTGGATCCGGGCGAAGCCGGTGACCAGCGTCTGGCCGAACTCGGACTTGAACTCGGCGAACCGCGAGCCGTCGACGACGCGCGCGATCACCTCGCGGACGTCGTAGGGCGTGCGCGAGTCGACGGGGACCGCGCCGTACAGACCCGCGGGGTCCACCTTCGGCTCGATCGCCGTCCGCACGGACCACGGCAGCGGGCCGCGCTCCGGCAGCGTGGAGACGATGGTCCGCACGATGCGCAGCGCGTGCGCGTCGTCCTCCGCGAGGTGGTCCGTCACCCCGGAGACCCGCGAGTGGACCTCGCCGCCGCCCAGCTCCTCGGCCGTCACCACCTCGCCGGTGGCCGCCTTCACCAGCGGCGGGCCGCCCAGGAAGATCGTGCCCTGATTGCGCACGATCACGGCCTCGTCGCTCATCGCCGGGACGTACGCGCCGCCCGCCGTGCACGACCCGAGCACCGCCGCGATCTGCGGGATGCCCGCGCCGGACATCCGCGCCTGGTTGTAGAAGATCCGCCCGAAGTGCTCGCGGTCCGGGAAGACGTCGTCCTGCATCGGCAGGAAGGCGCCGCCGGAGTCCACCAGATAGACGCACGGCAGCCGGTTCTCCAGCGCGACCTCCTGGGCGCGCAGGTGCTTCTTCACCGTCATCGGGTAGTACGTGCCGCCCTTGACCGTCGCGTCATTGGCGACGACCACGCACTCGCGGCCGCTCACCCGCCCGATCCCGGCGATCACCCCGGCGGCCGGTGCCTGTCCCTCGTACATCCCGTCCGCCGCCAGCGGCGCCAGCTCCAGGAACGGCGAGCCCGGGTCGAGCAACGTGTCCACGCGGTCGCGCGGCAGCAGCTTGCCGCGGGCGGTGTGCCGCGCCCTGGCCCGCTCGCCGCCGCCCAGCCGGGCCGCGGCGAGCTTCGCGCGCAGCTCGTCGCCGAGCGCCTGGTGCGCCGCCTCATTGGCCCGCCAGGCCTCCGACGCGGGATCTGCCGCGCTCGTCAGCTCCGGTGCCTCGTGCATCCTGCGGTCCCCTCACCGAGTCATGAAGCGATGTAGGAAAAAGTTAATGACCGTTAACCGATTTCCTCCAGGTTAACGGTCGCTAACCTCCCTGTCTAGAATTGCTTCCATGGCCACCAGAACCGACGCACCCACCCGTCGCGAGCAGATCCTCCGAGAGGCCGCCCGGCTCTTCGCCGAGCGCGGGTTCCACGGGGTCGGGGTCGATGAGATAGGAGCCGCGGTCGGCATCAGCGGACCCGGGCTCTACCGCCACTTCGCGGGCAAGGACGCGATGCTCGCCGAGCTGCTCGTCGGCATCAGCGGGCAGCTGATGACCGGCGCCAAGCGGCGCGTCGCCGAGGCGGAGCAGGGGCCCGGCGCCCTGCTCGACTCGCTCATCGAGGGGCACATCGACTTCGCCCTCGACGACCGCGACCTGATCACGCTGCACGACCGCGAGCTGGACCGGCTGCGGGACAGCGACCGCAAGCTGGTGCGGCAGCTCCAGCGCCAGTACGTGGAGCTGTGGGTGGAGTCCGTGCGGAAGGTCTATCCGGAGCTCGCGGAGCCGCACGCGCGCGTGGCCGTGCATGCGGTCTTCGGGCTGCTGAACTCCACGCCGCACCTGAGCCGCCCCGGCTCGCTGCCCGGCCGGGCGGCGACGGCGCAGATGCTGCACAAGTTGGCGCGCGGGGCCTTCGCGGCTGCCGCAGAGTGATGTGTATCTCTGGACGCTCCGGTGACTGGCCGGTAACGTTCCTCTGAGCAAGCGCTTAGTCGTTTGATCGCTGTCTGCACACTCGTCGTCAAGGGAGAGTTCTCCGTGCGCCGTACCGTTTTCAATGAGGACCACGAGGCGTTCCGGGAGACCCTGCGCGCCTTCATCGAGGCCGAGGTCGTCCCCCACTACGACGAGTGGTTCCAGCAGGGCATCGTGCCGCGCGAGTTCTACGCGAAGATGGCCGAGCTCGGCCTGTTCGGCATCAACGTGCCCGAGGAGTTCGACGGCGCCGGCCTGGACACCCACAAGTTCGAGGCCATCCAGTACGAGGAGACCGCCCGTGCGGGCGTCTCCTTCGGCGGCTCCGGCGTGCACGTGCTGCTCGCCCTGCCCTACATCAAGATGCTCGCCACCGACGAGCAGAAGAAGCGCTACCTGCCCAAGTTCGTCGCGGGCGAGGAGATGTGGGCGCTCGCCATGACCGAGCCGGGCACCGGCTCCGACGTCGCGGGCATGAAGACCACCGCCAAGCTCTCCGAGGACGGTACGCACTACGTCCTCAACGGCGCCAAGACCTTCATCACCGGCGGCGTGCACGCGGACCGCGTCATCGTCTGCGCGCGCACCTCCGCGCCGAGCGCCGAGGACCGCCGCTTCGGCATCTCCCTCTTCGCCGTCGACACCAAGTCCGAGGGCTACTCCATCGGCCGCAAGCTCGACAAGCTCGGCCTGCGCACGTCCGACACCGCCGAGCTGGCGTTCGTCGACGTGAAGGTGCCCGTCGAGGACCTCCTCGGAGAGGAGAACAAGGGCTTCGGCTACCTCGGCACGAACCTCGCCTCCGAGCGCTGGGGCATCGCCTACGGCGCGTACGCGCAGGCCAAGGCCGCCGTCCGGTTCGCCAAGGAGTACGTCCAGGAGCGCACCGTCTTCGGCAAGCCGGTCGCGTCCTTCCAGAACACCAAGTTCGAGCTGGCCGCCTGCCAGGCCGAGGTGGACGCCGCCGAGGCCGTCGCCGACCGCGCCCTGGAGGCCCTCGACGCCGGTGAGCTCACCGCCGCCGAGGCCGCGTCCGCGAAGCTGTTCTGCACCGAGGTCGCGCACCGCGTCATCGACCGCTGCCTCCAGCTGCACGGCGGCTACGGCTTCATGAACGAGTACCCGATCGCCCGCCTGTACGCGGACAACCGCGTCAACCGCATCTACGGCGGCACCAGCGAGGTCATGAAGATGATCATCGCGAAGAACATGGGCCTGTAACCCGCCGAGAACGACCGCTGGGTACAACTGACCCCATGCATCAGGCACTTCAGTCCCTGCTCGATCTGCTCGACCTGGAGCAGATCGAGCAGGACATCTTCCGCGGCCAGTCCCGGTCCGCCGTCGTCCCGCGCGTCTTCGGCGGGCAGGTGGCGGCCCAGGCGCTGGTCGCCGCCGGGCGGACCGTCCCGGCCGACCGGCACGCCCACTCCCTGCACGCGTACTTCCTCGTCGCGGGCGACCCGGGCGCGCCCATCGTCTACACCGTCGACCGGATCCGCGACGGCCGCTCCTTCACCACGCGCCGCGTCGTCGCCGTCCAGCACGGGCAGCCGATCTTCCACCTCTCCGCGTCCTTCCAGACGTACGAGGAAGGTCTGGAGCACCAGGCGGACATGCCGCCCGCGCCCGACCCCGAGACGCTGCCCACCGCCGCGGAGATCCTGCCGCGCCACGCCGACGCCTTCGTCGAGCCCGGCGTCGTGCAGCGGCTGCTGGAAGCCCGCGAGGCCGTCGACCTGCGGTACGTGGACGCGCCGCCGTTCGCCTTCGTGGGCGAGCCGCAGCCGCCGCGCTCCCAGGTCTGGTTCCGGACCAACGGCAAGCTCGACGGCGCCATCGACGCGCACCTCCTCCACGTCTGCCTCGCCACCTACGTCTCCGACATGACGCTGCTCGACTCCGTGCTGCTCGCCCACGGGCGCGGCGGCTGGGCCGTCGGCGACGTCGTGGGGGCCTCCCTCGACCACGCCATGTGGTTCCACCGGCCCTTCCGCGCCGACGAATGGCTGCTCTACGACCAGGAGTCGCCGTCCGCGTCCGGCGGGCGCGGACTCGGCCAGGCCCGTATCTACACCCGGGAAGGACAGCTCGCGATCACCGTGATCCAGGAAGGCGTGGTTCGCGTTCCGCGCTGATCGGACATACCGTCCCGTACATGGATGCAAGGGCGGACGGCGCGGTGACGGTGGACGAGAAGGGCGCGGGCGGGGAGAGCGTCGGCACGGTCGTCGTGGCCGCGCTGGCCAACCTCGGCATCGCCCTCGCGAAGGCCGTCGCCGGCGTCATCAGCGGATCCAGCGCGATGCTCTCCGAGGCGGCTCACTCGTTCGCCGACACCGTCACCGAGCTGATGCTGCTCACCTCCCTCAAGCGGAGCGAGAAGCCCGCCGACGAGGACCACCCGCTGGGGTACGGGGGCGAGCGCTACATCTGGGCGCTCCTCGCCGCCGTCGCCACGTTCGTGGGCGGCGCGGTCTTCTCCCTGTACGACGGGATCCACACGCTCGTCGCGGGCGAGGACCTCGGGAATCCGCTGGTGTCGTACATCGTGCTCGCCATCGCCTTCGTCCTGGAGGGGTTCTCGCTGCGCACCGCCGTCAAGCAGGCCCGGGGCGAGGCGGCGCGGTGGCGGGCGCCCATCGGCACGTATCTGAAGCACACGCCCGACACCGCCGTGAAGGCCGTCGTCCTGGAGGACAGCGCCGCGCTCGCCGGACTCGTCATCGCGGCCGGCGGCCTGCTGGGCGGGCAGCTCACCGGGTCCGGGGTGTGGGACGGGATCGCCTCGCTGTGCATCGGCCTGCTGCTGCTGTGGGTGGCGTGGGTGCTCGGGCGGTCCAACGCGCAGCTGCTCGTCGGGCGGCCCCTGCCGGAGCGGGTCCGGGCGGAGATGCGGGAGCTGTTGCTCGGGGTGGAGCACGTGGAGGCCGTGCTGGAGCTGACCACGTTGGTGCAGGGGCCGCAGGAGGCGCTCGTCGCGGCGAAGGTCGACTTCCGGGACGCGTCGACCGCGGCGCAGATCGAGTGGGCCTGTGAGGATGCTGCGCGGCGCCTTCGGGAGCGGTTCCCCTTGGTGCGGCGCGTCTACCTGGACCCGACCCCGGGTTTCGCCCAGCGCCGCACGGAGGGCCTCAATCCCTGGTGAACACCGCGTCTGCCGCGGGCCGGGTGCGGGTGGGTGGGGGGCTGATCGCGCAGTTCCCCGCGCCCCTGGAGCGTCTGCCGGGTGGCGGCGGGTTCTTCGTCTGCGGGCCGGCGGTGCGTCTCGCCGTGTGGCGGCCGGTTCTTTGAGCGTGGGTCTCGTCGTGGCTGGTCGCGCAGTTCCCCGCGCCCCTGAGATGCGCACCTTCGGTGCGGCATCTCCCCGACGGGGGAAGGCTGCGCGCAGCGCATGCCTTCCAGGGGCGCGGGGAACTGCGCGAGAAGCCCCACCGGCCCGCAGAACATGACGAAAGTTCGGCCCGGCAGACGCTCAGGGGCGCGGGGAACTGCGCGAGAAGCGCCACCGGCCCGCAGAGCGCGACGAAAGTTCGGCCCGGCAGACGCTCAGGGGCGCGGGGAACTGCGCGACCAGCCCCCACCCACCCGCACGCTGCCGGCTAGTCCAGGAGGCCCGCTGCGGAGAGCAGGTAGGCCGTCATCGGGTCGTAGTGGCGCGGGCTCGTGACGTGGTCGTCCAAGGGGACCGTCACCTGCATCGTGCCCTCCGCCTCCCCCACGAACAGCGCCGGATCGTTGCAGTCCGCGTAACCGACGGAGTCGAGGCCGCGCTGGGCCGCGCACCCCGCCCAGCCGTGGTCGGCGACGACCAGGTCGGGCAGCGGACGGCCCTCGCGGGCCAGACCGTCGAGGATCGCCGACATCGGGTCGGGCGAGTGCGTGTGCCACAGCGTCGCGCCGCGCTCCAGCATCGCCACGTCGGCGAACTGGAAGACCATGCCCTCCTCCGTGGCCAGCCCCTCGGGGATCACCACGACCTCGGCGCCCGCCGCCCGCAGCGCCGTCGCCGTCGCGCGGTGCACGTCCAGGAGGCCGCCGGGATGGCCCGTCGCGAACAGGACGCGCTGGCGGTCCTCGGCCGCCTTGCGCAGCCGCGCCGCCATCCGCTCCAGCGCGTCGACCGTCAGCTCAGGGTCGATGGTGTCCTGGCCGTAGCGGAACTCCGGGTCGTCGATCACCCCGCAGCGCTCGGCCATCACCGCGAGCACGTCCTGCTCGTCGGTCCAGCGGTCACCGAGTTCGAGTCCCAGCCAGAAGTTCCGGTCGCCGTTCGCGAGCTTCCGGTAGTGGGAGAGGTTGTTCTCGCGGGGCGTGGCCACGTCGCCCGCGATGCGGGTGCGGACGAGGTGGTCGATCAGGGCGGCGCGGGTCGGCGTATCGCTGGGAATCCCGGGTATCGGCATGGGTCCATTGTGCCGGTGGTCGCTGTGCGGCGTTGATCGGTTCCGCACAGTGGGACCCACCGCTCAGGACGTGTGCCGCAGCGCGAACCACAGCTCCATCCGGACGTCGGGGTCGTCCAGGTCCGTGTCCAGGAGGGACGCGCAGCGGGCGATGCGCTGGCGCACCGTGTTGCGGTGCACGCCGAGGGCGAGCGCCGCGCTCTCCCAACTGCCGTGCAGGGCGAGCCAGGTGCGCAGGGTCTCCAGGAGCGCCGGCTGACCGGCGAGCGCGGCCGGGGTCGGCGCCGGCGTGCCGTCGGGGCGGTGCCGCACCAGCGGGGTGCGGGTCGCGCGGGCCCGGGCCAGGGCGTGGGCCGCCTGGGCGTCCGCGAGCGGCAGGTCGGCCGGGCGGACGGGCGCGCTGACGCCGAGCGCGCAGCCCTCGTACGGGGGGACCTCCTGGTCGGCGGGGACCAGGGCGAGGGTCACCGTGCCGTCGGCGGACGTCCCGGCCAGCGGGGTGCCGAGCGCGGGCGCCGGGACCGCCGCGGTGTTCGGGCGGGCGTGCACGACCTTCCACAGGCCGGGGCCGAGCAGCGCCGACGCCGCCTCCGCCCGGTCCGTGCCGAGCAGCAGGTCCACCAGCGCCGCCGCGCGCTGGGTGTCGTCCGCCGAACGGTGCGCCCCCGCCAGCAGCGAGAGCAGCACCACCGCCGCGCCCGCGATCGTGTGGTCGCCGGCCGTCCGCCCCCGGGTGGCGAGCCCGAGCGCGCCGCCCGTGCTCAGCGCGTACGCCGACAGGTGCGCGTCCGCGACCGTGTCCGCGGCCGACGCCGGCGTGGGCAGCAGCCGGCTGGTGTGCGGGCGCACCACCTGCGTCAGCGCGGTCAGGGCCGCGTGCACGGGGTCCGCGGGCCGCGGCCCCGCGTCGTGCAGCTCCGCCCCGTCCGCCGCGACCAGGAGCGCGAACCCGCCGGTGCGCTGGGCGAGCTGACGCAGCACCGCGCGCACCGGGTCGGGCCGTGCCGCCGCCGACGCGAGGGCCTGCTGCGCCTCGGTGACCCGGCGCAGCTCGGCGTGCCTGGCCTGCGCCATCAGATCCCACACGGCGCGCGCGATCCCGCTGAACGTGGTCCGTGGCGGCACCTCGACGAGCGGCAGCCCGTGCCGGTCGCAGGCCTCGACGAGGCCCGGCGGCACCGTGTCGTGCACGGGCGCGAGACCGAAGCCCAGAGCGGTGGCGCCGCCCTCGACGACCCGCTCCACGTACGTGTCGAAGGGTGTCTCCGGGTCGAAGGAGACGCCGGTGGTCTGCACGCCCGCCGTCAGCAGCAGCTCCCCGCCGAGCAGGTAGGGGCGCGGATCGGGCAGCTCCGAGGTGTGCGCCCCGTGCACCGTGACGTCGACGCCGTCGGCGCCGTCCGGGCCCGCGATCCGGCGCAGGCCCAGGTCGGCGCGGGCCAGCAGCGCGGCGAGCGGGACGCCCGGCGTGGGGGGTGCGGAGGGGGCGGGCACCGGCACGGTGGATGGTTCCTCTACTGAAAGGGTGTGGAGTGGAGGAAACGTACACTTCAGTGTTGCTTTTCGGCCACCTAGATTCGTCTGGACCGGTGGGCGCGGGTACGGGCGGATGTCCCCGACGCCGATGGCCCCTCCCGAGGGACCTCGCAGCCGGACATTCCGTGCACGACACGCCACTGAGGTGTGCAAAGGAGGGCGTCCCATGGCCGTCGACTACATCGTGATCGTCGTCTACCTGGCCGGCATGCTGGCGATGGGCTGGTGGGGCATGCGCCGCGCCAAGTCCAAGAGCGACTTCCTGGTCGCCGGGCGGCGCCTGGGCCCGGCCATGTACTCCGGCACCATGGCCGCCGTCGTGCTCGGCGGCGCCTCCACCATCGGCGGCGTCGGCCTCGGCTACCAGTACGGCCTGTCCGGCGCCTGGCTGGTGTTCTCCATCGGCTTCGGCCTGCTCGCCCTGTCGGTGTTCTTCTCGGCGCGCATCGCCCGCCTGAAGGTCTACACCGTCTCGGAGATGCTCGACCTGCGCTACGGCGGCAGCGCCGGGATGATCTCCGGCATCGTGATGTGGGCGTACACGCTGATGCTCGTGGTGACCTCCACCATCGCCTACGCCACGATCTTCGACGTCCTCTTCGACGTGCCGCGCTGGCTGGCCATCGTCATCGGCGGCGCCATCGTCGTCGCCTACTCGACGCTCGGCGGCATGTGGTCCATCACCATCACCGACATGGTGCAGTTCGTCGTCAAGACGATCGGCGTGCTGCTGATCCTGCTGCCGGTGGCCGTCGTCAAGGCGGGCGGCTTCAGCGAGATGAAGGCGTCCCTGCCGACCTCGTACTTCGACCCGCTGGGCATCGGCGGCGAGACGATCTTCACGTACGTGCTGATCTACACGTTCGGCATGCTCATCGGCCAGGACATCTGGCAGCGCGTGTTCACCGCGCGCACCGACAAGGTGGCCCGCTGGGGCGGCACGATCTCCGGCGTCTACTGCCTGGTCTACGCGATCGGCGGCGCGGTCATCGGCACCGCGGCCAAGGTGCTCTACCCGAACGGGCTCGGCGCCGCCGACGAGGCGTTCGCCCGCATCGTCAAGGACGAACTCCCGGTCGGCATCCGCGGCCTGGTCCTCGCCGCCGCCCTGGCCGCCGTCATGTCGACGTCGTCCGGCGCCCTGATCGCCTGCGCCACCGTCGCCAACAACGACATCTGGAAGCGGCTGCGCGGCATCAAGCCGGACGCCGCGGAGGGTGCGCCCGAGGGCGAGCACGACGAGGTGAAGGGCAACCGGATCTTCATCCTCGTCCTGGGCATCGTCGCGATCGTCACCTCGATCATCCTCAACAACGTCGTCGAGGCGCTGACCGTCGCCTACAACCTGCTCGTCGCAGGACTGCTGGTACCGATCCTCGGCGGCCTGGTCTGGAAGCGCGGCACCGGCACCGGCGCCCTCACCTCCGTCGTCGTCGGCGGTCTCTCCGTCATCGGCCTGATGTGGCACTACGGCATCCTCGCCAACGAGCCCGTCTACTACGGCCTGACCGCCTCCCTCGTCGTCTACGTCGTGGTGTCCCTGGCCACCCGGCCCACCGACGCCGCCGTCCTCGCCAACTGGCGGGAGCGGCTCGCCGGGCGCGGCGCCCCCGAGCCCGACGCGGCTCCCGTCGCCGTACCGCAGTAACCCCGTAAGAAAGAAGGCATGCGCGCAATGAACAGCTTCGAGACGCCCCGCGTTCCCGCCGGTCCCACCGGTGCTGTCGGTCCGGTCGACTCCTCCCGCATCCCGCGGTACGCGGGTCCGGCGACCTTCGCGCGCCTGCCCCGCCTCGACGAGGTCGGTGCCGCCGACGTCGCCGTCGTGGGCGTCCCCTTCGACACCGGTGTCTCCTACCGGCCCGGCGCCCGCTTCGGCGGCAACGCGATCCGTGAGGCGTCGCGCCTCCTGCGCCCGTACAACCCGGCGCAGGACGCGTCGCCGTTCTCCCTCGCGCAGGTCGCGGACGCCGGTGACGTCGCCGCCAACCCGTTCAACATCAACGAGGCCGTCGAGACCATCGAGGCCGCCGCCGACGAGCTGCTCGGCTCCGGCGCCCGCATGATGACGCTCGGCGGCGACCACACCATCGCGCTGCCGCTGCTGCGCTCCGTCGCGAAGAAGCACGGCCCGGTCGCGCTGCTCCACTTCGACGCGCACCTGGACACCTGGGACACGTACTTCGGCGCCGAGTACACCCACGGCACGCCGTTCCGCCGCGCCGTCGAGGAGGGCATCCTCGACACGTCGGCGCTGTCCCACGTGGGCACCCGCGGCCCGCTGTACGGCAAGCAGGACCTGACGGACGACGAGAAGCTCGGCTTCGGCATCGTCACCTCCGCCGACGTCTACCGGCGCGGCGCCGACGAGGTCGCCGACCAGCTGCGCCAGCGGATCGGCGACCGCCCGCTGTACATCTCCATCGACATCGACTGCCTCGACCCGGCGCACGCCCCCGGCACCGGCACCCCGGAGGCGGGCGGCATGACCTCCCGCGAGCTCCTGGAGATCCTCCGCGGCCTCGCCTCGTGCAACCTGGTGTCGGCGGACGTCGTCGAGGTGGCGCCCGCGTACGACCACGCCGAGATCACTGCCGTCGCCGCGTCGCACACCGCGTACGAGCTGACGACGATCATGTCCCGGCAGATCGCGTCGGCCCGGGCCGAGTGACAATTGACGGGCCGGCCCCTTCGCCGTAGGGGGTTCGGTCATGTCGGCGGCCACCGGTCGTCGTGGGCTGGTCGCGCAGTTCCCCGCGCCCCTGAAATGCTCCGCATCTCATCGGGGAAGGCTGCGCGCAGCGCATGCCTTCAGGGGCGCGGGGAACTGCGCGACCAGCCACGACGAAAGCCGCGGCCGCGACCGAAGCGAACCCCCTACGGCGAGCAGGCGCAGACCCGAACCACCGCGGAGGCGGAACCGCATGACGCACGACCACGACCTGGAGCTCCGGCCCACGGCAGCGCAGACCGAGGCCGCCCTGAACCCCCCGCCCGGGCGCAACGGCGGCGACCTCGTCGTCGAGACGCTGCACGGGCTCGGCGCGTCCACCGTGTTCGGTCTGCCGGGCCAGCACGCGCTCGGCATGTTCGACGCGCTGCGCCGCTCCGACCTGCGCTACGTCGGACTGCGCATCGAGAACAACGCGGGCTTCGCCGCGGACGCGTACGGCCGGGTGACCGGCGAGGTCGCGCCGCTGCTGCTGTCCACCGGGCCCGGCTCGCTGATGTCGCTCGCCGCGCTCCAGGAGGCGGCCGCCGCGTCCGCGCCGGTGCTCGCCATCGGCAGCCAGATCCCGGTCGCCGGGCTCGGCGGCGGACGCCACGGCTATCTGCACGAGCTGCGCGACCAGCAGGCCTCGTTCCGGGACGTGGTCAAGTCCGTCCACACCGTCCGCACGGCGTCGCAGATCCCGTCGGCCATCGCCGCCGCCTGGGAGTCCGCGCTGAGCGCCCCGCACGGCCCGGTGTGGGTGGAGATCCCGCAGGACGTGCTGCTCGCGCAGACCACCCTGCCGGTCGTCACGGCGATGGACGCCACCCCGCGCGAGCTCGTCCCGCGCCCCGAGCTGACCGCCGTCGCCGCCGACCTGCTCGCCAGGGCGGAGCGGCCGGCGATCATCGCGGGCGGCGGTGTCGTCCGGGCGGACGCCGCGGGCAAGCTGCTCGCGCTCGCCGAGCGGGTCAACGCGCCGGTCGTGTCGACCTTCGGCGGCAAGGGCGCCTTCCCGTGGGAGCACCCGCTGTCGCTGCAGTCCTGGCTGGAGGACCGGCACACCACCGACTTCCTGGAGGACGCCGACGTGCTGCTCGTCGTCGGCTCGGGACTCGGTGAACTCTCCTCGAACTACCACACGTTCAAGCCGCGCGGCCGGGTCGTCCACATCGAGGCGGACGCCGGCAAGCTGGAGTCCAACCACCCGGCCCTGGGCATCCACGCCGACGCCAGACTCGCCCTCCAGGCGCTGGTCGAGACGGTCGACGAGCGGCCCGACGCCGACGCCCCGGCGCGCGTCGCCGCGGTCCTCAAGGCCGTCCGCGAGCGCATCGACGCCCAGGAACTCACCCTGGAGCAGCAGGTCCTGGCGTCCGTGCGCGAGGCGCTCCCGGCCGGCTCCCCGTCGTTCTGGGACATGACGATCCTCGCCTACTGGGCGTGGTCGGCCTGGCCCGGCGCGATGCACTCGGCGCAGGGCGCGGGCGGCCTCGGCTACGGCTTCCCGGCGGCGCTCGGCGCGGCCGCCGCCGACCCCACCACCCCGGTCCTCGCGGTCTCCGGCGACGGCGGCGCGCTGTACTCGATCGCGGAGCTCGCCACCGCCCGCCAGCACGACCTGAACGTCACCTGGCTGATCGTCGACGACGGCGGCTACGGCATCCTGCGCGAGTACATGACGGACGCCTTCGGCCAGGCCACGGCGACCGAGCTGACCCGCCCCGACTACGTGGCCCTCGCCGAGTCCTTCGGCGTCCCCGGCGTCAGGACCAGCCCGGAGTCGCTCCGCGCCGACCTGGCGAAGGCGCTGGCCGAGCCCGGCCCGTACGTGGTGGTGCTCCCCGCGCTGCTGCGCATGTTCGCCCCCACCCACCTGGGATGACGGAGGAAGTGGCATGACGACGACCGTGGCCTGTGCCCAGCTCGCCCTCGGCGTGGGCGACGTGGCGGCCAACCTCGCCGCCGCCGAGGAGGCGATCGAGGCGGCGGCGGGCGCCGGCGCCCGCGTCGTCGTCCTGCCCGAACTCGCCAACAGCGGCTATGTGTTCGCGTCCGCCGCCGAGGCGCGGGCGCTCGCCGAACCGGTCGAAGGGCCGACGGTCACCGCCTGGTCGGCGGCGGCCCGCCGGCACGGCGTGACGCTCGTGGCGGGCCTGGCGGAGCTGGACGCGGACGACCGGGTCCGCAACTCGGCGGTCCTGATCGACCCCACCGGCACCGTCCGCGCCGTCTACCGCAAGACCCATCTCTTCGGCACGGAGAAGGACTTCTTCGTGCCGGGCGACGAACGGCCGCCCGTCGTCGACGTCGAGGGCGTCGGCCGGATCGGCGTCATGGTCTGCTACGACCTGGAGTTCCCCGAGTGGGTCCGGCTCGCCGCCCTGGCCGGCACCGAACTGCTCTGCGCGCCCGTCAACTGGCCGCTGTTCCCGCGCCCCGAGGGCGAGCGGCCCGCCGAGGCCGTCCGCGTCCAAGCCGACGCCGCCGTCAACCGCATGTACGTCGCGGCCTGCGACCGCGCGGGGGAGGAGCGCGGGGTGCGATGGACCGGGGGTTCGGTGATCGCCGACCCGGACGGCTTCCCGCTCGCCGGCCACGCCCCGACCGAGGGCCCGGCCCTGCTCCTTGCCGCCTGCGACCTGGAACAGGCCCGCGACAAGCGGCTCGGCGAGCACAACGACGTGTTCGGGGACCGGCGGCCGGAGCTGTACGAGGGCTGACCAGCGTCATGGTCCGGGCGGGCCGTAGCCCGGGACCGGCCTGGCAACACGGGCCGCGACGTGCGCCAACCACGCGCTGGGTGTGAGCGGGGGCGGCGGGTCCACCTCCATGCCCAGCTCGGCCAACCCGGCTACGAGATCGGGTTCCTCCCGTCCACTGGCGAGCAGCTCGTGCAGCTCACCGGCGAGACGAGCCACGAGATTCCGGTCGGCCGCCGCCATGTAGTCGTCCACGGCGGCGTCGTGACTGTCGAACTCATCGGGCATGTCCTGGGAGAACCAGCCACCAAGGAACTGGGCCAGTTCGGGGAAGCATGCGTGCCATTCCCAGTGCGTCGAGGGTGCGGACGGGCGTGGTACGTCACCGTCCTCGACGCTGTGCCTGATGTGATCGGCGACGACAAACAGCCAGTTCTGGACGCCGGATTCGGTCAGACCGACGTCCGGCACCGGGTAGAACTCCCCGAGCCGCAGCCGCAACCGGCCAGGAGGATTGCGCGCGTACTCGCGCACTTGGGACTCGCAGAGGGCCAGAGTCCAGGGTCGGGTGTGCCAGGTGTGGCGCAGATACGCGGTCAGGGCGAGGCTCGGCCTGTCCGCGGTGTCATCGGCGGGCTGACCCGCGTACGCCCTCATCAGCTGGTCCAGCTCGCCGTAGCGGTGGTCGTGTTCGAGGGGGCTCATCGGCATGGCGGGCAGACCTCTAGAGAAGGATCGGGAAGGTGGCGTGCACGACGAAGCCGTGCGGGCTGGACGGCTCACGTCTGAGAACGACCCGGGCCGCGCGCACGTCCACAGGTTCACGGTCGGCCAGCATCATCGGCTGCGACAGCACCCGGCCAACCGGATCGGGCCGCGACGGCCAGGATGCCTCGATGGTGAGCCGAGAGCGGGTCGACTGGGCGAGCCAGCGGTGGATCTGCTGCTCATTGGCCGTGACCACGTGCTGGGTGGCCCAGTGGGCGGTTTCCCGGTCGGGATAGGTGGCGGAGCGGTTCGGCTGCGGCATGGGGGTGACCTCAGTGATCTTCCAGGTGTGCGGATGCGAGGCGGAGGATCTCGCGGGTCACCGGTCCTGTTGCCCAGGGCACCACCGACCGGAGCGCGGCCGAAGACGCTTCGTCGGCCTCCAGCAGCAGCACCGCGTGACACTCTGCGATCAGAGCGGGGAGGAGGTCCGCACAGCCATACGGATGCTCGCTGGCCACACCGGCGAGGACGCCATCCTCGAACGAGTCGTACTCATCGCCTTCCACCCACCAGGCGAAGGCGTGGAGATGCGCGAAACGGAGCTCGGCCTCCCAAGGCGCCAGGGGAAGATCGTCGAATCGCCGCGCCCCGTCACGTTGGGAGGCGCGCAGCATCACGGACGTAGCCCCGAGGAAATCCAGTACATCCGAATCTCCGGCTGCTAGGGCGAGTTGAGACATGAAGGGCTGAGGCAGCCGAGCCTCCGCTCCCTGGGAGAACTCCTCTGCGACCAGATCTACGAGAGCCGCAAGAGTCGCGACGGGCATCGCAGCAGACATGGCCGCGCCGCTGTTCAACCATCGGACGACACGGTCGATCTCGTCCCGTGCGGGAGTCTGCGGGGTGCGTGCACGGGCTACCGCGAGGACGTCGGCCAGCTTGGCGAGAATTCCGTTCTCGTAGACGGCGTCGGTGTACGTGGTCACCGGGATGCGGTTCCTTCCCATGACGGGCGGTGGTGGATGCTGTCATGCCGACGGCATGGACGTGAGCACGATAAACGGCGGATCAATGCCCCTCTTGTACCGTAGGACGACATTGGTGCCATGAGCGTCGGTAGCTGTCGCCTTGAGGCCGTCCCGGTCGTAGTCGCTCCGGCTGACCGAGCGCCCTGTCACCTCGGTGAAGGACGTGTCGAGGGTCAGGGTGGAATTCTCGTTGGCGACCGGCTGCCGTTCCAGGCGGCTGAGCCACCGCTCGATCTTCTCGGCGTTTCCGACGTCGTCGATCGTCGCCTGCGTGTAGTGCTGCGCTGACGCGAGATCCTTGAACGAAGAGGCGGCCTGTGGCCGGACCGAGCCGTCCGGGCGGGTGATCTGCTGATCACGCAGCCGCTGGACGAGCTGTTCGTCGGTCTTGCCGACGTGCTTGTCCACGCTGTGACCGCCGTAGAGACCCTCGGCGTTGGCGAGGTCGATCGCGTAGAAGTGGTTCTTCTCGTCCGCGTCGACCGTGTACTTGTGCTCCTTCTTGAAGTCGTTGAGTGCCCTGGCCGTTGTACCCCTCGACCACCGCGTTGAGGGCAGCTGTGTCGATGTTCAGGGTGATCTCGGCGCCGACCTCCGCGCCACCCTTGACCAGGCACGGCGGGCGGACCTGGACGAGTTGGGGCGGAGGCTCTGGATGGGGGGCATTCGTTGACGGTCGGTTGAACTCCCCAGTGGACTGAGGAGAGTTCAACCGGCGCCGTGCCTACCAGATCGCGTCGACCCACTCCGGGTGGTCGATGAACGGGTTCCGGTTGTGCTGGTACGAGTCGTAGATGACCTGGTTGCGCTTCTCCTCGAAGGCGCTCGGCGGGTCCTCGTCGCTCCACTGCTTGAGGACGGCGAGCTTGCCCATGTAGGGGTTGCTCCCGTTGTTCACCGACTCGTTGGGCTCCAGGTCGGCGAAGCCGTCGCCGCCGTCGTAGCGGACCGCCATGTAGAGGATCATGCGGGCCACGTCGCCCTTGTCGGCGTCGCGCGGCTCGAAGGAGTCGGAGTCGGTGAGGCTGCCGCCGCCGTTGCTGACGGCGCTGCCGCCGTTGTCGAAGTCCTTGTTGCCGCGGATGCTGTTGACCTGGACGTCCGCGGGACGCAGGTGGTGCAGGTCCGTGCCCGGGCCCGTCACCTCGCCGAAGTCGCCGTGGGACTTGGCCCAGGTGTGCTCGCGGTTCCAGTCGCCGACGTCGCCGCCGTTCAGGGACTTGGCGCGGGAGACGCCGCTGTACAGCAGGATCACGTTGTTGCTGTTGTTCGGGTCCTGGTCGGTGGCCTTCAGGGCGTCCCAGACCGCGGAGTACGAGATCTTGGTCTGGCTGCTGATGATCGTGTGCAGGGCCGACTTGAGGCTCGGTCCCGTCTTGCCGATCGCGTTCTTGTAGTACGTCGAGTCGTACGCGGTCGTGGTCGCGGAGGCGGGGCTCGCGGTGGCCGCGGGGAGGGCGACGGCGGCGAGCAGCGCGGCTGTCGTGAGGGCGGCGGTGCGTATGGGGATGGGGGGCATGTGGGGTGTCCGTCCGTTCTACGCGTGTCGACTGGGGACGGACGGAGCGTGACATGGACACGTACGCAAAGGGGTGAACGTTCGGCGACGATTGTGTGTCGGAACGCGGCAACTTCCGTTTTCCGGGAACCAGTTGGCGCGACGCGGCCCGCACCCTCCCCCGGGGAGCGCGGGCCGGTCGCGCCACGTCGTGGCAGCCCGGCCTACTTCAGCCGCAGCTCCTTCCACGTCTTCGGGCCGACGATCCCGTCGTACGGCTTGACGTGGTACTTCTTCTGGAACCAGACCACGGCGGCCTTGGTCCGCGACCCGAACCGGCCGTCGACCTTGAGGGTGCCGGGCGCGGAGGTCGTCTGGTTGAGCAGCGCCTGGACCTCCTTGACGGCCCGGCCGCTGTTGCCGGTGCCGACCGTCGCGCTGCCGTTGTAGTAGCCGCAGCGGAAGCCGACGCCGTTGTAGTAGGTGCACGCCTTGTCGGCTGCCGCGTGCACGGTGCCGCGGGCGGCGGCCGGCGCGGCGGCGTCCGCGGTGGCGACCCCGGCCGCCGCGCCGCCGAGCAGCGTGAGCGAGGCGAGGCCGACGCCGAGCAGCCGGCGCGGAGTGGTGGCGATGGTCCTGGTCATGGGCAACTCCCCGTGATGAGTGGTCGGTTGTCGAACACCACCGACGGTGCCGGGAGCGGCCAGGACGCGGCCAGAGATGTCGCGATTCTGCTGCAAGCGCGGGACGTCCCACTCGCTGACCTGCACGGACGCCCGGCGGGACGGGGCAGCGGCGGGACGCCGTGCGCGCCCGGGGAACTGAAGTACCGGTGCGGGGCATCTTTACCGGGTGTGACGAACAGACATGGAGGGGGAACATGTCTCGTTGGAAGCAGCTGCCCGCCTCGATGGAGCCGAGGCAGCGTCAACTCACCGTCCAGCTCCGCCGGTTCAAGGACCGCAGCGGACTCACCCTGCGCGCGGTCGCGGCCCGCACCGGGTACAGCCGCTCGTCCTGGGACCGCTATCTCAACGGCAGGGCGCTGCCGCCCCGCCAAGCCGTCGAGGCGTTCGCCCGCGCCTGCGACGGCGATCCCGTACGGCTGCTCGCGCTGCACGAAGTGGCGGCGGAGCGCGGCGGGGACGCCGACGCGGTTCCCGAGATGCTTCCCGATGCGCTTCCTGATGCGCTTCTCGTGGCAGGCCCCGACGCGGCTCCGGAGCCGGCGGACGCCGGGCCGGCGCGGACAGGGCGGGTCCGGGGGCTGCGCCGCCCGGGCCTCGCCGTCGGGGCGGCGGTCGTCGCGGCGGTCGTCGTGGCCGCCCTCGCCCTCTCGCTCGTCCTCGTCCGCCCCTGGGGCGACGGCGGCGAAAGGGCCTCGGAGACAAAGGCGTTCGTGTTCGAGGCGGGCGTCGACCACCCCTGCAAGGTGCACCGCGCCGACGACGGACTCCTCTACGCGGGATACAGCAGGACCCGCACCGGCCTGATCGGCCCGCAGTCCGCGCAGTGGCCCGTCGTCGAGGCCCAGTGCCTGCTCCGCCACCGCGGCCTCGCGCCCGGCATCGCCGACGGATTCTTCGGGCCCCGCACCGGACGCGCCGTGCAGCGGCTCCAGAAGCGGGCCCACCTCGTCGTCGACGGGATCGTGGGCGAGGACACCTGGAAGGCGCTGCGCACATGACGGCGGTGGAGTGCGACCGGCTGGTGGAGACGCTGCGCGCGGCCCGCAGCAGGTCGGGGCTCAGCCTCGCCGCGCTGGCCGCGAAGACCCCGTACAGCAAGTCGTCCTGGGAGCGCTATCTCAACGGCAAGGCCCTGCCGCCGCGGCAGGCCGTCGAGGACCTCTGCGTACTCGCGGGCCAGCGGCCCGAACGGGCGCTCGCGCTCTGGGAGTTGGCGGACGGTGCGTGGAGCGGGCGGGCCGCGGCGGCGGAGCCGGTGCCGGTGCCGGTCGCGGATCCGGTGCCGGAACCGGTGGTCGTGGACGTGCCGGGGCCGGGGCGGTGGGGGAGGCGGCCGGTGATCGGGATCGGGGTCCTCGCCGGTGTCCTCGTGCTCGCGGCGGTGGCCGTCGCCCTGCTGGTCGGCGGCGACGACCACCCCCGCGGACCGGCCGCCGCCTCCGTCACCACCGCGGCCAAGGGCTGCCACGGCGCCGACTGCACCGGAAAGGACCCGGAGGCGTACGGCTGCGGAATCGACCCGGTGCCGACGACGCTGCGCCGCCGGGCCTTCCCCGGCGGCACCGTCGTCAAGCTCCGGCACGGACCGGACTGCGCCGCCGTGTGGGCGCGGATCGACCTGGGGGAGGTGGGTGACCGGATCGAGATCCGCGTCCCGGGGCGCCGGCCCCAACAGGCCTCCGTGGAGGACGAGTTCGACGCGCGCGGTGCCCTGTCCACCCCCATGGCCGCCGCCACCCGGAGCGAGCTCGACCGGGTGACGGCGTGCCTGGTGCGGGGCGGGAAGCGGTGGTGCTTCGGCGCGCCGGTCAGCTGACGTCGGACGGGTCCAGGCGGTAGAGCGAGGCGGACGACGAGCCGGCGCCGCTCTCGCTCGTGCCCGTGCTCTTGTCCGTGCCCTTGTCCGTGCTCTTGCTGTACGCGCTCTCCTTCACCGCCGTGCCGTGCTTCTTCACCCACGCGGTGACCGCGGAGCTGACGTCGTTGCCGCCGCCCATGCCACCGCCGCCCATGCCGCTCCCGCCGACCTGGATGTAGTGCAGCCGGCCGCTCTTCACCAGCTTCTTGAGCTTCGCGACCGTCATGCCCCGGTCGGAGCCGGTGAAGCCGTACATCGAGATGACGGGCTTCTTCGTGCTGAGGATGATCTGCGCGGCGGACTGCGAATTGGAGACCGCGAGCAGCCACTCGGCGCCGTCCTGGTGCTTCTCCAGGTACGCGATCAGGTCGCTGCTGACGTTGCCGCCCATGCCGCCGCCCATGCCGCCACCGGGGCCGCCGCCCGAGCCGCCCGGCATGCCGCCGCCACTCTCCTGCGAGCCGCCCTGTCCGGAGCCGCCGGGCAGTTCGCCGCCGCCGGGCAGTTCGCCGCCGCCGGGCAGTTCGCCGCCGCCGGGCATCTGGCCGCCGTCAGGCATCTGGCCGCCACCGGGGAAGCCACCCTCACCGTTGCCGCCCGGCATCTCGCCACCGCCGGGCATGTCACCGCCGCCCGGCATCTCGCCACCACCTGGGAAGCCGCCCCCGTCGCCGTTCGGCGCCGCGCCTTCCTGCTGCTCACCGCCGCCCGGGAACCCGCCGCGGCCCCCGCCGCCCCCGCCGCCCCCGCCGGGGAAGCCCATCCCGCCCCCGGTCGTGGGCCCGGCCGTCGGGTTCGTCCCGCCCATCCCCCCGGCCTCGCCGGAGGCGAGCGGCTCCGCGAAGGAGTAGGCCGCCGGGCCCGCCACGGACGCGACGACCGCCGCCGCCACGGCCGCCGCGAACAGCCGCAGCCGGGCCCCCGACGCCGTACGGAACACCAGCAGACCCGCGACGGCGGCCGCCATGACCAGGGCGATCACCGGCCACAGCCAGCCGTTCCAGCCGGACGCCCGGCGCAGCAGCACGACCGCCCACAGGCCGGTCGCGGCGAGCGCCATCGGCAGCACCCACGCCCATCGCCGGTCGGCGCGGAAGGCGCGCAGCAGCATCACGCCGCCCCCACCGCACAGGGCGGCGATGCCGGGGGCGACCGCCGTCGTGTAGTAGGGGTGCATGGTGCCCTCGGCCGTCGCGAACGTGACGTAGTGCAGCACCAGCCAGCCGCCCCACAGCACCAGCGCGGCGCGCGTGGCGTCGGTGCGCGGGGCGCGGCCGCGCAGCACCAGACCGGCGACCAGGGCGATCGCGGCGAACGGGATCAGCCAGGAGATCTGGCCGCCGAGGGTGTCGTTGAAGAGCCGGCCGAGACCCGCTGCGCCGGAGAAGCCCCCGCCCCCGCCGCCCCCGCCGTTGCCCTCGCCGCCGAGGACCCGGCCCAGGCCGTTGTAGCCCATGATCAGGTCCCAGGCGGAGCCGTCGGTCGAGCCGCCGATGTACGGGCGGTCGTCGGCGGGCACCAGCGAGACGGCCGTGGCCCACCAGAAGCTGGACACCGCGAGCACCACGGCCGCGAGCGCCAGATTGCGGATCCTGCGGCCCCAGCCGAGGCCGGAGGCGTACAGGTAGACGGCGAAGACCGCGGGCAGCGCGATGTAGCCCTGGAGCATCTTGGTGTTGAAGGCGAGGCCGAAGCACGCCGCCGAGGCGAGCAGCGGCAGCAGCCTGCCGTCGCGGGTGGCGCGCAGCGCCAGCGCCGCACCGCCCACCATCAGCAGGAGCAGGATCGTGTCCGGGTTGTTGTCCCGGTTGATCGCGACGGTGATCGGCGTCAGCGCGAGCACCAGCGCGGCGAGCGCGGCCGCCGCGTGGCCCCACACCCGCTTCACGGAGGAGTGCAGGATCCAGATCGTGCCGAGCGCGGCGCCGATCTGCGGCAGCATCATCTGCCAGGTGCCGAAGCCGAGGATCCGGCAGGACAGGCCCATCACCATCAGGGCGAACGGCGGTTTGTCCACCGTCAGGAAGTTGCCCGCGTCGATGGAGCCGAAGAACCAGGCCTTCCAGCTCTGGGTGCCGCTGTAGACGGCGGCGCTGTAGAAGCTGTTCAGGCCATTCGCCGACGAATCGGACAGGTTCCAGGCGTACAGGACCGCGGCCAGGGCCAGGATCGCGAGCAGCGCGGGCAGCGACCAGCGCGGCGCGCGGTGCGCGGTCGGTGCCGACGCGGGCGGCGGCGGGGCGGCGGGGGCGTGGGGGAGCGGTTCGGTCGCAGAGGTCACCAGTGCACCGTGCACGCCACGGGTGGGCGCGGGCTGTGGCGAACCTGGGCGTCACCTGTGGATCCGCGTCCCGGGATCCGATTGTTGCGGCGGGATGAAATCCGGATCCGCCCGCGTTGGCCCATCGGCAGGTCGAACGAGCGGGAGGCGGCACAGGTGGCGGAGAAAAGGGGCTGGGCGAAGCGGCTGTGGGGCTACGCCATGCGCTACCCCAAGGACGTCTTCCTCGCGCTCGGCGCCTCGCTCGGCGGCATGGCCGTCATGGCGCTCGTCCCGCTGATCACCAAGATCATCATCGATGACGTGATCGGCGACCACTCCCGGTCCATGGGGGTGTGGGCGGGCGTCCTGATAGGCGCGGCCGTCGTCGTCTACGTCCTCACGTACATCCGCCGCTACTACGGCGGCCGGCTCGCCCTCGACGTCCAGCACGACCTGCGGACCGAGATGTACGGGACGATCACCCGGCTCGACGGACGGCGCCAGGACGAGCTGTCCACCGGACAGGTCGTGGGCCGGGCCACCAGCGACCTCCAGCTGATCCAGGGGCTGCTCTTCATGCTCCCGATGACCATCGGGAACATCCTGCTCTTCCTCATCTCCCTGGTGATCATGGCGTGGCTGTCGCTGCCGCTGACCCTGGTCGCGCTGGCCGTCGCGCCCGCGCTGTGGTTCATCGCCAAGCGCAGCCGCTCCAAACTGCACCCCGCCACCTGGTACGCGCAGGCGCAGGCCGCCGCCGTCGCCGGGGCCGTCGACGGCGCCGTCAGCGGCGTCCGCGTCGTGAAGGGGTTCGGGCAGGAGGAGCAGGAGACCGGGAAGCTGCGCGAGGTCGGCCGCAAGCTGTTCGCCGGACGGCTGCGCACGGTCCGGCTGAACTCCAAGTTCACCCCGGCACTCCAGGCCGTGCCCGCGCTCGGGCAGGTCGCCATGCTGGCGCTGGGCGGCTGGCTCGCCGTGCGCGGGCAGATCACGCTCGGCACCTTCGTCGCGTTCTCCTCGTACCTCGCCCAGCTCGTCGGGCCCGTCCGGATGCTCGCCGTGGTGCTCACCGTCGGCCAGCAGGCCAGGGCCGGTGTCGAGCGCGTCCTGGAGCTGATCGACACCGAACCCAGCCTCACGGACGGCACGAAGGAGCTGCCCGCCGACGCGCCCGCGACCGTCGAGTTCGACGACGTCTCCTTCGAGTACGCGGGCGCCGACCGGCCCGTCCTCGGCGGGCTCAGCTTCGAGATCCGGGCCGGCGAGACCCTCGCCGTCGTCGGCTCCTCCGGCTCCGGCAAGTCCACCGTCTCGCTGCTGCTGCCGCGCTTCTACGACGTGACGCACGGCGCCGTCCTCGTCGGCGGCCACGACGTGCGCGAGCTGACCCTCCCGTCGCTGCGGGCCGCCATCGGCCTCGTGCCGGAGGACTCCTTCCTCTTCTCCGACTCCGTGCGCAGCAACATCGCGTACGGCGTCCCGGACGCCACCGACGAGCAGATCGAGGCCGCCGCGCGCGCCGCGCAGGCCGACCGGTTCATCGCCGAGCTGCCCGAGGGCTACGACACCAAGGTCGGCGAGCACGGACTGACCCTCTCCGGCGGCCAGCGCCAGCGCGTCGCGCTCGCCCGCGCCATCCTCACCGACCCGCGCCTCCTCGTCCTCGACGACGCCACGTCCGCCGTGGACGCCCGCGTCGAGCACGAGATCCACGAGGCGCTCAAGCAGGTGATGGAGGGCCGCACGACGCTCCTCATCGCACACCGCCGCTCCACCCTGAACCTCGCCGACCGCATCGCCGTCCTGGACGGCGGCCGGCTCGCCGCGATCGGTACGCACGAGGAGCTGGAGCGGGACTCCGCGCTCTACCGGCGGCTGCTCACCGACCCGGACGAGCTGGGCGGCGTGTCCCCGGGCCACGCCCTGCCGACGGCACCCGCCGAGGACACCTCGGTCCGTGCCGAACTGGACGCCGAGTTCGACGCCGAGCGCGGCGTCACCCCCAGGCTGTGGACCGGGGACCGAGAGCCCAAGGACACCGCGCTGTCGGGGATGCCCGCGACGCCCGAGCTCCTCGCGCAGGTCGACGCGCTGCCGCCGGCCGTCGACACCCCCGACATCGACGAGGCACGGGCCGTCACCCCCGAGGAGTCGTACGGCCTGCGCCGGCTGCTGCGCGGCTTCGGGGCCCCGCTCCTGATCAGCCTGGCCCTGGTCGCCGTGGACGCGGGCGTCGGCCTGCTGCTGCCGGTCCTCATCCGGCACGGCATCGACGAGGGCGTCACGCAAATGGCGCTCGGCGCCGTGTGGGCGGCCGCCGCGCTCGCGCTGGTCGCCGTGCTCGTGCAGTGGGTGGCGCAGACCGGCGAGACCCGGATGACGGGACGCACCGGCGAGCGGGTCCTCTACTCGCTGCGCCTCAAGATCTTCGCCCAGCTCCAGCGGCTCGGCCTCGACTACTACGAGCGGGAGCTGACCGGCCGGATCATGACCCGTATGACGACGGACGTCGACGCGCTGTCGACGTTCCTGCAGACGGGCCTGGTCACGGCCTTCGTCTCCGTCGTCACCTTCTTCGGCATCATGGGCGCCCTGCTCGTCATCGACGTCCAGCTCGCCCTCGTCGTCTTCGCGACGCTGCCGCCGCTGATCGTCGGCACGTTCTTCTTCCGGCGCTCCAGCGTGAAGGCGTACGAGCTGGCCCGCGAGCGGGTCTCCGTCGTCAACGCCGACCTCCAGGAGTCCGTGGCCGGGCTGCGCATCGTGCAGGCGTTCCGGCGCGAGCGGGACGGCCGGGAGCGGTTCGCCGCGGGCAGCGAGAGCTACCGGGCCGCCCGCATCCGCGGCCAGTGGCTGATCTCCGTCTACTTCCCGTTCGTGCAGCTCCTGTCGTCGGTGGCGGCCGCGGCCGTTCTGATGGTGGGCGCGCACCGGGTCGACGCGGGCACGCTCACCACCGGCGCGCTGGTCGCCTACCTCCTGTACATCGACCTGTTCTTCGCCCCGGTGCAGCAGCTCTCCCAGGTCTTCGACGGCTACCAGCAGGCCACCGTCTCGCTGGGCCGCATCCAGGAACTGCTGCGCGAGCCGACCTCGACCAAGGAGGCGCGCGAGCCCCTGGAGGTCCTCTCCCTGCGCGGCGAGATCGCCTTCGAGGACGTCGACTTCGCCTACGGCACGGACGAGGCGGCGCTCTCCGACGTCCGGCTGCGCATCCCGGCCGGGCAGACCGTCGCGTTCGTCGGCGAGACCGGCGCGGGCAAGTCGACGCTGGTCAAGCTGGTCGCCCGGTTCTACGACCCGACGGGCGGCCGGGTCACCGTCGACGGCACGGACCTGCGCGACCTGGACCTCACCTCGTACCGGCACCGGCTCGGCGTCGTCCCGCAGGAGGCGTACCTCTTCCAGGGCACCGTCCGCGACGCCATCGCCTACGGCCGGCCCGACGCCACCGACGCCCAGGTCGAGGCGGCGGCGCGGTCGGTCGGCGCGCACGAGATGATCGCGACCCTGGAGGGCGGCTACCTCCACGAGGTGGCCGAGCGGGGCCGCAACCTCTCGGCGGGCCAGCGCCAGCTGATCGCCCTGGCCCGCGCCGAACTCGTCGACCCCGACGTCCTGCTCCTCGACGAGGCGACGGCCGCCCTCGACCTCGCCACCGAGGCGCAGGTCAACCAGGCCACGGACCGTCTCGCCGGCAAGCGCACCACGCTCGTCGTCGCGCACCGCCTGACGACGGCGGCCCGCGCCGACCGGGTCGTGGTGATGGCCGACGGCCGGGTCGCGGAGGACGGCACCCACGACGAGCTGCTGCGCAGGGACGGCCGGTACGCGGCGCTGTGGCGCACGTTCATCGGTGAGGAGGAGCCGGAGACGGAGACGGTGGGCTGAGACGCGCTCCGCCAGAGGGTGCGGGGCCTCGTGCAACCGTACGCACCGTGTGTCGCGTCAGTTCATCAGTACCCTGATGCCGACGTGACGGGAGGGGCAGCAGTGCGAAGAGGTGAGGACGCCGACATACGGGGCGTACGCACGCCACGCCGGCTGTGCGCGCTGGCCCTGACCGGCCTGGTCGCGGCCGGCCTGCTCACGGTGGCGGGCCCCGGCGTGACCGGCGCCCAGGCCGCGGCGCTCTGCGCGGGCCACAAGGTACGCACCCTCCCGTTCGCCACCGGCAGCACGGTCGTCTACAAGAGCCGCGGCTACGTCTGCGCCGTCACCCTCGCCAAGCGCACCGGCGTCCGCCAGACCATGTCGGTCAGCGTCCAGGCCCGCGGCAACCGGGCCGTCGTCGACAAGGGCCGCTACACCCACCACGCGGGCCCGGTCACCGTCCACGCCGGTCACCGCTGCGTGCGCGTGAAGGGACAGGTGGGGTCGAAGTCGGTCAGTTCGGGCTGGATCCTGTGCTGAACCGGACGGGACCGGAAGGGACCGGTCGGGCCGCTGCGCTGAGCGGACACCAAGTTGCTCTGGTGGTACACGAGTTGCTCCGATAGCTTCCGGAGCGCATCTGTGTATCTCCAGGGGAGGGTGCATGCGCAAAGCGCTCAGATGGCTGCTGTCGCTCGTGGTGCTCATAGGCACCGTGAGTGCGGCCGGGATGACGACGGCGACCGCCGTCGAACAGCCCGCGACCGCCGCGGCCACCGACATCAAGGACCGGCTCCTCGCCATACCCGGCATGAGCCTCATCGAGGAGAAGCCGTACACCGGCTACCGCTACTTCGTCCTCAACTACACGCAGCCGGTCGATCACCGGCACCCGAAGGCCGGTACGTTCCAGCAGCGGATCACCGTGCTGCACAAGGACGTCAGCCGCCCGACGGTCATGTTCACCAGCGGCTACAACGTCTCGACGAACCCCTCGCGCAGCGAGCCGACGCGGATCGTCGACGGCAACCAGGTCTCCGTCGAGTACCGCTTCTTCACGCCGTCCAGGCCGCAGCCCGCCGACTGGTCCAAGCTGAACATCTGGCAGGCCGCCAGCGACCAGCACCGCATCTTCAAGGCGCTCCAGCCGATCTACGACCAGAACTGGCTGACCACCGGCGGCTCCAAGGGCGGCATGACGGCCACGTACTACGAGCGCTTCTACCCGCGCGACATGGACGGCGTCGTCGCGTACGTGGCGCCCAACGACGTCGTCGACAAGGAAGACTCCGCGTACGACACGTTCCTCGCGAACGTCGGCCCGAAGGACTGCCGCGTCGCCCTGCAGAAGGTGCAGCGCGAGACGCTGGTGCGCCGGGACGCGCTGGAGAAGAAGTACCAGGAGTACCTGACCGCCAACGACTACACCGTGAACACGGTCGGTTCGCTGGACAAGGCGTACGAGGCGACCGTCCTCGACCTGGTGTGGGGCTTCTGGCAGTACCAGCCCGAGTCGGCCTGCGCGGACGTCCCGGACGCCGCCACGGTCACCGACCAGGCGCTCTTCGACTACGTCGACTCCGTCGGCGGCTGGTCGTCCTACGCCGACCAGGGCCTGGAGCAGTACACGCCGTACTACTACCAGGCGGGCACGCAGCTCGGCTCGCCCGACATCAAGCAGCCCTGGCTGGGCAAGCTGTCGCGCTACGGCTACCAGCCGCCGCGCAACTTCGTGCCGCGCTCCATCCCCATGAAGTTCGACGCGCGGGCGATGCCCGACGTGGACGGCTGGGTGCGCCACCACGCCACGCGCATGCTGTACGTGTACGGCGACAACGACCCGTGGGGCGCCGAGCGCTTCCGCCTCGGGTCCGGGGCGCGTGACTCGTACGTCATGACCGCGCCGCACGCCAACCACGGCGCGAACGTGGCCGGTCTGACGGCCGACGACAAGGCCCTCGCCACGTCCCGCATCCTGGACTGGGCCGGCCTGTCGGGCACGACGGCCAAGGCGCCGCACGACGCGAAGCTCGACCGGGTGGACGGAGCACGGGAGTTGAAGCTCCGGCCGTGACCCCGTGACCCACGGATGAGCACACCGAGGGGGTCGTCCCGGACGGGGCGGCCCCCTTCGCTCACACCTTCACGGCGCAGCCGACCGGCTGGCTGCCGCCCAGCGCCACGTACAGCGACGTCGACGCCGGGCACGCCTCGCGCGTGGTCACCGCCGACTTCACCCGGTACTGCGGCGCGCTCTCGCCCGAGCCGTCGCACGGAGTCTCCCGGACCTGGCCCTTGCCGGCCGAGTAGACGCAGTCGCCGACGACCGTGCGCGGCCCGCCCCCGCCGCCCGGGTCACCGGGGTGCGGCGCCTCCAGGTTGCGCATGCACGCGTAGCCCTGCGCGACGGACCCGCCCCCGCCGGCCGCCGGGGTGTTCTCGCTGATGTGCAGGACGAAGTCGGTACGGGCCGGGCACGCCGGGCCGTCCGCCGTGCTGCCCTCGTGGCGCGCCTCGACCTTGGCCACCGCGCGCTCGCTGCGGCACGGCACCTCGTTGAACGACGTGCGCCCGCGCGAACTGCACTCGCCGACCGCCAGGAACACCGCCCCGTACCCGGACGGCGACCGCAGCGGGTTCGCCGTCGTCGGGTCCCCCGACCCGCCCGACGAACCCGACAGCGCCTGACATCCGGCCAGCGCGAGCACCAGCAACGGCACCGCGCACACCGCCCAGACCATCCTCGCAAGCATGGCAATCCCCCCGATATACCCACCCAGCGTGACCCTTGGGGGCGGGCGCACGCCAGATGTGCAGGGGGCTTTGCGTCGGTTGCGGGTGGTGCGCAGGTTGCCCGGCGTACGCCCCGTACGGACAGGTCAGTACGACAGGCCGTAACCGATCGGGTAGAGGACCTGCGTCGGGTCGTCGGCCTTCTGCACCGGCACCGGCAGCCTGCCCTGCGGCTCGGCCCGGCCGGCCAGCACCCGTACCGCCGCCCGCAGTTCGACGTCGATCCACGAGTAGGCGGCCAGGTGGGCGTCGGACGACGACAGCTGCGCCACGTCGTACGGATTGCGCATCGACAGCGTCACCACGGGCACGCCCGTCGCGGCGACCGCGTCGACCAGCGCCTGCTGCGCGCTGCCCTTGGTGACGTTGTACGTGCCGATGAGCACCGCGTCCTTGCCCGCGGCCGCGGCGACCGCCTGGGCGATCGTGGCCTGGCTCGGCGCCGTACCGGTCGCCAGCACCGTGGCGGAGAAGCCCAGTTCGGTGAGGGCGGCACCGAGCACCGTGGTCGGCGGGCCGTCGCTGAGCGAGGGCGACGCCGGGTTGGCGCCGAGCACGAGGACGTTCTTGTGCGTGCGGCGGGACAGCGGCAGCAGCCCCTCCTTGTTCACCAGCAGCGTCGTCGTCCGCTCGGCGATCCGGTCCGCGGCGGCCAGGTGCGCGGCCGTCCCCACGGTCCGGTCGACGCCCTTGTGCGAGACGTACGGCTCCTTGAAGATCCCCAGCTTCGCCTTCAGGCGGAGCACCCGCAGGATCGATTCGTCGAGCCGCGCCTCCGTCAGCTCCCCGTCCTGCACGGCCTTGAGGACCGCGTTCCACGAGACGTCCAGGGACGGCGGGTTGAGCAGCTGGTCGACGCCCGCCTTCAGGGCCAGCA
This sequence comes from Streptomyces sp. KL116D, assembly GCF_030766975.1. Classification (NCBI taxonomy): domain Bacteria; kingdom Bacillati; phylum Actinomycetota; class Actinomycetes; order Kitasatosporales; family Streptomycetaceae; genus Streptomyces; species Streptomyces sp. KL116D. Next base: position 796,422 of record NZ_JASERH010000136.1, on the reverse strand, counting down.
CCGGGACGCGCTCGTCGCCGTACTTCGTGCGGACGCCCTCCATGCCGAGGGAGTCCGTCACCACGACGCCGTCGTAGCCGAGCTGCTCGCGCAGGATGCCGGTGAGGATCGGGTGGGAGAGGGTGGCCGGGTCCTCGGACGGGTCGAGGGCGGGCACCACGATGTGGGCCGTCATGATCGAGTCGATGCCCGCGGCGATCGCGGCCTTGAACGACGGGGCGTCCAGCTGCTCCCACTGCTCGCGCGTGTGGGTGATGTACGGGATGCCGGTGTGGCTGTCGGTCGCCGTGTCGCCGTGGCCGGGGAAGTGCTTGGCCGTCGAGGCGATGTGGGCCGACTGGTACCCCTTGACCTGCGCGGCGACCATTCCGGCCACCGACTGCGGGTCGGCGCCGAAGGAGCGGACGCCGATGACGGGGTTGGCCGGGTTGACGTTGACGTCGGCGTCGGGCGCGTAGTCCTGGCGGATGCCGACGGCGCGCAGCTCGGCGCCGGCTATCTGCCCGGCCTTGCGCGCGTCGGAGCGGGAGCCGCCCGCGCCGAGGGCCATCGCGCCGGGGAACAGGGTGGCGGGCTTGCCGACCCGGGCGACGATGCCGTGCTCCTGGTCGGTCGATATCAACAGCGGTATGCGGGACGGCTGTTGGAGGCCGACCTGTTGGATCCCGTTGCTGAGGTCGGCTATCTGGTGCGGGTCGCGGACGTTGTGCGCCCAGGCGAAGTAGATGATGCCGCCGAGCTTGTACTTGGCGATCATCTCGGCGGCCGTACGGACGCCGATCTCCTTGAGGTTGGCGTCGATGTCGGCCTGGTCGGGGGCGGTGGCCGAGTGGCCGTACACCCGCATCACGAAGAGCTGGCCGACCTTCTCCTCCAGGGACATCCCGGAGATGATCTTCTTGAGGGTGCGGTCCCGGTCCGTGGCGGCCTGGGCCGTGGCGGTGCCGGGCAGCGAGAGGGCGGCGGCGCCGGTCGTGGCGGCGGCGAGCAGCGTACGTCTGGAGATGTGGTGCACTTGCGCTCCTTCCGGAGGAGGGGCGTGCTGGCTGACGGCTGAAGGAAACTTCCGCGCGTCATGAATATGGGGAAAGTTTCTGCCAGTCAAGGGAGTCGACGCTCCGGGCTTCGCGTACGAAGGGGCCGTCACCGGCGCTGTTGGAGGGGGGCGCGCCGGTGACGGCATGCTGCCGGCCGTGTGCGGCGGAGAGGGTGGTCAGCGTTCGCAGCCAGCAGCGAGGCCGACACCGCACTACGGAGACTCACCGGCAGCGTGCCCTTTGGACGAGCGCGGCGACGCTTGGGTTCCCAACTTTTGAAGGTTCGGCGAAGTTGGTGTGGAGGTGGCGTGCGGTGATCCTGATACGGGTGGGCGCCGCAACTCCGTTCCGGGGGTGGGTATCTGTGGCCGCGCGGGGCTTCTCGCGCAGTTCCCCGCGCCCCTGAAATGCGGACTTTGTCCGCGGGCCCGGTGGGGCTGGTCGCGCAGTTCCCCGCGCCCCTGAAGGCATGCGCTGCGCGCAGCCTTCCCCGGCCCGGAGATGCCGCACGAAGTGCGCATCCCCAGGGGCGCGGGGAACTGCGCGGGCAACCACGGCGAGTCTCGCGGTCGAAGAGCTCCGCGCCACATGGCAGACGCTCAGGGGCGCGGGGAACTGCGCGGGCAACCACGGCGAGACTCGCGGTCAAAGAATTCCGCGCCACATGGCAGACGCTCAGGGGCGCGGGGAACTGCGCGGGCAACCACGACGAGTCTCGCGGTCAAAGGGCTCCGCGCCACGTGGCAGACGTTCAGGGGCGCGGGGAACTGCGCGGGCGACCACGGCGAGTCTCGCGGTCAAAGGGCTCCGCGTCACATGGCAGACGCCCAGGGGCGCGGGGAACTGCGCGAGTAACCACGGCGAGACCTGCGGTCGAAGAGCTTTGCGCCACGTGGCAGATGCTCAGGGGCGCGGGGAACTGCGCGGGCAGCCCCCACCGGGCGGTCAGACGGACGGTTCGCGTCGGAGGCAGACGCGGCCCTGGGTGCGCAGCGCCTCGACGACCGCCCCGACCGCCGGCCGACGAGCCGTGCCGGTGCGCCACAACGCGTAGACCCGCCGCCGCGGCATCGGATCGAGCCCCACCGCGACCACCCCCGCCGGCAAGGCCCCCCGCCCGAGCCGAGGAATGACCGCGACCCCGAGCCCCGCCGCGACCAACGCCACCAACGTGGGGTTCTCGTCGGCCTGATGAACGATCTCCGGCTCGAACCCGGCGGAGCGCATCGTGCGCAGGAGCCAGTCGTGGCACACCCGCCCCGGCGGCTGCGACACCCACCGCTCCCCGCCCAGCTCCTCCCGCCGCACCGACTCCCGCCCGGCCAGCGGATGCCCGTCCGGCACCAGCAGATCGCACAGGTCGTCCCCGACGACGGCCTGCTCGACCCCGGCGGGAGCCGGCAGCGGCGCGATGTCCCAGTCGTGGGCCACCACGACGTCGACCGCCCCCTTCGCCACGAGGTCGACCGACAGGTGCGGGTCGACCTCGGTCAGCCGGACGTCGAGCGCGGGATGCCGCACGGCGAGCCCGGCGAGCGCGGCGGGCAGCAGCCCCCGCGCGGCCGAGGCGAACGCGGCGACGGTCAGCCGCCCGGCGGGCACCCCGCGCCGCTCCTCGATCCCCGTCTCGGCCCGCTCCATGATGGCCATCAACTCACGCGCCGTCTCGGCGAGTTGGAGCGCCTCGTCGGTGAGCCGGACGCCCCGCCCCTCCCGCTCAAGCAGCACCGTCCTGGTCTCCCGCTCCAGCTTCGCGATCTGCTGCGAGACGGCGGACGGGGTGTAGCCGAGGGCGGCCGCGGCGGCGCCGACCGTGCCGTGGACGGAGACGGCGTGCAGGGCGCGCAGCCGTTGCAGATCGAGCATCCCGGGACCAACCCTTCAGCAGTGCTTCATCCAACCATGCAGCAATCATCGCTGGTGCTACACGGTTGCGAGGCGTGATCCTCGACGCATGAGACCTGCGCACACCGGCCTCGCCGTCCTCGTCGCCGCCCTGTGGGGCGTGAACTTCGTCGTCATCGACATCGGCCTCGACCACTTCCCGCCGCTGCTCTTCTGCGCCCTGCGCTTCCTGCTGGCCGCGGTGCCCGCCGTGTTCCTGGTGGGGCGGCCGTGCGTGCCCTGGCGCTGGATCGTCGGGGTGGGGCTGGCGCTGGGCGTCGGTAAGTTCGGCCTGCTCTTCATCGGCATGAACACCGGGATGCCCGCGGGCCTCTCCTCCCTCGTCCTCCAGGTCCAGTCGGTGTTCACGGCGCTGATCGCGTTCGCGTTCCTCGGTGAACGACCGGGCCCGGTCCGGATGCTGGGCATGGCCGTGGCGCTCTCCGGCATCGCGGTGGCGGCCGTCGACGAGGGCGGCTCCGGCCCGCTCGGCGCCTTCGCGCTGGTCCTCGTGGCGGCCGCGTTCTGGGGCGTCTCGAACGTCCTGACCCGCAAGGCGTCGCCCGGGGCGCCCTTCAACTTCATGGTGTGGTCGAGCGCCGTCCCCGTCCTGCCGCTGCTCGCCCTCTCCCTCCTCTTCGAGGGCCCGGCGCGCGACGCCGGGGCGCTGCGGGACCTCGACCTCCCCGGCGCCGGCGCGATCCTCTTCGTGGCCCTGGTCACCACGCTCTTCGGCTTCAGCGCGTGGAGCCGGCTCCTGCAGCGCTACGACGCCTCGACGGTCGCCCCGTACTCGCTGCTCGTCCCGGTCTTCGGCATGTCGTCGGCCGCCCTCTTCCTGGGCGAGTCGGTCAGCCCGCTCCGGTGGTGCGCGGGCGCGCTGCTGGTGGCGGGGGTGGCCCTGACCTCACTGGGCGGCGCACGGAAGAGGCCCGCGCGGCCCGCGACCACCGCCGCAGCACCTGGCGTACCCGACGCGCCCGGAGCGGGCCTGGCCCTCGACCCCCGCCCTACGCCGACTCGTTGAGCAGCCGGGCCAGGTGCTCCCGCCCTGCGCCCAGCAACTCGGGGAGCGGCGCGGCGGCCTCGTACCAGCGGGCCTCGTACTCCCAGCACAGCCAGCCGTCCCAGCCCTCCCGGCTGAGCACCTCCACGCACTCGGCCAGCGGCAGCACGCCGGCGCCGAGCGCGAGGGGCGTCTTGTCGTCGGGACCCGCGATGTCCTTGACCTGCACGTAGCCGAGGTAGGGGGAGAGCGCGGCGTACGAGGCCACGGGCTGCTCGCCGCCGAGCCAGGTGTGCATGACGTCCCAGAGCACGCCCACGTTCCGGTGGCCGACCGGGCCGACGATCCGGGAGGCGGCGGCGCCGGTGCGGTGCGAGTCGTGGGTCTCCAGGAGGACCCGGACGCCGCGGTCGGCCGCGTACTCGGCGGCCACCCCGAGGCGGCGGGCCGCCGTCGCGTCGGCCTCCTCGGGCCCCTGCTCGTCGCCGCCGCCGGGGAACACCCGGACGTACGGTGCGCCCAGGTCGCGGGCGAGGTCCACCAGCGCCCGTACGTCGTCCAGGACCGGCCCGTCCTCGCCGGGCGCGGCCACCCGGGCGTACCCGGCGACGCCCAGGACCTCGACGCCCGCCGCCTTGAACTCGGCGGCCGCGTCGGCGCGTTCGGCCGGGGTGAGGCCCAGGTGCACCGGCTCCTCGGGATGCGCGCGCAGCTCCACGCCGTGGTAGCCGTGCGTGGTGGCGAGGCGGAGGACGTCGGGGATCGGGAGACCAGGGACACCGAGGGTGGAGAACGCCAGTTTCATGGCCCGGACCTTACCCGCGCTCCCGCCCGTCACTCCGGTGCGCGGTGCAGGGCGAGGCGCCAGTCCTGGCCGATCAGGTCGGCGCCGAAGGACCGGTGCGGCTTCTCGCCGACGAGGACGAACCCGTGCCGCAGATAGATCGAACGGGCCGACTTGAGCACGTCGTTCGTCCACAGCACCAGATCCCGGTAGCCGACGCCGCGCGCGAAGTCGATGACCGACCGCACGAGCCGGTCGCCGACGCCCAGGCCGCGCGCGTCGGGCTCCACCAGCAGCAGCCGCAGCCGCGCGGTGCCCGGCGCCTCGTCGCGCACGCACATCACGCACCCCACCGGACGCCCGTCGAGCTCGGCGATCCACACCCGCTCCAGGTGCGGGTCGTGGTCCTGCGCGAAGTCGGCGACGATCCGGGCGACCAGGCCCTCGTAGTCGGCGTTCCAGCCGAACTCGGCCGCGTACACCGCGCCGTTGCGGGCCACGATCCAGCCCAGGTCGCCCGGGCCCGGCTCGCGCAGCAGCACGTTGTCCGGGTGCGGGGCGGCGCGGCCGTCGCCGAGCACCTCGCGCACGGTGCGCAGCGCGTCGGCGAGCCGGTCGCGCTGGTCGGGCGGCACGGCGGCCAGGAGCGTGCCGACCGCTTCCCGCGACCGCTCGTCGAGCAGGTCGGCCGCGGTGCGGCCGCGCGCGGTCAGCGTGATGCGGCGGCGCCGCGAGTCCCGCTCGGACGACCCGCGCTCGACGAGTCCCTCCCGCTCGAACTTCCCGAGGATCCGGCTCAGGTACCCGGCGTCCAGGGAGAGCCGGGTCCGCAGGTCGGCGGCGTCCACCTTCTCCGTGTGCGCGAGTTCGTACAGCACGCGGGACTCGGTGAGGGTGTACGGGGCGTACAGGTGGCGGCTGTAGTCCAGCGCGCCGATGACGTTCGTGTAGAAGCGGTTGAAGGACCGGATGTCGTGCACGGTCATGGCCACCTCGCGGCTCGGACAGTTGACTCAGTCAGAGGTTTCGGGGGTTCGCCCACCGTACGCCCACCACCCGCCCGCGTCCACCGACGCGCGCCACTGCCGGCCCCGTCGGTCAAGTGCGGTATGGGCGCCGCGAGTTGGGGTTCGTGCGAGGCGTCGAGGCGCGGCGTTCTGCTGTGGGCCGAGACGATCGCGGTGGGGGCGGCGCGGGCGGCAGGATCGGCGTATGCGGCCGACCTTCGTTCTCGTGCACAGTCCGTCCGTGGGGCCCACGACCTGGCGTGCCGTCGCCGATCACCTGACGGCCGCGGGACATCGGGTGCGGGTTCCGTCCCTCCTCCACGTGGGCGCGTGCGCGGCGCCCTTCTGGCCCCACGTCGTCCGCGCCGTGCGCGACGACCTCCGGCAGCTGCCGCCCGGCGGCCCGGTCGTGCTGGTCGCCCACAGCAACGCGGGCCTGTTCCTCCCGCTGATCCGCTCAGGCCTCGACCACCCGGTGACCGGCTCCGTCTTCGTCGACGCCGCCCTGCCGGCCCGGCGTGGCCCGACCCCGGTCGCCCCGCCCGAACTGCTCGAGTTCCTCCGCCCCTTGGCGGTGGACGGACGGCTGCCGCGCTGGACCGACTGGTGGGACGAGGCGGACGTCGCGCCCATGTTCCCGGACCCGGCGACGCGGCGGACGCTCGTCGCCGAGCAGCCCACCCTGCCCCTGTCCTACTACGAGCAGCACGTCCCGGTCCCCGAGGGCTGGGACGACCACCCGGTCTCGTACCTCCTCTTCGGCCCTCCGTACGAGGAGCCGGCCGCGGAGGCGCGCGCACGCGGCTGGCGCGTGGCCCACCTCCCCGGCGAACACCTCCACCAGACGGTCGACCCCGCGGGCACGGCCCGCCACCTCGTCGGACTCGCCACCACGCCGTGACCGTGGTGGCGGACTTCAGCGCACCTGTCCGGGTCCTGGGCTCAACGGCCCCCTGGCCATGCCGCCAGGGCCAGTTCGGCCACCCGCGCCAGCTCCTCCGCGGTCGCTCCGTCGCGGGCCCGTTGTGACAGCCCCTGGACGACCGCCGTGAAGTAGGACGCCAGGGCGGGCGCGTCCGTCCCGGCCGGGAGTTCGCCGTCCTTCTTCGCCCTGTTCAGGCGGTCCTCGAAGGCGGCCACGCCCGCGTTGCGCACGTCGCGCAGGAACGCCGCGACCTCCGCGTCCTGGGCCGTGACGTTCGTGGCGGCGCTGATGGCGAGGCAGCCGGCCGGGTGGGACGGGTCCGCGTAGATCCTCGCCGCGTCGCGCAGGATCCGGGCGAACGCGCCGCGGGCCGTCTCCTCCTCCGCCAGGGCCTCGGCCACGAAGGCGCCGACCGGTGACCGCCCGTACACCTCGACGGCCTCCCTGAACAGCGCCTTCTTGTCCCCGAACGCCGCGTACAGGCTGGCCGGCCGGATGCCCATGGCGGTGGTCAGCTCGCCCACCGAGGTCGCCTCGAAACCGCGCTCCCAGAACAGCCGGACGGCCGTCGCGAGTGCCGCGTCCCGGTCGAACGTACGCGGTCGTCCTCGTGTCCTGGCCTCGCTCATGCCGCAACTGTAACCGGAGAACCCTATTTGTTGAGCGGTCGCTCAAGAGGGGTGCTAGGGTCCAGGCGATCCGTTGTTGAGCCTTCGCTCAACAAATAAGTCGACGCGTGGGGAGCCGTGACTGACGTGGATGTGCGGGTGCGAGTGAGTGGGGAAGCCGGCGAGCAGGTCGTCGTGGCGCGGCACCACGACGACGGGCACACCCTCGCGGGCTGGGTCGGCTGCGCCGTCGCCACCGCCGGGGTCGCGGTCACCGGGCTCGGGATCATCGGGTGGCGGCCGGGGGCGTGGCTGGGGCCCGCGGTCCTCGTCGCGGCCGTGGTGGCCGTCTGGGTGCTGCACCTGGCGGGGTGGGGCAAGCCGCCGGGGCCCCGGCCCGTCGGTCAGCGCCCCGTCCGGGTGCGGGACGTGAGCGCGGGCGCGGGGCACGCCGGCTGCGTCGGGTGCCGGCTCGCGGGGCGCCGGCCTGCGACGAGGGGGCGTTCCTGACCCAGGACCTGGGAGACGGGCCCTGGGGCCTGTCGTCACACTCCCGTCTGCCCCGCGGCGTCTGGCACGCACGCTCGCCGCGTTGCCGAAAGGCCCGAGCAGCTCCGCTACCAGGACCTTCCGGCGCCTTGCGATCGCACGCACCAGACGCGGCGGGGCCGCCCTTCGGGCGACGACGCGAGTGTGACGACAGGCCCTAGACCGCGAACAGGGCGAGCACCGCCCACGCCGCGAACGGCGCCACCGCGAACGGCGCCGCGCGCAGCCACGTCGCCCGGCCGAGCGCCGGGTTGCGGGACAGGGAGACGTTGGCCCAGGCCAACAGGCCGAGCACCACGGCTGCGGACACCGCGCCGAGGCCCATCACCACCGGGCCGCTGTCGAGGGTGCTGTAGTTGCAACTCCCGCTGAAACCGGGGGAGTAGGACTCCTGGATGCTGTCGCAGTCCATCGGCAGCCATTCGCTCACCAGCCACCACGCGCAGCCCAGCGGGACGGTCGCCGGCAGGCCGATCAGGAGGTTCAGCAGGATCGGGCCCGTCCAGCGCAGAGGTCCGGTTCTCTCACTGTCCACGCGGCGCCCCCGTCGATCCCCGAACCGCCAGCTCGCCCCGTACGACATCGACCCCGCCGGGCGGCGCCGCCTCCCGGCCCATCGCGATCCGGCCCGCCCGCGCCGCCGCCTCCGCCAGCGGCAGACGTACGGTCGTCAGGGCGGGGACCGCGTCCACGCTGAACGGCAGGTCGTCGAAGCCCGCCACCGAGACGTCCTCCGGGATCCGCAGCCCGGCCTCCCGCAGGGCCGCGCACGCGCCGAGCGCCACCGTGTCGTTGGCCGCGACCACGGCCGTCAACGACGGCTCCTTGCCGAGGAGTTCGACCGTCGCCGCATGTCCGGCCGCCCGGTCGTAGGGGCCGTGCACCACCAGGCCGTCGGACTCCGTCACGCCCGCGCCGGCCAGCGCCTCGCGGTGCCCCTCCAGGCGGTGGCGGGTCGTCGTACGCTCCTCGGGACCCGCCACGTATCCGATGCGGCGGTGGCCGAGGGAGAGCAGATGCTCCGTCAACTCCCGTCCCCCGCCCCGGTTGTCGAAGGTCAGGGCCACCGCGTCGGTGTCCGGCAGCGGCGGGCGTCCGCACAGGACCACCCGGGTGCCGGCCTCGGACAGCCGTCTCAACTTGCTGGCCACGGCGGCGACATGGGCCTCGTCCTCGATCGCGCCACCGGTCAGCACGACCGCCGCCGCGCGCTGGCGCTGCAGCAGGGTCAGGTACGTCAGTTCGCGCTCCGGGTCGCCGCCCGTGTTGCAGACCACCGCGAGCCGCTCGCCGCCCGCCCGGCCGCCGGGGCCGACGATCTCCGACTGCACGGCCGAGGCCATGATCCCGAAGAACGGGTCGGCGATGTCGTTGACCAGGACTCCGACCAGGTCCGACGTGGAGGCGGCCAGCGCGCTCGCCGGGCCGTTGAGGACGTAGTCCAGTTCGTCGACGGCCTTGAGGACGCGCTCACGCGTGGCGGCGGCCACCGGGTAGTTGCCGTTCAGCACGCGCGAGACGGTGGCGGGGGACACCTGCGCGCGGGCGGCCACGTCCGCCAGGGTCACGGTCATCGTCATCCTCCGTCAAAGGCTCCGGCAAAGGCTCCGGGCGGGTCGGTCGGAAGGGCCCGGGGCTCGTTCACAAGGCCGGTCCGGTCTCCGCTCTTGTCCGAGCGGCTGTGCAGAGGCTAGCTTCTTCTCAGATAGAAAGCGCTTGCTACGCACGATCCGGCAGGCGCCGATTCGCGTACGCCGCGTACGGGTGGCTGGACGAAGGGACTCACGTGACACGCAAGACGGTGCGCATCGCCATGAATGGCGTGACGGGGCGCATGGGCTACCGCCAGCACCTCGTCCGCTCCATCCTCGCCCTGCGCGAGCAGGGCGGGCTCGACCTGGGCGACGGCACGGTGCTGTGGCCCGAGCCGGTCCTCGTCGGCCGCCGCGAGCACGCCCTGAAGGCACTCGCCGAGAAGCACGGCCTGGACGAGGCGAACATCTCCACCGACGTCGACGCCGTCCTCGCCGACGACTCGGTCGACATCTTCTTCGACGCCGCGATGACCTCCACCCGCGAGGACGTCCTCAAGCGGGCCATCGCCGCCGGCAAGCACGTCTACACCGAGAAGCCGACCGCGACCGGCCTCGACGGCGCCCTCGAACTGGCCCGCCTCGCCAAGGCCGCGGGCGTCAAGTCCGGTGTCGTCCAGGACAAGATCTTCCTGCCGGGCCTGCTCAAGCTGAAGCGCCTCATCGACGGCGGCTTCTTCGGCAAGATCCTCTCCGTGCGCGGCGAGTTCGGCTACTGGGTCTTCGAGGGCGACTGGCAGGAGGCCCAGCGCCCGTCGTGGAACTACCGCTCCGAGGACGGCGGCGGCATCGTCGTCGACATGTTCCCGCACTGGGAGTACGTGCTCCACGAGCTGTTCGGCCGCGTCACCTCCGTGCAGGCGCTCATCGCCACGCACGTCCCGCAGCGCTGGGACGAGAACGGCAAGCCCTACGACGCCACCGCCGACGACGCCGCGTACGGCATCTTCGAACTCGACGGCGGCGCCGTCGCCCAGATCAACTCCTCCTGGGCCGTGCGCGTCAACCGCGACGAACTCGTCGAGTTCCAGGTCGACGGCACCGAGGGCTCCGCCGTGGCCGGCCTGCGCAACTGCCGCGTCCAGCACCGCAGCGCCACGCCGAAGCCGGTGTGGAACCCCGACATCCCCGCCACGTACTCGTTCCGCGAGCAGTGGCAGGAGGTCCCCGACAACGCCGAGTTCGACAACGGCTTCAAGGCGCAGTGGGAGCTCTTCCTCAAGCACGTCTACGCCGACGCGCCCTACCAGTGGGACCTGCTGGCCGGCGCCCGTGGCGTGCAGCTCGCCGAGCTGGGCCTGCGGTCGTCCGCCGAGGGCCGCCGCGTCGACGTTCCGGAGATCACGCTGTGACGATCCGACTCCCGGACGGCCAGGGCGGACTGCGGGCCTACGAGCCCCGCGCCACCCCCCTGTCCTTCGACACCGGCGCGCCGCTCGCCTCGCGCGTCGTCTTCTCGGCCGCGCACGTCGTCGCCGACCCGTTCGCCGACACGACCCCGGACTCACCGGCCGCCGTCGACTGGGACGCCACCCTCGCCTTCCGCCGCCACCTGTGGTCGCACGGCCTCGGCGTGGCGGAGGCCATGGACACCGCGCAGCGCGGCATGGGCCTGGACTGGGCGGGCGCCGCCGAGCTCATCGAGCGTTCGGCGGCCGAGGCGCGGTCCGTCGGCGGGCGCATCGCGTGCGGCGCCGGCACCGACCAGCTCACCGCGCCCGCACAGGACCTGGCCGAGGTGCGGGCCGCCTACGAGGAACAGCTCGCGCTCGTGGAGGGGACGGGCGCGCAGGCGATCCTCATGGCGTCCCGCGCCCTGGCCGCCGTCGCCAAGGGCCCCGAGGACTACCTCGACGTCTACGGCCACCTGCTGCGTCAGGCCACCGAGCCCGTCGTCCTGCACTGGCTCGGCCCGATGTTCGACCCGGCCCTGGAGGGCTACTGGGGCTCCGCCGACCTGGACGCCGCGACCGAGACGTTCCTCCACGTCATCGCCGCGCACCCGGACAAGGTCGACGGCATCAAGGTCTCGCTCCTCGACGCCCGGCGCGAGGTCGAGCTGCGCCGCCGCCTCCCGAAGGGCGTGCGCTGCTACACCGGCGACGACTTCAACTACCCCGAGCTGATCGCGGGCGACGACCGCGGCTTCTCGCACGCCCTGCTCGGCATCTTCGACCCGCTGGGCCCGCTCGCCGCGCAGGCGGTCCGCGTCCTCGACACGGGGGACGCGAAGGGATTCCGTGAACTCCTCGACCCCACCGTCGAGTTGTCCCGGCACCTCTTCCAGGCGCCGACCCGCTTCTACAAGACCGGTGTCGTCTTCCTGGCCTGGCTCTCCGGCCACCAGGACCACTTCACCATGGTCGGCGGACTCCAGTCGGCACGCTCGCTGCCGCACTTCGCGCGGGCCTACGAACTGGCCGACGGCCTCGGCCTGTTCCCGAACCCGGAGTTGGCGGAGGCCCGGATGAAGAACCTGCTCGCCCTGTACGGAGTGTCATCGTGACCGCGGACCCGCGCTTCTCCATCAACCAGATGACGGTCAAGCAGCTCAGCCTGCCCGAACTGGCCGACTCCTGCCGTGAGCTGGGCGTCCAGTACGTCGGTACCTGGCGCGAGCCGGTCCAGGCGTACGGCGTCGAGGCGGCCGCGAAGCTGCTGCGCGACGCCGGTCTCGGCGTCACCACGCACTGCCGGGGCGGCTTCCTCACCGCGATCGACGCGACCGAGCGCAAGGCGGCGATCGAGGACAACAAGCGGGCCGTCGACGAGGCCGTCACCCTCGGCACGGACGTCCTGGTCCTGGTCTCGGGCGGACTGCCGGCCGGGTCCTACGACCTGCCGGGCGCGCGGGAGCGGATCGCCGACGCGCTCGTCGAGCTCGCCCCGTACGCCGCCGAGCACGGGGTGCGGCTCGCCATCGAGCCGCTGCACCCGATGTACGCGGCCGACCGGTGCGTCGTCTCCACCCTCGCGCAGGCCCTGGACATCGCCGAGCGGTTCCCGGCCCACCAGGTCGGCGTCTGCGTGGACACGTACCACATCTGGTGGGACGACACCGCGCCCGCGCAGATCGCCCGGGCGGGCGCGCAGGGCCGCATCGCGACGTTCCAGCTCGCCGACTGGACGACCCCGCTGCCGGAGGGCGTCCTCAACGGGCGTGGCCAGATCGGTGACGGGGCGATCGACATGCGGTACTGGCGGGGCCTGGTGGAGGACCAGGGCTACGCCGGTCCCATCGAGGTCGAGCTCTTCAACGACGGGCTGTGGGCCCGCGACGGCCGAGAGGTCCTCGCGGAGACGGCCGACCGTTTCACGCGTCATGCCGCCTGACCGGTCGACCGTCGGCGCCTGTTCGCCGTAGGGCTTTCCCTGGGCGGCGGCTGCGGGCCGGTGGGGGCTGGTCGCGCAGTTCCCCGCGCCCCTGGAGCATGCGGCTGCGCCGCAGCCCCATCGGGGCGGTGGGGCTGGTCGCGCGGTTCCCCGCGCCCCTGGAGCATGCGGCTGCGCCGCAGCCCCATCGGGCGCCCCTGAGATGGCACACGCAGTGTGCATCTCAGGGGCGCGGGGAACTGCGCGAGAAGCCCCACCGGCCCGCACCCGCCCACGACACCCGAGGCCCCACGGCGAAAGGGCGGCTACCGCTTCCGAGCGGCGCGCTTGCTCATGACCGCCAGCACCACCGGAATCAGCATCTCGATCCCGCGCGCCACGTTCGCCGCGGGCAACCCCGTCTTCTTGGCGACCGCGTTGGCCACCGGCCGGCTCATCTTCGCGAGGAGCCCCGCCAGCAGCCCGCCGGAGGCCAGCCCGCCGAGCGTGGCGACGCCCTGCAGGGGCGGCGCCTCGGCCTCGGCGATGGCGTCCCGGACCTCCTGCGCCCCTTCGGGCCCCTCGTCGGCCCGCTCCCGCAGGCCGCCCGAGAGCGCGGAGACGGTGCTGCCGACGACGTCCTGCGCCCCGGAGGGGTCCGTGCCCAGCAGGCTCGCGAGCTCGTGCAGCCGGTCGTCGCCGAGCTCGTCGATGACGTCCTTCTCCAGCGAGTTTTCCGACGATTGTTCGCTCATGCGTCAAACGCTACGACTGCCCCGTAATGTCGGCACGCTGAAAATCCAGCCAAGAAAATGCTGCCGAGGCGTGCAACCTTTCCGGAGCACGACGGGTCGTACGTGGCGTCGGAACTTTTGGAGGGGGATCCGGGGGGATCGAGGAAGTTCCGACACTGGAGGGGAAAGCCCGAGGGGCCCGGTCCGCGGACCGGGCCCCTCGCAGCACATCGGGGTTCGTGCGGCGCGGCGGGCTCAGAAGAACAGGCTCAGAAGAAGACGCCGCAGCGCAGCAGCACGTTCGCGTAGGGCCGCGCCTCCCCGGTGCGGACGACGAGCTTCGCGTCCGCCGACAGCGTCTTCAGCTCCTCGTGGGTGACGTAGGAGAGCGACGGCACCCGCTCCCGCAGCAGTTCCGCGGCCGACGGGTTCGCGGAGCGCACTTCGCGCGCCGCCGTCCCCGCCTCGACCACCAGCTCGTCGAGGAGCCCGTCGAGCACCTCGGCGAACGACGGCACCCCGGCCCGGAAGGCGAGGTCGACGAGGCGCGGACCGGCCGGCACCGGCATCCCCGCGTCGCACACGAGGACCCCGTCCCCGTGCCCCAACTCGGCGACGGCGCCCGCCAGATGACGGTTGAGTATCCCGGAGCGCTTCACTGAGGCCGCCTTTGTCGTTCGTCGTACCTCACGCCGTCGTGCCCGCCGTTCCGGCCGGGGGTCCGGGGGGTGTCCCCGGAGAGACACAGCACAGGGCGGCGACCTCTTCCGCCGTCGGGTACGACGCCTGCGCGCCCTCCTTCGTGACGGCGGCGGCACCGACCTTCGCCGCGTAGGCGGCCGCGTCGGCCAGCGACTCGCCGGTGCCGAGCCGCCAGGCGAGCGCCGCCGTGAAGGCGTCACCCGCACCCGTCGTGTCCACGGCCTCGACCTTCACCGCGGCCACCCGCTCCGACCCCGCCGCGTCCGCGACGAGCGCGCCCTCCGCGCCCAGCGTGATCACGACCGAGCGCGGGCCGAGCGCCAGCAGCTGCCGCGCCCAGTCCTCGGGGGTCGCTCCCAGCTCCGTGCCGGAGGCATCGGCGATGACCTTCGCCTCGTGCTCGTTCACGATCAGCGGGTCGCAGACCGCGAGCACCTCGTCCGGCAGCGGTGCCGGCGGCGACGGGTTGAGGACGAGCCGGGCCCCGTCGGCGACCGACCGCGCGACCTCCGCGACCGACTCCAGCGGGATCTCCAGCATCACGGAGACGACCCGGGCGCCCCCGAACAGCTCGCCCGCCGCGCGCACGTCGTCCGGCGTGAGCCGGCCGTTCGCGCCGGGCGACACCACGATCGAGTTGTCGCCCGACGGGTCGACCGTGATCAGCGCGACCCCGGTGGGCGCCCCGCCGACCAGCACGCCCGACGTGTCCACGCCCGCCGACTCCATCGACCCGCGCAGCAGCGCCCCGTGGCCGTCGTCGCCGATCCGCGCGAGCAGCGCCGTACGGGCCCCGAGCCGGGCGGCGGCGACCGCCTGGTTGGCGCCCTTGCCGCCCGGGTGGACCACCAGGTCGGAGCCGAGGACGGTCTCCCCGGCGCCGGGGCGCCGCTCGACGCCCACGACCAGGTCCGCGTTGGCGGACCCCACGACGAGGAGGTCGTACGTGTTCATGCTGCACCTTTCTTCGTACGTCACCGCAAAGGCTACGAGAGCGGCAGAGGTCCAGGCCGCCCGGAGCGTCACTTGAACGCGGCGACGTTCTTCTCGGTCACGACCTTCACCGGCACCTTCACGGCGTCGGGGATCTCGTCGTCCTGCGCCGCCTTGATCGCGTTCTGCACGGCCATCTTGCCGAGTTCGCGCGGCTGCTGGGCGACCGACGCGTAGAGCGTGCCCGCCTCGACCGCCTTGAAGCCGTCGGGGGTGCCGTCGAAGCCGACGACGTCGACCGACGTGCCGGCCTTGGCGCCGAGGGCCTTGATCGCGCCGAGCGCCATCTCGTCGTTCTCGGCGAAGACGCCGTCGACGTCCGGGTGCGACTGGAGCAGGTTCGTCATGACGTCCAGGCCCTTGGTGCGGTCGAAGTCCGCGGGCTGCTTCGCGGCGACCTTGATGCCCGGGTACTCCTTGATGCCCGCCGCGAACCCGGCGCCGCGCTCCCGGCTCGCGGACGTGCCGGCCTGGCCCTGGAGGATCACGATGGTGCCCTTGCCGCCGAGCTTCTCGGCGAGGGTCTTCGCGGCCTGCTTGCCGCCCGCGACGTTGTCGGAGGCGACGAGCGTGGCCGTCTTCGCCTTGTTCACGCCGCGGTCGGCGGCGACCACGGGGATGTCCGCCTGGTTGGCGCCGCGCACGGACGGGCCGACGGCGTCGGAGTCGACCGGGTTCACGATGACCGCGCCCATGCCCCCGCTGGTGAAGTTCTCCAGCTGGTTGGCCTGCTGCGACGCGTCGTTCTGGGCGTCCGTCACCGTCAGCTCGACGCCCTGCTTCTTCGCCTCGGCCTGCGCGCCCGCCCGCATCTCCGTGAAGAACGGGTTGTTGAGCGTGGAGACGGCCATGCCGATCTTCAGGTCCTTCTTGCCGCCGGAGGAGCCCGTGTTGTTCCACAGGGCGAGGCCGCCGACGATCGCCGCGGCGACGACCGCCGCGATCACGTACTGCAACGCCTGCTTGGGACCGGGCGACCCGGTGCCCGCGGCGGTCGGCGTGGCACCGGCCTTGCGGCGCACCGTGTCGAGCAGCACCGCGAGGGCGATCACGACACCGATGACGACCTGCTGCCAGAAGGCGGACACGGACATCAGGTTGAGGCCGTTGCGCAGCACCGCGAGGATCAGCGCGCCGATGAGCGTGCCCGACGCCTTGCCCACACCGCCGGCGAGGGAGGCGCCGCCGATCACGACGGCGGCGATGGCGTCCAGCTCGTAGCCCTGCGCGGCCTGCGGCTGCGCGGAGGCCAGGCGGGAGGCGAGCACGATGCCCGCGACGGCCGCGAACAGGCCCGACAGGCCGTAGATGACGAGCTTCTGCCGCTTGACCCGCAGACCGGAGAGGCGGGCCGCCTCCTCGTTGCCGCCGATCGCGTACATGGAACGGCCGATGAACGTCCGGCCGAGCACGACCGCCGTGACGAGCCCCATCACGACCATCACGATGACCGGCACCGGCAGCCAGCCGCCCAGCGTGTCACCGAGCTTGGAGACCGAGTCCGGGAACGGGATCGGGGAGCCCTGCGAGATCACCAGCGACAGACCGCGCCCGACCGACAGCATCGCCAGCGTCGCGATGAACGGCGGGAGCTTGCCGTACGAGATCAGGGCGCCGTTGACGAAACCGCACGCCAGACCCGTGAGGACGGCGAGGAGTACGGCTATCGCGACGGGCACGCCCTCGTTCGTCGCCGCCCACGCGAGGACCGTGGCCGACAGCGCCGCCACGGAGCCGACCGACAGGTCGATGCCCGCCGAGACGATGACGAAGGTGACACCGAACGCGAGGATGGCCGTCACGGCCGCCTGCACACCGACGTTCAGCAGGTTCTGCGTGGTGAGGAAGTCGCCGGAGAGCAGCGACATCACGATGACCAGGACGACGAGCGCGGTCAGCGCCCCGTTGTCGAGCAGCAGCCGCAGCAGGCTCCCGTTCTTGGTCCGGGTGCTCTTCTTGAGTGCTTCAGTGGTCACGGGAGCCCTCCTCCTGGGTCTGGGTCTGGGACTGGGTCTGGTTGTTGCTGACGGCGAGCGCCATCACGGAGTCCTGCGTGGCGTCCTCGGCGGCCAGTTCACCGGCGATGCGCCCCTGCGCCATCACCAGGACCCGGTCGCTCATGCCGAGGACCTCGGGGAGATCGCTGGAGATCATGAGCACGGCGTGCCCGGCGGCCGTCAGCTCGTTGACGAGCTGGTAGATCTCGACCTTCGCGCCGACGTCGATGCCGCGCGTCGGCTCGTCGAGGATCAGCACCTTGATGTCCGCGAGCAGCCACTTGCCGATGACGACCTTCTGCTGGTTGCCGCCGGACAGTGTGCGCACGTGCTGGCCCAACCCGGCCATCCGCACGCCCAGTTGGGACGCGATCCGCTCGGCTGCGGTGTGCTGGCCCTTGCGGTCGACGAACCCGCCGCGGGTCGCCGCGCGCATCGTGACGAGCCCCAGGTTCTCCTCCACCGACTGGTCGAGGACGAGGCCCTGGCCCTTGCGGTCCTCGGGCACCAGCCCGACCCCGGCGGCCATCGCGGCGATCACGTCGTGCCGCGGCAGCGCGGTGCCCGCGACCTCGACGGAACCCCGGTCGTACGGATCGGCGCCGAAGACGGCCCGGACGACCTCCGTACGACCCGCGCCGACGAGTCCGGCGATGCCGACGACCTCACCGGCCCGCACCTCGAAGCTCACGTCGTGGAAGACGCCGTCCCGGGTCAGTCCCTCGACCTTCAGCAACGCGCCGCCGGTGTCCGGCCGTTCGCGCGGGTACTGCTGCTCGATGGAGCGGCCGACCATGAGGCGGACCAGCTCGTCCTCGGGGGTCGAGGCGGGCACCTGGCCCACGCTGCGCCCGTCCCGGATGACGGTGACCCGGTCGCCGAGCGCCGCGATCTCCTCCAGGTGGTGGGTGATGAAGACGACGCCGACGCCGTCCTCGCGCAGCGCCCGCACGATCGCGAAGAGCTTGTCGACCTCCTCGGAGGTGAGCACGGCGGTCGGCTCGTCCATGATCAGCACGCGCGCGTCCAGGCTCAGCGCCTTCGCGATCTCGACCATCTGGAGCCGGGCGATGCCGAGTTCACGCACCCGCGCGCGGGGCGACACGTTCACGCCCACGCGCGCGAGGAGCACCTCGGCGTCGCTCTCCATCTTCTTCCGGTCGATCAGCCCGAAGCGGCGCGGCTGGCGGCCCAGGAAGATGTTCTCGGCGACCGTCAGGTCGGGAACGAGGTTGAACTCCTGGTAGATGGTCGCGATCCCGAGCCGTTCGGCGTCCTGCGCGCCGTGGATCCTGACCTGCTCGCCGCCGACGGTGATGCGGCCCTCGTCCGGCGTGTAGGCGCCGGAGAGCATCTTGATGAGCGTGCTCTTGCCGGCCCCGTTCTCGCCGAGCAGGACGTGCACCTCGCCGCGGCGCAGGTCGAAGTCGACGCTGTCGAGCGCGACGACGCCGGGGAAGGTCTTCCGTATCCCTTCGATACGCAGCAACTCCACCGGGTTGCCCTGTTGTTCGACCGGGGTCACCGGGTGCTCCTCTCCATTGAGGTACGCGGGTGGGGGGATTCGCCGCAGGAACGCCGTACGACGAGGTGGGCGGGGAGCGTCACCGACTGCGGGGTGCGCCCCTCGATGCGGTCGACCAGGGCGCGCACGGCGGCCCGGCCGAGGTCCTTGGTGGGCTGCGCGATCGCCGTCACCGGCGGATCGGTGTGCACGAACCACGGGATGTCGTCGAAGGCGGCGAGCGCGATGTCGTCCGGGACGCGCAGCCCGCGCGCGCGGATCGCGTCCAGCGCGCCGAGCGCCATCAGGTTGTCGGCCGCGAAGACGACCTCGGGCGGCTCGGCGAGGTCCAGGAAGCCGTCCACCACCCGGCGCCCGCTGTCCGCCTGGAAGTCGCCCTGTCCTATGTAGGCGTCCGGCAGCTCCAGCTCGTACGAGGCGAGGGCCTCCCGGAAGGCGTCGACGCGCTCGCTGCCGGTGGTCGTGGCGGCCGGGCCCGCGATGATGGCGAGCCGGCGGTGCCCGAGCCGGTGCAGGTGCGCGACCAGGTCCCGGATCGCGGCCCGTCCGTCGGAGCGCACGACGGGCACGTCGACGCCCGGGATCCACCGGTCGACGAAGACCATCGGGGTGCCGGTGCGGGCCGCGGCCAGCATGAGCGGGGAGCCCCCGTCGGTGGGGGAGACGAGCAGCCCGTCGATGCGCCGGTCCAGCAGGTTCTGGACGTGGTGGTCCTGCAGGTCGGGCCGCTCGTCGGCGTTGCCGATGATGACGCTGTAGCCGAGGGCGCGGGCCTCCTCCTCGACGGAGCGGGCCAGCTCGGTGAAGTACGGGTTCAGCACGTCGCTGATGACCAGGCCGAGGGTGCGGGTCTGGTGGGTGCGCAGGGAACGGGCCACGGCGTTGGGCCGGTAGCCGAGCGACTCCACGGCGGCCATGACCCGGGTGCGCGCGTCCGGGCTGACGGACGGATGGCTGTTGAGGACACGGGAGACCGTGGCGACGGACACCCCGGCCGCGGCCGCGACGTCCTTGATGCTCGCGCTCGAAGACACCACGGGCCACCTCCTTGTGGCTGCGTGCGCTCATGCGGGTCCGGGCTCATCTGGGAAGGCTGGGCCGCACATGTGCATGGAATCGATTACATGAGGGATTGGAATCGATTACACGGGTCTGTGGCAAGAGGGGTTCCGGTTGTCGTGACCGGATCGTGATGGAGCGGGAGTGATGGCGGGGGCTTTGTCGGTGCCGCGTGCGATGGTGGAGGACCTACGACGGCACGGGCCGTTTCGGCACACGGAGACGGAGCACAGGACTGTGAACCACGCGCAGCTCACCGCACTCGGCCGCGCCCTGCGCCTGCTCGGCGAGCACGGCGAGGGCCTCACCGGGGACACGTCGGACGCCAAGCTCCACGAGGTGCGCGGCGACGTGAAGCGCGCCCTCGAGCTGCTCGACGACACGGTCACCGGCTCGGCGCCGACGACCCGCTGCCCCGAGCACCCCCAGGGCGCGGTCGACGAGTCGGCGCCCGACCTGTGCCTGCTCTGCGAGACCCGCCGCCGCCAGGCCCGCCGCTCCGAGTTCGGCGGCGGCCCCGCCCGCCCGCGCACCGAGCAGCAGCCGGTCCTGTCGCGGTACGGCACGCGCGAGGACCGCCCGCAGCCCCAGCAGCGCTGGATCCCCGAGATGTGGACCGGCCAGGTCTGGCAGCTCTGCGGCACCCCGCGCCACGACCGCCGCGAGGCGGATCTGTACCTGGCGGCCCAGCGCCGCCGCCCGGACGCCGCGATGGCGTACCGCCTGGTGCACGAGTTCACCGACTACGAGGTCGTGCGGGTGTGGGGCACGCCGGTGAAGGTCGACGTGGAGCCGATGGGCGGGGTGTGAGCCCTGCCCGGTGCTGGTCCGGTGCCAGGCCGGGGCTGGTCCGGTGCCGGGAGGCGGGCCCTAGGAGGCCTTGTCCTCGGCGAGCGTCTGCGCCACCAGCGCGTTGGCGTGACCGTGGCCCAGGCCGTGCTCGGCCTTGAGCCAGTTCACCAGCTCCATGTGCTTGGTGAGCGGCGAGCTGCGGATGAGGCCCTGCCAGTGCGCGATCGGCTCGCCGTACTTCTTCTCGATGGACGGGAAGTAGCTGGCGGGGCCCTTGGCGGCGGGGGTCGTGGTCATGGCGTGGTCCTGTCCGGTCCGTGGTGAACGTGTCGGAGGTGTCGACCGGCGGGCCGGGAAAAACTCATCGGTCCCGTGTGCCCCGATGATGTTTCCGTTCGGAGTGCGTCTCCTCCGCGACCGCCGCGGCCGCCGTCAGATCCAGCAACTCGCCCAGCAGCGGCACCAGTTCCGCCGGCAGCGGCGTCTCGTCCCTGACCGCCTGCGTGCGGCGCCACACCAGCGCCGCCGCCAGCAGCGGGCGCAGCCGGGGCCACCGCTCCGCCGTCCAGGCCGCCGCCTCGCCCTTGTCCGCCAACTCGCCCGCCGTCAGGGCGCGCAGGGCCCGGCACGCGGTCAGGACGACGTACGCGTGGCCGCCGCGATGCCGCACCCCGGGCGCCCGGCTCCGCAGCTCCGCGACGGAGTCGACGAGCGCGAGCCGCACCTCCCCGGCGTCCGCGGGGGCGAGCGCCTCGCGCGCCGGACGCCCCGCCAGGGTCAGACCCGTCTCCCGGACCAGGGCGCGCGTGAGCGCCCAGCGGGGCGCCACCCGCGCCGTGTGCGGCGGTTCACCGGGGGACACCACCCACAGCGGGTGCAGCAGACCGCCCGCGAGGGCCGCGGCGGGCGCACAGGTGAGGTCGAGCCGGTCGCGGAACCCGGGGTGAGCGCGCAGGACCTGCGCATGCGCCGCGGCCAACCCGTCCGTGTCCAGGTCGAGTTCGCCCTCGATGCCGATCAGTACGTCGATGTCGCTGACGCCCCGGTCGAACGACCCCGTCACCGCCGACCCGTACAGCCACACCCCGGTCAGCCGCTCCCCGACCGGTGGTGCCAGCGCCGTCAGCAGGTCGGGCAGCACTCGCCGCACGCTCACCGGCGGCCCGGCCGCGCCGCCCGCCCCACTCGTTCCAGTCGCTGCGCCCACCCCGGAACCGTACGCGCCGCACCGGAATTCCGGAAGGGCCGGAAATTCGGTCGTGCGAAACAAATGGAAAAACGGCAAAGCCCCTTCGGCCGCGTAAGGAGGGGACGCGGCCGAAGGGGCTTCGGCTATGGGTGAGACCCAGCGCGAAGGGGAATGCGTGAGGGTCTCAGACGATGCGCTCGGGGGCGTCGAACTGGTCGACCGGAGCGTTGTTGCAGGCGGTGACCGGACCGCCGAGGACGTTGCCGCCCACGCCCTGGGCCGCGGGGACGGCGCAGCGCAGGTCGACGTCGACGAACGGGGCGCCGTAGCTGTTCAGGATGCCGCCCGGGTCGCCGGCGATGGCCACGTCACCGTTGCTGGTGGCGAACTCGGAGGCGCCCGTGCCGCTGGTGGTCTCGCCGTTGGCGACGCGCGCGGCCTGGTTCATGTCGTGCGCGCTGGTCTGCATGTTCTCGGCCTCCGGGCCGCCGGTGTGGGCCACGGCCACACCGGTGCTGCCGACGGTCGCGGCGGCCGCGGCGGTCGCCAGTGCGGCGCCGGCCAGAACCTTGCGGATCATTTCTTCTCCATTTGTCCGGGGGTGACGAAAGTCGCCTTTATTGTGCGACGTGCGATCTGCCGAAACGCCCTTGAATTGAATTCGGTCACGCAATGTCCGAGCGGTGTCATTCATTCGGACCTCTGATTCCCGCGCGGCCCGCCCGAACGGACGCAGAAAAGCTTCAGGCTGCAGGTTCTTCCGGCGGGGTGTCCCGCTGTCGGACCCCACCGATACGGTCGGATCATGGCGAAGCAGCAGGCGGCGGCCGCGCGGCCGATGGCGGTGCTCGAGGGAGTCCTCGAGCGGATCACGTTTGCCAGCGAGGAGACGGGTTACACCGTGGCGCGCGTGGACACCGGCAGAGGCGCCGGTGACCTGCTGACCGTGGTCGGCTCGCTGCTCGGCGCGCAGGTGGGGGAGTCGCTGCGGATGGAGGGCCGCTGGGGCTCCCACCCGCAGTACGGCAAGCAGTTCACCGTGGAGAACTACACGACGGTGCTGCCCGCCACGATCCAGGGCATCCGCCGCTATCTCGGCTCCGGCCTCGTGAAGGGGATCGGCCCGGTCTTCGCCGACCGCATCACCCAGCACTTCGGGCTCGACACCCTCGACATCATCGAGCAGGACCCGAAGCGCCTCGTCGAGGTGCCGGGCCTCGGCCCCAAGCGCACCAAGAAGATCGCCGACGCCTGGGAGGAGCAGAAGGCCATCAAGGAGGTGATGCTCTTCCTGCAGAGCGTCGAGGTGTCCACCTCCATCGCGGTGCGGATCTACAAGAAGTACGGGGACGCCTCCATCTCCGTGGTGAAGAACCAGCCGTACCGCCTGGCCTCGGACGTCTGGGGCATCGGCTTCCTCACCGCCGACCGCATCGCCCGGTCGGTCGGCATTCCGCACGACAGCCCCGAGCGCGTCAAGGCCGGTCTGCAGTACGCGCTGTCGCAGTCCACCGACCAGGGCCACTGCTTCCTGCCCGAGGAGCGACTCATCGCCGACGCGGTGAAGCTGCTCCAGGTCGACACCGGGCTCGTCATCGAGTGCCTCGCCGAGCTCACCCTGCCGGACGAGGACTCCGGCGAGGTCGGTGTCGTCCGGGAGGAGGTGCCGGGCGAGGACGGGGTGGCGCCGGTCACCGCCGTGTACCTCGTCCCGTTCCACCGGGCCGAACTGTCGCTGTCCGCCCAGCTGTTGCGGCTGCTGCGCACGGGCGAGGACCGGATGCCCGCGTTCCGGGACGTGGCCTGGGACAAGGCGCTGAGCTGGCTGTCCGGCCGGACGGGGGCACAGCTCGCGCCCGAGCAGGAGGAGGCCGTCAAGCTCGCGCTCACCCAGAAGGTCGCCGTGCTCACCGGCGGGCCCGGCTGCGGCAAGTCGTTCACGGTCCGCTCGATCGTGGAGCTGGCACGCGCGAAGAAGGCGAAGGTGGTCCTCGCCGCCCCCACCGGCCGGGCCGCCAAGCGGCTGGCCGAGCTGACGGGCGCGGAGGCGTCCACGGTCCACCGCCTGCTCGAACTCAAACCGGGAGGGGACGCCGCGTACGACAAGGACCGGCCGCTCGACGCCGACCTGGTCGTGGTGGACGAGGCCTCCATGCTCGACCTGCTCCTGGCCAACAAGCTGGTGAAGGCCGTCCCGCCCGGCGCCCATCTGCTCTTCGTGGGGGACGTGGACCAGCTGCCGAGCGTCGGGGCGGGCGAGGTGCTGCGCGACATGCTGGCCGAGGAGAGCCCGGTCCCCGCGGTGCGCCTGACCCGCATCTTCCGGCAGGCCCAGGAGTCGGGCGTCGTCACGAACGCCCACCGGATCAACGCGGGGACACCGCCCCTCACCCAGGGGCTCAAGGACTTCTTCCTGTTCGTGGAGGAGGACACGGAGGAGGCGGGCCGGCTCACCGTGGACGTGGCCGCCCGCCGCATCCCGGCCAGATTCGGCCTCGATCCGCGGCGTGACGTCCAGGTCCTCGCCCCCATGCACCGCGGCCCGGCCGGCGCGGGCACGCTGAACGGACTGCTCCAGCAGGCGATCACCCCCGGCCGCCCCGAGCTGCCCGAGAAGCGGTTCGGCGGCCGCGTGTTCCGGGTCGGCGACAAGGTCACCCAGATCAGGAACAACTACGAGAAGGGGACGAACGGGGTGTTCAACGGCACGGTCGGGGTCGTCACCTCCCTCGACGCCGACGAGCAGAAGCTCACCGTCCTGACCGACGAGGACGAGGAGGTGCCTTACGACTTCGACGAGCTGGACGAGCTGGCTCATGCCTACGCTGTGACCATCCACCGCTCACAGGGCAGCGAGTACCCGTGCGTGGTGATCCCGGTGACGACCGGGGCCTGGATGATGCTTCAGCGGAATCTGCTCTACACGGCGGTCACCCGAGCCAAGAAGCTGGTGGTCCTGGTCGGTTCGCGGAAGGCTCTCGGCCAGGCGGTGCGCACGGTTTCGGCGGGTAGACGCTGTACTGCACTCGATTTCCGGTTGTCCGGCGCGAACCTTCAAAAGTTTTGATCGATCAAATTCGTCGCGAAGGTCACAGAGCACTTCCGGAACCAGGGCGAAGGGGGCAGGATGAGCAGGTTAGACGGCACTGAGTGCCGCCAATAGGCCCAATGGTCGACCCCGAGTGCACTCTGCTGGGCCAAGTGGGGGATGGTAGAGACAGTCAGGGCACCTCGAAGAAGAGGCACTACGTCGGTGAGGGATGACGTGAGCGACAACTCTGTAGTACTGCGGTACGGCGATGGCGAGTACACCTACCCGGTGATCGACAGCACCGTCGGCGACAAGGGCTTCGACATCGGGAAGCTCCGGGCCCAGACCGGACTGGTGACCCTCGACAGCGGATACGGCAACACCGCCGCCTATAAATCCGCCATCACCTACCTCGACGGTGAGCAGGGCATCCTCCGGTACCGCGGCTACCCGATCGAGCAGCTGGCCGAGCGTTCCACCTTCACCGAGGTGGCCTACCTGCTGATCAACGGCGAGCTTCCCACCGTGGACGAGCTCGCCACTTTCAAGAACGACATCACGCAGCACACGCTGCTGCACGAGGACGTCAAGCGGTTCTACGACGGGTTCCCGCGCGACGCCCACCCGATGGCCATGCTGTCGTCGGTGGTCTCGGCGCTGTCCACCTTCTACCAGGACAGCCACAACCCGTTCGACGAGCAGCAGCGCAACCTTTCGACGATCCGCCTGCTCGCCAAGCTTCCGACGATCGCGGCGTACGCGTACAAGAAGTCGCAGGGCCACCCGGTGGTCTACCCGCGCAACGACCTCGGCTACGTCGAGAACTTCCTGCGCATGACGTTCTCCGTGCCGGCCGCCGAGTACGAGCTGGACCCGGTCGTCGTCTCCGCGCTGGACAAGCTGCTCATCCTGCACGCGGACCACGAGCAGAACTGTTCGACGTCCACCGTGCGTCTGGTCGGCTCCTCGCAGGCCAACATGTTCGCGTCGATCTCCGCGGGCATCTCGGCCCTCTGGGGTCCGCTGCACGGCGGCGCCAACCAGTCGGTCCTGGAGATGCTGGAAGGCATCCAGGCCTCCGGCGGCGACGTCGACACCTTCATCCGCAAGGTGAAGAACAAGGAAGACGGCGTGAAGCTCATGGGCTTCGGGCACCGCGTCTACAAGAACTTCGACCCCCGGGCGAAGATCATCAAGGCGGCGGCGCACGACGTCCTCTCGGCGCTCGGCAAGAGCGACGAACTGCTGGACATCGCGCTGAAGCTGGAAGAGCACGCGCTGGCCGACGACTACTTCGTCGAGCGCAAGCTCTACCCGAACGTCGACTTCTACACCGGCCTGATCTACCGGGCCATGGGCTTCCCGACCGAGATGTTCACGGTGCTCTTCGCGCTGGGTCGTCTGCCGGGCTGGATCGCCCAGTGGCACGAGATGATCAAGGAGCCGGGTTCGCGCATCGGCCGCCCGCGCCAGATCTACACGGGCGTCGTCGAGCGGGACTTCGTCCCCGTAGAGCAGCGCTGAGCAGAAGCAGAATCAAGCCCCTCCGGCGATTGAGGAGCGGGGTCCGGGGCGGAGCCCCGTGGCCGTACGCCGCCTGACCGCCGGTGGGGGCTGGGTGCGCAGTTCCCCGCGCCCCTGTAGGCGGAGCAGAAAGCGCCCCGCTGTCGGTCCCCCCACGGGCCGACAGTCGGGGCGCTTTCCTTTTCCCGGTGACGGATTCCCCCCACGGGATCCGGCCGGGTGTCTCGGTGTCCGCGTCGGCCGCCGGAACACGTACGTACGGGTGGGCCGCTCAAGCTCCCCGGTGCACGTGCCCCGGCCAACGCAGTCGGGTCCGTCCCCCAAGACGGGCCCGGTTGATACGGAAACGCCCCCCAAGACGTTCCTGCATCGCCTCCTTAGACTCACGAGACCTGCAAAGGGTTACGTTCTCATCAATGTGATCTGCGTCTCTTGCATATGTCCCGTGCGTACACAAGAGGCCCGATATGTAGATACGAGCCCCCTCGTGAGGATGATGCAATTGTGCCGTGTGGATTGTGTGGAGGTCCAGACGTGTCTAGGTGAACCTTCGTAGCCGCAGGCTGTTCGTCACGACGAAGACCGACGAGAAGGCCATGGCCGCGCCCGCGATCATCGGGTTCAGAAGGCCCGCGGCCGCCAGCGGCAGGGCGGCGACGTTGTAGCCGAAGGCCCAGCAGAGGTTGCCCTTGATCGTGGCGAGGGTGCGGCGGGAGAGCCGGATCGCGTCGGCCGCGACCCGCAGGTCACCGCGGACGAGGGTGAGGTCGCCCGCCTCGATCGCCGCGTCCGCGCCGGTGCCCATGGCCAGGCCCAGGTCGGCGGTGGCCAGGGCGGCGGCGTCGTTGACCCCGTCGCCGACCATCGCCACGGTGCGGCCCTCGGCCCGCAGCCGCCGGATCACGTCGACCTTGTCCTGCGGCAGGACCTCGGCGATCACGTCGTCCGGGCCGATGCCGACCGCGTGCGCGACCGCCTCGGCCGAGGCCCGGTTGTCGCCGGTGAGCAGGACCGGGGCGAGACCCAGGGCGCGCAGCTCTGCCACGGCCTCGGCGCTGGTCTCCTTGAGCGCGTCGGTCACGGTCAGGACGCCGCGCGCCGCCCCGTCCCAGGCGACCGCGACGGCCGTGGCCCCGGTGCTCTCGGCGGACCGCAGCACCTCGGTCAGGGCGGGCGGCAGGGCGATCCCGGCGTCGGCCAGGAGCCGCTCGCGCCCGACGAGGACGGTGTGGCCCTCGACGGCGCCGCGCACGCCGAGACCGGGGACGTTGGTGAAGGCGCCGGCCGGCGGCAGGGTGCCCGCGCGCTCGGCCGCGCCCGCCGCGACGGCGCGGGCGACCGGGTGCTCGGAGGCGTGCTCCACGGCGCCCGCGATGCGCAGCAGGTCCTTCTCGTCGACGCCGTGCGCGGGGTGGGCGGCGGCCAGCGTCATCCGGCCCGTCGTCACGGTGCCCGTCTTGTCCAGGACGACCGTGTCGACCGTACGCGTCGACTCCAGCGCCTCGGGGCCCTTGATGAGGATGCCGAGCTGGGCGCCGCGGCCGGTGCCGACCAGCAGGGCGGTGGGCGTGGCGAGCCCCAGCGCGCAGGGGCAGGCGATGATCAGGACGGCCACGGCCGCGGTGAACGCCGCCGTGGTGTCGCCGGTGGCCAGCTGCCGGCCGAGCAGGGTGGCGAGCGCGATGACGATCACGACCGGGACGAACACCGCCGACACCCGGTCGGCCAGGCGCTGCACCTGGGCCTTGCCGGTCTGGGCGTCCTCGACGAGCCGGGCCATCCGGGCGAGCTGGGTGTCGGCGCCGACCCGGGTGGCCTCGACGACCAGCCGCCCGCCCGCGTTGACGGTCGCGCCGGTGACGGTGTCCCCGACGGTCACGTCGACCGGGACCGCCTCGCCGGTGAGCAGTGACGCGTCGACGGCGGCGGCGCCGTCGACGACCAGACCGTCGGTCGCGATCTTCTCCCCGGGGCGGACGACGAAGCGGTCGCCCGGCTTCAGCCGGTCGGCGGGGACGCGCGTCTCGGCGCCGTCCGGGCCGAGCAGGGCCACGTCCTTCGCGCCGAGTTCGAGCAGGGCGCGCAGCGCGGCGCCCGCGCTGCGCCTGGCCCGGCCCTCCAGGTGGCGGCCGAGGAGGATGAACGTGACGACGCCCGAGGCGACTTCCAGGTAGAGGGCGTCCGTGCCGGACACCAGCGCGTACAGGGACCAGCCGTACGCGGCGAGGGTGCCCAGCGAGACGAGGGTGTCCATGGTGGCCGCGGCGTGCCGGGCGTTCGTCCAGGCGGCGCGGTGGAACGGGAGGCCGCCCCAGACGACCACGGGGGTGGCCAGGACGAGGGTGAGCCACTGCCATCCGGCGAAGTGGAGCGCCGGGATCATGGAGAGGGCGATCACCGGGGCGGTGAGGACCGCCGAGACCGTCAGGCGACGGGCCGACGGTGCTTCGGCGTCCTGCGCCGCGGGGGCGTCCGACGCCTCGTCGCCCGCGGGTTCGTCGTGGTCGCTCGCGCGGGTCTCCGCGCCCCTGGCGGGGCGCACCTCGGCCGTGTAGCCGAGCCGGGTGATCGTCCCCACGAGGACGTCGGGATCGATGTCCCGGCCGTACGAGACCGTCGCGCGCTCCGTCGCGAGGTTGACCGTCGCGGTGACGCCCTCGATGCGGTTGAGCTTCCGCTCGATGCGGGACGAGCAGGAGGCGCAGGTCATGCCGCCGATCGTGAGGTCGATCTCGGCGGTGGGAGCGGGTGGTGGTGCGTCCGTCATGGTGCCGTCGAGCCTACGGCGGAGGGGGCCGGTGCTGTGCCCGGCCCCCTCCGCCCGTCCGTCGCCCGCCCGGGCTCAGGCCGTGCCGACGAGCTCGTAACCGGCCTCGTCGACGGCGGCGCGGACCGCCTCCTCGTCGAGCGCGGACTCGGAGATCACGGTGACCTGACCGGTGGAGGCGACCGCCTTGACGGAGGAGACGCCGGCGAGCTCGGAGATCTCGCTCGACACGGCGCCCTCGCAGTGGCCGCAGGTCATGCCCTTCACCTGGTAGACGGTGGTGACGGCGCCTTCGGCGGCGGGGGCCGCGGCGTCCGTGTGGCAGGCACCGCCGCAGCAGGAACCGGCCGACTCTTCGCCGATCTGGGGGAGCTCGGTCTGGGCGCTCATGTCGTTCTCCTAGTGAATGGCCGTGCGGGGCTGCCGGGTACCCCCGGCATCTCCTGACGCACTCGACTCTATACCCCTAGGGGGTATTTTTCCAAGAGGGGTCGCGACGGGCCAGGGAGCGCACCCAGGCCAGCCCGGCCAGCGACACCAGCACCAGACCGCCCACCGAGAAGAGGGTGAAGAGGTGCTGCTGGGTGTCGGTCGGCTCGGGCATGTAGCCCTGCGCGAAGAGCTGGCGGTCCAGGCCGGTGCCGGTGACGCGGGCGACCAGCCAGATCGCGATGCCGTGCATCGAGTCCCACAGGGCGTGCAGCAGGGAGACGCCGAGATAGGTGAGGGCCACGGGGCCGGTGAACCGGAAGCGGCCGTTGGGCCTGCGGAAGGAGAGCAGGACGGCGCCGGCGATCGCCGTCCACAGGCCGTGCCCGAACGGGGCGAGCAGACCGCGCAGCACCTCCGTCTCCAGGAGGGAGCGCAGGTCGATGCCCTTCATGGTGACCGCCGCGTTGAACGCGTAGCCCGCGCTCTCGAAGGCCGCGAAGCCGAAGCCGACCGTGGCGCCCAGGACGAGACCGGCGCGCAGGCCGTGGACGCGGGGGTGCCGGTGCAGCACGTACATCAGGGCGAGCAGCTTGACGGCCTCCTCGATCAGGCCGACGCCGACGAACATCCACACCGAGGGGTGGACGAGGTAGTACTCCATCACCGAGGCGCCGAGCACGCCGAGGATGCCGCCGATCAGGAAGCAGCCCAGGATCAGGTTCACGCCCAGGTCGCGGCCGTGCCGCTCGTACGCCCACAGCACGAAGGTGGCCGGCACGAGGAAGCTGCCGAGCATGATGAGGGTGGGGAGCAGGGTGGTGTTCTTGGTGGCGTAGGTGACGATCGCCGTCAGGATCCACAGGGCCAGGCCGCCCCACAGGCACCGCTTCCAGAGGCCAGGCCGGATCTGCGGTCCCGGCGGCGGGGGCTGCTGGGGGATGCGGGCCCGGGGTGCTCCTGGGGGCTGGGGGTGCGTCACGGCGGCTCCCTCGGTGCGGACTAACTGACAGTGGGTTTGGGTGATTTGCCCGAAGTTTATGGTAGGAACCCGGTATGTCGCAGTACGGGGTTCTGATCCTGATCATGGCCATCGCGGTGCTCGCACCCCTTCTGGCCTACGGAGTGGGCCGCTGGCTGCCCGTACCGCTGGTGATCTTCGAGATCCTGCTGGGGATCGTCGTGGGGCCCGACGTCCTCGGCTGGGCGCACGGCGGGCAGACCATCGACGCGCTGTCCGAGCTGGGGCTCGCGATGCTGATCTTCCTCGCCGGGTACGAGATCGAGTTCGACAAGGTCCGCGGCGACACCCTCAAGCGCGCCCTGCGGGCCTGGGTGATCTCGCTGG
The DNA here is from genome assembly GCF_030766975.1 of Streptomyces sp. KL116D. Lineage (NCBI taxonomy): Bacteria > Bacillati > Actinomycetota > Actinomycetes > Kitasatosporales > Streptomycetaceae > Streptomyces > Streptomyces sp. KL116D. Next base: position 765,628 of record NZ_JASERH010000136.1, on the reverse strand, counting down.
CGTTCGGACTGCTGCTCGCCAGTGCGCTGGCCGGGTGGTCGTACACCAAGGGGGTCTACCTCGGGACCGCCCTCATCAGCACCGCCCTGGGCACCGTGCTGCCGGTGCTCCGCGACTCGGGCGACCTGCACTCGCGGTTCGGGTCCGTGATGATGGCGTTCGGGTCCGTGGGCGAGTTCGGGCCGATCGTCGCCATGGCGCTGCTGCTCAGCGGACGCTCGCCGATCGAGTCGGCGGCGCTGCTCGCCGCGTTCGCCCTGATCATCGCGGGCGCCGTGTTCTGGGCGATGCGGCCGCGGCCGCCGTGGTTCTCCCAGGTCATCGCCAAGACCCTGCACAGCAGCGGCCAGTTCGCGGTGCGGCTCGTGGTGCTGCTGCTCGCCGTGATGCTCGGCGCCTCCACGGCGCTCGGGGTGGACATGCTGCTCGGCGCCTTCGCCGCCGGGATGGTCGTACGGCTCGTGCTGCACGGCGCCGCCCCCGAGAGCGCGCACGAGGTCGTCGCCAAGGTGGAGGCCATGGGCTTCGGCTTCCTGGTGCCGATCTTCTTCGTCGTCACCGGGATCGAGTTCGACCTGGACGCGCTCCTCGATGGCGGCCGGGCGCTGGTGCTGCTGCCGGTGTTCCTGGCCCTGTTCCTGGTGGTGCGCGGCGGGCCCGTGTACGCGCTCGCCCCGCGTGACCTGGGGCCGGGCGACCGGAGGGCGCTCACCCTCTTCTCCTCCACGGCGCTGCCGCTGGTCGTCGCCATCACCACGATCGGCGTCAAGGCCGGGGTGCTGCGCACCGACGAGGCGGCGGCGCTGGTCGGCGCCGGGATGCTGTCCGTCCTCGTCTTCCCGCTCATCGGCCTGAAACTGCGGGCCGGCAAGGGGGAGCGGGCCCTGCCGAAGGGGCCGGTCACGGGCGCCGAGTCGTGGTGAGGGGGCTTGACGGCGGGCCTTAGCGTGGGGCCGTGGATCATCGGCGTTCGGGTGCCGGACGACGGAGCACGGAAGGGGCGGGGCATGCGGGCAGTCGTGTTCGAGCGGTTCGGGGAGCCGGCCGAGGTCCGGGAGGTGCCGGATCCGGTGCCCGCGCCGCACGGGGTCGTCGTGCGGGTCGAGGCGACCGGGGTGTGCCGCAGCGACTGGCACGGCTGGATGGGCCACGACCCCGACATCGTGCTGCCGCACGTACCCGGTCACGAACTGGCCGGTGTGGTCGCGGAGGTGGGCCCCGACGTGCGCGGCTGGCGGGCCGGCGACCGGGTCACGGTGCCGTTCGTCTGCGCGTGCGGGAGCTGCGCCGCATGCGCGGCCGGGGACCAGCAGGTGTGCGAGCGGCAGACCCAGCCCGGCTTCACGCACTGGGGCTCGTTCGCGGAGTACGTGGCCCTCGACCACGCGGACGTGAACCTGGTGGCCGTGCCGGAGGGGATGGCCTTCGGCACGGCGGCCGGCCTCGGCTGCCGGTTCGCGACGGCCTACCGGGCCGTGGTGCAGCAGGGGCGGGTCGCGGCCGGCGAGTGGGTGGCCGTGCACGGCTGCGGCGGGGTAGGGCTCTCGGCCGTGATGATCGCGGCGGCGGCCGGGGCGCGGGTGGTGGCCGTGGACGTGGCGCCCGGCGCGCTCGACCTGGCCAGGACGTTCGGCGCCGCCGCCTGCGTGGACGCGCGGGCCGCCGGTGATGTCGCCGAAGCCGTACGGGAGTCGACCGGCGGGGGCGCGCACCTGTCCCTCGACGCGCTGGGCTCCGCCGCGACCTGCGCGGCCTCGCTGCGCGGGCTGCGCAGGCGGGGCCGGCACGTGCAGGTGGGGCTGCTGCCGGAGGATCCCGTGGTGCCGATGGGGCGGGCGGTGGCGTACGAGCTGGAGCTGATCGGCAGCCACGGGATGGCCGCGCACACCTATCCGGGGATGCTGGAACTGGTCGGCGCCGGGGTGCTGCGGCCCGACCTCCTGGTGACCTCGACGATCCCGCTGGCCGCGGCGCCCCGGGCGCTCGCCGCGATGGGCGAGGCGCCGGGGGCGGGGGTGACGGTGGTGGAACCGCATGCGGGCCCCCGCGGCGATTGAGCCCGGAGGCCGCGGCCCGGCGAAGGCCGACGGTCAGTCCCGGCGGCCCCGGTTCCCCGGCCGGGAGGCCACCCAGGCTCTGACCGTGTCGGCGTACCAGTACGGCTTCCCTGACTCGACGTGGTCCGGCGGCGGCAGCAGCCCGTGCTTGCGGTACGAGCGGACCGTGTCGGGCTGGACCCGGATGTGCGCGGCGATGTCCTTGTACGACCAGAGCCTGCGGTCGGTCATCGGTGGCTCCTCCCTGGCGGGTGTCGCGGCGGCTCGGGGGTGGCCGTCGGCGATCACTCACCCTGTGCCCGGAGAACGACGTGCACCGAGGTGAAGGGAGGGCCTGTGTGTCCCCTGTGACGCAGAACCCGCGTATGCCTGACATGTGTGACAGGAAGGGGGCGTTTGTGACGTGAATGATGCAAAGAGGGCGCGTTGACGGCGCATGCACCGGCGCGGGAGTGGACAAGCGTGGTGGGCCGAACCTGCTGCGCCAGGCCCGGCCCACCGCTCCCCGCTTCCCCCCGGCCCGTTGGCCCGAAGGGACAAGAGTGCCTCAGTGGTTACCGCCGGTCTTGGAGAAATGCGCACTTCCGGGGCGGTGGTCACGGCGCAGGACCAGGCTCGTCGCCTCCCCGGCCAGCCGGTCCGTGGCCGGTGGTCCTTCCGGGTCCGTCCGCAGCCCCCGGGCGAGGGCGAACTCGCGCGGGGTGCACCCCGTCATCGCCTTGAACTCGCCGCTCAGGTGCGCCTGGTCGTAGTAGCCGCAGGCGGCGGCGGTCTCCGCCTGGGTGCTGCCCGCGCAGAGCAGCCGCCGGGCGCGCTGGAGCCGCAGGACCCGGGCCGCCGCCTTCGGGCTGAGCCCGATCTGCTCGCGGAAGCGGTTCTCCAAGTGCCGTACGCTCCAGCCGACCTGATCGGCGAGCAGCCCCACCGGGACCGCCCCGCCGCTGTGCGTGAGCGCGTACCAGGCGCGCACCGTGCCGGTCGCGCAGCGCGGCCCCGAGTCGAGCCAGCGGGTGAGGGTCTCGTCCAGGTGCCGGAACCGGGCCCGCCATGACGTCAACTCGCCCAGAGAGTTCGAGAGTTCGGCGACTGCGGCGCGCGGGAGCGCTCCCAGCTCGTCCGGGTGCACCCGCCGGTTGGACAGCTCGTGCAGGGGCGTGCCGAGCAGGTTGAACGCGGCCCACGGGGTCAGCAGGACCTCCACGCCCCCGAGGTGGCCGTCGTGCTCGCCGAGGACCGGGGTGGTGGACAGCGCCGAGAGGACGCAGGGGAGTTCGCTCGTGCGCAGCCCGGACGGACGGACGCCGCCGTGCCGGCCGACGCCCACCCAGCCGCCGGTCGCCTCCGTGATGCGCACCGCGCCCTGGAAGGCGAGCATCAGCGTCACCGCGCCGATCGGCGCCTCGAGCCGGGCGCGCGGTCCGGGGAAGGCGAGCCGGAAGCCGCGGTACCCGATGACGCCGGGGCGCAGCCGCGGGTGCGGGCGCCCGGCCGCCGTCTCCCAGGTCCCGTCCGGGCTCCGGGCGGGGCGGACGGCGGGCCGTGCGGTACCCGTGGCACGAGAACTCATCCGCCGATACTGCTACACGCCGCACGACCGGAGATAGCCCCGCGTACGGCGCGCGACCGGTAGCGGCCGGTCCGGATCGCACGGGTACATGTCCTGCTCGACGATCGCGAAGAGATCGACGCCGAGCCGCTCGGCCGCCGCGAGCACGGGCTCCAACTCCGGTACGCCGCGCGGCGGTTCACACATCACGCCCTGCGCGACGGCCGGCCCGAAGGGCGTGCCGCGGTCCCGGACGTCGGCGAGCACCACCGGGTCGACCTGCTTCAGGTGCAGGTACCCGATGCGCTCCCCGTACGTCTCGATGAGCTTGACGCTGTCGCCGCCGCAGTACGCGTAGTGGCCCGTGTCCAGGCAGAGCGACACCAGCCCGGGGTCGGTCGCGTCGAGGAAGCGGGCGACGTTCTCCTCCGTGTCGATGTGGGTGTCGGCGTGCGGGTGGACGACGACCTCCAGCCCGTACCGGTCGCCCACCTCGCGGGCCAGCCGCTCGGTGCCCGTGGCGAGATGGCCCCACTGCTCGCCGGTGAGCGTGGCGTCCTCCAGGACCTCGCCCGTCTTGTCGTCGCGCCAGAAGGACGGGATGACGACGAGGTGGCGGGCGCCCATGTCCCGGGTCAGGGCGGCGATCGACGCCACGTGCTCCCACGTGCGGTCCCAGACGGCCGGGCCGTGGTGCAGGCCGGTGAAGACGGTGCCGGCGGAGACCTGGAGCCCGCGCCGCCCCGTCTCCTCCGCGAGGACCCGCGGATCGGTCGGCAGGTACCCGTACGGGCCCAGCTCGATCCATTCGTAGCCGGCCTCGGCGACCTCGTCGAGGAACCGCCGCCAGGGCACCTGCTGCGGGTCGTCGGGGAACCAGACGCCCCAGGAGTCGGGGGCCGAGCCGATGCGGATGCGCCGTGACCGTGATGCCTGAGTCGTCACCGGGGTCGTCGGGATCGTCATGGGACCAGCCTTGGGGCCTCCGGAGAGGGGTGTCAAGGCGTGGTCCGAATGTCAGGACAAAATGTTGACAGGGAGGTGCGGCCGGGGCTAGATCTGGCAGGAGACGACGCCGTCGAAGGGACCCTCCATGGCCCGCAGCGAGCCCCGTACCGAGTCAGGCAGCACGTTCGACCTGATCACGATGGGGCGGATCGGGGTGGACCTGTATCCGTTGCAGGCGGGCCGGACGCTCGGGGACGTGGACACGTTCGGGAAGTTCCTCGGCGGGTCCTCGACGAACGTCGCCGTCGCGGCGGCGCGGCTCGGACTGCGCACGGCGACGATCACCCGGACCGGGCGGGATCCCTTCGGTGCGTATCTGCACGACAGGCTGCGGGAGTTCGGGGTCGACGACCGCTGGGTGACGCCGGTCGACGGGCTGCCCACGCCGGTCACCTTCTGCGAGATCTTTCCGCCGGACGACTTCCCGCTGTACTTCTACCGGCAGCCCAAGGCGCCGGACCTGGAGATCGCGCCCGGTGAGCTGGACCTCGACGCGGTCCGGGCCGCCCGGATCTTCTGGATGACCGGTACGGGGCTGAGCGCCGAGCCCAGCAGGAGCGCGACGCTGACCGCTCTCGCGCACCGGGCCGGGGCCGGTGGGGCCACGGTGTTCGACCTGGACTGGCGGCCGATGTTCTGGGGGGAGCCCGGGGCGGCGCGGCCGTACTACCAGGAGGCGTTGCGGCACGCGACGGTGGCCGTCGGGAACGTGGACGAGGTCGAGATCGCCACGGGGGAGCGGGAACCGGGGCGGGCGGCACGGGCGTTGCTCGGGTTCGGTCTCGAGCTCGCGGTGGTCAAGCAGGGGCCGAAGGGCGTGCTGGCGATGACGGCCGGCGGGGAGGCGGTGGAGGTGCCGCCGCTGCCCGTCGACGTGCTCAACGGGCTGGGGGCGGGGGACGCGTTCGGTGGGGCGCTGTGCCGGGGGCTGGTGGAGGGGTGGGGGCTCGAGCGGGTGATGCGGTACGCGAACGCGGCCGGGGCGATCGTGGCGTCCCGGTTGGAGTGCTCTTCGGCCATGCCGGTGCCGGGGGAGGTGGAGGCGGCGCTGGCGGCTGGGCGGGTCGTGGGGGTGGGGGCGTCCCGGCGTCTCGGGGTGTCTGGTCCGTCGGGACGTCGTCCGGAAAGTGACGCGGCACCGGGGGGCCGCCTTGCCCACCCTGCCGCCCCAGGCGGCAGATTGCCCAAGGCGGCGGGGGAGTTGGCGGTGGGGGAGTTGGGTTTGCTCGGGGCCGGTGGGGTTGATGTGCGGGGGATCGCTCGGGTGCGGGCCGAGTGGCCCGGGGCCGTGGCGGAGGCCGCCGCTCGGCGGGGGCGGCGGGAGTTGTTGCCCGGGGCCGGCTCCCGGTTGATGATCATCGCCGCCGACCACCCGGCCCGCGGCGCCCTCGGTGCCGGGGAGCGGGCGTTCGCCATGGCCGACCGGGGGGACCTGCTCGGGCGGCTGTGCCTCGCGCTGTCGCGGCCCGGGGTCGACGGCGTGCTCGCCTCCGCCGACGTACTGGACGACCTGCTGCTGCTCGGCGCGCTGGACGACAAGATCGTCATCGGGTCGATGAACCGGGGCGGACTCGCGGGCGCCTCCTTCGAGATGGACGACCGGTTCACCGGGTACCGGGCGGAGGACCTGGACCGGCTCGGTTTCGACGCCGGGAAGCTGCTGCTGCGGATCGACCACGAGGACGCGGGCTCGCTGCGCACGATGGAGGCCGCCGCCCGTGCCGTCGACGCGATGGCCCGGCACCGGCTGCCGGTCTTCGTCGAACCGTTCCTGTCCCGCCGCGAGCCCGCGACCGGCCTGCTGCGCAACGACCTCAGCGCGGAGGCCGTCGTCCGGTCCATCGCCATCGCCTCCGGCCTCGGCGGCACCTCCGCGTACACCTGGCTGAAGGTCCCGGTCACCGACGACCCGGACGCCATGGCCCGCGTCATGGAGACCTCGACGCTGCCCGCCGTGCTGCTCGGCGGCGACATCAAGGACGGCGACCAGGACGCCGCGTACGAGAAGTGGCGCGGCGCGCTGCAACTGCCCACCGTGCAGGGCCTGGTGGTCGGGCGCTCGCTGCTGTACCCGGTGGACGGCGACGTCGCCGGGGCGGTCGACACCGCCGTCGGGCTGCTGTGACCCACCCGGCGTTCCGGCCGCGTTCATCCCCGCGAAGGACAGAGCTGTACGAAGGACAGAGGAGGACAGTGGAGTCATGACGTACCTCCCGAAGGGGGCCGCGGCCGACGGTCCGTACGCCCTGCTCGTCGATCCGGACAAGGCCGGCTGGTCCCGCGCGGGCCTGCGCGTGCTCGAACTGGAAGCCGGACAGCGGCACGTCTTCGACACCGGCGAGAGTGAATGGATCGTGCTGCCCCTGTCAGGTGGTTGCTCCGTCGGTGTGGAAGGGCGGATCATCGAACTCCTGGGCAGGGACAGCGTGTTCAGCGGCGTGAGCGACTTCGCTTACGTCCCGCGCGACACTCGCGCAGAGATCGCCTCCGGTGCGGGAGGCCGCTTCGCCCTGGCAGGAGCGAAGTGCGGGCGACGACTCCCCGTCCGCTACGGCCCCGCGCCGGAGGTACCCGTCGAGGCCCGCGGCAGCGGCACCAGCGCCCGCCAGGTGCGCAACTTCGCCGCCGCCGGCACCTTCGACTGCGACCAGCTGATCGCCGTGGAGGTGATCACCCCCGGCGGGAACTGGTCCTCGTACCCGCCGCACAAGCACGACGAGCACCGGCCGGGCGCCGAGTCGCTGCTCGAGGAGATCTACTACTTCGAGATCGACGGGGAGGGTGGCTACGGCTACCAGCGGGTGTCGCCCTCCCGGCCGGGTGGTACGGATCTGCTCGCCGAGGTCCGCGGCGGTGACGCGGTCCTCGTCCCGGACGGCTGGCACGGCCCGTCGATCGCCCAGCCGGGACACGCCATGTACTACCTGAACGTGATGGCGGGGCCGGGAGAGGAGAGGGAGTGGCGGATCTGCTTCCACCCCGACCACGTGACGGAGGGATACCGATGACCGGAACCGTTCGGCTCACCACCGCCCAGGCCCTCGTCCGCTTCCTCGCCCGCCAGTACACCGAGCGCGACGGCGACCGGCGGCGGCTGATCGGCGCGACCTGGGGCATCTTCGGCCACGGCAACGTCGCGGGGCTCGGCCAGGCCCTCGTCCAGTACGCCGACGAGATGCCGTTCCACCAGGGGCGCAACGAGCAGGCGATGGTGCACGCGGCCGTCGGGTACGCGCGCCAGAGCGGCCGTCTCGCCACCCACGCGGTGACCACCTCCATCGGCCCCGGCGCCACCAACCTCGTCACCGGCGCCGCCCTCGCCACCATCAACCACCTGCCCGTCCTGCTGCTGCCCGGCGACGTGTTCGCGGCGCGGCCCGCCGACCCCGTCCTCCAGCAGCTCGAAGTCCCCTACGCGGGCGACGTGTCGGTCAACGACTGCCTGCGGCCCGTGTCGAAGTACTTCGACCGGATCACCCGGCCCGAGCAGCTGGTCCCGGCCGCGCTCGCCGCGATGCGGGTGCTCACCGACCCGGTCGACACCGGCGCCGTCACCCTCGCGCTGCCGCAGGACGTGCAGGCGGAGGCGTACGACTGGCCGGAGGAGTTCTTCGCCGAGCGCGTCTGGGCGATCCGCCGCCCCGCCCCCGACCCGGCCGAACTCGCCGCCGCCGCACAGGCGTTGAGGTCGGCGCGGCGGCCCCTGCTGATCGCCGGCGGCGGCGTGCACCACAGCGGCGCGCAGGACGCCCTCGCGGCGTTCGCGGACGCCACCAAGATCCCCGTCGCGTCCACCCAGGCCGGCAAGGGCTCCCTGCGCCACGACCACCCGGCCGACGTCGGCGGCATCGGCCACACCGGCACCGCCACCGCCGACGAACTGGCCCGCACCGCGGACCTGGTGATCGGCGTCGGTACCCGCTACTCCGACTTCACGACGGCCTCCGGCACGCTCTTCGAGGACCCCGGGGTCCGCTTCCTGAACCTGAACGTCGCCGCGTTCGACGCGCACAAGCTGGCCGCGCTGCCCCTGGTCGCCGACGCCCGCACGGGCCTGACCGCGCTGCGCGAGGCCGTCGCCGGGTACCGGGCCGAGCCCGCCCACATCACCGAGTACACCGACGACAAGGAACGCTGGGAGCACCGCGTCGACGCCTGCTACGCCGCCGACGACGACCTCGTCCGCCCCACCCAGGCCCAGGTCCTCGGCGCCCTCGACGCGCTGGTGACCGGCGACGACATCCTGATCAACGCGGCCGGCTCGCTCCCCGGCGACCTGCACAAGCTGTGGCGGACCCGCTCCCACGACCAGTACCACGTCGAGTACGGCTACTCCTGCATGGGCTACGAGATCCCCGCCTCGATCGGGGTCGCCCTCGCCGCGCCGGGCCGGCCGGTGTGGGCGCTGGTCGGCGACGGCACGTACCTGATGATGCCGACCGAGATCGTCACCGCCGTGCAGGAGAACATCCCGGTCAAGGTCGTCGTCCTGCAGAACCACGGGTACGCCTCGATCGGCGGGCTCTCCGCGTCCGTGGGCGCGGAGGGGTTCGCGACGGGCTACCGGTACCGCGAGGGCGAGGGGTACACGGGCGCCCCGCTCCCCGTCGACCTCGCCGCCAACGCGGCCAGCCTCGGCATGGACGTGCACCGGGCGAAGACGGTCAGGGAGCTGCGCGAGGCGCTGGCCGCGGCGCGCGCCGCCACGCGCCCCACATGTGTCTACGTCGAGACCGAAACGGCAGACACAGTGTCGGGCCCGCCCCCGGCGCAGGCGTGGTGGGATGTGCCCGTGGCCGAGACGGCCGACCGACCGTCCGCCGTCAAGGCCCGCGAGGAGTACGACCGGCACGTCACCGCCCGACGCCGCCACCTCTGAGACGTAACAGGAGTTGCCCCACATGTCTGACACGAAGTTGGTCCACCACTGGATCGGCGGCAAGACCGTCGAGGGCGCATCGGGCAACCACGGCCCGGTGACCGACCCGGCGACCGGCGCCGTGACCACCCAGGTCGACTTCGCCTCGGTCGAGGAGGTGGACGCGGCCGTCGCCGCCGCCAAGGAGGCGTACGCGACGTGGGGCCAGTCGTCCCTCGCCAAGCGCACCGAGATCCTCTTCCGGTTCCGCGCGCTGCTCGACGCCAACCGGGACGCGATCGCCGAGCTGATCACCGCCGAGCACGGCAAGGTGCACTCGGACGCGCTCGGCGAGGTGGCCCGCGGCCTGGAGATCGTCGACCTGGCCTGCGGCATCAACGTCCAGCTCAAGGGCGAGCTGTCGACGCAGGTCGCCAGCCGCGTGGACGTGTCCTCGATCCGGCAGCCGCTGGGTGTCGTGGCCGGCATCACGCCGTTCAACTTCCCGGCCATGGTGCCGATGTGGATGTTCCCGATCGCCATCGCGTGCGGCAACACCTTCGTCCTGAAGCCGTCGGAGAAGGACCCCTCGGCGTCGCTGAAGATCGCGGAGCTGCTGTCCGAGGCGGGCCTGCCCGACGGCGTCTTCAACGTCGTGCACGGCGACAAGGTCGCCGTCGACCGCCTCCTGGAGCACCCGGACGTCTCCGCCGTCTCCTTCGTCGGCTCGACCCCGATCGCCCGCTACATCCACACCACCGCCTCCGCCAACGGCAAGCGCGTCCAGGCGCTCGGCGGCGCCAAGAACCACATGCTGGTGCTGCCGGACGCCGACCTGGACGCGGCCGCGGACGCCGCCGTCTCCGCCGCGTACGGCTCGGCCGGCGAGCGCTGCATGGCCATCTCCGCCGTCGTCGCCGTCGGCTCGGTCGCCGACGAACTCGTCGGGAAGATCAAGGACCGCGCCGAGAAGATCAAGATCGGTCCCGGCAACGACCCGGCGTCCGAGATGGGCCCGCTCATCACGGCCGTCCACCGCGACAAGGTCGCCTCGTACGTCGAGGGCGCCGCGGCCGAGGGCTGCGACGTCGTCCTCGACGGCACCGGCTACACGGTCGAGGGCCACGAGAACGGCCACTGGATCGGCCTCTCGCTCCTCGACAACGTCCCGACGTCCGCCAAGGCGTACCAGGACGAGATCTTTGGCCCGGTGCTGTGCGTGCTGCGCGTCGACACGTACGAGGAGGGCCTGGCGCTGATCAACGCCTCGCCGTTCGGCAACGGCACGGCGATCTTCACCCGGGACGGCGGCGCCGCCCGCCGCTTCCAGCTGGAGGTCGAGGCCGGCATGGTCGGCGTGAACGTGCCGATCCCGGTGCCGGTGGGCTACCACTCCTTCGGCGGCTGGAAGGACAGCCTCTTCGGCGACCACCACATCTACGGCAACGACGGCACGCACTTCTACACCCGCGGCAAGGTCGTCACCACGCGCTGGCCCGACCCGTCCGAGGCCCCCTCGGGCGTGGACCTGGGCTTCCCGCGCAACCACTGAGGCACCGGTACGTGAGCGGGGCCCCGGCCGTGGGTACGGCCGGGGCCCCGCGCGCGCGTGCTCAGCCCTGTTGCTGCTGGGCGTTCTTGAGCTGGTCGGTGACGTCGCCGGTCTGCGCGGCCGGCGGCGCGGTGATCCGCTTCGCCCCGCCGAACTTCTCGAAGTCCATCGACACCTTCATGGCGCCCATGTCCTGCGTCATCCGGACCGGCAGGTCCTTGCCGTCCAGCCAGACGTCGATGACGAGCTCGTCCACGCCGCCGGTCATCCGGTTCGCCAGGCCGTCGCCGTTGTAGGCGTCGCCGATTCTGCCCATCGCCTTCTTGTCGAGGGTCGCGCGGTAGTGCGTGGCGGACCGCCCGTCGACCGTCGTCTCGCCCAGTTCCTTCACGTTGCTCGCGTACCTGAGCTGCTTCAGCGCCTGCGTGGGGCTCTGGTCGGCGCCGTTCTGCATCGCGGCCGCGCCCTGCTCGCCGAACACGGCGGAGGTGTCGACCTTCATCCACTCCTTGCCCCGGAGCGGGCCGGAGGGCTGCGGGTCGACGTCGTAGTAGTAGGCGCCGTCGACGTAGAGCGCGCGGATCGTCTTCGAGGCCGTCAGCGCCTGCATCTGGGCCTGCGCGCTGTCCATCTCGACGTCGAAGGCGAAGCCGTCGCTCCAGCTGTACGTGCCGTCCATCGCGACGGCCTTGCCGCCGGGCAGCGTCGTCGTCATCTTCACCTCGGCCGAGCCGAGCTCGTCCGTCCTGTCGGTGGCGCGGCCGAACGCGGCCATGATGGTGTCCGCGTGGTCGGCGACCTCCGCGGCCCGCTTGACGCCGTCGGCGCCGCACGCGGTCGTCGCGGCCAGCGCGGCCACGGTGATCCCCGTCCAGGCCACGAACCGTATGTGCTTCATCTGTCCCGCCCCCTGCTGTGCGTTCCCTGTGCGTTCCCCTGTGTGTGCGGGGGCGGACTCTAGCGGCGCCGGGGGCGTGGGCCAATCCGAGGGACATATGGGACCCGGTGGTGTCCGGACTGCGGACAAATTCCGGCGAACTTCGGAGCCCGGGCTGCGGTTCCCGTACGTAGGGGATGAAACGGGCTCCGCAAGCTATCCGACCGGTGCGCCTTGGATAACAAGGTCATCCATCGCAATCACTGCATGGAACTCGGCCGACTTTGCGAACAGCTAAAGAAGCGCGGGCGGTTGGACGCCGTGAAGGGTGCGGAATCCGCAGGGAAACGGCCGTTGACGTTCCGGATACGCGCGGGGTTCCATGACGCGCCGGGAGCGGACAAGGAACCACCAGTACAGCCTTCGGAGGCGATAGCGCTCCCGCCCGAACCACCTGCCGCACGAGTCGATCGGAACCGCTCCATGACCGACACGCTTCGCCCCGCCGTATCCCCATCGGTGGAGCCCTTGCCGAACTCGGCACCCCAAGGCTCTCCCCAGAAGCTCAAGCGTTCCATCGGCGTCGTCGGCGGCACCCTGCTCACGCTGTCGTGCGTGACGCCCGCCTCCACGCTCTTCGTCGTCGTCCCCGACCTGTTCGGCTCGCTCGGCACCGCCACCGCCCTGACCATCGCGATCGGCTCCCTGCTCTGCATCGGCGTGGCGTTCTGCTACTCGGAGCTGGGCACGCTCATCCCCAGCGCCGGCGGCGAGTACGCCATGGTGTCGACGCTCGCGGGCCGCCTCGCCGGCTGGCTCGTCTTCGTGCTGTCCCTGCTGGTCGTGATGATCGTGCCGCCGGTGATCGCCATGGGCACCGCGGACTACCTCGCCCCGATCGTGCACCTCGACCCGGCGATCGCGGGCGCCGGCGTGATGCTCCTCGCCACCCTCGCCGGACTGCTCGACCTGCGGGCCAACGCCTGGATCACCGGAGTCTTCCTCGTCCTGGAGGTCATCGCGGCGGCCGTCGTCGCCGTGCTCGGCTTCGCGCACAGCGAGCGCGGCGCGGGCTCTCTGGTGTCGATGGAGGTCGCGGGCGGCAACGGCCACACGGACACCGTCACCGCCATGCTCGTCGTCTCCGGCCTGGCCATCGCCCTCTTCATCACCCAGGGCTTCTCCACCGCCGTCTACCTCTCCGAGGAGCTGGAGAACCCCCGCACGTCCGTGTCCCGCACGGTCCTCGCCACGCTCGCCATCTCCACGGTGATCATCCTCGTCCCGGTCGTCGCGATCACCATGGGCGCGCCCGACCTCGCGGCCCTCACCTCCGGTGACATCGGCGGCATGGTCGAGGCCTGGTCGAACTCGGCCGTCGGCACCTTCGTCTCGCTCTGCGTCGCGCTCGCCATCATCAACGCGGGCATCGTCATGGTGATCCAGAACTCGCGCGTGCTCTTCGCGTCGGCCCGGGACAAGGCGTGGCCCGAGCCGGTCAACCGGGGCCTGGCCAAGCTCGGCCGGTTCGGCTCCCCGTGGGTCGCCACGCTCGTCGTGGGCGTCCCCGGCGCCGCCCTCTGCTTCGTCAACCTGGACACCCTCTACGGCGTCACCGGCGTCTCCGTCACCGGCATGTACCTCCTGGTCGCGGTCGCCGCGCTGTTCGCTCGCCGCGGGGCGCACCGGGGGCAGTCGGCGTGGCGCATGCCGCTGTGGCCGGGGATCCCGCTGCTGCTGATCGCCGTCATGGCGTACATCCTCAGCCAGCAGGAGGCGTCCTACCTGCTGTGGACCGGGGGGATCGCCGCGGTGGCGACCCTGTACTGGGCGCTGTACCTGCGGCCGCGCCGGGAGACTCGCTGGCTGGTCACCCTGCCCGAGGACACCCAGCCGTAGCGCTCACGCTGCTTCGTCGGCGTCTGCGGGTGCGTGGGGGCTGGTCGCGCAGTTCCCCGCGCCCCTGAAAAACCGACTGCGTCTGCCGGGTTGGTGTTTCGTCGCGGGCTGCCGGGCCGGTGGGGGTTCTCGCGCAGTTCCCCGCGCCCCTGAGATGCGCACCCTTCGGGTGGCATCTCCCCGGCCGGGGAAGGCGGCGCGCCAGCGCATGCCTTCCAGGGGCGCGGGGAACTGCGCGAGCAACCACGACGTACCCGCAGACGCAGTCGGTTTTCAGGGGCGCGGGGAACTCACCCGGTCACCAGAGGTCAGCCGTCTCCACGGGGCCGCCGGAGATCAGGGAGGCGTTGCCCGCCACCCCGACGGCCAGCGCCAGCGCACCGTCACGGGCCGTCGCCCCCTTCCCCGCCGCCGGCACGGCCCCCTCGTCGGAACCGTCCCCGAGCGGCCCGAAGAGTTCCTTCAGCATCCGCAGGTCACCCCCGCCGTGCGACCCCGCCGACGTCTCGTACGGCACCTCGCGCGGCGCCTCCCACAGCGGCCGCAGCAGGATCGAGGTGCGGCCCGGGTTGGCCATCACCACCCCGCCGTGCGCACCCGCCGCACCGCGCGGCGGGCGCGGCTGCTGCCAGGTGTTCTCCTCGACCTCCAGCTCCAGCCGCCCACCGGTGCCGTTGAACATCACCCGGTAGCCCTCCCAGGGCGAGTACGCCGTGAGGTGGTACGTCATCGTGGCCCCGGAGTCGTAACGGACCAGGACCGACAGGTCGTCCTCGATGTCGATGGCGTCACCGAAGACGTTCCGGTCGCGGACGTACGGGTCGCCCTCGGCCTCCGCCCGGAGGTAGAGCGCGTCGAGGTCGGGGTCGTCGGCGAGGTGGATCGCGTACGGGTCGTCGGCCGCCTCGGCCGAGCCGTGGGCGCGGACGTAGTCGCGGCGCAGCCCGGTGCGTTCGCCGTTGGCACGGCCGTAGAAGACCAGACCGCCCTCCGCGTACACCCGTGAAGGGGCCGCGCCCAGCCACCAGTTGACCAGGTCGAAGTGGTGGCCCGACTTGTGCACGAGGAGCCCGCCGCTGTGCCGCTTCTCGCGGTGCCAGCGGCGGAAGTAGTCCGCGCCGTGCCGCACGTCGAGCAGCCACTCGAAGTGCACCGAGCGGATCTCGCCGATCGCGCCGTCGTGCAGCAGCTGCCAGACCTTCTCGTGGGCCGGGTTGTAGCGGTAGTTGAAGCCGACGGAGAGCTCGCCGCCGGTGCGGTCCACGGCGTCGAGGATGGTGCGGCACCGGGCCGCGTCCGTGGTGAGGGGCTTCTCCGTCACCACCCGGCAGCCCGCTTCGAGGGCCGTCGTGATGTACGTGTGGTGCGTCGCGTCGACCGTGGTGACCACGACCTCGTCGATGCGGTGGTCGCGCAGCGCCCCGGCGAAGGCGGCCGGGTCGCAGGCCGCCGCCTCCGGTGCGCCGAGCGAGGTGAGCAGCCGGTTGTGGTGGGCGACCCGGGCCGGGCTCGGGTCGGCGAGCAGGGCCACGTCGTAGTGGGCCCGGGCGGCCATGGCCCTCGTGTACATCCGGGCACGGTGGCCGGTGCCGATGATCGCGGCGCGCTTCATGGTCAGGCGTCCTTTCGAGGGGCGGGTCCGGTCGAGCGGCGGACTATCAACTCGCTGTCCAGGGCGACCTCCTGGGGTGGGTGGCCGGGGTCGTCCAGGTGGTGCAGCATCAGGTCGACGGCCCGTTCGCCGAGCGCGTCGAGCGGGATGCGGACCGTGGTGAGCGCGGGCGTCGCGGTGGTGGCGAGCAGGGTGTCGTCGGCGCCGACCACGCTCACGTCGTCCGGGACGCGCACGCCCCGGTCGGCGAGCCGGGACAGCACGCCGAGCGCCATCAGGTCGTTGTGCGCGACGATCGCGGTCGCGCCCGCCGCGAGGGCCAGGTCGGCGACCTGCGCACCGGTGTGGAACTTGGGCTCGTGCGGCCCGAACTCGGTCACTTTCAGGTGGAGTTGCTCGGCCGCGAACCGTACGGCGTGGCCGCGCTGCTCGCTCGACCAGGAGTTGCGGGCCCCCAGGACGAGGGCCAGGTGGCGGTGGCCGAGCGCGTGCAGATGGGCCACCGCCTGGCGCAGGCCGTCCTCGCTGGGGGCGACGACGGACGGCACCCCGGACACGCTCCGGTTCACGGCGACGCTCGGCACCTGCCGGACGATCTCGCCGAGCCGGTCGCCGGTCATCCTCGGGGCGACGAGCAGCAGCCCGTCGACCTGGCGGGCCAGCGTCAGCGCCAACTCGTACTCGTCGTCGGGGTGTTCGTCGGTGTCCGCGAGGAACACCGCGTAGTCCTTGCGGCGGGCGCGGGCCTGGACCGCCTTGACGATCACGGCGAAGAACGGGTTGGCGATGTCGGGGACGATCAGGCCGAGGGTGCCGGTGCGGCCGAGGGCCAGGGAGCGGGCGATCCGGTTGGGGCGGTAGCCGAGGCGTTCCGCTGCCGCGAGGACCTTTCGGCGGGTCTCGGGGCGGACCTGGTCCGGGGAGGCGAAGCAGCGGCTCACGGTCGACGGGGAGACGCCTGCGCCGGCCGCCACGTCTTCGGCACTCGCGCCCACGCTGCCGCGTCTCGGCTCGTCCTCGTTCATGTGGTCCCCCTCCTGGGTGGCGCGTCCGCGCCGTGACTGGTGCTGACCCGTCAGCGGCTGCGGGTCCGTCGTGGCTGCTCGCGCAGTTCCCCGCGCCCCTGAAATGCCGGCCTTCGGCCGGCAATCCGGGGGCGGGCATGTCAAGCGCGTCAGTGGTTGTGGGTTCGTCGTGGCTGGTCGCGTAGTTCCTCGCGTCCCTGAAGTGCTGGCCTTCGGCCGGCAATCCGGGGGTGGGTATATCGAGTGCGTCAGTGGTTGTGGGTTCGTCGTGGCTGGTCGCGTAGTTCCTCGCGTCCCTGAAGTGCTGGCCTTCGGCCGGCAATCCGGGGGCGGGCATGTCGAGTGCGTCAGCGGTTGTGGGTCTGTCGTGGCTGGTCGCGTAGTTCTTCGCGCTCTTGAAGTGCCGGCCTTCGGCCGCCAATCCGGGGGTGGGCATCTCAAGCCCCTCCGGCGATTGAGGAGCGGGGGCCGGGGCGGAGCCCCGTGCGGCGCCGGTCCACGGCTACGGCGGCCAAGGACAACACTCCCGCCACCAGCGGAGCGAGCAGCAGGAGTTGCCACACGCAGACCGCCGACACCAGCACCGCTCCCGCCAGCATCGCCGTGCCCGACGGATCCCGGGCCGGCCGGGCCCAGCGGGACGTCGCGGACCAGGCCGCCGCCATCCGGACCTGGTACACGACCACCGCCCCGGCCGCCCCCGCGATCACCAGCGCGAGGAGCCAGAAGAACGGCAGGTCGCCCGCGACGGCGGCCAGCCGCAGATCGGCGGCGAGGAAGCCGAGGGCGAGCAGACCGGCGGCGCCGACCTTCGCCCCGCCGGGCAGCGCGGCCCGCCAGTCCGCCGCGAACCGCCGTGCCGTACCGGGCGAGGGCCCGTCCGGCAGACAGCGCCGCACCGCGGCGCACCCCGCCGCCGTCGCGGCCGGCCAGGTGACCACGAGCAGCGACCCCGCCGCCACGAGCACGCCGATCCACAGCACTTCGGCGAAGAGCGTGAAGCGCTCGCCGTACGGGGTGTCACGCCGACCGGTCACGGGCCGCGTCATCCCTTCAGTCCTGACGTCGCCGCGCCCTCGATGAGCAGCCGCTGGAAGGCCACGAAGAACGCGATCACCGGCAGCAGCGACAGCACCGACATGCCGAGCATCGCCCCGTAGTCCTGGCTGCTCGTCGAGTCGACGAACAGCCGCAGGGCCAGCGGCAGCGGGTACTTCTCCGGTGACTGGAGGTAGATCAGCGGAGCGAAGAAGTCGTTCCACGACCAGATGAAGGTGAAGATCGCCGTGGTGATCAGCGCCGGGCGCAGCAGCGGCAGGATGATGTGGCCGAAGATGCGGAAGTGGCCGCAGCCGTCGATCAGCGCCGCCTCGTCGAGGCTGCGCGGCAGGTTGCGGACGAACTGCACCATCAGGAACACGAAGAACGCGTCCGTGGCGAGGAACTTGCCCAGGAGCAGCGGCACGTACGTGTCGACCAGGCCGGCCTTCTGGAACATCGTGTACTGCGGGATGAGCAGCAGGTGGGTCGGCAGCAGGATCGTGCCGATCATGATCGCGAACATCGGGCCGCGGCCGCGGAACCGCAGCCGGGCGAAGGCGTACGCGGCGATCGAGCACGACAGGACGTTGCCCACCACCGAACCGAGCGACAGGATCAGCGAGTTGGTGAAGAACCGCCAGGCGGGGACCTCGGCGATGCCGTCCAGGGCCGTACTGAAGCCGCTCCAGCTGACCCTCGACGGCAGCAGGTCGAAGCTGGAGATGATCTCGTCGGCGGGCTTCACCGACGCGGTGAACACCCACAGCACCGGGTAGAGCAGGACGAGGAGCAGGGCCACGGCACCCACGTGCCAGGCCAGGGAGCGGGACCGGGACCGGGCGCGGGGCGCCGCGGCAGGGGCGGGGATCTGTACAGGGGTGGTCGTCACGGTCACTTCTCCTCGCCCGCGTAGTGGACCCAGCGGCCCGACGTCTTGAACAGCACCGCGGTGATCACGCCGACGACCAGCAGCAGCACCCAGGTCAGGGCGGCCGCGTAGCCCATCCGGAAGTCGTTGAAGCCGAGTTCGTAGAGGTACATCGAGTAGACGTGGGTGGAGCCCGCGGGGCCGCCGGTGCCGTTGGAGAGCACGAACGCCGAGTTGAACATCTGGAAGGCGTGCACCATCTCCAGGACCAGGTTGAAGAAGATCACCGGGGACAGCATGGGGACGGTCACCGAGACGAAGCGGCGCCAGGAGCCCGCCCCGTCGATCTCCGCCGCCTCGTACAGATCGCGCGGGATCTGCTGCAGCGCCGCCAGGAAGATCACCATCGGGGCGCCGAACTGCCACACGGACAGCGCCACGAGCGACATCAACGACCAGTCGGGATCGGAGATCCAGCCGCCGGTGTGCACGCCGAACGCGCCGAGGAAGCCGTCCACGACGCTGCCGGTGGAGAACAGCAGCCGCCACACGATGGCCGCGCCGACGCTCGCGCCGATCAGGGACGGCATGTAGAACGCGGCCCGGTAGACGTTGCGGCCCTTGCGCCGGGTGTTCAGGAGCAGCGCCACCCCGAGCGCGGCGGCGAGCTTGAGCGGCGTCGCCACCACGACGTACAGCAGGGTGACGCCGACGGTGTCGCGGACCTCGGGGTCGTCGAAGAGCAGCCGCTTGTAGTTGTCGAGGCCGATCCAGCGCGGCGCGTCGAACAGGTTGTAGTCCGTGAACGACATGTAGAGCGAGAACAGCATCGGCGCGATCGTCAGCAGCGCCGCGCCGATCATCCACGGGGTGAGGAAGACGTACGCGGACCGGTCGCCCGCGCGCCCGCGCCGCTTCGCGGGCTCGGCGGAGGGGGCGTCGCCGCGGCGGGCGCGGGGGATCGCGGCGTCGGTCGTCGTCGTAGAGGCCATGAGGGCTCCGTACGTTGAGGGGGGAGAAGGGCCGGTGCCGGTCCCGCCGTCAGGCGAGGACGACCTTCGCCTGGTCGAAGAAGAGGTCCACGGCGTGGTCCACGGAGACGCGCTCGTAGAAGAGCTTCTCGGCGACGCGTTGCAGGTAGACGTTGAGCGAGGCGCCGCCGTCGGCCGGGGGCGGTGGCGTCGGCGCGAGGGTCGCCGCGACCGCCTTCTCGTACGCCTGGACCTGGCGCACCGCCGGATCGGTGACCTCCGCGGCACCCTCCTGGCTGGTGGTGGGCGGCATCCCGATGTTCGTGCCGAGGATCTTCGCGACCCGCCGGTCGTTGATCATGAAGTCGATGAACCGGGCGGCCTCGCTGATGTACGGGCTCTTCGCGGCGGCGCTGAGCAGCATGCCGGGCTTGGCGTAGATGCCCGAGCGGGCGGTGTCGGTGGGGACGAAGCCGAGCGAGAGCTTGCTGCCGCGCATCGCGCTGCGGCCGCCCGCCTGGTTGTCCCACTCCAGGTTGGAGGCGACGCGGCGGGTGGAGATGGGGAAGCCGGGCAGTGACTCCAGGACCACGTCGGGGCCCGCGAGCGCGCCCTCCCTGCGCCAGCCGTCGACCTGGCCGAAGTAGCGGCTCATGTCGTCGCGGCTGAAGCCGAGTTCGCCCTTCTCGGTCCACATCTGCTTGCCCTGCTGGCGCATCCACAGTTCGACGCCGAGGTAGTTCTGGCCCGGGTTGTCCATGCCGTACTGCTCGCGGCCGGTGTGCCGGGTCACCTTCAGGGCCTGCTCCATGAACGTGTCCCAGCCCATCGGCGCGTCCGCCGCGCTCGGCGGCCTGGCCCCGGCGGCGGCCCACACCTTCGCGTCGTACTGCAGCGAGACGCTGTTGTGCGACAGCGGCAGCGCGACCCGGCGGCCCTCCACCATGCCCGCGGTGCGCAGCGACGACACGAGGGTGGAGGCGTCGATCTCCTTGCCGGGACCGGTGTGGTCGCCGAGGTCGGCGAGCACGCCGTGTTCGCCGAGCGTGCGGATCCAGGCGTAGTCGATGTGCATGACGTCGGGCGGGTTGCCGCCCGCGGCGGCGGTGCTCAGCTTCGGCCAGAACGAGTCGAAGGCCGCGAAGCTCGACTTGACCCGGATCTTGGGGTTGGCCCGCTCGAAGACGGCGATGCACTTGTTGATCAGTTCGGCGCGGCCGCTGTCGCCCCAGAAGAAGTAGCGCAGGGTCACGGTGCCCCCGGCGCCGACGGACCGGGACGGTCCGCCGCAGGCGGTGAGCGCGGTGCCGAGGCCGGCGGCCAGCAGGGCGGACAGGGCGGTGCGGCGGGAGGGGGCTTCCGTGCCCATGGGGGCCTCCACGTGCGGTTCGACGGCGGTGTCGAGGTGGGACCTTTGCACGCGCTCGCAGCGCCGTCAATGGATCTGGCAAGCGCTTTCTGCGAGGAGTCGTACGGGGTGGGGTTCCGGTGTGCGCGGGTGCGCACCGCCCTCTTGACGGCTTCTGCGAGCGCTTGCAGGATCGACGACGTCAGCTCTGCCCGAGGTCCCACGTGACGATCCGGCAGGGCCCTTCGTCGGTGCCGCCCGCGGCGCGGTACGCGGCGAGCGCCGCTCCGTTGTCCGTGTCCACGCCGACCCACATGTCGTAGCAGCCGAGTTCCGCGGCCAGGTCCGCGAGCGTGCGGATCAGGGTGTGGGCGATGCGGCGGCGTCGGAACGGTTCGGCGACGGCGAGTTCGTACAGGAACATCTCGCGGCCCTTGTCCGGGTGGAGCGTCTCCACGCCGCTGATGAAGCCGACGGGGTCCGGGGTGAGGTCGTCCTCGTGGGCGAGGAAGAGGTGGTGGCCGGGGGCCGCGAGGAAGGCTGCCGCGTGGTCCGGGTGGGGTGGGGTGTCGAAGAGGGCGGAGGCGGTGAGGAGCTGGGGCGTGGTGGTGGCTCGTACGATCCGCATCCCACCAGCGTCCCGCGCCTGCCGGACTCATGTCCGTTCCTGGGCACGGCTGCGCGCCGTGGTGTCGACGGGGTGTTCGCCGGGTGCGGGCCTCGTCGTGGCTGGTCGCGCAGTTCCCCGCGCCCCTGAGCGTCTGCCGTGTCGCGGTGTGTTCTTTCACCGTGGGTCGCGTCGTGGTTGCTCGCGCAGTTCCCCGCGCCCCTGAAGGCATGCGCTGCGCGCAGCCTCCTCCTCCGGGGAGATGCCGCCCGAAGGGCGCATCTCCAGGGGCGCGGGGAACTGCGCGATCAGCCACGATGCACCTGCATACGGTGATGGCAGATCAGCTCGGCAGTGTCCAGGGGCGCGGGGAACTGCGCGAGCAACCACGACGCACCTGTAGTCCGCGGTGACGGATCAGCCCGGCAGACGCAGCCGGCTGTTCAGGGGCGCGGGGAACTGCGCGAGACGTCCCACCGGGGTGTGGTCCGTGGCGAGGGCCCGGCCGCCCGGGGTACACCAGCCGCGGTAGACCGGGGCGGAACCGTACTACTGGTGGAGGGGGCCCGGTTCCGCCCGGGGGGTGCCGTGGGCGGAGGCGGCGGCGCCTACGGTTGACGCATGGATCTACGAGTGCGCGCATGGCGCGAGCGAGTACGGGGCGCGCCGAGGCGATGGACCGCCGCGGCAGCGGCCCTCGTGGTGCTCGCGGGGGCGGGAACCTGGTCCGCCGCGGCGGCGTCCGACGGCGCACCGCCCGTGCACCGGCAGGACCGGATGATGCCGATGCCGGACGGCGTCCGCATCGACACCTCGTACTTCACGACGGGCGACCGCCACGACAGGCGCCCCGCCGTCCTGCTCACGCACGGCTTCGGCGGCAGCAAGAACGACGTGCGCGGCGAGGCCGAGAAGCTCGCCCGGCACGGGTACGCCGTGCTGACCTGGTCCGCCCGCGGCTTCGGCGATTCCACCGGGAAGATCGGCCTGAACGACGCGGACGGCGAGGTCGCCGACGTCTCCCGGCTCATCGACTGGCTCGCGGACCGCCCGGAGGTACGGCTCGACAAGGCGGGCGACCCGCGGGTGGGCGTCACCGGCGCCTCGTACGGCGGCGCGGTCTCCCTCCTCGCCGCCGCGCACGACGAGCGGGTCGACGCGATCGCGCCGCAGATCACGTACTGGAACCTCGCCGACGCCCTGTTCCCCGACGGCGTCTTCAAGAAGCTGTGGACGGGCATCTTCTTCACCTCCGGGTCCGCGGACCTGGGCGCGCGCACCAGCGAGGCAGGCCTCGAATGCGGACGCTTCCAGCCGGAGCTGTGCGCGATGTACCAGCGAGTGGCGGTCGCCGGTGAGCCGGACGCCGCGGCCCGCAAGCTCCTGGAGGAGCGCAGCCCGTCCGCCGTGGGCGACCGGATCAAGGTGCCCACGCTGATCGCGCAGGGCCAGAGCGACTCGCTGTTCCCGCTGGGCCAGGCCGACGCGATGGCCCGCCAGATCAAGGCCAACGGCGCACCCGTCCACGTGGACTGGCTGGCCGGCGGGCACGACGGCGGCGACATGGAGATCGACCGGGTCGGCGGCCGGGTGGCGTCCTGGTTCGACCGGTACCTGAAGGACGACGAGGGCGCCGGTACCGGGCCCGCGTTCCGGGTCACCCGCACCGGCGGCGTCGACTCCACGGACGGCGCGGCCACCCTGCGCGGCGCGAGCGGCGACTCGTACCCGGGGCTGCGCGGCGAGAAGCGGGTGCCGGTGCCGCTGAAGTCGGCGACGGAGAAGTTCCAGAACCCGCCGGGCGGCGGCCCGCCGTCCATCTCGGCGGTGCCCGGGCTCGGCAGCGTGTCCTCCCTCTCCTCGTCGCTGGGACTGAGCGTCGCGCTCGACTTCCCCGGCCAGTTCGCCCGGTTCGACTCGGCGCCGCTGGGCAGGTCCGTGCGCATCACCGGTTCGCCGACCGTCACCGCGCACGTGAAGTCCTCGACCGGCACCGCCGTCCTGTTCGCGAAGGTGTACGACGCCGGGCCCGGCGGGGCCCGCGAGGTGCTGCCGTCGCAGCTGGTGTCGCCGGTGAAGGTGACGGGCGCGGGCGGCGCGGGCAAGGACGTGCGGATCACGCTCCCGGCGATCGACCACCAGGTGCAGAAGGGGCACCGGCTGCGGCTCGTCGTCTCCTCGACCGACCTCGGGTACGCGTCCCCGGTGAAGCCCGCCACGTACGAGGTGTCGGTGAACGGCGGGCTGAGCCTGCCCACCGCGCCGAGCGTGGAGACCGCCGCCGCGCCGCTGCCCGCCTGGGTGTGGTGGCTGCCGGTCGCTGCGGTCGCCGTCGCGGCGGGCCTGCTGCTCACCGCCCGCCGCCGGACGAACGCGCCCGCCCCCGACCCGGCGCTCGCCGAGGTCCCGCTGCAGATCACGGACCTGAGCAAGCGGTACGCGAAGTCGGCCGACCGGTACGCGGTCCGTGACCTGTCCTTCCGTGTCGAGAAGGGCCAGGTCCTCGGCCTGCTCGGGCCGAACGGCGCGGGCAAGACGACGACCCTGCGCATGCTCATGGGCCTCATCCGGCCCGACGAGGGCGAGATCCGCGTCTTCGGGCACGCGATCCGGCCGGGCGCGCCCGTCCTCTCCCGGGTCGGCGCGTTCGTCGAGGGCGCGGGCTTCCTGCCGCACCTGTCGGGCCGGGAGAACCTGGAGCTGTACTGGAAGGCCACGGGCCGGCCGCCCGAGGACGCGCACCTGGACGAGGCCCTGGAGATCGCCGGCCTCGGCGACGCCCTGGCCCGCGCCGTGCGCACGTACTCGCAGGGCATGCGGCAGCGCCTGGCCATCGCGCAGGCCATGCTCGGCCTGCCGGACCTGCTGATCCTCGACGAGCCGACGAACGGACTCGACCCGCCGCAGATCCGCGAGATGCGCGAGGTGATGATCCGGTACGCGCGGGCCGGCCGCACCGTCATCGTCTCCAGCCACCTCCTCGCCGAGGTCGAGCAGTCCTGCACGCACCTCGTCGTGATGGACCGCGGCCGGCTGGTGCAGGCGGGCCCGGTCGCGGACATCGTCGGCTCCGGCGGCACCCTGCTCATCGGTCTCGCCGCCGACATCGCCGACCCGCTGGTCGAGAAGGTCGGCGCGCTCGGCGGAGTGGAGTCGGCGGTGCGCGTCGACGGCGGACTGCTGGTCCGGCTCACCGCCACCGGATCGGCCGCCGCCCTGGTGGCCGACCTGGTCCGGCTCGACGTACCGGTGACGGCCGTCGGCCCGCACCGACGCCTGGAGGACGCGTTCCTGACGCTGATCGGAGGGGAGCCGGCATGACGACCACCAGCACCGGCACTACGGGACACCCCAGCGGCACCGGAGGGCCCGAGCTCGCCCACGGCTACCGGCCGGGCCGCACCCTGCCGCTCCGCGTCGAGCTGGTCCGGCAGGTGAAGCGGCGCCGCACCCTCGTCATGGGCGCCGTGCTCGGCCTGCTGCCCTTCGTGCTCGTCGTCGCCTTCGCCATCGGCGGCGAGCCGGGCGGACGCAGCGGCCGGGTGACGCTGATGGACACGGCGACGGCGTCCGGCGCGAACTTCGCGGCGACGTGCCTGTTCGTGTCCGCCGGGTTCCTGCTCGTCATCCCCGTCGCCCTGTTCTGCGGCGACACCATCGCCTCAGAGGCGAACTGGTCGAGCCTGCGCTATCTGCTCGCGGCGCCCGTGCCACGGGCCCG
Organism: Streptomyces sp. KL116D; assembly: GCF_030766975.1. Classification (NCBI taxonomy): domain Bacteria; kingdom Bacillati; phylum Actinomycetota; class Actinomycetes; order Kitasatosporales; family Streptomycetaceae; genus Streptomyces; species Streptomyces sp. KL116D. Next base: position 740,638 of record NZ_JASERH010000136.1, on the reverse strand, counting down.
GCTGCTCTGGTCCAAGCTGACCGTCGCGCTCGGGCTCAGCCTCGCCGCGATGGTGCTGCTGCCGGTGGTCGCGCTCGCGGTGGGCACGGTCGCGTACGGGTGGGGGCCGCTGGAGATCCCGACCGGCGGGTCGCTGGACGCGGGCACGGCGGCGCAGCGGCTCGTCGTCGTCATCGCCTACGTCTTCGTGTCCCAACTGGTCACGGCCGGGCTGGCGTTCTGGCTGTCGACGAAGACCGACAACCCGCTGGGCGCGGTCGGCGGCGCGGTGTTCCTGACCATCGTGGGGAACGTGCTGGACGCGGTGACCGCCCTCGGCGACTGGCGGGACTTCCTGCCCGCGCACTGGCAGTTCGCCTGGGCGGACGTGATCCAGCCGCAGCCGGAGTGGAGCGGCATGATCCAGGGCACGGCGGTGTCGGTGGCGTACGCGGTGGTGCTGTTCGCGCTGGCGTTCCGCGGCTTCGCCCGCAAGGACATCGTGTCGTAACGCGACGGAGCGGTCTCCGGAGGATCACCCACCGGTCACAACTGCCTTCCCCCGTAACCGCTTTGAGGCCAAGGCGCAATCGCTCGGGTCGAACACTCGGGGCGCCCCGCGCGTCACAGTCACAAGGCGCCGGTACCACCGGCGCGTGACGCGGTGGGAGGGGCGGGCATGGGGATCGGTCCGGACGGCACGGGGATGCGGATACGGGGGCGGCTGCGCCGCCGCGGCGGGGCGCTGCTCGCCGCGGGGCTCGTCGGCGGGCTGCTGCTGACGGGCTGCGGCGGGCCGGGCGGCAGCTCGGACAGCTCGGACAGCTCGGGCAGCAAGGCGCGCGGTCCGCGGGCCGCCGACGAGCCCGCGGCCTCCGTCGCCCCGAGCGCGGGGAAGGAGGAGGCCGCGCCCGACTACCGGTCGACGTTCGCCCTGGACGTCGACACCGCCTCGTACGGGTACGCGCGCCGCACCCTCGACGAGGGGCGGCTGCCGGAGCCGGGGACGGTGCGGCCCGAGGAGTTCGTCAACAGCTTCCGGCAGAACTACCCGCGCCCCGAGGGCAACGGCTTCTCGGTGACCGTGGACGGCGCCCGCACCGGCGAGGACGGCTGGCGCCTGATGCGGGTCGGCCTCGCGACGGCGCAGGCCCCGGCGTCCGGGGAACGGCCGCCCGCGGCCCTCACGTTCGTCATCGACATCTCCGGCTCGATGGGCGAGCCGGGCCGCCTCGACCTGGTCAAGACGTCCCTGTCGACGCTCACCGGGCAGCTCCGCGCCGACGACTCGATCGCCCTGGTCACCTTCAGCGACGAGGCCAGGACGGTCCTCCCGATGACCCGGCTCGGGCGGCCGGGCGGCGAGGTCCGCGAGCGCGTCAGGAACGCGGTCGACACCCTCGAACCCACCGACTCCACCAACCTGGGCGCGGGCATCCGCACCGGCTACGCGACCGCCGTCGAGGGCGCCAGGTCCGGCGCCACGAACCGGGTCGTCCTGCTCTCCGACGCCCTCGCCAACACCGGTGACACGGACGCCGACTCGATCCTCGAACGCATCGCGAAGGCCCGCCGCGACCACGGCATCACCCTCTTCGGGGTCGGCGTCGGCAGTGACTACGGCGACGCGCTGATGGAGCAGCTCACGAACAAGGGCGACGGCAACACCACGTACGTCTCGTCGCCCTCGGACGCCCGCAAGGTCTTCGTCCAACAGCTGCCCGCGAACGTCGAGTTGCGGGCGCGGGACGCCAAGGCGCAGGTCGTCTTCGACCGGGACGCGGTCTCCGAGTTCAAGCTCCTCGGCTACGACGACCGGCGCGTCGCGAACGACGACTTCCGCGACGACCGGGTCGACGGCGGCGAGATCGGCCCGGGCCACACCGTGACGGCGCTCTACGCGGTCAAGCTGCGCGACGGCGCGGAGGGCGAGGTGGCCAGGGCCACGGTGCGCTGGCTCGACCCGTCGAGCCGCGCGCCCCGCGAGCAGTCCGGCTCGGTCGCGGTCTCCGCGCTCGACGGCTCCCTGTGGTCGCACGGCACGACACCGCGCCTGCGCGTCTCGGCCGCCGCGGCCTACTTCGCCCACCGCCTGGGCGGGGCGTCGGACGAGCCGTTCCCCGGCGAGCCGTCGCTCGGTCAACTCTCGGCCTACGTGGGCGCGTTGGCGGACGAGACCGAGGACTCGGACGTGCGCGCGTTGGCGAAGTCGGTGCGGCAGGCGGACCAGCTGCGGCAGTAGGCGGCCCGCCGCACCCCCGTCCGAAGCGGGTGCCGTCGGTGCCCGCGACCAGGCCGTCGACCGTGCAGCCCGTCAGGCCGTACGAGCGGGCCGTCGGCCCGAGCTCGGCGACCACCCGGGACGTCGAGGCGAACCTCGTCAGGTGGGCGGTCGCCTCGGACGCGGCGACGGGCTCGAGACCGGCCCGGATCCGGGGGAGCGGGGTCGGCGGCTGGACGTGGGTGTCGACCCGCGCCCAGGCCGTGCTCCAGCCACGTCGCCGGGTCGGGCGGCGCGGACAGGAGCCCGTGCCGGACGTGCGCCCCGCCGGCGGCGGCGAGCTCGTCCAGCAGACTGCCGAGGCCGCTGGCCCGGTCCGGCCCCGTCACGTTCGTGCCCCTCCCGCCAGACCTCTCCCCGGCGGTTGCCTTCAGGGGCGCGGGGAACTGCGCGACAGGCCACGACGGACCCGCACTCGAAGAACCGGCCGCCACCCGGCACACACCCAGGGGCGCGGGGAACGGCGCGACCGACCACGACGATCCCCGCACTCGAAGAACCGGCCGCCACCCGGCACACGCCCAGGGGCGCGGGGAACGGCGCGAGAAGCCCCACCGCCCGCACCCGCACCCGCACCCGCACCCGCACCCGCACCCGACTAACGCGCCCCACGGCCCCCTCAGCGAATCTGCCGCCCCGAGATGGCCCGCGCGATCACCAGACGCTGGATCTCGCTGGTGCCCTCGAAGATCGTGTAGATCTTCGCGTCCCGGTACATCCGCTCCACCGGATGCTCCCGGCTGTACCCGGCGCCGCCCAGCACCTGAATCGCCTTCTCGCTGGCGGCAACGGCCAGTTCACCGGCCCGCAGCTTCGACATGGAGCCCTGCCCCGCGTCGAAGACCTTGTCGTTGCGGGCCATCCACGCCGCCTGCCAGATGAGCAGCCGGCACGCCTCGATCTCGGTCCGCAGGTCCGCGAGGGCGAACGCGATCGCCTGGTTCTCGATGATGGGGCGGCCGAACGCCTCCCGGTCGCCCGCGTACTCCAGCGCGTACTCGTAGGCGGCCCTGGCGATCCCGAGCGCCTGCGCGCCCACGGTCGGCCGGCTCACCTCGAAGGTGGACATCGCGGCCTGGCCGCGGCCGCCCGCGGTGCCCTCCCGGGCGCGGGCGAGCCGCGCGTCGAGCTTCTCCTTGCCGCCGAGCAGGCAGTGGCCGGGGACGCGGACGTCGTCGAGGAAGACGTCGGCCGTGTGGGACGCCCGCAGTCCCAGCTTCCGTATCTTCTTGGCGCCTTCGAGGCCCGCGGTGCCCGGCGGCACGACGAACGCCGCCTGTCCGCGGGAGCCCAGGGCGGGATCGACGGACGCGACGACGACGTGCACGTTCGCGATGCCGCCGTTGGTGATCCAGGCCTTCTGGCCGGACAGCACCCACTCGTCCCTGGCCTCGTCGTACCGCGCCCGCGTCCGCATCGCCGCGACGTCCGAACCGGCCTGCGGCTCGGACACGCAGAACGCGGCCACCTTCGGGTCCGCCTCGTCGCCGAAGCACTGCGGCACCCACTCGGCCAGCTGGTCGGGCGTGCCGGAGGCGAAGATCCCGGCCACCGCGAGCGACGTGCCGAACAGGGCCATGCCGATGCCCGCGTCGCCCCAGAACAGCTCCTCGTTGGCGATCTGGAGCGAGATGCCGCTCGGGTCGCCGAACAGCTCGGCGAGCGACTCGAATCCGTACAGGCCGATCTTCGCGGCCTCCCGGATCACCGGCCAGGGCGTCTCCTCGCGCTCGTCCCACTCGGCGGCCGCGGGACGCACCACGTCCACCGCGAAACCGTGCACCCAGTCGCGCAGGTCCCGCTGTTCTTCGCTCAGTTCAAGAGAGAAAGCCATGACGGACGGAAGCCTCCCCTCACGCCTTGGGAATGTCGAAGTAGCGGGTCAGGCCGGACGCGAGCGCCACATCGCCCGCGATCTTCACCTTGCGCATCATGAACATCGTGACGGGCGAGGAGTTGCCCGACACCAGCTTGAGGAACTCCGCGTCGCCCATGACGAGCGTGACCCGCGGCTCGCCTTCCGAGCGGCCCTCGGTGACCGTGCACGTGCCGCCGCTGATCCGCGTCTCGTAGACCACCTCGGGGTTGTCGCCCTGGCCGGTGATCTTCCAGCGGACGACCGCTTCGAGGGAGCCGGCGACATCCGGCTTGAACTGCCGCTCCATGCGCCCGAAGACCTCCTTCAGGATGCGGGTGCGCAGCGCGCCGTCCTGCGCGATCGTGCTGATCTCCTTCGCGGACAGGCCCTTCACGATCCGCGCGAACTCCTCGGGCGTGACGCTCGCGAAGTCGAGGGCCGCGATCTCGTCGGCACCGCTCATGCCCATACTCCTTACTGTTTAGTAAACTTACTGATTGGTAAGGTTACGGCGACGTAGGTAGGCTGACAAGGGTGACGGGGACATCGGGAGCAGCTCAAGGGCGCACGGCGGGGCGCCGGAAGCGCGTGCCGCGACAAGTGCGCGAGCAGCAGATCATCGACGTGGCGGTCCGGGTCTTCGCCAAGCGCGGCTACCACGCGGCCTCGGTCGACGAGATCGCCGAACTCGCCGGGATCTCCAAGCCGATGGTCTATCTGTACCTGGATTCCAAGGAAGGGCTCTTCCTCGCCTGCCTGCGGCGCGAGGCCGAGCGGCTCGTCAGCGCCTTCCAGGAGGCCGCGCGCGGCGCCGGAGCCGCGCCCGAACTCCGGCTCTACGCAGGACTTTCGGCCTTCTTCGCGTTCGTCGCCGCGCACCGCGACAGCTGGGTGGTCCTGCACCGGCAGGCCTCCGAGCTGAGCGAGGCCATCGCCGACGCCGTCGCCGAGGCGCGGCGCGCGGTGATGGGCGAGGTCGCCGGGCTGATCAGGGACGGCATCTCGGACAGCGGCCGCGGCTCCCGGCTGGGCGACCAGGACGCCGACTTCGTCGCCCACGCGCTGGTGGGCGCGGCGGACTCGCTCACCGACTGGATGGAGCGCAACCCCGACCAGTCCCCGGAGGGCATCACCCTGCGCCTGATGAACATGGTGTGGGTGGGCATGCGCGACGTGCTCGACGGCGAGGCGTGGCTGCCGCAGGCGTGACCTGCCGCGTCGGCCGCGGACCAATTCCCGTACGACCCATTGAATTTTCCTTACGCGTCGGTAAGTTGACCCCCGAGTAAGTACCAGCACGTGCCGCCGCGCGACCGGGAGCCGTCATGGGCGTACGCAAGGATCTGAAGCGGGCCAGGGAGCGCAGCGACCTGGCCGACCGCGCCACCGTCGAACTCGTCAGGGACGAGCGGGGCGTGGTCCGCGAGGCGCGCGTCGCGCCGCTCGCCGAACCGCCCGCCGACGGGTCCACCCCCGCCGACATCCCCTTCAGGAACGCCGCGGAGGAACCGGACGCCGTCGTGGTGCGGCGCAAGGAGGCCGGCGAGTGGAAACCGGTCACCGCGGCCGCCTTCGCCCGTGAAGTCACCGCCGCTGCCAAGGGGTTGATCGCCGCCGGACTCGAACCGGGCGGACGGGTCGCCCTGATGTCCAGGACCCGCTACGAATGGCAGGTACTCGACTTCGCGATCTGGGCGGCCGGCGGCCAGACCGTCCCCATCTACGCCACCTCGTCGGCCGAGCAGATCGAGTGGATCGTCCGGGACTCGGGCGCCCGCATCCTCATCGTGGAGACGCCCGAGAACGTCGCCACCGCCGCGGCCGGACTCGCCGCCCTGCCCGACGCCGACCGGCCGAGCATGTGGCAGCTCGACGCGGGCGCCGTCCTCGAACTCGCCACCACGGGACGGGAAGTCCCCGACGAGGAGGTCACCAAGCGGCGCGCCGCCCTGACCCCCGACAGTGTCGCCACCGTCTGCTACACCTCCGGGACGACGGGCCGCCCCAAGGGCTGCGTCCTCACCCACGGCAACCTCTACGCCGAGGCCGCCAACACCGTCGAACTGCTCCACCCCATCTTCAAGGCCATCACCGGACAGACCGCCTCGACGCTGCTCTTCCTGCCGCTCGCGCACATCCTGGGCCGCACCATCCAGGTGGCGTGCCTGCTCGCCCGGATCGAGCTCGGCCACTGCCCGAGCATCAAACCGGACGAGCTGCGGCCCGAACTCCGCTCGTTCCGGCCGACGTTCGTCGTCGGCGTCCCGTACCTCTTCGAGAAGATCCACGAGACCGGCCGGGCCACCGCCGAGAAGATCGGCCGCGGCGCCTCCTTCGAGCGGGCCGACCGGATCGCGGTGCGGTTCGGCGAGGAGCACCTGGCCCGCTTCCTGGAGAAGAACGGCAAGGGCCCCTCGCTCGGTCTCACCCTCGCCGCGGGCCTCTACGACCTGCTCGTCTACCGCCGCGTCCGCAAGGAACTGGGCGGCCGCCTCCGGTACGCGATCAGCGGCGGCTCCCCGCTCGACCGCAGCCTCAACCTGTTCTTCTACACCGCCGGAATCGTCATCTACGAGGGCTACGGCCTGACCGAGACGACCGCCGCCGCCACCATCACCCCGCCCCTGCGGCCCCGCCCCGGCACCGTCGGCCTGCCCGTGCCCGGCACCACGATCCGGATCGCCGACGACGGCGAGGTCCTCGTCAGGGGCGGCATCGTCTTCGGCGCGTACTGGCAGAACGAGACGGCGACCGCCGAAGTCCTCGACGCCGACGGCTGGTTCGCGACCGGCGACCTCGGCGCGCTCGACGACGACGGCTACCTCGCGATCACCGGCCGCAAGAAGGACATCCTCGTCACCAGCGGCGGCAAGAACGTCTCGCCCGCCGTCCTGGAGGACCGGCTGCGCAGCCGCTCGCCGATCGGCCAGTGCATCGTCGTCGGCGACAACCGGTCCTACGTCGGCGCCGTCATCACCCTCGAACCCGAGTCCGTGACCCACTGGCTGGCCGTGCGCAAACTCCCCGCCGACACCCCGATGTCCGAGGTGATCCGGGACCCGCGCATGGTCGCGGCCGTGCAGCAGGCCGTCGACTACGCCAACGAGGCCGTCTCGCGAGCCGAGTCCATCCGCAAGTTCACCCTGGTGGAGGGGGAGTTCACCGAGGACAACGGACTGCTCACCCCCTCCCTGAAGATCAAACGGCGGGCCGTCACGGCGGCGTACGAGCGGGAGATCGAGGAGCTGTACGGTGCCTGAGCCCACAGACACCGCAGACACCGCAGACACCGCAGACACCACAGACACCGCAGCCACCGCGGACACCCAGGACGTCGACGTCTTCGACGTCCTCGTCGTCGGCTCCGGCTTCGGCGGCTCCGTCTCCGCGCTCCGGCTGACCGAGAAGGGCTACCGGGTGGGCGTGCTGGAGGCGGGCCGCCGCTACACCCGTGACACCCTGCCCCGCACGTCGCTGAAACTGCGCGACTACCTGTGGGCACCCCGCCTCGGCCTGTACGGCATCCAGCGCGTCCACCTCATGAAGAACGTGATGGTGCTCGCCGGGGCGGGCGTCGGCGGCGGCTCGCTCAACTACGCCAACACGCTGTACGTGCCGCCGCCCGCGTTCTTCCGGGACCGGCAGTGGGCGGGCATCACGGACTGGCGCACCGAACTCGCCCCGTACTACGACCAGGCCCGCCGCATGCTCGGCGTACGCACCAACCCGACCACGACCGAGGCCGACGAACTGCTGCGCGCGGCGGCCGGCCGGATGGGCGCGGAGGACACCTTCCGGCTCACCCCCGTCGGCGTCTTCTTCGGCGACGGCAAGGACGCCGACGGCGGCACGACCGCCGAGCCGGGCACGGAGGTTCGCGACCCCTACTTCGGTGGCGCCGGGCCCGCCCGCGCCGCCTGCACCGAATGCGGCTCCTGCATGACCGGCTGCCGTGTCGGCGCCAAGAACACCCTCACGGAGAACTACCTCCACCTCGCCGAACGGGCCGGCGCCGAGGTGCGGCCCCTGACGACCGTCACCTCGGTGCGCGAGCTGGACGACGGCACGTACGAGGTCACGACCGTCCCCACCGGCAGACCGCGCCGCGGCCGCCGCACCGTCCTGCGCGCCCGCCGCGTGGTCCTGGCCGCGGGCACGTACGGCACCCAGACCCTGCTGCACCGGATGAAGGCCGACGGCACCCTGCCCCGCCTGTCCGACCGGCTCGGCGTGCTCACCCGCACCAACTCCGAAGCGCTGGTAGGGGCGTTGACCTGGCCGCGGCGGCTCGGACGGCGTGACGTCGACTTCACCCGGGGCGTGGCCATCACCTCCTCCGTCCACCCGAACGAGAACACCCACATCGAGAACGTCCGCTACGGCAAGGGCTCCAACCTGATGGCCCTGATCTGCGTGCCGCAGTACCGGCAGAACCTGCCCAAGCCCCTGGCCGCCGCCCTCGCGTTCCTCTCCCACCCGGTGCTCGTCGCCCGGACGGTCGCCCTGCGCCACTGGTCCGAGCGGACCATCATCGGGCTCGTCATGCAGACCCACGACAACTCGCTCACCACCGGCCTCACCAGGAAGGGCGCGCTCACCGCGGAGCAGGGGCACGGGCGGCCCAACCCCGTGCACATTCCGGAGGGCTGGCAGGCGGCGGGCCTGATCGCCGAGTCCATCAACGGCTTCGCCGGGACGAACCTCGGCGAGCTGCTGGGCAAACCGCTCACCGCGCACTTCCTCGGCGGCTGCGTCATCGGCGACTCGGAGCGCAGCGGCGTCATCGACCCCTACCACCGGCTCTACGGCCATCCGGGCATCTCGGTCGTCGACGGCTCGGCGGTCTCCGCGAACCTCGGCGTCAACCCGTCCCTGACCATCACGGCGCAGGCCGAGCGGGCGATGGCGTACTGGCCGAACCGGGGCGAGAGCGATCCGCGGCCCGAACAGGGCGCCGCGTACCAGGAGTTGAGGCCGGTCATGCCGAAGGCGCCCGCCGTGCCGGCGGGCGCCCATGGGGAGCTGCGGTTCTGACCGGTTCCTCGCCCCGGTTACTTCGGGTCGCGGTCGAAGACCGACTTCGACCAGAAGTAGCCGAGCGAGATGAGCGCCACGGACCAGACGAGGGCGATCCAGCCGTTGTTGCCGATCTCGGTACCGAGGAGCAGACCGCGCAGGGTCTCGATGGCGGGCGTGAAGGGCTGGTACTCGGCGATCGGCTGGAACCAGCCGGGCATCGAGTGCAGCGGGACGAACGCGCTGGAGATCAGCGGCAGCAGGATCAGCGGCGTCGCGTTGTTGCTGGCGCCCTCCGCGTTCGGGCTGGTCAGCCCCATGCCGACGGCGATCCAGGTCAGCGAGGTGGCGAAGAGCACCAGGAGAGCGAAGGCCGCGACCCACTCCAGGACGGTGGCGTCGGTGGACCGGAAGCCGATGGCGACGCCGACGGCGCCCACGAACACCACGCTGACGACGGACTGGAGCACGCTGCCGATGACGTGCCCGATGAGGATCGAGCCGCGGTGGATGGCCATCGTGCGGAAGCGGGCGATGATGCCCTCGCTCATGTCCATCGCGACGGACACGGCCGTGCCCACCACGGTGGAGCCGACGGTCATCAGCAGGATGCCCGGGACGACGTACGCGATGTAGGCGTCGCGGCCCGCGCCACCGCTCATGGCGGTGCCGAAGATGTAGACGAACAGCAGGAGCAGCATGACCGGTGTCAGCAGCAGGTTCAGGGTGAGCGAGGGGTAGCGCCGGGCGTGCAGGAGGTTGCGGCGCAGCATCGTGGACGAGTCACGGACCGCGAGGGAGAAGCGGGAAGGACGGTGGGCGGTGGCGAGCTGGGCACTCATCGGACGGTCTCCTTGGTGTGGTCGGTGCCGCCGGTGAGGGCGAAGAACACGTCGTCGAGGTCGGGGGTGTGGACGGTGAGTTCGTCGGCCTCGATGGCGGCGGCGTCGAGCCGGTCGAGGATGGAGCGGAGTTCGCGCTGGCTGCCGTCGCTGGGGATCTGCAGGGCGAGGGCGTCGTCGTCGCGGGTGACGTCGCTGAGGGTGGCGGCGGCCGTCTGGTAGGCGGCCGGGTCGGTGAAGCGGAGCCGGATGTGGCCGCCGGGGATGAGGCGCTTGAGTTCGTCGGCGGTGCCTTCGGCGGCGATCTTGCCGTCGTTGAGCACGGCGATGCGGTCGGCGAGTTCGTCGGCTTCTTCGAGGTACTGGGTGGTGAGGAAGACGGTGACGCCGTCGTTGACGAGTTCGCGGATGATGCCCCACATGTTGTGGCGGGAGCGGGGGTCGAGGCCGGTGGTCGGTTCGTCGAGGAAGATGATCCGGGGGTTGCCGACCAGGGTCATGGCGATGTCGAGGCGGCGCTTCATGCCGCCGGAGTAGGTGGAGGCGGGCTTCTTGGCGGCGTCGGTGAGGTCGAAGCGGGTCAGGAGTTCGGCGGCGACGCGGCGGCCTTCCTGCTTGGGCAGGTGGTGCAGGTCGGCCATGAGGAGCATGTTCTCCTCGCCGGTGATGAGGCCGTCGACGGCGGAGAACTGGCCGGTGACACCGATCGCGGCGCGGACGCCGTCGGGCGAGGTGGCGACGTCGTGTCCGGCGACCTGGGCCTGTCCGCCGTCGGCCCTGATGAGGGTGGAGAGGATCTTGACGGCGGTGGTCTTGCCGGCGCCGTTCGGCCCGAGGAGGGCGAAGACGGAGCCGGCCGGGATGTGCAGGTCGATGCCGTCGAGGACGGTCTTGTCGCCGTAGGACTTGCGCAGACCGACGGTGGAGACCGCGGCCGCCGGGGACGGGTGACCGCCGTTCGATATGGATGTGGGCATGACAGATGAAGGCATGGCGACTTCCTTCGGGAGGTCGAAGATTCAGGGAGTTGACCCGAGCCGGGGGAGTGGGCGACGGTCCGTGACTACACGTCAGTCGTCAGCCTCTGCGGGCGTGTCGGGTGGATGGCCCGCCCTCCGCAGACCTGTACGCCGGGTGGCGCGGACCAGATCTGCGGCGGTCCAGGGCGTCTGGCGGCGGGGCGCTACTTCTCGGCTGCGCCGGAATCCTTGGTGAGGGACTCCTGGTAGACGTCCGCGTAGGTGCGGGAGTCCTTGATCAGGTCGTCGCAGAACGCGGCGACGTCCGTGCCGATGAGTTCCACCACCCCTTTGCCCGCGGCGACGCCCTCCTCGAAGAAGTCGACGATCTCGGAGAGCAGGGCCCCTTCGAAGAGGTCGACCGGCCCGACCTTGAACAGGTACTTCTGCATCTCCTTGTAGACGATCTGGTAGTCCGGCGGGAGCGCCTTGACCCGAGCGGTGTGCGCTCGCCACTGCTTCTTGCCCTCGATGATGTCCTGGATGCCCATGTCAGCCTCCCAGCCGGCTCAGTTTCCTGGCGACGTTCCTGTTCAACTGGTCGCGCCACCGGTCGCGATAGGTACGAGCTCCCTCTCCGCCGACCAGCGCCGTGCAGAAGCCCGGGATGTCGTCGCCGAGCACCTCGTCGACGCTCTGCCCGTCCGCCGATGTCTCCTCCAGCAGCCCCAGGGCGGCGTCGAGGATCGGCATGAGGTTGCGGCCGGTGAAGTTCCCGTGAGGGAAGAGGTGGGCCTTGATCTGTTCCCATGCGGCCCGGTGGTCGTCGGGCAGGGCCGCGGCCCGTACTTCGAACGCCTTCCAGTCCCTGGTGAGATCGCTGCCGGTGATGGTCTCCCAGAAGTTCATCTCCCGCCCTCCTTCAGCTTGTTGATGCGCGATGAGAGGTACTGCCACTTCGTCCAGAAGCTTGCGAGGTGCTCGCGGCCCGCGTCGTTGAGCGCGTAGAACTTGCGCGGCGGGCCGACCCCGGACGGCCGCTTGGTCACCTGGACGAGTCCGTTCCGCTCCAGGCGCAGCAGGATGGTGTACACCGTTCCCTCGACGACGTCGGCGAAGCCGAGGTCGTTCAGCCGGCGGGTGATGGCGTACCCGTAGGTCTCTTCGGTGCTGATGATCTCGAGCACGCATCCTTCGAGCGTGCCTTTCAACATCTCCGTCAGATCGTCCACTGCGGATCCTCCTCGGCACTGTCGGTACTGCGTAGTACCGAGTACCACTACACGGTATCACCGAGTAGTGGGTGCGGCCAGTGCCTCGGCGCATCGCCGACGTCCCGGATCGCCCGGTCGGGAACGGCGGTATGTTCCTCGCGTTCGCCGTGGTCGAGTACGGGGTGACGGGGTGACGTCATGACGGAAGAGTTCGAAGCGCTCGCCCACCTGTGGGACGGGACCGACGGCAACTGGGTCGTGATCGCGTCGGATCTGGGTCTGGGCACGATCTACAACGTGGACACCCGGATGGCGCTTCTCCTGGAGGACGAGGAGGAGTGCGAGCGGGCCATCGAGGCGATGCGGGTGCACGGTCGGCCGTTCCTGGATCGCTTCCCGCAGTGACGCGGCCCGCGACTCGTGCGTCTTGGGTCGGCCGGGGCGGCGGGCCGAGTCGCGTCAGGGTCCCGGTGAACCGGTCCATGACGTTCCAGTCCGACTGAACAGACTTACGCGCCGCCCATGGCGCCTGTGTCGGATACGCGCTGACGAACCTCGGCGCCTTCGCGGTCGTCTGCGCGCTGCCCGGGCTGCGCACCCTCGGCGACTACCGCGGCGCGGCCCGCAGCCACCCGGCGCTTGCGGGCGCGCTCGTGATCTGCCTCCTGGGACTCGTCGGAACCCCGCCCACCGCCGTGTTCCTGGGCAAACTGGAGGTGTTCAGCGCCGCGCTCGACGGCGGGTACGCCTGGCTCGCCGTCGTCGCCGCGCTCAACACGGTCGCCTCGCTCTTCTACTACCTGCGCTGGATCGCCCCCACGCTCACCACGGGCGCGACCACGGCTCCGCCGCCGAGCGCACGCAGACCGGCGGCGACGGTCGCGTACGCCGCGGCTGCCGGATCGGTGGTGCTGGGGCTGGCCGGGGGTCCGGTACTCGACCTGCTCGACGGGGCTCTCGCCCAGTGAGGCGCTTTTGTGCCTGTGGCAGAACCCTGTGACAGAACGAAGACGTGTCGGGGGACCGCCTGTGACTCGGTGCGAGATACAAATATTTCCGACCACACGCACCGCGCTCGTTCTGGGGGAACACCGTGAAGCACACCCGAATCGCCGCTCTGGCCGCCGTCGGCGTCGCCGCCACCCTTTCGCTCACCGCCTGTGGCGGCGACGGCTCGGGGAAGGACTCGGCGTCCAAGGGTTCCGCATCGTCCGCGTCCTCGCCTTCCTCCTCTTCCTCCTCTTCTTCCTCGGGGTCCTCTTCGTCCTCGTCCTCGGACGACGGGGCGAAGGCGGGCGGCGGCTCCGGTTCGAATGGTCAGCAGGCCAGCAACGCGAAGACCGACTCCGGGAAGGGCTCCGGGACGGGAGCCGCCGGGAACGGCGGGGCGGCGACCGGCGGGAAGGTCACGTTCTGCAAGACGGCCGACCTGGCCATCGACGCCCAGGACGCCGCGCCCGACGCGGAGGCAGGCCGGATCAACATCACCATGATCAACCGGGGTTCGACCACCTGCTCGGCGACCGGCTTCCCGGGCGTCGACATCACGGACGAGGACCACACCACGAGCCCCATCGCCCGTGGCCACGCCCAGCCGCGCGTCACCGTCCTGAAGCCCGGTGACGCGGCCGTCTTCGACCTGGCGTACACGATCGACAGCAGCGGCAACAGCCTCGCCAGCCCGACCGAGATCCTGGTGACGCCCCCGAACGAGACCCACACCGTCACCCTGAAGTGGCCCGAGGGCGCGGGGGACATCAAGGGTGCCTACACCGACGTCGAGGTCTACCCCACGCACACGACGAACTAGCAAAGTGCCCGGCCGCGGTGGTCGCCGGTCCTGACGGGCAACCACCGCGGGCGGGATCCCTGCCGCCCGCCCTCTGCCGCCCGCCCCCTGTCGCCACCGCCTACGTGGCCGTGCGACTGGCCGCGCGTATCCGCACCGGCAGCGCCGTGAAGGAACGCAGCGTGTTGTTCGGATGCCGTCGCGGAGGACCTGCGAGTTCGATGTGCTCCACGCGCCGTACGAGCGCCGTGAGCAACGCCTCCGCCTCCAGCCGGGCCACGTGCTGGCCGACGCACTGGTGCAGGCCCATGCCGAATCCCACGTGGCCCGACGGGTCGCGGGTGAGGTCGAAGCGGTCGGGCCGGTGCCAGCGCTCGGGGTCGTGGTTGGCCGAGCCCAGGAACATCAGGATCTTGGTGTCGCGGGGAACCGTCGTCCCCGCGATCGTGACGTCGCGCGTCGCCGTACGGAAGAAGGTCTGCACCGGTGACTGCCAGCGCACTGCCTCGTCGAACGCCATCTGCACCAACTCGGGCCGCTCGCGCAGCCGTTGCCACTCCTCGGGGTGCGTGGCGAACGCGTACAGGCACGCGGCGAGGCCGTGCACGGTGGTGTCGACGCCGGCGGTGAGCAGGGAGCGCACGACGAGCGGCGCCTGTTCGTGGGTGATGTCGCCGCGGTCGGCGGCCGCCCAGATGCGCGCGCCGAAGCCGTCCTCCGTGAGCGCCTCGCGGCGGCACTGGGCGCCCACCCAGGCCGACAGAGCGCCCATGCGGGGCAGGTCCGCTGCGACGAGTTCGTTGCGCGGGCCGAAGGCGTTGAACGCCATGTTGCCGTAGGGCAGCAGGTTCTCGCGGCCGTGCGGACCGAGCCCGACGGCGTCGGGGAACGCCCGCAGCGGGAACGTCCTCGCCAGCTCGGCGAACGCGTCGAACTCGGCCTGGCCGTGCATGACTTGGTCCATGAGCTGCACCACGAGCTGCTCCGCGAGAGCGAACCAGTCCGCCCGCAGTCGTCGAAGCGCGGGCGGGGCGAGGATCTCGCGCAGGACCCGGCGCGGAGCGTCGTGCTGCGGCGGATCGGCTTCGAGCAGCAGGCTCGGTGGGCGCCAGGGCTTCTCGTGGTGGAAGTTGGCGAGCCCGGCACCTGCCCCCGAAGCGAAGCTCTGCCAGTCGGTGAGCGCCGCGTGCACCTGCTCGTAGCGGGCGAACGCGTGCACGCCGTAGCGCTTCAGGTAGACCACCGGTCCGGTCTCGCGCAGCGTGCGTTGCAGCGGCTCGGGATCGAGGAGGACGTCGACGGCGAACGGGTCGGCGTCGCTGACGGGCGTGGTGCCGACGGCATGCTCCAAAGGCTGTGTCACTGCGGCTCCTTGTGACGTGAGTGCGGGTGCGGAGGCCGAGGCCGCGGCCGAGGTGGCTGGGCCCGGGTTGCTCGTACGGGCGCGCGGCGTACGGGTCACAGGTCGAGTACGAGGCGGTCGCCGCAGGAGCGGGAGACGCACAGGAGCATGCAGTCGCCGGTGGCGCGCTCGTGGTCGGCGAGCACCGAGTCACGATGGTCGGGGCGGCCTTCCACCACGGTTGTCAGGCAGGTGCCGCAGGTGCCCTGCTCGCAGGAGGAGAGCACGTCCGCGCCCGCGGCCCGGACGGCCGCGAGCACCGACGTGTCCGGCGGGACGGTCACGGTGGTCCCGCTGCGGCGCAGCTCGACGTCGAAGGGCGTGTCACGGACGGGTGCCGCCTGCGCGGCGGCGGTGAATCGCTCGGTGCGCAGGGCGTGGCCGGGCCGGCCGGTCGCGCGCACCGCGTCCTCGACGGCAGCCAGGAGTGGGCCCGGGCCACAGCAGTACACGGGACAGTCCGCGCGCGAAGTCCCGAGCCAGTGGGTCAGATCGAGGAGCCCGGTCTCGTCCTGCGGGGCGACGTGCACGCGGCCTCCGTAGGCAGAGGTGAGCTCGTCCCGGAACGCCATCGAGTCCCTGGACCGCCCGCCGTACAGCAACTGCCAGTCGGCGCCCACGAGTTCCGCCTGGTGCAGCATGGGAACGAGAGGCGTGATGCCGATCCCGCCCGCGATGAACAGGTACGTCTCGGCCGGTACGAGAGGGAAGTTGTTGCGCGGCCCGCCGACACCCACCCGGTCACCGGGACGCAGCCGGTCGTGCACGTATGCGGATCCGCCCCGGCCCTCCGGCTCGCGCAGCACGGCGATGCGGTAGCGGTACGCGTCCCAGCGGTCACCGCACAGCGAGTACTGGCGCGTCGTGCCGTCGGGGAGGACCAGGTCGATGTGGGCGCCGGGCGTCCAGTCGGGCAGCCGCGCCCCGTCCGAGCGGGCGAGGGTGAGAGCGGCCACGCCCTCGGCCACGTCCTCCCTCGCCGCGACCACCAGCCCTTGAGCCGTGTCCTGAGCAACCACGTCGTCGCCTCCCGTCGTTGGGTTGCGGGAAGCATGCGAGCCGCGCCACCGCGTCCGCGACGGCATTCTCACTCAGCGAGAGACCGGCTTCTCGGTGTCGTGCGGCGCGTCAGCGGCTTGCGCCCCGAGGGCCCGGGAGAGCCCGCGCGCGGCTGTCCGGACGACCGGGACGACCGCTGCCGCACCGGGCTCGTTCGGAACGATCACGGAGAAGGCGGCGATCACCGTTCCCGTGGCGTCGCGGACCGGCGCCGCGACGCCGAGCGCGTCGTCGTGCACGAAACCGGGACAGTACGAGAATCCCTGCCGGCGCACCTGCGCGAGCCGGGCCCGCAACTCCGTATCCGTGGCGGGGGTGTTGTCGGTGTAGCGGGGCAACGGCTCGGAGAGCACGCGCTCGCGCAACGCGGCGGGTCCGTGCGCCAGGAGCAGCAGCCCGCTGGAGGAGACGTGCAGCGGCAGCCGGCCGGCGATCCGCGTGTAGTTGATCACCGCGCCGGGCGCCGAGAGTCGCTCGACGAACAGCACCTCACCGCCGTCGAGCACGCCGAGCTGCACGTGCTGGCCCACGACGTCGTGGACCCCTTCGAGGAAGGGCATCGCGACGACCCTGAGCCGCAGCGCGGGCGAGGCCCGCGTCCCCAGCTCCCACAACCGCATGCCCACCCGGACCCGCCGGTCCGGCTCCCGGACCAGCAGGTCGTGCGCGACGAGCTCGGCCACCAGCCGGGAGGCCGTCGCCACGTGCAGCCCGGTCCGCCGAGCGATCTCCGAGACACCCAGGACCGGGTCCGTCTGATCGAACGCCTCCAGAATGCGCACGGCCCTGGTCAGTACGGACTCTCCGCTGCTCGCCCTCACCTCGACATGATGCGTGGCGTGGGTCGTGGCTGGTCAAGGCCCGTGCGCCGACGCGCGGTCGGTGGGCGCGAACCTCTTCTCACGCTCACCCGGCCGCCACAGAGCACGTCCGGCCGCTGCCCCCGCCGCGCTCCCTTCGCGAACCCGCTACTGGTTGCGGCTGCGCGGGCCGCCGTACTGGGTCTCCGTGACGGGCTCGGCCCAGCGGGTTTCGGGGGAACCGTCCGTGGTGCCTTCCCACATGGCGATGTGTTCCATGAAGCGGTCGGCGGTGGCGCCGTGCCAGTGCTCCTCGTCGGGCGGGCAGCTGACGGTCTCGCCGGGGTGGGCTTCCAGGATCGTGCCGTCGCGGGTCCCGACGAGGGCGATGCCGGAGACCACGTGCAGGGTCTGGCCGACGGCGTGCGCGTGCCAGTTGGTGCGGGCGCCGGGCGAGAACCGTACGAGGTTCGCCCGCATCCGGGAGGGTGCCTGCCCGGCGACGACGACGTCCCACCAGACATCACCGGTGAACCAGTCGGCGGGGGCCTTGCTGGTGGGCTGGGACTTGACGAATTCCATGGGTGTTCCTGTCGGTGCGGATCGCGCCCGGCACGATCAGCCGGGCCGCGTGGATGTTCTCCGGGGCGAGCGAGATGCGGACCATCGCCGCGCACGCGCTGTCGGCGGCGAACGTGGTCACAGGGAATCCTTCGTGAGAGGAGTCGGGGGGAGAGGGGTGGGGCAGGCCGTGGGCCGCCCCGGTGGTCACGGCTTGAGGAGGGTCTTGATCGCGCGTCGCTCGTCCATCGCCTTGTAGCCCTCGGCGACCTGGTCCAGGGGCAGGGTGAGGTCGAAGACCTTGCCGGGGTCGATGGCGCCCGTCAGGACGCGGTCGATCAGGTCCGGCAGGTAGCGGCGCACGGGCGCGGGACCGCCGCGCAGGCCGACGTGCGAGAAGAACAGCTGCTGGCCGTCGACGGCGACGTCGTGCGGGACGCCGACGAAGCCGACGTTGCCGCCGGGCCGAGCCGAGTGGAGGGCCTGCTGCATGGACTGTTCGGTGCCGACGCACTCCAGGACGCTGTCGGCGCCGATGCCACCGGTCAGCTCCTTGATCCGGGCCACCCCCTCCTCGCCACGCTCCGTGACGATGTCGGTGGCGCCGAACTCGCGGGCGAGTCGCTGGCGCGGTTCGTGCCGGGACATCGCGATGATGCGCTCGGCGCCCAGCTCCTTGGCGGCGATCACCGCGCACAGGCCGACCGCGCCGTCGCCGACCACGACGGCGGTCGAGCCGGGCCGCACCTCCGCGGCGTCGGCGGCCCACCAGCCGGTGCCCATCACGTCGGAGACGGCCAGCAGCCCCGGCCAGTACTTCTCGTCCGGGACCTCGTCGGTGGCGACGAGCGTGCCCTGGGCGTTGGGGATGCGGACGTAGTCGGCCTGGCAGGTGCCCATGAACGCACGGTTCAGGCAGTTCGACTGGAAGCCGTTGCGGCAGTTGGCGCAGGTGTTGTCCGACGTGGCGAACGAGCCGACGACGAACTGGCCGGGCCGCACCGCGGTGACCTCGCTGCCGACCTCCTCGACGAAGCCGACGTACTCATGGCCCATCGGGTGCGGTTCGTCGACCGTGTCCAGGCCGCGGAAGGGCCACAGGTCCGATCCGCAGACGCAGGTCACGGCGGTGCGGATGATGGCGTCGGTCGGTTCGAGGATCTTCGGGTCGGCGAGCGTCTCGAAGCGGACGTCGCCGGGGGCATGGATCACTGCTCCGCGCATGAGGGTGCTTCCTTACGTGCTGAGGGGGAAAACGGGCCGCTGGGCCCGCGGGCGATCGGGCAGGACGGCCGATGTGCGGCTTCCGGGGACGGGGGTCCGGGTCCGGGGTGTCCTGCCTCTTCCAGGGAACCGCGCTTCGGCGCGCGCTGCGAGTCACTGATGAGGGGTGTACCAGCAGTACATCGCTCCGGCGCCGTACGCGCCGTACGGTCGAGGCATGGACAACCGTGACGAGGTCCGCGAGTTCCTGACCTCGCGGCGAGCCAAGATCAGCCCCGAGCGGGCCGGACTGCCCGCGGGCTCCCGGCGCCGGGTGCCCGGCCTGCGGCGCAGCGAGGTCGCGGCGCTGGCCGACATGAGCGTCGAGTACTACGCCAAGCTGGAGCGCGGCAATCTCGCCGGTGTCTCCCCGGCCGTTCTCGAAGCGGTCGCCCGCGTGCTCCAGCTCGACGACGCCGAACGCGCCCACCTGCTGAACCTGGCGCAGGCGGCCGACGGCACCGACGCCCTCACCCGCCCCAGGCGCCGGCGCGCCAAGGAGGGCTGGAAGGTGCACCGCAGCCTGCAGTGGACGCTGGACGCGATCACCGCGGGGCCGGCGTTCGTGCGCAACGGCCGCATGGACGTCCTCGCCACCAACCGCCTCGCCCGCGCCTTCTACCGTGACCTCTACGCCGCTCCCGGCAACCAGGCGAACCTCGCCCGCTTCCAGTTCCTCGACCCCGCCTCGCGGCGCTTCTACCCCGACTGGGACCGGTTCGCGGACGTCGCCGTCGCCATCCTGCGTACGGAAGCCGGCCGCAATCCGTACGACAAGGACCTCCACGACCTCGTGGGTGAACTGTCCACCCGCAGCGAGGAGTTCCGCACCCGCTGGCGCCCACGACGTCCGCCACCACGGCACCGGAACGAAACGCTTCCACCACGAGATCGTCGGCGAGGTCACCCTCGCCTCGAGGGCCTGGAACCGGCCGCGGAGCCCGGCCTGACCTCACCGTCTACGCCGCCGAGCCCGGCTCGCCGTCCGAGTGAGGGCCTGCGTCTGCTGGCTTCCTGGGCCGCCACGCAGCGGAGACCCGCCGCCGCCCGCGCGGCCCATGATCTGACTGACGACCGGCCCCGTCACCCCGCACCGGGCGACGCCGATCGTGTGACCCTGCTACCAGGCGTACGCTCAGGGGCCTCAGCACCGGGCCCGCTCAGATCTCGTCGAGCCGACGCAGCGCGCCCTCCGACAGCACCACGCGGGCGGGAAGCGGGCCCGTCCGGCACCGGCTGGTGCTGTCACGAGCCGGCTGTCAGGCACTCGAGGGGCGCCGGCAGCGCACGTGCTCGGGGAGGTGCGGGAGTGCGGGCGGATGGTGACCACGTAGACGAGAGCGGCGAGTGCGGCGGCGGCGACCGTGACCAGGCCGAGCGGGACGAGCGGTGCCCGCGCCGCCGAGCCCGACCAGCGGGCGGCATGAGACCACCGAAGGCGAACTCGCGTCAGGCCCAGGAGGGCACGACGCCGTACCGGCGATGTCGGGATGGTCCGACAGGGCGAGCGATGTGGCCGGCGGTGCCTGCAGGCGGCCACGCCGCCGACCAGCGAGGAACAGTGAGGCGATCTCATGGCGGGCAGCGGCAGCCGAAGTGCCGCGGTGTGACCAGGACGCCGCCCGCGCCCACGAGGCACATCAGGAGCCGATCAGCAGCGTGCGCTTTCTGTGCCCAGCGCCCGGCCAGGCGCCCGGCGCCCAAGCCGCACAGCATGAATCGAGCGAGTTCAGCACCGAACGCGAACGAGTAGCCCTGCGGCGAGAGCCTCCGTGGATGCCCTGCAGTACGTAGGTAGCGCCACTGAGGTAGGCGAACAGCGCGGCGTAGGCGAAGCCGATGACGAGTACGGCGGCGCAGAAAGCGCCCGGTCCGACAGCAGTCGGCGGAAGTCGCGACCCGGCTCCGCCTCAATCCCGCCGGTGCTGCGCTTGTGGTGGGGCAACGTCTCACGGAAGACGAACAGGACGGCGCCCAGGATCACCGCGCCGGCACCGGCCAGGAACAGGAACAGGCCGCGCCAGTCGGTGACCGCGGCCAACCGCCCGCCGAGCACCGGCCCGACGATCGCGGCGAGTCCGCCGATCACCGTCAGGCGGCTGTAGTACCGCACCAGCTCGCTGCCCGTGTACAGATCACGGCCGGCGGCCTGCGCGATCACGATGCCGACCGCGCCGGCCAGTCTCTGCAGGAAACGCGCGATGATCAGCGTTCCGATGCTCGGACTCAGCGCGCACAGCGCCGAGGCGCCGATGTAGGCAGCGACGCCAGCACAG
Source organism: Streptomyces sp. KL116D (assembly GCF_030766975.1). Lineage (NCBI taxonomy): Bacteria > Bacillati > Actinomycetota > Actinomycetes > Kitasatosporales > Streptomycetaceae > Streptomyces > Streptomyces sp. KL116D. Next base: position 719,339 of record NZ_JASERH010000136.1, on the reverse strand, counting down.
CAGCGGACGCCGCCGCCTCGAGCCGGTCCGACAGGGGTCCGGCGACCAGCTGTCCCAGCGCAAGACCGATCAGACACGCGGTCACCGTCAGCTGCGCGGTGGCTGTCGCCGCCCCCAGCTCGCTGGTCAACGTGGGAAGGACGGGCAGGTAGAGATCCATCGAGATCGGCCCGAACACGGTGAGGAGAGCCAGTACGACGGTCAGCGGATCGCCCGACCGGCCGCTCGGGCGGCGCACTCGGGAACAAAGGGGTACGCTCACTCGACTCCAACCGGAGAGAAACAAGAGACGACTCGGCGCCGGGCCGACGGCGACTGCCCGGCCGTGAAAGCGAGCAGACAGGGGGCCTCGCCGATCTCAAGAGAACCGCCTTTGCAGCGGTCAGAGCTTCTCTCGATGGGTGTACCGGCAGTACACGACAGCGCACTCGCCGGGCGCCGGGTGTGCCTCGGGCCGCAGCGGGCGGTGGTGGGTGTCGCCGAGTGTTCCGGAACCCCGAAGGCTCGGTCAGTCCTCGTCGAGCTCGTGGCGGACGCGTCGGGACGGACTGAACGTGTAGAGGTCGAGGATGCCGGGCGGCTCGGCGAGGCCGGGGCCGCCGGCCTCGACCCAGGCGGTGATGTCGGCGGCGGCGCCCGGGTCGTTGACCTGCCCGAGCCAGACCGGACGTCCGCCGGCCCTGCGGCCCTCGGCGGAGGGCTGGATGACGATGACGTTGGCACGCTCGCACGCGTCCAGACAGTCGGTTCGCCGGACCATCGCGACTCCTGCCAGCTGGGTGCGCAGGTCGGTGAGCTGGGCCTCGTGATTCAGGTAGGGGATCTTGGCCGGGGTGCCGCAGCAGCAGCCGCGGCAGACCGTGACGGTGGGCCGGGCCGCTCCCGAGCGGGGGCGGTCTTCTTGGCGCGGCGGCTCACCGGACGTCCTGCGCGCGGCGCGGTTCCAGGCGGCGTCCCGCAGCAGGCGCAGCCCGTTGAGGCCGACGATGACGGTCGAGCCTTCGTGACCGAGGACGCCGAGCGGCAGTGGCAGGGTGCCCGCCAAGTCCCAGACGACCATGGCCGGAGACGAACACTCCGGCGATGACGAGGTTCTGCACCACCAGGCGTGCGTGCCGCGCGTGACAGGGCGATCACCTTGGGGACGGTGGCGAGTTCGTCGCGGACGATGACGGCGTCGGCGGTTTCGAGTGCGAGGTCGGAGCCCGCACGGCCCATGGCGATGCCGGTGTGTGCGCCGCCAGGGCGGGCGCGTCGTTGATGCCGTCGCCCACGACCAGCACTCGGCGGCCTCGGGCCTCCAGACGCCGTACCGCTTCGACCTTGTCCTGAGGCATGGGAGGCCCGCGTGGATCGCGTCGGAGGTGATGCCTACGTCGGCGGCCAGGCGGCCGGCGGCACGGGGGTTGTCACCTCGTGACGAGGAGCGGCGTGCTGCTGGTGAGAGCGGTCAGGGCGGCGACGGTCGCGGCGGCGTCGGGACGAAGCCGGTCGGCGATGCCCAGCACGCCGACGGGGACGCCGTCGCGCAGGACCAGGACGGCCGTGCGGCCGCCGTCCTCCAGATCGGCCACTTCCTTCGCGGCGCACCCCGAAAGGGTGCCGTCGTGACCGCCGTGCCGGCTGTGGCTGTCGAGGAGGCGGGCGGGGGCGCCGACCTCGACCTGGCGGCCGTCGACGGTGGCGGTGACACCGACACCGGGCGTGGAGGTGAAGTCCGCGCGGCGGCGGGGGACAGGCGGCGGTGCGAGCGGCGTCGGCCACGGCACGCCGACGGGTGTTCGCTGGACTGCTCGGCCGCGGCCGCCAGGGCCAGCGCAGGGCGCCCTCGGTCAGCCCGGAGCCGGGCAGGGAGCGGTCTCGGTGACACGAGGAGTTCCCTCGGTCAGCGTGCCGGTCTTGTCCAGGGCGACCGCGCCGACCTGCCCCAGCCGCTCCATCACCACGGCGGACTTCACCAGCACACCGTGGCGTCCGGCGGTGCGATCGCCGACAGCAGGGGCGGCATCGTCGCCAGGACCACGGCGCAGGGCGAGGCCACGATCATGAACGTCATCGCCCGCAGCAGCGCGGCGCGTCAGGTCCGTGCCGGACGCGAGGGGGACCAGGAAGACCGCCAGGGTCGCGACGACCATGCCCAGGCTGTACCGCTGCTCGACCTTCTCGATGAACAGCTGGGTGGGCGCTTTGTCTCCGACGCCTCCTGACCATCGCCACGATCCGGGCGATCACCGAGTCAGAGGCGTCCCGCCCGACCTTCACCCGCAGCACGCCCGTGCCGCTGAGCGTGCCGGCGAAGACCTCGTCCCCGCTCTTGGCGACGGGCAGCGGCTCGCCGGTGATGCTCGCCTGGTCCACCTCGCTCGCCCCGCCGAGGACGCGCCCGTCCGCGCCGACCCGCTCCCCGGGCGGACCAGGACGGTGTCCCCGACCACCAGGTCCCGCGTCGGGACCGTCACCTCGCTCCCGTCGTCCGCAAGGCGCGTGGCGACGGTCGGCGCGAGGTCGAGGAGCCCGCGCACGGCTTCCTGGGTACGGGCGGTGGCCAGGCCTCAAGCGCGCCGGAGGTGGCGAAGATGACGATCAGCAGCAGCGCCGTCCATCGCCCGCTCCGATCGAGGCGGCGCCGATCGCCGCCACGATCATCAGCAGGTCCACGTCCAGGGTCTTCTCGCGCAGCGCCGTGAGCCCCGCCCAGGCCGGCTCCCGCACCTCCGGTGACGTAGGCGGCGGCGTAGAGCGCACGACCAGACAGACGCGCGCCGGTCAACTGGAGCGGCAGGGCGACCAGGAACAGGGTGAGCGCCGCGGCGGCCCAGCGTGCCTCGGCCAGGGCGAACACCCGGGTGCGCGCCTCGGCGCCGTGGACGGGACAGCCGGAACTGCCCGCTCGGCGCGCGTGATCAGGTCGGAAGGCATGACGGAGGAACCCCTCGGGGCGGAAGACGATGCGACGCACCCACCGTACAGGAACATCTGAACAGGTCTTCAGGTGTCGCCAGTAGGATGGGAACCATGGGTCACGGAGCCGACGACATGAGCCACGCCACCCCCGCGAGCGCCTGGACGCGGCGGGGGCCACCGATGTCGCCGCCACCCTCCAGGCCCTGGCCACCCCTTCGCGGCTGTACATCCTGGCCCGGCTCAGGGAGGGCCCCTGTGCGGTCGGCGATCTCGCCGAGGCGGTGGGCATGGAGGCCTCGGCCTGCTCCCACCAGCTCCGCCTGCTGCGCACTCTCGGCTCGTCACCGGAGAGCGCCGGGGCCGTTCCATCGTCTACGCCCTCTACGACAACCACGTCGCCGAGCTGCTGGAGCAGGCCCTCTCTCCACGTCGAGCACCTACGTCTCGGCCTCGCGTGACGCCCCCGCCACCGAAGCGGTCCCGCCTGCCGCCAAGCGCTAGACACCTGTACTCGTCCGCGCGCCCCGTCGCCGTTCAGGCTCCGGGTGGCGCGGAAGACCGCGGGAGTCTCGCCCGTCCGGTCGTGGAAGTAGCGGCCGAAGTTCGCGGCGTCCAGGAATCCGACGCGCGCACCCACACGGGCGACCGGCATGCGGGTGTGCACCAGGAGCCGCTTCGCCTCCAGTACGACGCGTGCGTCGATGTACTCTTGGGGTGTGCCCCGCGGCCTGCCCGACCACGGTGGCGAGGGTGCGGCGGGAGCAGCCGAGCCGGTGGGCGTACTCGGTGACGCTGCGGGTGCGCGCGAAGTCCGCTTCGACGGCGGCGCGGAACGCGGTGGCGAGAGGGTGCGGCTCTGCCTCCGTGGGGCGCGCGCCCGTGACCTGGGAGAGCCTGAGCAGGAGCGCGGACAGGCAGTGGCGGACCAGCTCCGTGGCGGTGTCCGGCGGCAGTCCGGTGCGGTGGTCGTACTCCTCGCGCAGTCGGTCGAGGCCGTGCGTGACCAGGGTTTGCTCGGCGGGCGTGCCGCGCAGCACGGCCGGGGCGGTCAGGGAGTCGACGTGGGCGGCGGCGACCGTGGCCGGGCCGAGGAATCCGGGGCGCAGCGCGACGCTGAGGGCTTCGTACCGGTCGAAGGCGGGTCGAAGGCGCGGACCTGGCCGGGCCGGACCCACAGGACGTCGCGCCTGGTTCCAGGTGGTGGACGTCGAAGTCCACCGAGTGCGCCGGCCTCCCGTCGAGCACGAAGAGCAGGTAGCGGAACCGGATGCGGTGGGGGCGGGTGACGTCGAGACGGGTCTCGATGCCGGGATGTCCCGCGCCCGGTCCACGCGCATCCCGTCCACCGGGCCGGGGGTCGGCAGATAGCCCGCGGTGTCGACCTCCTGCTCCGGCAGCGCAGAAGGCGCACCCGTCACCGCGTTTCTCACTTTCACCATAACATTGCACTATGTCACCTTTGCCTGGTTTGCCCTCTCTCTACGGTCGAATGAGACGCGAAAGAGGCAAAGAGAGCAGGTCAGGGCGCCGGTCCCGACTGGCCCCGACCGCTCTCGACACAAGAAATGAGCAGGCCATGACCGAGACCGTCCACACGCCCGAGGAGCACCAGTGACCCTCGACGAACTGCACGCGGCGGCGCGCGCGCCGAGGGCGGCACCCTCACCGTGTACGCGGGCGGCGACTTCGCCGGCCAGCAGGACGCCACGGTGACCGCCTTCCGTGCCGCCTTCCCGACATCGAGCTGAACATGATCGTGGACTACAGCAAGTACCACGACGTACGCATCGACCGGCAGCTCGAGCACCGGCACCCTGGTCGCGGACGTCACGCACTTGCAGACGTCGTTCGACTCTCCCGCGCTGGCAGCGCCTCGGCGTGCTCCAGGAGTACAAGCCCGCCGGCTTCTCCCAGGTGCACGACCTGTTCAAGGACCCGGCGGGTTCCTGGGTCGCCGTCAACGTCTTCGCCTTCAGCTACATGTACGGCCCCGAAGGCGGCCCGGCGACGCCGCGCGACCTCGTCGACCCCTGAGTGGAAGGGGCAGATCGCCTCGTCCCACCCCGGTGACGACGACGCCACCCTCTTCCTCTTCAAGAAGTACGTGGACACCTACGGCTGGGAGTGGCTCGAAGCCCTCGCCCGACAGGACGTCCACTTCCACCGCGGCACCAACACGCCCGGCGAGGCCGTCGACGCCGGACTGAAGAGGGTCGGCCTGGCCGGTGCCGCGAGCGGCGGAGCGGGTACCACCTGGTCCACTCCGGACGCGGGCCACCCTTCCTCGCCTGGGGCCAGCGCGCGGCACTGCTCCGGGACGCCCCTGCACCCCGAGGCCGCGAAGCTCGTACCCGAACTGATGCTGTCGCGTGCGGTGCAGGCGAGCGGGTTCAACGGCTGGAACGTGCGCACGGACGTGGTCCCCGAGGGCGGCCCGATCTGACGTACGACAACGCCCATGTCGCCGAGTTCACCGCGTTCATGGAGGACCGCGCCGAGGTCGAGCGGTGGCGGCAGACGATGGTCCTCCACCTGGGCGAGGTGCGCGGCGAGCCCACGCCGGGCTGGCTGGGACTGCACCCCACCCGGCACGCCTGAGGCCAGGACGAGCTCGCCGGGCGGCACCGCCCGTACGGCCCGCGAGCCGTGCCAGGAACTGAGCGGCAGGGCACCGACACTGGCGCTCCGACCATTCCCGTCCCTGTCCCGTACGAGGGAGCCTGATCGTGACAGTCGACAGCCCGGCCGACCCGGCCAGCGGGGGAGCGGCGATGCCCGCGGCCTCCTCGGGCAATCGGCAGCCCGATGAACGCCATCGAGCACAACCGCTACACCACCGCATGGTCAGGCCTTCGGACGCGCCGTGCCCCGGCCCCGCGCGATCCTCGTCGCGTCTCGGCCCACTGGCACATCAACGCCACGGCCGTGACGGCGATGCCCCGACCGCGCACCATCCACGACTTCTACGGCTTCCCGCAGGAACCGTTCGACGTCGAGTATCCGGCTCCGGGACTGCCGCAACTGGTCGAGGAGGTCAGCGAGGCGGTCAAGCCCACCTGGGTGGGCGCCGACGCCGACAGCTGGGGCATCGACCACGGCTCGTGGTCGGTGCTGCGGCACGCGTTCCCCGACGCGGACATCCCGGTCGCGCAGTTGAGCATCAACGCCGACAAGCCGCTCGACTACCACTCGACCTCGGCACCAAGCGCTGGCGTCGCTGCGGGACAGCGGCGTGCTCGTCCTGGGCAGCGGCAACGTCGTGCACAACCTGCGCGGCATCGATCCACGGCTCCCGGAGGACGGCTTCGACTGGAGCGCGGCGCTTCGACGACAGCGCCAAGGAGCTGATGCTCCACGACCCCGCCGGATCAGCCGGACTCCAGACCCACGGCGACTTCCGCAACGCCGTCCCCACTCCGGACCACTTCATCCCCCTGCTCTACATCGCGGGCCTCGCCGCCGCGTCCGGCCGCGCGCACCGACGTCCTCGTCGACGCTACTCCTACGGATCGCTGTCGATGACGGCCTACACCCTGACGCGACTGCCCCGGCGCGAACGAGGGCAGCGGGGCCGCGGCCGAACTCCCGGACGACGTACCGCCCGACGGCACCAACACCTGAGCCGGCCGGCCCTCCCGCTCAGCCCAGCTGCTCGGCCAGCCCGACGATGATGCCCGCCGGCCCGCGCAGGTAGCAGAGCAGATAGCTGTCCTCGTACCGGGCGATCTCGCCGATGACTCTCCGCGCCGTGCGGGCGCAGACGCGCAACGGTGTCCTCGAGGTCGTCGACGGCGAACATGACGCGGTGCGTACCGAGGACGCCGTGCGGCCGGTCGCGGGGCTCGTCGCTGATCACCGCTGGGCTGCGCGTACTTCGACAGCTCCAGCCGGCCGTGCCCGTCCGGGGTCCGGAGCATCGCGATGTCACAGTGGACGTCCTTGAGCCCCGTGCACTGGTCGGCGACGAGCCCCTCGATCTCTGTCCTGCCCTCCAGTTCCATACCGAGCTCCGCGAAGAACGCGATGGTGGCGTCCATGACGCCGACGACGATGCCGACGTCGTCCATCCGCTGAATCCGCATGCTGCCTTCTCCTACTCGCCGTGCGTCTGGTCCTGATTGGTTCTGGTCTTGGTTCTGTACCTCGTCCGGCCGGTGACGACCGCTGCTTTCGGTCTCCGTCATGCTGGTTGATAGACTGCGCGATGGACGAGGTGTTGGACGAGGGGCCGTTCTTCCACGGTACACAGCGCTGAGCTGCGGGCCGGAGATCACCTCACTGCCGGTTTCGGCTCCAACTACCGGCCCGAAATCGTGATGAACCACATCTACTTCACCGCGTTGCGCGACGGCGCGGGACTCGCCGCCGAGCTCGCCGCCGGCGACGGCACCCGCGCGTGTACGTCGTCGAACCGACGGGTGAGTCGAGAACGACCCGAACGTCACCGACAAGAAGTTTCCCGGCAACCCCACCCGTTCCTATCGCAGCAAGGAACCGCTCCGGTCGTCGGCGAGGTCACCGATTGGACGCGCCAGACTCCCGAGGCGCTCAAGATGTGGCAGACCGGCTGGCCGCCATCCGGGTGGACGACCGCGCCGAGATCATCAACTGAACGTCGTTCGTCCGAACGGGTCGCGCCCGGTGAGCCGTTCACCAAGAAAGCACGGGAAGCGGGGAGGCGAATGCGAGTAACTGCCTTGCCCTAGAGCGCAGTTCAGCACCTAGCGTCTTCGTCATGACGACACCGCAGCACAAGATCGATCGGGCTTCGGCGCCCGGAGCACCACGGAGGACGTCCTCGACGGGATCGACCTGTCCGGCCGCACCGCGATCGTCACCGGCGGCTACTCGGGCCTCGGTCTGGAGACGACCCGCGCCCTGGCGGCTGCCGGAGCCCATGTCGTCAGTCCCAGGGCCCGGCGGCGGGCGGCCGCTCAGGAAGCCATCGAGGGCATCGAGGGCAGCGATGGCGTCGAGACCGGCGACCTCGACCCGTCCGACCTCGAAAGCGTCCGGGGGTTCGCCGAACGGTTCCTGACTCGGGCCGCAACATCGACATCGTGATCAACAGCGCGGGGATCATGGCCTCGCCCCGAGACACGGGTCGGCCCGGGCTGGGAAGCGCAGTTCGCCACCAACCACCTCGGCCACTCACGCGCTGATCAACCGTCTCTGGCCCGCGATCGCGCCCGGTGGCGCACGCGTGGTCGCCGTGTCCTCCGGCGCCCACGGCATGGGTGTGCGGTGGGACGACGTGCACTTCGAGCGCGGCTACGACAGGTGGCAGGCGTACGGGCAGAGCGAAGGCGGCGAACGTGCCGTTCGCCGTGCACCTCGACGCACTTGGCCGCGACGCCGGAGTCAGGGCGTTCGCGGTGCATCCGGGCAGCATCCCGACCCCACTGCAACGCCACCTGCCGAAGACGGAGATGGTCGACGCGGGCTGGATCGACGAGAAGGGCAACCCGACCGATCCCACCTTCAAGACGCCCGGGCAGGGCGCGGCGACGCAGGTATGGGCGGCGACCTCCCCGCAGCTGGCGGACCTGGGTGGCGTGTACCGCGAGGACTGCGACATCGCCGAGCCGGCCGCCGAGGGCTCGGAGGGCGGCGCGCATGCACACGCGACCGACCCCGAGCAGGCCGCGCGCCTGTGGGCCCTGTCGGCCGAACTCACGGGCATCGACGCTTTCGCCGCGGCAGACTGACGGGTGACCGACACTCTAGTGGCGGCCCACCCGGCCGAGTTGAAGTACGACTTAGGTGTGGGGCATGACGCTGCAACTTGTTCAGGTGAACTTCAAGGCCGGGGACGACTCGGCGCTCGGGCGGTTCTGGGCGGAGGCGCTCGGCTGGGGAGTCTCCAGTGAGGCGCCCGGAGTCACCAACCTGGAGCCCGTGGGCTTCTGACTGGCCGGATCCGGCTGCCGTGTGCGTCGATCTGGTGCGCGTTCCGAACCCGGAGACGGTGAAGTACCGCGTGCACTCGAACTCGCCACCGCTTCCGAGGCCCATCACGCGGAGTTGGTCGAACGCTTGAAGGGGCTCGGGGCGACAACCGCGGATGCGGGCCGGGGCGCCGCCGTGCCGTGGACGGTGATGGCCGACCCCGAAGGCAACATGTTCAGCGTCCTGGAGCCTCGTGAGCTCTACCGTGACACTCGGGCCGATCGGCGCCGTTGACGTCGAATGCGCCGACCCGCGGGCCATGGTCCGGTTCTGGGAGGCCATCGACTGGACGGTTCACGAGCTGACCGACGATCGTGCTCTGCTGCGCTCCGTCAAGGGCGTTGGCCGTACCTGGAGTTCCGCCGTACGCCGGACGACGAGGTCACATGGAACCGCGTCCACCTCGATGTGATGTCCGACCCCGTCACCGATCAGGCGAAGGAGGTCTGCCCGGCTCGAAGGGCTCGGTCGCAACTCGGGCCGACGTGGGGCAGGGTGATCGCCTCCTGGGTCGTTCTGGCCGACCCGAGGGCAACGAGTTCTGTGTCCTCGGCCGGGCGACACGGAACTCAGGCCGCTCGCCCAGCAAGGTGCGACAGCGCTCAAGGCCCGCCGTCCCGGTCGGCCCTGAGCATGCCGGTCACCGGATCGCCGTCCCCTGCCGCTGACCCTGTTCGGTCGCGGCACGTCTCACCGCCGGCGAGCGGCCGGCCTGGTGAGCGCAAGTTCGGTCCACCGCTCCAGTTCCTCGGCGTGGCTGCCCGCCGCTGTCGCCAGGTGACGGCGGCGGCCTCCTCGGGCGTGGGCTCGCCGTTGCGGGAGATCAGAACCAGGCCACGCGTCGCTGGGCTGGGCTTCGCCGAAGGCGCCAGTCCCAGGCCGCATCGAACCGCCAGACGCGCCCGTCAGTGACCGGCGACCTCATCGCCTGGCTCTCGAGGAAGGCGTAGGGGCGAAGAGCAGTTCGATGCGGATCGGTTCGCCGCCCGCCGGGTCGAGGGCGTAGCCCTGGTCCTCGCGATCGGGGTCGTGGGTTTCACCCCGTCGCAGGACTTCCAGGTAGGACGCGGCCGCGGCAGCATCCCTGTCACCCGGGCGGATCGAAGTGATGCACCGACAGATCGTGCACCACCGTAGGAGGGATTCCCACTCGACAGGTCGTCGCCCTCGACCTCAGTGAGGCTTCCGCGGGTTCGATCGAAGACTCTCCCAGTCGTGGGACGAGGTGTCGGAAGCGCCCGCTGGCCGTTCCACCTGAACTGCCTCGCTTCTGGGTCCACCCGCAACCACGTGGGCCACCGCACGGAGACGTGGAAGCGAGAGGCCTCGGCGACCGTGGTCTTGGTGAACGGACACTCCATCCGAAGAACGTCGGCCGGCCGGAACCGGCGCGGCTGCTGCTCGCACCATGCCGGTCCTTGTCGAGGCCATCTGTCCGCATGTCCGTCCGTTCTCCGAAACCACCGTCGCTGAGAGGACCGAGCCAGTCCTACTATCCTGAATCGTATGCTGCCGAATGTGGGCGCTGAGGGCGAGGAACGCGGTCGTGCGCAGCGCCCCCGTGTCCACTGGCCCCAGCCCCAGCCCCAGCCACAGTCACAGTCCCTGGCACTGGGTCGGGCATGACGAACTCACTCGGCACCCTTCCGCCGTCACGCGGCACGTGGTGGCGGGAGGGTGCGGTCATGCGTGGCTCGCGCTCGTGCTCTGTCTGCTCGGTGGCGTGATACAGGTCGATGACACGCCGTCAGCGCCGCACGCCGCGGCTTACGGCATCGCTGTGGTGTCCTGCGCGGTGCCGCCCTTCCGGCACCGTTCGCCGTTGCCGCCGTGCGGCCACGACCGCGTGCGGGTTGCTGGTACAACCCCTGGGCCTGCTGCTCACCCCCCTCATCGTGGCGCCCGCTGTGATTACCGCGTATTCGTTCGCCGTACGCACCGAACGGCGTGTGGCGAGTGTGGTGCTGTCGGCGTCCGCAGGCGCTCCTCGCCTGCCCCGATCCCGTTCTTCGCGATCTTTCGTGGAAGGACGCGAGCCGGATGGCGGCGGTGGCGGCGTTCCCGCTGGTGGCGGGCGTGCTCGGGAACTCGGTGCAGAACCTGGCGGGCGTATCTGGCGGCCGTCGGAGGAGGGGCCTCGGTGGGCGGAGTGAGGACCGCGAGAGCGAGGCGCGCCGAGAGTGGCCGAGGAACGGCTGCGCATCGCCCGGGAACTGCACGATCTGGTGGCGCACCAGATCACCCTGGCCAACGCGCAGGCCACGGTCGCCGCCCACCTCTTCGACTCCCGCCCGAGCAGACCCGCAAGAGTCTCGGCGAACTCGTCGCGACCACCGGCGACGCGCGCTCGACGACCTACGGCCACGGTCGGCTCTGCTGCGCCAGTCGGGGACCCGGCCGCGCCGGGCGAGCCCGCCCCCGGACTGTCCCAACCGCCCACGCTGCTCGACTCGTTCCGCCGGGCGGGCCTGCACGTGTCGCTGCACGAGGAGGGCACGGCCAGGCCGTTGCCGCCGGGCGTCGACCTCACCGCCTACCGCATCGTCCAGGAGGCCTTGACCAACGTGACCAAGCACGCCGGAACCACCTGCACCGCCCAGGTGCGCCTCGTCTGGCTGAGTGAGCAGCGTGACCCTCTTACCGTCGTCGACGACGGAAACGGCGGCGCCACCCGCACGGGGCGGACCGGGCACCCGGCTACGGTCTGATCGATGCGGGAACGCGCCACCGCGGTAGGCGGCCTGCTCTCGCGGGCGGCAGCCCGAGGGCGGCTTCCTCGTACGCGCCCAACCGCCCCTGCCTCCCGCCCGGAACACGGCACGCAGCGCGAACCAGGAGAGGCAGGCGAGGCACGATGACCTCCGGGTGGTCCTCGCCGACGACCAGGCCCCGCTGCGCGGCGCCTTCCGGTTGCTGTTGGAATCCGCCGACGACATCACCGTGGTCGGTGAGGCCGCCGACGGCGGGAAGCCGTGCGACTGACCCGCGAGCTGCGCCCGGACGTGGTGATCATGCGGGACATCCGGATGCCGGAGGTGGACGGTCTGGCCGCCACGACGCAGATCTGCGCGCGACCCGGAACTGCGGGCCAGCCGCATCCTGATCCTCACCACGTACGAGACCGACGAGAACGTGGCGCAGGCGCTGCGCGCGGGCGCCGGCGGATTCATCGGCGAGAGGCATCGGGGCCGAGGACCTGCTGGACGCCGCGCGCACGATCGCGGCCGGCGACACGCTGTTGTCGCCTGCGCGGCGACGCGCGCTCCCTGGTCGCCCGCTTTCCTGGCCACGCCGGAGGAGGCCCCGCCGCACCACACCGTGACCAGCTGGCCGCACTCACCCCTGCGCGAACGGGAGATGGTGGCGATGGTCGCGACGGGGCTGTCCAACTCAGGAGATCGCTGCTCGAGCAGATGTTCCTCAGCCCGCTCACCGTGCGCGCCCACGTGCAGCGCGCCATGACGAAGCTTGAGGCCCGCGACCGGGCGCAACTCGTCGTCATCGCCTACCGGACGGGCCTCGGGCCTCGCGCCCTGCCCGAATAGGGAGGGCGGGGGCCCGGGGAGTGTGAGGGCCGTGTGGGCCGGTCGGGATGTCGCGGCCGGCATGGTGTCCAGGCCGCGCAGCATGGTGTTGCGCTGCTCCAGCGCCCGCACCGTGGTGGGGAAGAGGGTGGCCGCACCGTTGTCGACCAGCGCCTGGTTGGCGCTCACGAAGGGGCGCACCGTGCGTTCGTAGGCGGTGAAGGCCGAGGAGTGGTCCGGTGCGTGGCCAGGGCGTGGGCGAGCATGTAGGCGCCGACCAGGGCCAGACTGAACCCTGTCCCGTCAGGAACGACGGGCGTACGCTGCGTCGCCGACGAGCGCGACGCGGCCGCTGGACCAGCGGGGCATACGGATCTGGCCGGCCAGGTCAAAGAACAGGTCGGTCGCGTCGCCCATCGCGTCCACCAGGGTGTGGGGACCTCCCAGCCAGCCCCGGAGCAGGCATCAGCCATCAACTCCGCTGCGCGGCGCGGTTTCGGAGGGCGTCGATGGGCGGCTGTGGCCGATGAAGGGTCAGGAAGGCGTGCACGTCGCCGCGACCGCCGACGGCGCAGAGGGCCGCGGCCTCACCCGGGCGTTCCACATCATCAGTTCGCGGAGAGCCCGAAGGCGTTCGGCATGGTGAACAGGGCGAAGCAGTAGCCGAGGTACCGGTGGAACTGCTCCTCGGCCCCGAACACGGCCCGGCGGGTCTGCGAGTGCATCCCGTCGGCGCCGATCACCAGGTCGAACGTGCGCCGTCGCCCGCTGAGGAAAGTGACCTCGACACCCGGCCCGCCCGGAGGGGACTGGTCGAGAGTGTCGATGGCGTCACCGAAGAGGAACTCCACGTCGTCGCGGACCGACGCGTACAGGGCGTCGGCCAGATCCCCGCGGCGCACCTCCAGGTCCTGGCCCGGCACGTCCCCGGCACCTGCTCCCGGGACTGAAGTCACCTGGCTGCCCTCGGAGTTGAGGAAGGTGTAGCGGCGCGCGTCGATGTGCGCAGTCGCGCAGCCGCGGCGCAGGATCTCCATGCGCCGGACCACCTCGATCGCGGTGCCGCGGATGCTCGATCGGGTAGCCGCCGGCGCGCTAGCGCATCCGCCCTCTCCACCACCGTGACCGCGAATCCGTACCCGTGCAGCCAGTACGCCAGGGTGGGTCCGGCGATGCTGGCCCCGAGATCAGAACCTTGGTGGGGGTCATGCCTGGGCTCCCTTCTCCGTGGCCCTCTCCGTGACCTTCTCCGTGACCTTCTCTTCGGCACGGCGAGTGGTAGTAGCGGACGTAGTGGTGGTGCGGGTCTTCGTGACACGGACGACGAGCAGGGACAGTGCGGCGACGAGTCCGGCGACGGCGAACCCGGTGACGAACGCCGACTCGGCCGGCAGGCCCGTCTTCGCGTCGGCTCCGGCGTCGAGGACGCGCCGCCGATCTGGGCCCCCACGGCGACACCGATCACGCGGGTCACGACGAGCAGGCTGGTGGCGATGCCGGTGTCGCTTGGTGGCGACAGCGGTGGCGGCGCTGGACAGCAGGGCCGTGGAAGCGACGGCCGCGGCGAACCCGACCAGCACCTTCGCCAGGACCAGTTGCCACTGCGCGGAGTGCAGCCACACCAGAGCGAACATCGTCGCCGCCGTCACGACGGCGCCCGTGGCCACCGCTGGCACGTGCGCCGAAGCGCCGCGCCGCGACTCCGCCGACCGAGTCGCTCAGCGATCCGGCGATCGCGCCCGGCAGCAGGAACAGTCCGATGTCGGTGGTGCTCGCTCGAAGCCGCAGCCGTCCGCCGGCAGCGCGAACAGCTGCGGCAGCAGGAAGACGACCATGCCGAAGCCGGCGGCTATGACGAGGGTGAGCACGCACGCGTGCCACATGGCGGGCTTGGCCAGCATGCGCAGATCGACCATCGGCGAGGCGGTCCGGCGCTCGACGGCCACCCACGTGGTCGCGAGGGCGGCCACGAGCAGGACGAGTGCGACGACCGCGAGGGGCGGCAGGCCGGAGCCGGTGACCTTGACGAGCCCGACCATGAACACGAGCAGGGTTCCGCTCAGCAGGAGCACACCGGGCCAGTCGATGCCCTCGTCCGACCGGGACGGCGGATCATGCGGCATCTGCCGGGTCAGGACGAGCGTCGCCGCGACGATGACGATCGTCGGCAGCGCGAACATCCAGTGCCAGGACAGGCCCTCCGAGATCGGCCCGGCGAACGACGTCCCCACCATGCCGCCGCCGGTGAACAGTGCCATGACCACACCGATCGCCACCTGCGAGCCCGCTGCGGCAGGTGCCTGCGCACCAGGATGAAGGAGAGCGGCAGGGCGCCCACCATGACGCCCTGCAGTACCCGACCGAGCAACAGCACCGGCAGGTTCGGTGCGAGGGCGGCCAGCAGTCCTCCGGCCGAGACGACGGCCATCAGCAGGATCAGGACCCGCTTGCCGCCGTAACGGTCACCGAGCTTGCCCGCGACGGGTGCGACGACCGCGCCGGTGACGAGCAAGGTGTTGCAGCTGATCAGGGCCCCTTCGGCAGGACTGACCCCCAACTCGCCCTGAAGCAACGGAAGTGCGGGCTCCAGCACGGACTGCAAGGTGCCGAGGGCGAGGGCCAGAGACCGAGGGCAGCGATCGACAGCTTGCCGATGCGGGCCGGGCCGCCCGGCGAGGTCCGCCCTTCGAATGGGGATACGGATACTGATCCGGACGTGGTTCTGGACATGGATTCGGATACGGATGCGGATACGGATTCGGACGAGTCATTCCACACGCGTGGATCACTCCAGACGCCGTCAGGCTGAGGGAATGCGCGAGATGAGCGCGCCTTCCACACTTCCTTCCGGCACCCCTGCCGGGCATCGTCCCCGCAGCCGTCTGCCTCTGGTGCGTACGCACCAGCCACGCATGCGTCCTGGTGCGTAGGCACGTGATCCGCGGCTGTTGCTCGGTGGCGGTGACGCGGCCCTCGGTACGGCCCGATCAGCTGCCGGGAAACGTATGATCACCAGATGTCTGAGATGACGACCGAGAGCGCAACCGGCTGGCTGGCGAGCGACGAGCTCGAGTCCGCGCGGGGCCGTATGCCGATCCTGTATGTAGAGGCGCGTCCCGGTACGGGTGGACGACAGTGGCCAGGTCACGCACGTGGGCCTGCTGCTGCGCATCGGCCCCGACGGAACGGTGAGCCGGAGCCTGGTCTCAGGGCGCGTGCTCCACCACGAGCAGCCGCGCACCGCGCTCCTGCGGCACCTGGAGAAGGACCTCGGCCCGGTTGCGCTGCCCTCGTATCCCGGCAGTCGCTGCAGCCGGTGACGGTCGCCGAGTACTTCCCCACGCCCGGGGTGACCCCTTCCACGACCCGCGCCAGCACGCGGTGTCACTGGTGTACGTGGTTCCGGTCAGCGGCGACTGCGCACTCGCCAGGACGCCCTCGACCTGGTGTGGTTCACCCCGCAGGAGGCGCTGTCCGAGGCGGTGCAGAACGAGATGCAGGGCGGGCGTGGCGTACTCCTGCGGCAGGTGCTCGCGCATGTCGGGGCCTTGATCCGATCCGAGCGGCCGGTGCCCGGGACGACGCGAGCGACGAGCTGCGCAACCCCGACATCAACCGCGTCAGCGCCCGAGGAGTGAGGGTCCGCGGCAGGTGGCGTCCCTCGCCACCTGCCGCGGGCCACCGGGCCGGGTCAGGCCAGGGTGACCTCGACCGGCAGCTTCTTGATGCCGTTGACGAAGTTGGAGCGCACGCGCGGCACGTCACCGGCCAGCTTGATGTCGGCCAGGCGCGGGACGAGTTCTCGAACATGATGCGGATCTCGGCACGGGCGAGGAGGTTGCCCAGGCACAGGTGCGGGCTGCCCTTGCCGAAGGTGACGTGGTCGTTGTTCTCGCGCGCCACGTCCAGGTCGTACGGGTCGGTGAAGACGGCCTCGTCACGGTTGCCGGACGCGTACCACATGACGACCTTGTCGCCCTCCTGATGCGCGCTTGCCGCCGAGCTCGACGTCGCGGGTGGCGGTGCGACGGAAGTGGTAGACGGGGAGGCCCAGCGCAGGAACTCCTCCGTGGCCGAGGGATCAGCGACGGGTCGTCCCGCAGGCGGGCCAGCTGCTCGGGGTGCTGGAGCAGCGCCAGCATGGCGTGGGACATGGCGTGCCGGGTCGTCTCGTTGCCGGCGACGACCAGCAGCAGGAAGTAGTTGTCGAAGTCCTGGGCGGAGAGCGGCACTCCGTCGCGCGGGGTCTCGTTGACGAGCCGCGAGACGATGTCGGTGCCGTCCCGCCGCGCCGCTCGCGGGCCAGCTCCCGCCCGTACTCGAAGACTTCGAGGGAGGCGAGCGGAACGGCAGGTCGCGGTACTGCTCGCTCTCGGCGCCGTGCAGCAGCACGTCGGCGTAGTCGGGGTCGGTGTTGCCGATGATGCGGCTGCCCCAGTCGATCAGCTGCTGGCTGTCCTCCGGCGGGACGTCGAGGAGGCGGCGAGCACTGTTGATGGGGAAGTCGGCCGAGATCTCCTGGACGAAGTCGAAGCGGCCCTGGGCAGGGCGGCGTCCAGGGTCTGGGCGGTCAGGCCGCGCAGAAGTCCGCGTAGCCGTTGATGACGCTCGCTGCGCCGAACTGGCGCTGGATGACGCTGCGCAGGGCGCGGTGGCGGACGCCGTCCATCTCCAGGATGGAGGCGCGCTTCTCTGATCTGGTCCTCGTCGACCTCTTCGAGGCTGACGAACTCCGTCGACGTGAACGTCTGCGCGTCGCGGTCGACGGCCGCGATGTCGGCGTAAGCCGGTGACCGCCCAGAAGCCCGAGTTGGGGGTGTCCTCCTCCTGCCAGTGGACCGTCCTCGTGGCGCAGTGTGTGTGCGAACATCCGCCAGGGCGTGGCTCGGTCGCGAAGTTTAGGCTCAGGTCGGCGAGGTCGACGTCGGCCAGCGGCAGCGGCTCGGCGAGGCGTTCGCGCAGCTCGGCCGCGGTGGTGGGGGTGGCGACGGTGGGCTGGCACGCGTGGTCTCCTGGGGTGCGGCGGCCGGGGCGTTCAGAGGTGGAAGGCGTACTCGGTGAACTCCAGCCGGTGACGTGCCGCTGGCAGCGCTCGACCTCGTCGCGAATGCGCTTTGTACGAGAGGTAGGAGAGCGGTGAAGTCCTGCCGAGCAGCTCGGCGAGCGCGGCGTCCGCTCCTCCAGGGCGTCGAGCGCGGCGGGCAGCGTCGTCGGCAGCATCGGGGACTTGGTGGTGCCGCAGCCGTAGCCCTCCAGCGGGCGGCCGGCTCCTCGCCGGCCGGACGCCGAGCAGGGCGGCGGCCAGGGTGGCGGCGCACCAGCAGGTGCACGGGCTGGCGCTGGCGTCACCGAGGCGCAGCCTCGAGGCGGGATCCCGCGCCGCGCTCGGGCGGGACGCGGACCATGGTGCTGCGACGCCGTCCAGGCCCCAGTCGATCAGCCAGGGGGCGAGGGTGTCGGGGCCGAGGCGCTGTACGAGTCGACCGTCGGGCTGGCCAGCGCGGTGAGGGCGGGGGCGTGGGCGAGGATGCCCGCGATCGCGTGCCGTGCGGTGGCGGACAGGCTGTGCGGTGCGGACGGGTCCTGAAGGTGTTGCGCCTTCGCCGTCGACGCAGGACAGGTGCAGGTGGAAGCCCGAGCCACCCGCGTGTCGTTAGAACGGTGGCTTCGCCATGAAGGTGGCCAACCGGCCTTGCTTGCGGCGAGTTCCTTGACCGCCGCCTTGAAGCGGAAGGCGCGGCCGGCGGCGTCCATGGCGTGCGAGTGGGTCAGGTTGATCTCGAACTGCGAGCCGTCGAACTCGTGGTTGCCGCTGCTGACGCCGATGTCGAGGTCGCGCAGCAGCGCGCAGGGTGCGCAGCAGGGCGGTTGTCGCCGTCGGCGCGCAGGCCGGCGGTGTAGACGACGCCGGCCGCGTCGCTGTGGCGGCGCCAGCCCTGCGGGGCGTCGGGGGCCGCGTCGCACAGGAAGTACTCCAGCTCCGGTCCCACGACGGGGTGCAGGCCGTGCGGGCGCAGCGGTCGACGACGGAGCGCAGCAGGTCGCGGGGCGACTCGGGCGCCGGCCGCCCGGTGGCCGGGTCGGTGACGTTGCCGAGGCAGGTGGCGACGCCGGGTTCCCACGGCAGCGCGGTGAGGGTGTCGAGGTCGGGGCGTACGCAGATGCCGGGCAGGCCGGCGTCCAGCCCGCCGGCGACCGACCACGTCGCCCTGCGGGCCGGTGTGGTAGACGGCGCGGCAGAAGGCGAGGCCGTGTGGTCGCAGGCCGAGGGCAAGTGGTCGAGCAGGACGCCGCGGGCCCGGTCGGTGCCGATGAGGTCGGGGTAGGTCACCCGGACCACGTGCCGATGCCCTGGGCGGCGAGCCGCGTTCCATGTGCTGGCGGACGCGGTGCCGGATGCGCTCACCGGTGTCTCCTCTGCGGGAAGGCGCCTCCCAGCACGCGGGGCGCTGGGGAGCGAGAGGGCGGCAGGCTGCGAACCGCGGCAGGCGCAGGAGCCACTCACTTGTTTGATGCCAAACGGTATGGACGCCGCCACCTTCCCGCAAGGGTTCCGTCGCAGAAATTTATCCATCCGGATAGCTATTGACCAGGGCCCGGCCGCTTCCTATGTTGCTTTGAAGCCAAACGAGTTGGGGTCGGCGAGTCCGCAGCCCTTGGCGGGGCCCGGCCCTTTGCGTGACCGGGCCCCTTTTCCCCCTCTTTGACTCATTGACGCCCCCGCAGTCCCAGGAGACAGGCCCATGAAGGTCGTCGTCGACATGAACAAGTGCCAGGACCACGGCCAGTGCGCTTCTGCCGCCCCGCACGTCTTCAGCTGCGACGACGCCGGACGCCTGGCGTACGTCCCGGACCCGGACGACGCGCTGCGTCGACGAGGTCGAGGAAGCCGCCGACACGCCCGTCCGCTCCAGGCCACCCGGATCGAGCTGAGCGCCGTGAGCGCACCCCTCGTGGTGGCTCGGCGCCTCCATGGCCGGACCGCGCGCCGCCGAACAGCTGCGCGCCGCCGGCTGGGCGGACCGATCACCGTCGTCGGCGACGAGCCCCACTATGCCCTGACAACCTGGCCTCTCGCAGTGAGGTCCTCGCCGAAGGCGTCCCTCGACCCGCTCGCCTTCCGCGGGCCAGCGTGACCGATGTCGACTGGCGCTCTGGCACCGCGCGACGAGCGCGCCGACCTCGACCTGCGCAC
Source organism: Streptomyces sp. KL116D (assembly GCF_030766975.1). NCBI lineage: Bacteria > Bacillati > Actinomycetota > Actinomycetes > Kitasatosporales > Streptomycetaceae > Streptomyces > Streptomyces sp. KL116D. The sequence goes on along the minus strand of NZ_JASERH010000136.1, from coordinate 699,767 downwards.
CGTCGCACTCGCCGACTGGGACGAGACGGTCCCGTACAGCGGCCTCGTCGTGGCCACCGGCATGCGCCCGCGCGCCGCCTGCGCTGCCCCGGCCCTCACCGCCGGACGCCACACCGTACGCACCCTGGACGACGCCCAGACCTGCGAGACCGCTCTCACTGCAAGGGAGTTCGCGTCGTCGCGTCGGCGCCGGATCATCGTCACTGCGAGGTCGCCGCCACCGCCGTGGCGCTCGGCGCCGCCGAGGTCACCGTCGCCGACCCGCTGCCGCCGCCCATGCGTCGGCCTCGCTCGGCGAACCTCGCGCGGGCTCTGCTGACCCGCCACGAACAGCGCGGCGTCCGCTTCGCTGCGGCACCGGCGTGGCCGGCTTCGAGGGCGAGGACCACGTCACCGGCGATGACTCGCGGACGGCACCGTCCTCGCGGCGGACGTCGTCGTCGAATCGGTGGGCTCCGTCGCCAACACCGAATGGCTCGACGGCAACGGCCTCGACCTCACCGACGGCGTCTCACCGACGAGCACCTCCGCGTCGGCGGCCGCCCGACGTCGTCGCCGTCGGCGACGTCGCCCGCTTCCCCAGCGCCCGCTACGACGGCGCGCCCCGCCGCGTCGAGCACTGGTCCATCCCCTCGGACACCGCCAGCACGCCGCCAAGGTGCTCGCCGCCCACCTGGCCGGCACCGACGCCGACCTTGCGCCGTTCGGTCCGCTGCCCACCTTCTGGAGCGACCAGCACGACCTCCGGCCCCAGTCCTTCGGCGCCCCCGTCCTCGGCAGGACGACATGCGCGTCTCTGGACGGCGACCTCGACGGCGACGTCCTCGCTCGGCTACCACCGGGCGGACCGCCTCGTCGGCGTCGTGGCCCTGGGCGGCCAGTCCGCCGTCGCTCTCCGCCGCTCCGCTACCGCGCCGAACTCCTCGGCAGCCCGCCCTCACCGCCTAAGGAACCCCTGCAAGTGCCCGACATCTCCCAGGTCCGCGATACTTCCACCCCAAGATCGGCGACGCGCCTCGTCCCTGATCCCCTCGCCGCCGTGGCGCTACTCCGCGACCTGCTCACCGTCGAGTACCGCACCGACCCGGCCCGGGTGCGCGAACTGCTGCCCGAACCGCTGGAACTGGTCGACGAGGACCCCGGAGCGGTCGCCCTCATCTGGGCCGACTGGCAGTCCTGCTCCGCCGACGGCCACGAACTCCTCGACCCGGTGCTCGCCCAGTACAAGGAGGCCTTCGCGGTCGTCCGCTGCAAGTACCAGGCCGTACCTACACCCGCTGCGTGAACATCTCGGGTCGATGCAAGTGACTTCGCCATCGCCCGCGGACTGCACCAGGGCTACCCGAAGAAGCTCGGCTCCATCCACCAGACCCGCCCCCACCCCTACGGTCCCGCCCCGCGCATCGAGGCCGGCGCCCGCTTCGGCGCCACGCTCGCCGCCGCCGACCGGCGCCTGGCCCAGGCCGTCGTCACCCTGCGCGAACCGTCCGAGACCAACGGGTTCGTCAACGCCCACCCGATGGCCCACCACCGCTGGCTGCCCTCCATCGAGAAGGCGCGCGGGCCTCGCCCTCGACGAGCTGATCGCTAGACCGGCGCCGCCTCCTTCGAAGGCGGTCAACCGTGGGCCGGTGACGCCGAGTTGGAGCTGTTCGAGGCACCCACCGAGGAACTGGCCTCGTCTTGAGGTCCGCGAGCCGACCGGCGCCTCACTACCGCCAGATCGGCGTCAGTCTGGGACGGCGGCCGGCCCCTGGAGTCCTTTCACACACGTCCGGCGCCGAGTGACCCCGCCCCACCGACCCACAGGAGCCTCCGACAGATGACCGAGCACACCCTCACGGTCGCTCGGGGTCACCGTCGACACCCGGCACTGGATCGGCGGCCGACGCGTCGCCTCCGCCGGCATCGCTCACCGACGTGTCGCCCATCGACGGCAGCGCCATCGGCGCGATCTCCCGCACCCTTCGGCCGAGGCCGCCGAGGCCGTCGCCGCCGCCGCAAGGCCGCCTTCCCCGGCGCCGCCACCCGCGCGCCGATCGCGCCCGCATCCTGCACGCGATCGCCGACGGCGTCGAGAAGCGCCTCGAAGAACTCTCGCCGTCGTCGTGAGACCACCGACAATCGGCGTCTCCTGCTGCGCTCGCACCGCCGTGGCGTCAGCGCCGCGCGTCGCCCACAACTTCCGCTTCTTCGCCGACTGGCCGCTCACGCTCTGACCACGACGATTTCTCTCGAGACCCGCGTGCCAGGCTCAACCACGTCATCGCTGGGACCCGGCCGGCCCCTGCGTCCTCGCAGCCCACGCCGTGGAACGCGCCGCTGATGATGGCGCCGTGGAAGGTCGCCCCGGCGCTCGCCGCGGGCGGCCACCGTGGTCCTCAAGCTTCCGCCGAGTGGACCCCGCTGACCGCCTTCGCTGCTCGCCGATCATCGCCGCCGAGGCCGGCACTGCCCGCCGGTGTCCTCAACATCGTGCAGGGCTACGGCTCCGAGATCGGCGACGCGCTGACTCGCACCCCGACGTCCGCCGCATCAGCTTCACCGGATCGGTGCCCACCGCCAAGCACATCGCCGCCTCCTCGGCCCCGGAACCTCACCCCCACCGGCTTCGACCGGCGGCAAGTCACCGCTGTTGGTGTTCTTCCGCCGACGCCGACCTCGACCTGGCCGCCGTCGACCTGGCCGTCGAGCAGCACGACAATCGCGCAGGTCCGCCTCGCCGCGACCCGCATCCTCGTCGAGGAGCCGATCGCCGAGGAGTTCACCCGCCGTTTCACCGAGAAGGCGGCCGGAATCCAGCAGGGCGACCTGCGCGACTGAGCGAGGCCACCGACGTCGGCCCCAACATCCACCCTCGCCAGCTGGAGAAGATCGATCGGCTTCGTGCGGCGCGCGCTCGCGGCCGGCGCCCGTACCGTCGAGTCGGCGGCCACCCGGGCGAGGGCCAGTACTACGCCCCGACGCGCTTCCTCACCGACGTCGCCCAGGACTCCGAGATCGTGCAGGAAGAGGTCTCGGCCCCGTCCTGACCCTCCAGACCTTCCGCGACGAGGACGAGGCCGTCCGCCTGGCCAACGACACCCGCTTCGGCCTGGCCGCCACCCTCGCCACCGGCGACCACGAGCGCGCCGACCGCGTCACCGCGCAGCTCGTCGCCGGCACCGTCTGGGTCAACTGCTTCTTCGTCCGCGACCTCCAGGCCCCCTTCGGCGGCTCGCGCGAGTCCGGCGTCGGCCGTGAGGGCGGCACCTGGAGCTTCGACTTCTACTGCGACCTCAAGAACACCGTCAGCCCGCCCCGAAGGGATGGAAGGACCATGGGTGAGATCGTCGGGGCGGGCCTGCTCGCCCACGTCCCCACCATCGTGCTGCCCGAGGAGACCCGCCTCGAACTGAACGAGGCAAGGAGATCACCTCGTCACGGGGCTCCAGGAACCGCGCAGGGAAGCCTTCGAGCGGGAGGGCCCGACAGTTACGACACCGTCGTCGTCCTGGACTCCCACTGGGCCACGACCGTCGAGTTCGTCGTCACCGGACAGGACCGCCGCGCGGGCCTGCCCACCTCCGAGGAGCTGCCGCGCGGCATGTGCCGCATGCCCTACGACTTCCCGGGGACCCCGAACTCGCCGCGAACATCGCGAAGTCCGCCGACCGGCACACGGCACCTGATCACCGCGATCACGCCGACGCGTACCTGCCGATCTCACCGCGCCACGATCAACCTGTGGACGTACCTCGGCGAGGGTCTGCCCGACAAGCGGTGCGACCATCGGCGTCTGCCAGACCGGTGACATGGAGGACCATCTGCGCCTGCCGGGCCCTCGCCGACGGCATCGCTTCGCCACTCCCGGGCGCCGCGTCCTGCCGATCGCGCCTCCGGCGCGCTGTCGCATCACCTTCTGGCCGCCGCGCGAATCCGCGCGACCACGAGTCCAGCGCGACCTCGGCGCACATCTTCACCGCCGAGGCCCGCGAGGCCGACCTGGAACGCATCGCCTGGTTCAAGTGAGGGCCGCCACGACAAGGTCCTCGACACCATGGACGAGTTCGGGAAGTACAAGCCCGAGGCGAAGTTCTTCCACTACCTGATGAGATGGCGGGCGCCCTCGGTGAGCAGGCCTGCACCGCCAGGGCCGCCAGTACGGCGATTACGAGAACTCGATCGGCACCGGTCAGGTCCACCTCTGGTCTGGACCGCCCGGCCGACGGCTGGACCGGCTGCCGAACGCGCACCGCACCCCGGACGCACAGCCGCGCCTAGAAAGGCTCATGTCTCGCCCGCTCCGAGTACCGCGCAGTTGCCTCCTCCTCGACGGCGCCGCCGTCGAGGTCGCCGTCGACGGACGAACTCGTCGCCGGTGACGGCCGCCGCGTCAAGACCGACGAGGCCCACCACCTGCCAGCCGGTCGTCCCCTCCAAGGTGATCGCGGTCCACCTCAACCACCGCAGCCGCGTCGACGAGCTCCAGATCGGCCTGCCCGACACCCCCATCGTACCTCCACAAGCCGACCTCCTCGCTCAACAGCCACCAGGGCGCGACATCGTCCGCCCAGAGGGCTGCAAGTGGCTCAATCCAGCGAGGGCGAGTGTCGCCACCGTCATCGCAGACCGCGCGCAACATCGCCCCGGCCGACGCGGAGTACATCGCCGCGCTGCCATCCGTCGCCAACGACTACGGCCTGCACGACTTCCGCGACACCGACGCCGGGTCCATGCTCCGGGTCAGCGGGCTCGACACGTGCCCGCTCGGCCCCGGCCGTCACCGACCGGGACTTCCGCGGCAAGCGGCTGCGCACGTACGTCAACGGCGAGGTCGTCCAGGACGGCTCGACCGACGAGATGAAGTGGGACATGCACTACCTCGTCGCCGACATCGCCCGCACCATCACCCTGTACCCCGGCGACGTCCTGCTCTCTCCGGCACCCCGGCCAACTCCCGGCCGGTGCAGCCCGGTGACGTGGTCGAGGTGGAGGTCGAGGGCCTCCGGGATCGCCTCATAAACCATCGTCGTCACGGGTCCCACCGCGATCCGCGGCGACGTCGTGGCGCGCAGCCGACCGAGTCGGAGGCAGTGCTGTCCACCGCCCTCGGCGGCGACCGGGAATTCCGTGGCATCAGGCCGCCGAAGCGCTGACGGCGAGGTCACGGCGTAGGGTCGACGGCATGACCGACCCCGTCGAGCCCGCCGCGCACCTGCCGCTCCCGCAAGCGCGCGTCACGAACTACGGCACGTGGCCGGGCCGCCCTGCTGGACGCCGCGGTCCGCGTGGTGGCCCGCGGCGGTCTGCGCAGCCTCACCTACCGGGCCGTCGCCCAGAGGCCGGGGTCACCCACGGCTCGTACGTGCACCACTTCGGTTCGCGCGACGCGCTGACCGAGGAGGCGGTCAGCCACGCCATCCACTCCTCGCTGAACAGCAGCGCCCTGGAGATCGGCACGGGCAAGCCCGCCGACTTCGCCGCCGCTCGGTGTGACATGGTCGACTCCGGGCCCGAACTCCAGGCGTTCCAGCACGAGTTGCCGCCGGAGGCGCGCCGACGCCCCGAACTCCTGCCGCACAGCTGCGCAGCCTGTACGAGGAGTACTTCGGGGCCAGCGCGCGCGGGAGCTGACCCGCATCCTGGACCGTGGCCGGTGAGCCGCGGCATGCTCGCGGCTCGTGTTCGCCGCGCTGGAGGGCCTCGGTCCTGCACCAGCTGGCCTTCGGTGAGCGCGAGGTCACCGAAGAGGCACTCGCCGAGCTCAGGGGTCTCGCTGGAGCGGCTGTCCGAGGACCCGGACACCGACTGAACACCTCCGGCACATCGCCGCCGGGTCGCCGCCGCGCACGCAGCGTGGTCGTCGCGGGAACTCCCGTCCCGTTCCCGCGGGATCTCGCTGCCCTCACCCCCTGTCAAACGGATAGCGTTCGGCCCGACGATGAGGCAACTCGTTTGGCCTGAAACGATCCTTCTCTCTCCCTGGCAGGTGATCCGAGTGGACAGTCAGACGGTTTCCGCGGAGCGGACCGTACGGGACGCCCCCACTGCAGCCACGCTCAAACCCAACGCCCTCGGCGTTCTGGGCATCCTCTTCTTCGTGCTCGTCGGGTCAGGCCCCGCTCACCGGCATCGCCGGAGCCGTCCCGATCTCGATCGCCACCGGCAACGGATCCGGCACCCCGGCCGCCTACGTGCCGGCCGGAGCCGTGATCCTCCTCTTCTCCGTCGGCTTGGTCGCCATGGGCCGCCACGTCGTCGACGCCGGAGCCTTCTACACCTACATCGCACCGGACTCGGCCGCACCGCGCCGGCGCCGGCAGCGCCAGCGTCGCCCTGTTCGCCTACTCGCGTCATCCAGGCCGCGATGTACGGGCTCTACGGCGCCACCGTCGCCGCCCTCGTCGCCGACCACTACCCCTCGACCTGCCCTGGTGGGTCTACACTCTGGTGACCATGGCCGTGGTGCAGGCACTGGGCAGCCATGGGCATCGAGATGGGCGCCAAGGTGCTCGCCGTCTTCGTGCTCTCGCCGAGTTCAGCATCCTGCTCGTCTTCGGCCTGGTCACCCTCATCAAGGGCGGCGGCCCGAGGCTCGGCGCCGCCGACAGCTTCTCCCGTCGGCCGCGCTGCAGGGCGCTGGCGTCGCGGTGATGTTCGCCGAGCTTCGATGTCTCGGCTTCGAGGCCACCGCCATCTACGGCGAGGAGCCAAGGAACCCAAGAAGACCGTGCCCGCGCGACCTACCTCTCGGTCGTCGTCGTCACCGGATTCTTCGCCCTCACCTCCTGGATGCCGATCTCGGCCTACGGAGCCTCCAAGGAGCACTCCGCGCGGCGGGCGCCGCCCTGGCCTCCGGAGACTCTTCGGGCTTCGTCTTCGCCCCGATCGCCGACCAGTTCGGCGGCTGGGTCAACGACGTCCTGCCGATCCTGCTCGCCACCTCCCTGTTCGCCGGCATCCTCACCTTCCACAACTCCGCCAACCGCTACCTGTTCGCCCTCGGTCCGCGACGGACAGCTCCCCGCCCGGCTGTGCCGCCTCAACGCCCGGCACTCGCCGTGGACGGCCGGCTGCGTCCAGACCGTGATCGCCGTGCTCCTCGTCGTGCCGTTCGCCCTGGCCGGCAAGGACCCCGTCCTCACCCTCTCTCCTGGTTCAGCGGCCTCGCCGTGCTCGCGATGATGCTGCTCTACCTGCTGACCTCGGTGTCGGGCTCATCGTGTTCTTCCGCCGTCGCCGCGTCGACCAGCGGGTCTGGAACACCCTGATCGCGCCCCTGCTCGGCGCGCTCGGCATCGCCGGTGCGATCTGGCTGATCTCGCCAACTTCACCACCCTGATCGGCGGCGAGGCGGCACCGCGATCTGGCTGGTGCTCAGCGTCCCCGTCGTCCTCGCCCTCTCGGCGTGCTCAACCAACGGCTCCGGCGCCGAAGCACCACCGCTCCCACCGGCGGCTGACCCGCTCACCGCTCGGCTCGCGTCGTACGGCTCGCGTCCCTCGGCACGCGGAACTCGCACGCGAGCCGAGCGGCGGACCGGCCCGCCCCCGACTTCCCTTCTCTGGCTCCGTTCCCTGGAGGACCACGCATGACCGCCACCACGACGCGCCGGCTCCAGCGGGCCAAGGCGTCTCCAGCCGTCCGGCGCCCACCTGATCGACGTGTGCCGAAGAGGCCGGAGGCGGGGGCGAGTTCACCGCGATCTCACCGCGCGACGGCCGGAAGCTCGCCTCGGTCGCCGACGGCGGCGAAGCCGAGGTGAACGCCGCCGTCGCCGCCGCACGCCGCGCTTTCGACCACGGCCCCTGGCCCCGCATTACGGCACCCGCGGACCGCGGCCGCACCCTGATCCGGGTCGCCGAACTCCTCGACGCACACCGCCGAACTGGCCCTCACCGTCAGCCTCGAAATGGGCAAGCCCATCACCGACGCCCACGACATCGAACTGCGGGCCGTCATCAGCACGTTCCGCTGGTACGGCCAGCTCGCCGACAAACTCACCGACGAGTCCCTCCCGCACACGCACGACGCCCTCGCCCTCGTCGACCCGCGAGCCCGCCGGCGTCGTCGGCGCGAAGCTCGTGCCCTGGAACCTCCCGCTGACCCTGGCGGGCTGGAAGGTCGCCCCCGCACCGGGCCGCAGGCTGCACCGTCGTACTCAAGCCGTCCGAGAACTCGCTCCCTGTCGCGCTCCTCCTGGGCCGCATCGCTCCTGGAGGCCACGGCCTCCCGCCGGGCGTCCTCAACGTCGTCTAACGGCACCGGACCCGTGACCGGCCGCGCCCTCGGCGCCCTGCACCCCGACGTCGACGTCCTGGCCTTCACCGGCTCCTTACCGCCGTCGGCCGCCACTTCCTGCACTACGCCGCCGACTCCAACCTCAGCGGGTCTGGCATTTCCGAACTCGGCGGCAAGTCACCGGCATCATCGCTTCCCGACGCCCCCGACCTGGAGAAGGCCGCTTCGCCACCGCTCGCCTGGGGCATCTTCTTCAACCAGGGCGAGATGTGCACCGCGCCCTCCCGCCTCCTCGTGCACGCCTCCGTCGCCGAACAGGTCACCGAAGCCGCCGTGGCCCGCGCCCGCGCCGCTGCGCGTCGGCGACCCCTCGACCCGGCCACCGAGATGGGCGCCACTCGCGGGCGAGAGTCACCTCGCCCGCGTCCTCGACTTCCCGCACGTCCGCGCGGGCGGAGACTGACTTTGGCGCCCGCATCCGCACCGGCGGAGCGCGCACTCACCGACACCGGCGGCGTCTACCTCGAACCCACCGTCTTCGATCACGTCGCCCCCGACAGCCGCCTCGCCCGCGAGGAGATCTTCGGCCCCGTCCTGTCCGTGCTCACCTTCGACGACCTCGACGAGGCCGTCGCCCTCGCCAACGCGACCGAGTACGGCCTCGCCAGCCGGCCTGTGGACCTCCGACCTGTCGACCGCCCATTCCAGGTCTCGCGCCCTCAAGGCCGGCACGGTCTGGGTCAATCCGCTACGAGGAGGGCGTGACTCACCGTCCCCTTCGGCGGCATGAAGCAGCCGTGGCAACGGACGCGACGAGTCCGCCCACGCCCTGGAGGCGCGGCACATGTGGAACCGAAGACGACCTGGATCCAGCTGTGACGACGACGGCCCGCGCCCTCATCGCGATCCGCCCGCTTCTCCGCGCCACCTCCGCCCTGCGCTGCGCCGCAGAGGCGTCAACGCCCGCGCGCTGATCGAGGCCGTCTGGCGGGCGGGCGGTAGCAGAACCGGCCACCATCCACCCCACCGACCCGGCCGACAGCGACGTCGCCGCCGCCTGCCTCGCCTGTCGCTTCGACGGCGTCCTGCTCGGCGGCGAGCACCCCGCACCGCACCGCTACGGAGCACCGGACGCCCATCGATGGCGGTCTCACGACGTCGACGACCTGCAGGACGCGTGCGTTCGACTCGAAGCGTCGCCCGCCAGGCACTGGCGGGCGGACTCCCGCTCCTGGCGATCTGCCGCGCGGACTGCAAGTGGTCAACACCGTCCTGGGCGGCACCCTCCACCAGGACATGGGCGGCCTCGCGCCGCGAACACCGGCACGTCCGGCATCCCGCCTGGGCACACTCGCCCCCGGCTCGGCCCCGGCCCGCATCACCGCGACCGACAAGACCGAAGCGCTGCTACCACCACTCAGCACGCGGACCGCCTGGGGAGGGCCTGCATCGTCACCGCCCGGGCCGCCGACGAAACGATCGAGGCGGTCGAACTCGCCGACGCCCGTGCCCTGCTTTGTAGCGGTGCAGTGGCACCGGAAGACACCGCGCACGAGGATCGCCCAGCAGCGCCTCGTCGACGCGCTGGTACGGGCGGCGGCACCCTCTGACGTCCAGCAGGGCTCAGCTCGAGCTGACGCCCGCTCCGGCGCGGCGTCGGCGCCTCGCCGTTGAGGAGCAGAAGCGACTGACGGCGCTCCTCGCCGTCCTCCTCGACCTGGAGCACCACCTTGCGCAACCCGTCGGCGAGACCACGGCACCCGTCGTCGCTCAGCCGGGACGTCACGAACGCTTCCTCGCCGTTGAACGCGGGGAACACCTCGCGCATGAAGTCCTCAGCCCTCGTCCGCTGTCAGGCCAGCAACACGAGCCGTCCGTCGGTCGGATGACCGGCCCGGCGCAACAGCCCGCGCGCGACACCAGCGTGCGGGCCACGCCGGTCAGCGTGCCCTTGGAGATGCCCGCCTCTCGGCGACGTGCCGGGTCTCCGACTCGCCCCACACCCAGACCACCCACAGCACGGCACGAACGCGGTCCAGGTGAGATCCGACCCGCGCAGCACCGAGCGCCCTCCAGATGCTGACGCACGGCGGACGCGGCCCGGTAGATGCTGGCCACCGCGGCCATCTGCTCCCGGCGGACGGGAATCCCCGAGCTTCGCCTCCGCGAGCTCTCTGCCTCGCTGATGGACCGCTGGCTGGGCACGGGCTCGCATCGTCACCGACCCGATCGTGGTCTCCCTGGGTCATTCGACCTCAAATTCGTAATACGGCGACGCCCTGCGGAACGGCCGGGTTGTCGTGATCTTCAGTGCTCCTGAGATGCTCGCCCGATGTGGCGCGAACTGATCCTGGAACTGTCGGCGGACGCGGAACTCGCCGAGCCTGCGACCAGCGGGGCCTTGGCCGAGGCCGAGCGTGCAAGCTGGGCAGCCGCTGCCCGCGGATCTCGCGCTCCTGCTCCGCGAGTGCGACGGAGTGCGCGCACTGCGGAACCGACGTGGTGTGGAGCGCCGAACGGATGGCGTAAGGAGAACGCGTCCTCCGTACCTCGGCGGACTCTCGCCGAGCTCTCGCATGCCCTTCGAGCCGCTGATGTTCTTCGGGGACAACGGTGGCGGAGACCAGTTCGCCTTCGTCAGTGATCCCAGAGCGTGAGGAGCGTGTTCGTCTGGGACCACGAGAGGACGGGCGTTCGTAGGGCGGCGAACGGGCTGGAGGACTATCTCGCGTCAGAGCCATGGAGGACCCAGGGGACTGGTGGCGGCTGACGGCTCGTTCCCGGCGGACGTACCGGGGCGGGACAGTGGCTACGAGCGTGGGCTGCAGAGGCAGCGGCGAGTTCCGTGAGCCTGCGAGACCAGGAGTTCGGCCTCCGTGATCGAGGTGGATGGCGAGCGACGTCGGCGCGAGGAGTTTCGGTGCGTCGTGGGGCGGATCGTCTCGGACACGGGTCCTGGCTCCGGGCGTTCGGCGTCCAGAGGAGGGTGTCCAGGGTGTCGTGCCGCTCAGTCGTCAGCCGCTGGATGTAGCGATGCACGAAGAGCGGTCGTGGGTGGCGACGGAGCGGCTTTCCGAGGGTGTAGTCGATGGGGTACCGCGGTCTCGGTGACGACCTGGCGCACCGTCCAGCCGTCGGGCTTCTCGCCTCTCCCCGCGCTGGAGGACCGCCCAGCCCGGCGAGCGCCGTGGGTGATGACCTGGCGGCGGAGCAGGCAACGGCCACGGACCGGCGTCGCTGCGGGCGCCGTCCACGAGCTCGATGGGCTCCAGGGGCTGGCGCCGAAGCCGATGTCGACCAGCCAGCGGGTGCCGTCCAGGCCGACGATCAGCATGGCGTGCGTCGCCGGACGCTGGTGGAGTCCGCACCCAGCTGGACCCGGCCCGAGACGGCGGTGAAGCGGAACCCGAGTTTCTCCAGCGCGGCGGCGAAGAGCACGGTGTGCTCGTACAGCAGCCGCCCCGGCCACGGCGGATCAGCTTCTGTCCCGCACCGAGGGCAGGTCGAGGCGCACCTCGCGGGCATGCAGGAAACTGTCGAGGGTGTCCCACCGCAGGGTCAGCACATGAGGCGCGCTGCAGGCCCGCAGCGTGGTGAGGGTGGGGCCCGGTCGCCCTCGTATCCGAGGTGACTGAGGTGTAGGCGTCCAGGCCGAGCTGCTCGCTGCTCCACATACCAAGGTCAACTTCCGTCCGGCGGGCGCCATCTCCGGGAACCAGCGCCCGACCGGGGCCATCGCAACGTCAGCTGTTGGCAGCCTGCTCCTTGGCGAGTTCCTCGGCGATCTTGTCGCCTCCGCGGGAGCGCCACTTCTTCACCGCCGCGTCGAGGTCGGACATGGAGGACCGACCTGGCGATCACCGCCGTGACGGCGTCAGTCCATCAGGGCCCGCAGCGTGGCGCCCTGGGAGACGAGAGAGGGGTGCGCGAGACGAGACCGAACGAGGCGTCGTGCGAATGGTCACCGACGACCTTCTGCGGCCAGGCGTGCAGCGCCCGGACCGCTTCGGCGCCCCGGCACGAACAGCGCACCTGCGGTCCCTCGGCCAGCATAGCGCGGAAGGGCAGGCTGGTGATGTTCTCCACCTCACCGAGCCTGGTGCGCTCCGGGGAACCGTCCTTCGCCCGGTCGCAGGCGGACGCCCTCGACACCGAACTGCATCAGCTCCCACTCCTTCGTGCCGAAGGGTGACGCCAGGTAGTCGAGGACGCGCAGCAGCATCTGGATGCGCTCCTTCTGGCCTTCTTCAGGATGGTGTACCGAAGGAACGGCGGGCCGCGACGTGGCCTCCGGGCGTGCCGTCGACCGCGTAGGGCAGCGCAGGTGCCGGCGTCAGCAGTCCCTTCGTGTCCGGGTACAGCTGTCGTGTACGCGCCGAAGCCGTTCTGCATCGAGCCGACCGTGCCATGTTGAGGAACAGCGTGTTGAGGTCGGGGAGGACAGGGACGTCGCGTCCGGGTGGTACGAGCGTTCTTGCGCAGCTGACCTGGTAGGCGACGGCCTGCCGGTACCGCTCGTCGGTGTAGTTGAGCGTGGAAGGCGCCGCTCTTGTCGACGGCCCAGCCCTGCGGGGCGCGGTGGGCGGCGGAGTGGACGCCGTTGCAGAAGTTGGAGCCGACGGCCGCGCCCAGCGCGTACGTCTTGCCGTGCGTGGCCTTCTTGGCGACGGCGGCGAAGTCGTCGTCGGTCCAGCCGTCCTTCATGCCGGCGTCCTCGAACATGCCCTGGTTGACCCAGAGGGTCGATCCGGTCACCGGACGTTCGAGCGGGATGCCGTAGATCTGCCCGCCGATGCGGCCCATGTCGCGCCAGGCGTGGGTGGGGATGCCCGCCAGATTGGGGTAGTCACCGACCGCGTCGCCGGACAGGTAGGGCGTGAGGTCCTGGGCGCGTGTCTGCACGAACTGCTGCTCGCGCGGCAGGGTGTAGCCGGAGAACATGTTGATGATGTCCGGCAGCCTGTCCGCGTCACCGGCCATGACCGTGGCCATCTTCTTCTGGTAGTCGGCCTGCGGGATGACCGTGTACTCGATCTTGATGCCGAGGGCCTTCTCGACGGCCTTCCAGTACTGGTTCTGGGCCGCGGCCTTCGGGGGAGTACCGAAGGTGACGGACATGACCCTGATCGTGCTGCCGTCGCCCGGGGTGCGCTTGACCGCCGTGGCCAGGTCGGAGGGGTAGCGCGTGTACCCGGCCTGGACGCCCGCCTCGGTCGGGGCGAGGTCCGGCTTGGCACCGGCGGGTGCCTTGTACGCGGGCCAAGGGGCCTGCTTCTTTCCCGCGTTGGTGACGTCCCCGCCTCCCGAGGAGTCGGAGCAGGCGGTGAGCAGCGGGGAGGCGGCGGCCGCGGCTCCCGCGACGGCCACGGTGCGCAGGACGGTTCTCCGCGATATTCCGGGCATGACTGATCGACCTTTCGAGCGGCTCGTACGGAGGAAGGTGGGGTTCAGCTCTTGATGGCGCCGGTGAGCACGCCCTTGGTGAAGTACTTCTGAAGGAAGGGGTAGACCAGCAGGATGGGGGCGGTGGCGAGCACCAGGACGGCCATCTGCACGGTCTGCGGGGCGTTGACCGTGCCCTCGCCGGTGGTGGTGTCGGTCAGTCCCTCACCGGCCACCACGTAGGTGCGCAGCACCTGTTGGAGCGGCCAGTGGTCGCTCTCCATGTACAGCGAGGCGTAGAACCAGGAGTTCCAGTACGCCACCGCGTAGAACAGGCCGACCACGGCGAGGGCGGCCTTCGACAGCGGGAGCACGATGCTGAACAGGACGCGCAGGTCGCCGGCGCCGTCGAGACGGGCGGCTTCGTACAGCTCCTCGGGGATGCCCTGGAAGAAGCCGCGCAGGACGACGAGGTTGAAGACGTTGACCAGCACGGGCAGGACCAGCGAGGCGTAACTGTCCAGCAGGCCCAGCTCCTTGACCACGAGGAAGCTGGGGATCATGCCGGGCGGGAACAGGAAGGTGAACAGGACCAGCAGCAGGATCGGCTTGCGGCCGTAGACCTGGGGGCGGGACAGCGCGTAGGCCAGGAACACCGTGGCGGCGAGGCTGAGCAGCGTACCGATCAGGGTGACGCCGACGCTGACGCCGAGTGCGTGGGTGACGATGCCGCCGTCGAGGATGTCGCGGTACGCGTCCAGGGTGGGGTGTTGCGGCCACAGGACCCAGCCGCCGTTGGCCACCACTTCGCGCGGGGACGCGAGTGAGGTCGCCACGATGGTCAGGAAGGGGACGCACACCAGCGCGACGACGGCGACGAGGGCGACCACCTTGCCCGCCTGCGTGACGGGCCTGGGCTTCTCCATCCAGCCGGGGCGTGCTTGCGTGCTCATCTGTAGACCCCCTGCTCCCCGAGACGGTGGGCCACCTTGTTGGCCGCGTAGACGAGTGCGGCCCCGATGAGGCCCTTGAAGAGTCCGGCCGCCGCGGCGTATCCGTAGTCGCCGCCGACGATGCCCTGGTAGTAGACGAACGTGTCGATGATCTCGGCGGCCTGCGGGCCGACCGCGTCGCGCTGCAGCAGCATCTGCTCGAAGCCGACGGAGAGGATGTCGCCGAGCCGCATGATCAGCAGCAGCACGACCACGGGGCGGATCGAGGGCAGGGTGACGTGCCAGAAGCGCCGCCAGGGGCCCGCGCCGTCGATGGCGGCGGCCTCGTACTGCTGCTCGTCGACCTGGGAGAGGGCGGCGAGGAAGATGATGGTGCCCCAGCCGGCGTCCTTCCAGATCACCTGGGCGACGACGAGCGGTTTGAAGGCGTCGGGATTGCCGACGATGTCGACGGTGTGCAGACCCGCGTCGCCGAGGAACCCGTTCACCATCCCGGTGTCGCCGAGCACCTGCTGGAACAGGGCGACGACGATCACCCACGACACGAAGTGCGGCAGGTAGGCGACCGACTGGACGAACCGGCGGACGGTGCCCCACGTGAGGCTGTGCAGCAGCAGGGCGAGGGCCAGCGGGACCGGGAAGTAGAAGACCAGCTGGAGCACGGCGATCAGCATGGTGTTGATCACCGAGTGCCAGAAGTCGCCGTCCTGGAGCATCCGTTGGAAGTTGTCGAGGCCGACCCAGGGGCTGCCCCAGATGCCGTCGAACGGCACGTAGTCCTTGAAGGCGATGACGTTGCCGACGAGGGCCCCGTAGTGGAAGACCAGGAAGTAGGTGAAGGTGCCGAACATGAGCAGGGACAGCACGAGGCTGCGCCTGCTGCGAGGGTGGTGTCGCTTGGTTCGAGCGCCGGACGCTGGCGGGGAAGGACGACCTTGTGCCGTTCTTCCGGGGCGCTCGCGCAGCAGGTGTGCCACGGAGCCTCCTCGGCTGTGAAGGGATGTCGGACGGGACGGAAACGTTTGAGTGTGGTGCGGGCGGGTGGTGCCGGTCCGGTGGTGCGGACCGGCCCGGACGGGTCAGGCGCGCAGCAGCAGGGCCTGTGAGGACACGGAGTGCAGGGGAGCCGATCCCCCGCTGATGCGGCGGAGTTCGGCGATCACCAGACGGCCCATCCCACGCCGTTCGCCGCCGACCGTGCCGGCGACGTGACCGGTGAGCATCACGTTGGGCAGCGCGTACAGGAGGGAAGAGGCCGGCAGGGGTTCCACGGTGGTCACATCGAGCACGGCGTACAGGTCGGGGCGCTGCTGCAGTACGCGAATGAGTCCGTCCTCGTCGAGCACCGCACCGCGTGCGGTGTTGATCAGCGTGGCGTTCCGCGGCAGCAGGCGCAGCAGGTCCTCGGTGATCAGCCTCTCCGTGCGGCCCGGGATCAACGGGGTGTGCACGCTGAGCACTTGGGCCCGGCGGAACAGTTCGTCGATGCTCGCCGCCCGCTCCACCTGCGCGGCACCGAAGGCCTCGTCGGTGACGAAGGGGTCCCAGGCGATGACGTCCGCCTCCAGCCGGCGCAGCAGCGCGGCCGTCTTGCGGGCCACGGACCCGAAGGAGATCAGTCCCACGGTCTGCCGGTAGATGCCAGGGATGTGATCGAGGGGCGGGAGCCCGGTCTCGGACTTGATGCGGTGGGACCGTCGGTGCACGTCCTTGAGCGCGAGGACGGTCTGGGCGTAGACGTACTCGGCCACCGGTTCGTTGTTGGCGTCGGCGGCCGAGACCACGACGATCCCGCGGGCCCAGACCGCATCACTGACGATCTTGCGGACGGATCCCGCTGCGTGGACCACGACCCTCAGCGACGGCAGTTCGCGCAGGAGGTCCTCGGTCAGGCGGGGCATGCCCCAGGACGTGATGAGAACGTCGATCTCGGCGCGTCGCGGGTGCAGGGCCAGGGCCTGACCGTCGTGGCAGTCGGCCACGACGTCGACCAGGCCCGCGAGTTCTTCCCATTGGGCCGGGCCGAACACTTCGCCTCTGAGCGCGGGACCCAGGACGACAGCGGCCCGAAGACGCGAGGACAACCGATGCTCCTTCGAATGATGGGGAGTTCCCCGGACCGGTGCGACGGGCCGGGAGGGGCCGGATCGCTCCGGCGGACGGTGTGGGGCCGGCGGTTTCATGACGAGGTGGTCAGGGCCAGCCAGGCCGTGGCGAGGACGTCGTGCCCGGTCTCGGTCAGGTGGATGCCGTCCGAGGTGAGGGCCGACGGGTCGCCGTGTGTGCGGGCGGCCTGGTTGAGCAGGCCGTCAGCGGCGAGCAGCTGCGCGTCGAACTCCTCGGCCAGGCGCCGCACCACGGTGATGCGCCGGTCGAGGTCCTCGCGCCAGGCCCACTGCTGCGCCCGTACGGGTATCAGGAAGGGCTCCACCAGGACCAGCAGGCTGCCCTGCTTCGTGGAACGTGCCAGGACGTCGCGGTACGAGCGTTCGTACGCGTCGGTCGAGGTGGGGTCGTCGCGGTCGAAGCGGCGCCACGTGTCGTTCACGCCGACCAGGACCGACACCAGGTCCGGGCGCTGCGCGAGGGTGTCCTCCTGCCAGCGCCGGGCCAGATCCGCGGCGCGGTCGCCGCTGATGCCGCGGTTGACGACGCGCAGGTCCGGACGGGTACCGGCCAGGGTGTGGGCGATGCGGCTGACGAAGCCGTGGCCCAGGTCGGAGCTGTCGCCGGGGTCGCGTTTCGCGGCCGTGATGCTGTCGCCCTGGAACAACAGGCAGCCGTCCGTGGGCAGTTGGAAAGCCATGCCCCCTCCTCTCGTCGCGCAGGTGTGCCCCGGTGACCGCATGGCTGCGATGGGGCGGGAGCGTGAGGAAAAACGATTCAAGAGAGCCGCTGACGTCGCGGCGATACGCATTGTGCACGGAGAGCGTCGCTTGGACAATATTCTTCACACAGAATCATGTTGATTCATTGGTGCGTGGTGCGGCGGGGGGCTGGGCAGGTTGCGCACCGAGGCTCCCGACCTGCGGCAGAGCCCGTGATGCACCGGGCCGATGGATCCGTGAGGGACGGGTTCACTCCCTGGAACTGCCCCAACCGATCGACGCATTTTGCGTCAGATCTGGTCCTGCTGATGCGCATGGTGTAAGCATGTCCGTCGGCAGCGCATCCTCGCCGAACCCAACGGCCGCTCGCGCCACGCCACTTCATGCTGCTCGTAGTCGTCATCCTTCGTGCACCACCGAACCGGGGGTGACCGTTTCGGACGAGCCGACGCCCCAGCTCGCGCTCGCCGTGATCCCCCGATCACCGCGAGCGCCTCACCACCGGCCGGATCAGGGCGTCCCCGTCCGTGCTTCCTCGCTCACCGCATGGCGTCATCGTGGCGCCGTCACAAGGGAGTTGAACCCTGTGGTCCAGATCAGCCGACGATCCATGCTTGCCGGCGCGGCAGCGGGCGGAGCCGCTGTCCTGCTCACTCCGCCCTCGGCGGCGCGCGCCGACCAGGTGCGCGACCGGGCCGCGAGCACCCCGCTGAGAGCCGAAGGGCACGACCCGGTCACCCTCCACTGGCTGGAGAAGGACACCCCGGCCGAGTTGACCGGCGGAGCCACGTGGGGAGTCCCGTGGCCGGCCGGCTCCTTCGGCCCCGACCAGAAGTTCTCCCTCGCCACGCCGTCGGGGGAGCAGGTGCCGGTGCAGAGCTGGCCGACGGGCTACTGGCCGGACGGCTCGGTCAAGTGGACGGCCCACGCGCTCAGTTCGACGGCCCCTCGCGCCGCCACCTACACGCTCGCCGCCGGAGAGCCGGCCACGGTGGACGACGCGGTCACCGTGCACGCGGGCCGTGACCAGTACACCGTGAGCACGGGCGTGATCGACGTGGTCTTCCCGCGCAAGGGCGACCGCCTCATCTCCACCATCCGCCGCGGCGACACGGTGATCGCCAAGGACGGCCGGCTCGTCGCGTCCCGGCAGGACCGGCCCGACACCGACGGCGCCCCGGTGATCAAGACAGAATCCTTCACCGGCTTCGTCAGCTCCGTCACGGTGGAGCAGGACGGACCCGTCCGCGCGGTGATCAAGGTCGAGGGCAAGCACCAGAAGGGACGCCGCGCCTGGCTGCCCTTCAGCGTGCGGTTCTACTTCTACGCGGGATCCGACGCGATCCGCACCGTGCACACCTTCGTCTTCGACGGCAACGAGAACAAGGACTTCCTGAACGGGCTCGGCATCCGCTTCACCGTGCCGATGCGCGGCGAACTGCACGACCGGCACGTCCGCTTCGCCGGCCAGGGCAAGGGCGTCCTCTCCGAGGCGGTGCGCGGCATCACCGGGCTGCGCCGCGACCCCGGGGCGGCCGTGCGTACCGCGCAGTACGAGGGCAGGGCGACCCCGGCCACCAGCACCTGGGACAGCCGGGTCACCTCCCGCCTGCAGTGGATCCCCGCGTGGGGCGACTACAGCCTGAGCCAGCTCAACGCCCACGGCTTCGAACTGCGCAAGCGCACCAAGCTGGGCCACTCCTGGGTCCGCGTCGACGGCGGCAAGCGCGCCGAGGGCCTGGCGTACGTGGGCTCGCCGAGCGGTGGATTCGCCTTCGGCATGCGCAACTTCTGGCAGCTGCACCCCACCGAGCTGCAGATCGAGGGCGCCGCCGGGGACGAGGCGCAGACAACGGTGTGGATGTGGTCGCCGCGGGCCGGCGCCATGGACCTGCGCTTCTACCACGACGGGATGGGCCAGGACACCTACCCCGAGCAGCTCGACGCCCTGGAGATCACGTACGAGGACTACGAGCCGGGCTTCGGCACGCCCTACGGCGTGGCCCGCACGACCGAGATGACCTTCTGGGCCCTGGGCGGGACGCCGACCGCCGAGCGCTTCTCCCAGCTCGCGGCCGCCAACGCCACACCCCCGCTGCCGGCCAGCAGCCCCGAGCACAACCACTCCGCCAAGGTGTTCGGCTCCTGGAGCCCGGTCGACCGGACCGCCGCCGCCAAGGCCGTGCTCGAGGACAAGCTGCAGGCGATGCACGACTATCACCGCGGTCAGGTGGACCAGCGTTCCTGGTACGGGTTCTGGGACTACGGCGACATCATGCACAGCTACGACGGCACCCGGCACACCTGGTCGTACGACGTCGGCGGTTACGCCTGGGACAACTCCGAGCTCTCCACGGACCTGTGGCTCTGGTACCACTACCTGCGCACCGGCGACGCCACGGCCTTCCGCTTCGTCGAGGCCATGTCCCGTCACACGGGTGAGGTGGACATGTACCACATCGGCAAGTATCAGGGCCTGGGCACCCGGCACGGCGTCATGCACTGGGGCGACAGCGCCAAGCAGGTGCGCATCAGCAACGCCGGTTACAAGCGCTTCCACTACTTCCTCACCGCCGACGAGCGGGTCGGCGACATCCTCCACGAACTCGTCGACGCCGACCGCAGCTTCCTCGTCCTCGACCCCGGCCGCAAGATCAGGGAGGGCGACCCGTTCGAGCCCGACCCCAAGGCCATGCCGGTCAGCACCACCACCGACTGGGGCGCGCTGGCCATGGCCTGGCTCGCCGAATGGGAGCGGGGCGGCAACCCGATCGCGAAGAAGAAGCTCCTCAACGGAGCGCGGACCATCGCGGCCCTGCCCAACGGCTGGGTGCAGAGCGGAGCCATCACCTACAACCTCGCCGACGGGAAGTTCACCGGACCCGGCGAGCCCAGCGTGTCGGTGGGATCGCTCAGTTCGGTCTTCGGTCTCATCGAGGTCATGACCGAGGTCGTCGCCCTCACCGACGACGAGACGGTCACGAAGCAGTGGGTGAACTTCTGCCGGTTGTACAACGCGACCAAGGCCGAGCAGAAGGAGGCCACGGGCTCGGACTGGGGCAACCTCAACCTGCGGCAGGCCTACTCCCGCGCCACCGCCTACGCCGCCAGCCAGCTCGACGACACCGCCCTGGCCGAGCGGGCCTGGCAGGAACTGCGGACCGGCCACGCCGGGTACCCGGACGACCACGACTTCTCCGCACACCGTGTCGAGGGCCCGGACGTGCTCAACCCGGTCGACGAAGCCAGTCTGTCAGCCAACGCCAGCGCCCAGTTCGGCCTGGCCGCCATCCAGTGCCTGGCCCTCGTCGGTGACGAAATCTGACATCGACGACAACCTGTCGCAGGGAACGCCCCAGCTCGGAGCATGATCGAGCAGCTTCCTCTACGATCGTCAAGAATTGTTCACCAGAGGGAGCCTCATGACTGACATGCTCGTCGCCCAGCGACGTGAGCAACTGCTCAACGAGCTGCAGGCGTCCGGCGGCCTCAAGGTCATCGACCTCGCAGCACGCCTGGGCGTCTCCCGCGCGACCGTCCGGCGCGACCTTCTCGACCTGGAGAACGAAGGGAAACTGAGCCGCGTACGGGGTGGCGCGATGCTGGCCACCACGCACGACGGCGCGGCTCCGGCGCGGGCCGCCGTGCCGGCGCCCCGCTCGGCCGTCGTGCCGGACGGGCCGACGGTGGGCCTGATCGTGCCGTCGGCGACGTACTACTACCCGCGGGTCGTCGCCGGCGTCCAGGCCGTGGCGGCCGAGCGGGGAGCCCGGGTGGTGATTACCCTCTCCGACTACAGCGGCGACAGCGACGCACAGCGCATCGCGGAACTCGCCGCATCGGGAGTCTCCGGGCTCCTGGTGGCCCTGCCCGGCGGCCACGATCTGCCGGAGAAGGACCTGCGGGACCTCGAAGACCTGGGGCTTCCCTTCGTACTGCTCGAGCGGCAGCCCCACGACCCCTTCGCGGCCTGCGAGTTCGTGGCGTCCGACCACCGCCAGGGCGCCTTCGCCGCAGTACGGCACCTCGCCGGACTCGGTCACCAGAAGGTGGCGCTGTTCACCAACGGGAGCCCCACCGCCGCGCTGCTGCGCGAAGGGCACAGGGCGGCCCTGGACAACCTCGGCCTGGACGCGGACGTGCCGGTCGTGGACAGCGGGCGACCGACGCTGGGATCGGCCGAGGCGACGCAGTGCTACGACCAGTTCCTCAGCGCCTGCCGCGACGGCGGTGTCCGGGCCGCGCTCGTCCACTCCGACCACGACGCGATCGAACTGCTCCGCCGGATGCGGCTGCAGGGGCTCCAGGCCCCGAAGGACCTGGCGCTCATCGCGTACGACGACGAGATCGCGTCCCTCGCCGACGTCCCGCTCACCGCGGTGGCCCCGCCCAAGCACACGCTCGGCGAGTACGCGGCACGCCTGCTCCTCGACCGCCTGGCGGCGCCGGATCCGGCTGCCGTACCCATCCGTCAGATGCTCCTGCAGCCCCGCCTGACGATCAGGTCGTCCTGCGGAACCGTCTGAACCGCCCCCTGCCCCGCGACCCGCTGACCTCCTGAGGCCCGCTCGGCACCCCGAGCGGGCCTCAGTCGTGCGCTGAGCGAATCGAGTTGCTTCGACGTGGGGTGGTTCAGGAGACCTCGAACGCGCCGAGGTCGGGAGCCCGGCCCTTGTACGGCAGTCCCACGGGCGTGCCCTGGTCGATCAGGTCGCTCGTCGCCGTGGGCCGCAGGTACGGCAGGTCGGGCAGACCGCCGTCAGGACGGCGCGGGGCGTCCCACCCGGTGGTCGCCACGCTCTGGAACTGGTCGTCGGACAGCGGTGTGCCGAGGTCCCACGTGTTGTGGTCCGCGTCCGTGCCGGTCATGTTCGACGTCGGCGTGCCGCCGTAGGCGACGTTGTTGCGGAGGTTGCCCAGACCGGTGGCCTCGCCGGTGGGGGAGACGCCGAGCATGTTGAAGTCGGGGTGGTTGGCGAAACCGGTGTTGTTGAAGAAGTCGTTCGCGACGGTGTGGTGGTTCGCGTAGAAGCCGGCCGCCCGGTTGCCGAAGGCGACGGACCGGCGCACCGTGTGCTTCACCCCGCCCGTGACGTACGTGCCGCCGTACCCACCGGCCTTGAAGCCGTTGCCGTCACCGGACCGGGTGGTGGTGCCCGGGACGTAGCCGCTGGACCACGCCCATGACGAATCGATGGTCACCGACGACCGTGCGCTGATGAGGTCGAAACCGTCGTCCGAGTTGTTCCAGGCCCGGCAGGCCCGGAACACGTTGCCGGGGTTGTTCGCGGGGATGTGCGCGCCGAACCCGTCGGCATTGGTCCCGGCACCGCTGGAGCTGTTCGGGTCGTAGTTGTCGTGCGAGTCGGTGTCCAGGACGAGGTTGCCGCCACCGCCCTGGACGAACAGGCCAGGACCCATGATGTGGTGGATGTCGAGCTGCTCGTAGGTGTTGTTGCTGCCGGAGTTCCACACGCCCCAGGACTCGTGGTTGAGGGTGTTGTTCTGCGGGACACCGGTGATCTCCAGACCCTTCAGGTGGATCCAGCTTCCGGTGACGTCGACGCCCTTGATCCGGCAGTCGTCCGTCATGCCGGTGAAGTCGAGGACAGGGACCTCGCCGGGGTAGGCCCAGTAGCGGATCGGGCTGCCCGCGGTGCCGCTCTTGTCCAGCGTGACGGCGTCGACCCGGGCGGTCTGCCCGGCGCAGCTGGTGGTGGCGTGGGTGTAGTCGTACGTGCCGCCGCGGAGGTAGACGGTGTCGCCCGGCTCGGCGACGGTCTGGGCATGGGCGATCGATGCCCAGGGGGAGTCCTTGGTACCGGCCGCGCTGTCGCTGCCACCGGGTGCGACGTAGTACACGCCGTCGGCCGCCGGGCGCGGCGTGTGAGGTGCTGGTGCGCCGTACGCGGCGGTCGGGCCGGTGATGACGGCGATGACGCTCGCGATGACGGCCGAGCTCAGCAGAGCTCGTGCCACGGGTCGGGACGGTCTCATCGGCACACTCCGATTCGTCGGACGGGTCACCGGACGACGGCTGCGGGGATGAGCTTCTGGGCCTTGAGGTCCTCCAGCACGAGACCGGCGAACGTGGTGGCTCCGTACACCGAGGTGTGCGTGTTGTCCCCGTTGATGTTGGTCAGGTAGAGGTCGGCGGACCCGGCGGGGCCCAGGCTCTCGACGAGCTGCTGGGTCCTGGCCGTCAGGTCGACGAGGGGTACGTCCAGTTCCGCGGCCAGGGAGCGCATCTCGACGGGGAGGTCGGCGGCCATGACGTGCAGGGCGACGGAGTTGAGGGTGCCGTCGCCGTTGAACCGGCGGCGCACGATGGGAGTGACGAAGACCGGTTCGCCGCCCTTGGCCCTGACCCGCTGCGCCATGGTGGTGAGGTTCCTGCGGTAGTCGGTGGCCGTGGTGGTCTTGTCGTTGTGGGCGAGCTGGATGAGTACCAGGTCGCCCTTGCGGATCTGGGCTTCGAGGGCGTCGAACAGCGCCGGGTCGTCCACGAAGGTCTGCGACGACTCGCCCGAGTCCGCGAAGTTGGCGACCGAGATGCCGCGCCGGAGGAACTGGGTGATCTCCTGACCCCATCCCGTGTAGGGCTCGGCGGCCTGGTCGCACACGGTCGAATCGCCGGCCAGGAGGATCTTGGGCACCCGCCTGGCCGGGGTGACCTTCACCCCGGCGACCTGCGGGGCGGCTCCTTCGAACCGCAGATCCAGGCCGGGACTCCCCGTGGGCCCGGTCGGCTCGCCCTCGGGGTCGCGGACGTTCACGGTGAAGCTGCGCGGCGTCACGCGGCCGGCGGCGGTCGAGGTCTCCGGGAGCATCGCACGGCGCGTCTCGGCGGAGACGCTGGTGCTGCCCGCGGCCCGTCCGCCGAGCAGGGTATTGACGGTGTAGTTGCCGGGAGGCACGTCGAAGTGGCAGACGATGCTGGTGGTTCCCGAGCACTCGGGCGGCAGCCCGGGGGTGTGGCGCTGCGTGGCATGGGCGGGGCCCGCCAGCAGCGTCGCCAGTCCCACCACGGTGGTGACCAGGGCAGTTGTGTGCGTGGCT
This sequence comes from Streptomyces sp. KL116D, assembly GCF_030766975.1. NCBI lineage: Bacteria > Bacillati > Actinomycetota > Actinomycetes > Kitasatosporales > Streptomycetaceae > Streptomyces > Streptomyces sp. KL116D. The sequence continues at coordinate 675,322 of NZ_JASERH010000136.1, read as the reverse complement.
CTGCGGATCGATGGGGTGGAAGGCATGACTGATTCCCTTCAGCGTCGAGGAGGTCACGCGGGAGAGGGGGCGCGGGCCGTCCGACGGCAGGCGTCGCCCCCAGCGCCTGCACCTTGATGCAGATTTGAGCACGCGTCAATATCTCGGTGCAGATTGCTGCGATCGTCCGGTGACTCCGCTCGCACGTGCTCGAACTCGCCGCTGTGACCGTGCAGTTGGGTAGCGGGTGGGTGGAGCGCGAGGCGCTTCGTGATCCTCCTGTCGAGGCTGTTGACACTGTGCCTGTTGCTTCATAGCGTTCAGCTCGAATCACGGAATTGAGTCGTTTCAACTCTCGGAGATGACTGTATCGGCGTCTTCCGGTCGCGCTCCACCGCATCTCAGCCCCATCAGTTCGAGGAAGCGAGTCGACGTGGAATCCACTCCTGACCGTCCGGAACACCTGCTGGCCTTCGGAGGCGGGCATGCCGTGCTGGACCCTGAGACAGGAGCACCGGACCGCTTCGTCGACGAGGCATGGCCCCGGCGTGCCTTCCTGCTCGACACCGCCTTGGCGCACTGGCACGACCGCACCCACCAATGGGGATCCGGGCACGTCGTGTCCGACCGGGGGAGTGCCAGGTGGCACACGCCGGACGCCCTGCGGATCGAAGCCGGCGCGGTCGAGGCCGAGTACGACCTGGTGCCCGGCCTGCGGCTCCACGTGCGACGCACAGTGGCAGGTGACAGGCTCGTCGAGCGGTACGCGTTCCGCAACACCGGAACGACACCGCTCACCATCACCGGGCTCGGGGTCCAGACACCGTTCGCCGATCTCTACGAAGGCGCCCAGCGGGCACTCGACCGCGCCGTACACGCCCATGTGTTCACGGGAGGAAGCTGGGCCTGGGCCCTGGCCCAGCCGATGTCGGGGCAAGGGCGCAGCCTCGGACTGATCGTGCGCGAGGGCGCGCTGCACGCGTACGCCGTGGAGACCCGGAACAAGGACACGCTGTCCAACGTCCGCGGCCACCTGGTGCTCCTCGCCACCGATCGCGCACGCAACCCCAAAGCGTTCGGCGGTCAGCCACCCGTCGTCGTCGCCCCCGGTCAGGAGTGGGTCCTCCAGTGGGAACTCGGCTGGTACGACTCGACGGACGCCTTCCTCGCCGCCACACGCGCTCCCGCCCGACTGCCGGTGTACGCCGCCGAGACCGGACACGACCTCGTCGTGGAAGGCGGCCAGGAAGTGAACTGCCCCGACCGAGCCGTGCGCGTAGTGCGTGAGAGCCCGACGCGGCACCGGCTGACCGCCGAAGTGCACGGCACCTACCCCGTGCACATCGGCGGCGGAGCACGGAGCGAAGTGCTGTTCCACCTGCCAGTGGACGAGATGGTCCGTCGCCGGGCCCGCGTCATCATGAAGGACCACGTCGCCCGGGAACGCCCAGGGCTGCTCGGCCACGCCTTCGTCCCGGTCGACACCCGCACCGGCCTGACCCAGCCGGCGAACGGCTGGGCGGACTGGAGCGACGGATCCGAGCGCGTCGCCATGCCGCTGCTGCTCCAACTGGGCACTCACATCGGGTGGTTGGACAGGACCACGACCGGGCCGCTCCTCGACGGCTGGGCACGTTTCGCACGAGCGCACCTGCTGGACGAGACCGCGGCCCCCCGGCGCGGCTCACAACTCGGGCACCTGGGCCCGCGGCTCTACGACTCCCCGTGGCTCGCCCAGTTCTTCCACGACCGGTACGGACTGGCCGGGGACGACGCCGACCTGGACCTGTCCGCCCGCATCCTGGAACGCAACTTCGAACTCGGCGGCCGTGAGCACCTGTCGATCGGGCTCTCGCAGACGGCCTCCGCCGTGGCCGACGCTCTCGGGCCGCCGGGGCAGGACCGCCGCGCCGACGCCCTGCGGAGCAACATCCTCGACAGCGCCCGGTACTTCGTGAAGGCCGGCCCGCGCCTGCCGCCGCACGAAGTGGCCTACGAACAGTCCATGGTCGCCCCGCTGCTCGACCTGCTGACCGACGCCCACCGGCTCACCGGCGACCCGGTGTTCCTCACCGCCGTCAAGGAGCGACTGCCATGGCTGCTGGCCTTCTCCGGCCCACAGCCGCACGTGCGCCTGCACGGCATCCCGATCAGACACTGGGACGGCTACTGGTTCGGAGCCGACCGGCTGTGGGGAGACGTCTTCCCGCACCACTGGAGCACCCTGACCGCCTGCACACTGCTACGCCTGCCCGAAGAGTTGCGCACCGATCACACGGACGGCATCGCCGCGCACATCCTGCGGGCAGGGATGGCCAACTATCGCGAGGACGGCTCGGCCACCTGCGCCTTCGTCATGCCGTCCGCCGTCGACGGACGGGCCGCGCACACGGCGGACCCGCTCGCCAACGACCAGGACTGGCACCTCGTCCTGTGGCTGCGCAACTGGGAGGCCGCCGCCCGGCTGACCGGGGACTGACCGAGAACCGGCATTCAATGTCTTCCCCAGCATCTCGTCACGGAGAACGGGCTGTTGACCTTCAGCGAAGGGGGCCTCGCTAGGTTGGGCGCATGACAAGCCTCGCTCATCCGCACCTGTCCGGCCTGGGGCGGAACCCGGCGGCCCCGCACGACGTCCTGGTGCGCCTGGCCGCACATGCGGCCGGCCGGGACGGGATCTCGCTGCGTCCCGGGCGGCTGGCGGACGCCGTGGTCGAAGCTCTGCTGACGCACGGCGACGACAGCACCGCCGTGGGCCTCCACGGAGACCGGATCTCCGCGGCGATGCGCGCGCGGATCGCCGGGCATCCCGATCCGGCGATCCGCGACGGGTACGCGGACTTCGTCCGCGGCAGGTGGAGCGGGAAGTGACGATCGGGATCGACGCCCTGGAGGAAGCCTACGGCCGGCCCCGGACGGAGCTCGTCGGTGCGCCGAGTCCGAGCCTGCGCGCGGCGGTCGCCCGGGCCTGGTCCGACCGGCCCCTCGCCGTGCAGGTGGCACTGCTCGCCGACCCGGATCCGCAGGTCCGTGCCGCCGCCACCGAGCACCGGCAGCCAGGTGTCCCGCCGGAGTGGAGGGAACGTTGCCTGGCCGACCCCGCCCCTGCCGTCCGCAACAACGTGGCGCGCTACGTCCCGCTCACGTCGGAGCAGTTCGCGCGGCTCCTGGGGAGCGAGGACGAGGAGACGTATCAGGCTGTCGCGGAGAACCCCCATCTCTCGGCGGAGATGGCCGAGCGGCTCATGGCGATCGACGACCCGCTCGTGCGGGTCGCGGTGGCGCAGGGTCGCCATGTGGACGCCGCGACCCGGGACCGACTGTATGCGCTCGTGGAAGCCGAGCGCGCGGAGGGAAACATTGCGGCCGAGGTGGCTCTGAGCTGGAACTTCGCCGAACCTGGCTGGCTGCGCGCAGCGCCTCTCGACGAGCGGATGACCTACCTGGACAGTCGGCACACGGCGTTCCGGCGCGTACTGGCCTCCTGCCGCGACCTCCCCGAAGAAGCATGGCGTCGGCTGGACGACGATCCGGACCTCGCGGTCCGCCGCGCTGCCGCCCGCCGGCCGGACACCCCACCGGACGTCCTGGAAGCGCTGGTGCGAGGACACGGCGACGTGTCACACATCCGGCCGCCGCTCGTCGAGCACCCCAACTTCCCCCGGCACGTGCTGCGCACGTTCCTCGACGAACCAGATCCCCACGTACGCTACGTCGCCCTTCAGGACGCGGACCTGCCCGTGCCGGGCCTCCGGCGACTCGCCACCGCTGCCGAGCCCTTCGTGCGCCGCGGGGTCGCCCGTCACCCCAACACGACGGACGACCTGCTGGAGCAACTGCTGTCCGACCCGGACCCGCAGGTCGCCGACGATGCCGCTGCCAACGCCGCACTACCGCCGACCCGGATGTACCGCATCCTCACCGCTGCCGGCCTGTGACCCGGGGCGGGCCGGTAGGTCGGCGCGCCCGCCCCGGGTGCGTCGGCTACCGGCTACCGGCTATCGGCGCCGCAGACGCATCAGCACGCTCGGATGATCCCCCTTCTCGGGGGCGAGCCGCAGCCCGTGCCCGAGCAGCACCGCCCCTTCGTGCACCGCGCCGGTGTCCTGGTCCTCGTACCGTGCTGCGGGATCGAGGCCGGTCAGTCGGAGGGTACGGGCCGGGCCCCAGGCGATGATCACGGCGCGGTCGTCCAGGACGTACTGGACGGCATCGGGCAGGCGGTGCTGCTGTCCGAACTGCACGACGGGGCGGACGTCCTTGTACAGGGCGATCTGCTCGCGGGCTTCGGCGAGTTCGTCCGCGCTCCAGCGCGTGAGGTCGCCGCCGATGCCGAGGGCGCCGGCCATGGCGATGTGGAAGCGGAAGCGGAGGGGGGTGGTGCGGGCGGTGTGGGGGTTGGGGCTGTCCGTCACCCAGGCGGACATGGTGCGGGCGGGGTGGATCTGGCTGTAGCCGTGCTGGATGGCGATCCGGTCGACGGCGTCGGTGTTGTCGGAGATCCAGGTCTGGTCGGTGTGGGCGAGCATGCCGAGGTCGGCGCGGCCGCCGCCGCCCGAGCAGCCTTCGATCCGCAGGTGCGGGTGGTCCCGGCGCAGCCGGTCGATGACCGCGTACACGCCGCGGGTGTGCGCCTCCCAGAGCCGTTCGCCGTCCGGCGCGCCCGGCCAGCCGGCCTCGGTGAACGCGCGGTTCATGTCCCACTTGAGGAAGTCGATCGCGTGGTCGCCGACCAGCCGGTCGAGCCACTCGTGGGCCCAGTCGGTGACGTCGGGGCGGGCGAAGTTGAGGACGAGCTGGTTGCGGAGTTCGGTGCGGCGGCGGTGCGGCTGGTGCAGCACCCAGTCGGGGTGGGCGCGGTACAGGTCGCTGTCCGGGTTGGTCATCTCGGGTTCCACCCACAGGCCGAACCGCATGCCGAGTGTGCGGACCTCGTCGATGAGGGGGGTGAGGCCGTCGGGGAAGCGCTCCGGGTTGGGGTGCCAGTCGCCGAGTCCCGCGGCGTCGCTGGTGCGCTGTCCGAACCAGCCGTCGTCGACGACGAAGAGTTCCACGCCGAGGTCCGCGGCCCGCGCGGCCAGTTCGGTCTGGCCGTGCAGGGTGACGTCCCAGCCGGCGGCCTCCCAGCCGTTGTAGACGATGGGCCGCACTTCGTCGGGCCGTGGCAGGACGTGGGTCGCGGTGTACGCGTGCCAGGCCCGGCTCGTGGCGCCGAAGCCGCCCGTGCTGAACAGTCCCGCGAACACGGGGGACCGCCACGTCTCGCCCGGTGACAGGTGCCAGGTGGTGCCGTCGTGCCCGGATCCGCCTGTGACGGTGAGCGGGCCCCCGGTGTGGTCCCGGTGCGCGGTGATCCGCCAGCTCCCGGACCAGGCGAGGACGGTGCTCCACACCTCGCCGTGCACCTCGTCGGCGTCGCCCGCGTCGACCATCAGCCACGGCGCGGCCTGGTGGCTGCTGATGCCGCGGCGGCTGGTGAAGGTCGTCTCGGCGTACGGGGCGGGGGTGCGCCGCAGCTGTGTCTCGCCCGACCAGTCGCCGACCGCGTGACTGAGGCGCTCGGCGGACCGCGCGGGTACGGACCAGCAGGCGGCGTCGCCGCGCAGCACTTCCACGGGATCGTCGCCGGGCTTTCCGCCGTGGTGCAGGGAGAGCGAGCGCTCGATGACGTCGCTGTCGTCGTGGACGACGTAGTGGAGGGTGATCTCCAGGGGATGGTGACGGTCGCGCAGACGTATGTCCAGACGGCCGCCGTCGATGTGGTGGCCCTCGTGGACCCACTCCACGCCGCGTGCGCCGTTCGCGTACCGGACGAGGAGCGAGGGCGGGCCGAAGCGCGGTCCCGCCTCAACGGCCAGTTCCTCGCCGCCCGTTGAGGCGAAGCTGCTCGTGACCCCGTCGTACGGCGTGAGGGTGGCGGCCTGATCAAGTGTCAAAGGGCCGCCCCAGTGCAGGTGTTGGGGGGTATCGCCGTCCTCGGCGATGCGCAGTGCGTAGGACGTGGACGGCGTGGTGAGCAGGAACGTGCGGCTGGACGCTGCGTAGGACACCTGAGACATGGGCCGGAGCGTAGGCCCCGGATTCCTTGAAATCAAATATTGACGAAGGAAATTATTACCCCTACGTTGCCTCCATGTTGCTGAGCCGAGCGCAGGTGCTCTCGTCCCCGGCCGCCCACTCGGTGTTCACCACCGTGCTGACCCGCGGACCCGTCGCCCGCCCCGAGATCGCCCGAATCACCGGACTCTCCTCCGCCGCCGTCACCAAGGCGGTCCGGCCGCTCCTCGACGCCGGGTACCTGGAGGAACTGCCCGAGCAGGAGCGGGCGGTGGAGGGGGCGGGACGGCCCGCACACCCCGTCGCCGTCCGCGCGGACCGGGAGTTCTTCGTCGGCGTCAAGGTCACCGCGGACGAACTGATCGGCGTCGTCACGGACTTGCGGGCGCAGGTCAGGGCGGCCCGGCGGATGCCCGTGTCCGGCAACGAGGTCGATGCGGTGGTCGCCGACATCGCCGCGCTGGTCGCCGAGTTGCTGCCCGAGTTCCAGGGGCGGACGCAGTCCCTCGGGGTGTCGGTCTCGGGTGACGTGGACCGGGCCGGGGGAGTGGTGCGCTACTCGCCGTTCCTCGGCTGGCGCGAGGTGCCGCTCGCCGAACTCCTCGGCGAGGCGACCGGGCTGACCACCACGGTGGAGAACGACGTCAAGGCGCTCACCGTCGCCGAGCAGTGGTTCGGTGAAGGCGTGGGCGCCGACTCCTTCGCCCTGGTCACGGTCGGCGCCGGCATCGGCTGCGGACTCGTGGTCGGCGGGCACGTGGTGGCGGGCGGCTTCGGCGTCGCCGGCGAGATCGGGCACATCCCGGTCGCCGCGGGCTCGGGCCCCGACTGTCACTGCGGCGGCCGCGGCTGCGTCGAGGCCATCGCCTCCGAACAGGCCATCGTGGCCCGGGCCCGCGCGGCCGCGGGCGACGACGCCCTGGACCTCACCGGTGCCATGGACCGCGCCCACGCCGGAGACACGGCCGTGCGCGCCGTGTTCGCCGAGGCGGGGCAGGCCATCGGTCTGGGCCTGGCCGCCGTCGTCAATGTGGTCGGCCCCGAGCGCGTCGTGGTCTCCGGCGAGGGCCTGGCCGCGTACGACCTCTTCGAGGAGCAGATCCGCGCCGCCTTCGCCACGCAGGTCTTCGGCGCGGCCGCCCGCTGCCCGCTCATCGTGCGCCCACTGCCTTGGGAGGAATGGGCGCGCGGCGCGGCCGCCGTCGGCATCCAGTCGCTCTTCACCGCCTGACCCGCACGCACCTGACCCGCACGCACCTGACCCGCACGCACCTGACCCGCACGCACCTGACCCGCACGCACCAGACCCGACCGACGTCGCACACGCTCAGCGCCCAGACACCACACCCGTCCGTCCCCGGAAAGGCACTGCCATGTCCGCCAGCTCCGCGCTGTCCCGCCGAGGCTTCCTCGGCACGTCCCTCCTGTTCGTCGCGGGCGCGGCCGTCGCCTGCTCCAGCAACCCGCAGGGCACCGCCGCCGCCAAGGGCGCCAAGGTCACGCTCACGCAGTGGTACCACCAGTACGGCGAGGAGGGCACGCAGGCCGCGGTCAAGCGGTACGCGGAGCAGTACACGAAGGCCAACCCGGACGTCGCGATCAACGTGGTGTGGGGCGCCGACACCTCCCAGTACGAGACCAAGCTGAACGCGGCGCTGCTCGGCGCCGACGCCCCCGACATCTTCGAACTCGGCGACTTCCGGGCGGAGATGGCCCGGGCCGGCCAGCTCGAACCGCTCGACGACGTCTACGGCGCGGCCAAGGGCGGCTTCAATAAGGCGGACCTCGACTACCTCACCGTCGACGGCAAGCTCTACGGCATCAAAACCATCGACGACGTGATGGTCCTCTACTACCGCAAGTCCCTGCTCAAGAAGGCCGGCGTCACCCCGCCCACCACCTTCGCCGAACTCGTCGACGCGGCGAAGAAGTTGACCACCGACGGGGTCAAGGGCCTGTTCATCGGCAACGACGGCATCGGCGACAGCCCCTACCTGCTGGCCTGGTCACAGGGCGTCGACCTCATCGACGGCAAGAAGGTCGTCTACGCGGACGCCGCCCGCTCCATCGGCGGCCTGCACCAACTGCACTCCGACAAGTCGGTACTGCTCGGCTTCACCACCGACTGGTACGACCCCGGCGCCTTCAACCAGGGCGCGGCCGCCATGCAGTGGGGCGGCATGTGGTCGCTGCCCGCCATCGAGAAGGAGCTCGGCGACGACTTCGGCGTCGTGCCCTGGCCGGCGTACGACTCCGCAGGCAAGCCCGTCGCCCGGCTCGGCGGCTGGACACAGGCGGTCAATGCCAAGAGCAAGCACGTGGCGGAGGCCAAGAAGTACCTCCAGTGGCTGTGGATCAAGCAGACCGACATCCAGATCGACTGGGCGGTCAAGTACGGCTTCCACGTTCCGCCGCAGGCGGAAGTCGCCGCGAAGACGCCGGAGTTGAAGAAGGGGGCCGCCAAGGACGCCGTGGCCATCGCGAACAAGAACGGCATCTCCTTCCCTGCCGAGTGGACCCAGGCGATGCAGGCATCCTTCATCGCCGCGGCAGCCGAGATAGCCAAGGGCGCCGCGCCGGAGAAGGCCCTGAGCAAGGCCCAGGCCACCGCGCAGAGCGCACTCGACAAGCAGATGGGCTGACCCGGCATGACCGTCACCACGCCCCTACGGGGAAGTGCGGCGCGCCCCGCGTCCGCCGCGGCCCCGCGCCGTCGGCGGCTGACCGAACGGCGGTCCAAGGCCCTCGCGTTCATCGTCCTGACCGCGCCGATGCTGCTCGGCCTCGGCCTGTTCCGCTACGTCGCCATCGGCTGGAGCTTCCTGCTCAGCTTCAGCGAGGCCCGCCGCACCATCGCCCTCGGCAACTGGGTGGGGCTCGACAACTACCAGGAACTCCTCGCCGACGAGCGCTTCCGCGACTCGCTCACGATGATCGTGCTGTTCACCGCGCTCATCGTCCCCCTCACCTTCGTCGCGTCCCTCGCCCTGGCCGTCCTGGTCAACCGGGTCAGGCGCGGCCGGTCCTTCTTCCGCACCGCGTTCCTGCTGCCCGCCGCGGTCAGCTACGTCGCCGCCGCGATGATCTGGAAGATGGCCCTGTTCAGCGGGGTCCCCTCGGGCCTCGCCAACACCCTCGGCGCCCTCTTCGGCGCCGACCCCACCCCGTGGATCCAGACCCAGAGCCCGCCCCTGTACTGGATCGTCCTGGTCACCCTGCGCCTCTGGCTCCAGGTCGGCCTCTACATGATCCTGTTCATCGCCGGACTCCAGTCCATCCCCCAGCACCTCTACGAGGCGGCCTCGTTGGACGGCGCCGGAGCGTGGCGGACCTTCCGCAGCATCACCTTCCCCATGCTGCGCAACACCTCCATCGCCATCCTGCTCCTGATGTTCATCGCGGCGCTGCAGGCCTTCGACGAGTTCTACGCGATCTTCTCCACCGGCGCCTCGCTCGGCAGCGAGCCCGTGCGCACCCCGCTCACGCACCTGTACGGCGTCGCCCTCCAGGACCAGGACTACGGCGTCGGTTCGGCCGGCGCGTTCCTGCTGACACTGCTGATCGTGCTGGTCACGTTCCTGCAGGGGCGCATCCTCGGGTTCGCCCGCGACAAGGACTGAAGTCATGAACCGATATCGAGGCGGCGCCCTCGGCTCCGCCCTCACGTACCTCGTGCTGTGCCTGCTGGCCGCGGTCTTCCTGATCCCGTTCTACGTCCTGCTGCGCAACGCCTTCATGAGCACGCCCGAGGTCACCGCCACCGACTGGCACTGGCTGCCGTCCGCGCTCCACTGGGACAACTTCAGCTCGCTCTTCGACAACCCGGAGCGTCCCTTCGGCCGCTCGATCGTCAACTCCCTCGTCATCGCCGTCATCACGGCACCGCTGTCCACCCTGTTCGCGTCGATGGCCGGCTACGCCCTGGCCCGGATCGCCGTGCCGGGCCGCTCCGCCGTCCTCGCCGTCATCGTGGGCACGCTGATGATCCCGCAGGCCGTCACGTTCCTGCCGACGTTCGTCGTGGTCGGCTCCCTGGGCGGCGTCAACACCATGTGGGGGCTGATCGCGCCCGGCGTGTTCAACGCCTTCGCCGTCGTCCTCTTCCGCAGCTTCTACCTGTCCTTCCCCGCCGAGATCGAGGAAGCGGGCCGCCTGGACGGCCTCAGCTACCTCGGTGTGTACGGGCGGATCATCCTGCCCAACTCGACCACGATGATCGCCTCGCTCGGCGCGCTCTCCTTCATCGAGGCGTGGAACTCCTTCCTGTGGCCGCTGATGATCGGCCAGGACCCCAGCAGCTGGACCGTGCAGATCGCCCTGTCCAGTTTCCTCACGTCCCAGACCGTCAACCTGCCCGAGCTGTTCGCCGGGACGGTCGTGGCGATCCTGCCGCTCGTGGTGATGTTCCTGGTGGCGCAGCGCCACATCGTCCAGGGCATCGCGATGTCCGGTCTCAAGTCGTAGCTCACCCGTAGTAACTCCCCACCGCCTGGAGGCACTTCCGTGAGATCCCGCACCCGTACCCTGGCGTTCGCCGCCGCCTGCACCCTGCCCCTGTCCCTGGCGCTGTCCGCCGGCTCGGCCGAGGCCAAGACCCCGTACGTGAAGCCGTTCATGGGCTGGAGCAGCTGGAGCGTGGAGTCGTCCTCCCGCGAGGGCTACGGCACCCGCTGGCTGAACGAGGGCAACATCAGGAACGCCGCCGACGCGCTCAGCGGCAAGCTGTCCTCGGCCGGCTACAAATACCTCAACATCGACGCCGGCTGGAACTTCACCTACGACTGGACCTACCACTCGGACGCCAACGGCATCCCGGACGCCGACAAGGACCGCTTCCCCAACGGCATGGGCGCGATCGCCGACTACGCGCACGGCAAGGGCCTCAAGCTCGGCCTGTACGGGGCGGCCGGCCTGGAGAAGGAGGTCTACGACAAGAACGCGCCGATCCTGGGCACCGACTGCCACGCCCAGGACATCGCGGTCAAGCCGCTGACCCCGACCAACAAGTGGGGCGGCAGCTGGAAGATCGACTACTCCAACCCGTGCGCCCAGGACTACATCGACTCCATCGTCGCCCGGCTCGCCGCCTGGGGCGTCGACTTCATCAAGATCGACGGCGTGACGAAGGACAACGTTGCCGACATCAAGGCCTGGTCGACCGCCATCGACCACAGCGGCCGCAAGATGTGGCTGACCGCGAGCGCCTGGCCCGTCGACCTGGAGGCCGGTGACGGCCTGCGGCCCTACGCGAACGGGGTGCGCGTCGACACCGACGTCGAGTGCTACTGCGAGACCACCAGCAGCTGGACCAGCTCCGTCGACGACCGGTGGACCGACCTGCCCAAGTGGCTCGACAAGGTGCGCGCCCCCGACTACCTCGCCGACCTCGACTCCATGCCGATCAACAACAACACCGGCAGTGGCCTCCAGGACGGCATCAACGACACCGAGCGGCAGTCCGTGATGACCTTCTGGTCGATGGCGTCCGCCCCGCTGTACGTGGGCGGCGACATCTACTTCCTCGACGACAAGGCCCGGGCCATCCTCACCAACCCCGAGGTCATCGCCGTCGATCAGGCCGCCGTGCTGCCCAAGCAGCTGCGTGACGGCGACACGCAGGTGTGGACGAAGAAGGTCGGCGGCGACACCTACCTCGCCGTCTACAACATGGGCTCGTCGCCCGCCTCCATCAGCGTGGACTTCAAGGACCTCGGCGTGCACGGTCCCCAGCGGCTGCGGGACGTCGTCGCGCGCGAGAACCTCGGCTCGTTCAAGCGCGGCTGGACCGCGTCGGACGTGCCGGCGCACGGCTCCCGCCTGATCAAGCTGTCGTAGCCGACGGTCCCAGCTCACCTCCGGTCCGGCGCGGCCGTCGCCGCCGCGCCGGGCCTCCCTTGCCGCCGCACGGAAGGATCCCCGCACCCATGAGCACCGGACCGTCCCGCCGCCTCGTCCTCGGACTCGGCGCCGCCCTCGCCCTGAGCGGCGTCCCCGCCTTCAGCGCGCACGCCGCACCACGCCGCCCGGCCGGCTCCCCCCTCGTCCCCGCCGCCAGGGCCACCACCCTCTGGTACCCGGAACCCGCCGACGACGAGCTCCTCATCGAGCAGGGCCTGCCGCTCGGCAACGGCCGGCTCGGCGCCCTCGTCGGCGGCGACCCGGCCGCCGAGATCTGCCACCTCACCGACGCCTCGATGTGGACGGGAGGCGCCAACGACACCCCCGACTCGGACGGCCAACTCCCCTACGGTCGCGACGACTTCGGAAGCCTCACCCTCCTCGCGCGCACGACCCTGATGATGCCGGGCCACGACCGCGCGGCCGTCACCGACTACCGGCGCACCCTCGACCTCAGCAACGGCCTGGTCACCACCACGTACACCAAGGGCAAGGTCCGCTACACGCGGGAGATGTTCGTCAGCGCCCCCGACGACGCCCTCGTCATCCGGCTCAGCCAGAGCGGCGGCGGCAAGCTCACCGGAGCCCTCGCCCTGTCCGGCACCCACGGCGAGTCGACCACCCCGGACGCCGCTCGCCGCGTCGCCTCGTTCGCCGCGACCCTCGGCAACGGCCTGCGTTACGCGGCCGCCGCCACGGCGGCCGCAGGCCAGGGCGGGGGAGAGGTGGCCGCGAGCGGCTCGCGGGTCACCTTCACGGACTGCGCCGAAGTCGTGATCGTCATCAGCGGCGGCACCGACTACGCCCCCGACCACGCCAACGGCTTCCGCGACCCGGGCGCCGACCCCCTGGAGCTCGCCCGGACCAAGGCCCGCGCCGCGGTCGCACACTCCGGCACCGTCCTGCGCGACACGCACGTCGCCGACTACCGGCCCCGCTACGAGCGCTTCACCCTCGACCTCGGCTCCTCCACCTCGCGGCAGCGCCGGCTCGACACCTGGGCGCGGCTCAAGGCGCGCGCCGCCGCCGGAGCGGCACCGGATCCCGAACTGGAGGCGAGTTACCTGCAGTTCGGCCGCTACCTCACCCTCTGCGGGTCGCGCGACGGACTGCCCATGGGCCTCCAAGGAGTGTGGCTGGAGGGCAACACCCCGGACTGGATGGGCGACTACCACACCGACATCAACATCCAGATGAACTACTGGCTCGCCGACCGGGCCGGTGACAGCGACACCTTCACGGCGTTCGCCGACTACTGCCTGGCCCAGCTGCCCGCGTGGAACAAGGTCACCCAGGAGAAGTTCCAGGACCCCCGCAACCGCTACCGCAACACCTCGGGCGAGGTCGCCGGCTGGACGGTCGCGTTCTCCACCAACCCGTACGGCGGCCTCGGCTGGTGGTGGCACCCGGCGGGCAACGCCTGGCTGTGCGAATCGCTCTACGAGCACTACGAGTTCACCCAGGACGCGGCCTACCTCGCACGCATCCACCCCCTGCTGAAGGGCGCCTGCGAGTTCTGGGAGGCGCGCCTGATCGAGACCACGGTCGACGGCCGCCAGGTCCTCGTCGACGACCACGACTGGTCGCCCGAGCACGGTCCGCAGGACGCCCGCGGCATCACTTACACCCAGGAACTCCTGTGGTCCCTGTTCGGCCACTACGAGCAGGCGTGCCGCACCCTGGGCCGCGACACCGCACACGCCACGACCGTCGCCGCCCTCCGCGAACGCCTCTACCTGCCGCGCGTCAGCCCGAAGACCGGCTGGCTGGAGGAGTGGATGAGCGAGGACAACCTCGGCGAGACCACGCACCGGCACCTCTCCCCGCTCATCAACCTCTTCCCCGGCGACCGGATCCGCCCGGACGCCGGCGACCCCGTCATCCTCAAGGGCGCCACCGAACTGCTCACCGCGCGCGGCATGGAGAGCTACGGGTGGGCGTGCGCCTGGCGGGCCGCGTGCTGGGCACGGCTCAAGCACGCCGACAACGCCTACGACCTGGTGCTCACCAACCTGAAGCCCTGGGCGGGCGGCGACACCGGCACCGCGATGAACTTCTTCGACATGTACCGGGTCTCCGACACCCGCGCCATCTTCCAGATCGACGCCAACCTCGGCACGCCGACGGCCATGCTGGAGATGCTCGTCTACTCCCGGCCCGGCCACATCGAACTGCTTCCCGCCCTGCCCGACGCGTGGGCGGCCGCCGGCTCCGTCAAGGGGGCGGGCGCGCGAGGCGGGTTCACCCTCGACATGGCCTGGGAACGGGGCCGGGTACGAGAGGCGTCCCTGCACAGCGCCGCGGGCGGCACGACCACCGTGACGGCGGGCGGCCGCAGTACGCGCGTGACGCTGAAGCCCGGCGAGACGGCCGCGCTCACGGGTCTGGTGGTCTGAATGAGCCGACGACCCGGCAGGCCCGACCGCCGTCCGGCGAGGAGCGGGCGCCGAACGGGCGCCAGAGCCCTCGCGCCGCTGCTCGGCATGCTCCTGGCGCTCGGCCTGGCCACCGCCCCACCCACCGCCGCGGCGCCCGACGCCACCGGACGGCGCGTCGCCGCATGGTCGCCGAGCATGACCACGGGCGGCCCGTCGTTCACCGACACGACGCTCCGCATGGTGGTGCACAGCAGCGTCGCGGGCTCGCAGCCCCGCATCACCCTGTCCAACCGCTACAGCCCCGAGCCGCTGCGCGTCGACGCCGTGGACGTCGCCGTCCAGGCGAGCGGCGGCGAGGCGAAAACCGGAACGAGCCGCCGCGTCACCTTCGGCGGATCCGGGCGACTGACCGTCGACGCGGGCGCGGAGGCGGTGAGTGACGCCGTCCCCATGACGGTCGGCGCCGAACAGAACCTGCTCGTCAGCCTCCATCTGCCCGGCCCGACCGGCACGTCGACCTGGCACTCGGACGCCTTCGACACGACCTACGTGGCCTCCGGGGACCATACCGCCGACGACAGCCCCGCGGCGTTCACGGCGACCACGACGTCCTGGTACTACCTCGCGGGCCTCGACGTCGTGCCGTCGACCGCGAAGGGCACCGTCGTCGCGTTCGGTGACTCCATCACCGACGGCTACCACTCCTCGACCGGCACCTACACCCGCTGGCCCGACCTCCTCGCGGTGCGCCTCGCCGCGGGCCACGGCCCGCAGCGGCTCGGCGTCGTCGACGCCGGGATCGGCGGCAACCGCGTCCTGACCGACGTGCCCAACCTCTGGCAGGGCGTGAGCGCCCTGAAGCGCTTCCGGCACGACGCCCTCGGCCGGCCCGGCGTCAAGGACGTGATCCTCTTCGAGGGCATCAACGACATCGGCAACAACGCCGGACCGGACGGAGCGCCCCTCACCGCCCAGCACCTCATCGACGGCTACCGCACGCTGATCGACGAGGCCCACGGCGCCCACGTCCGGATCATCGGAGCGACCCTGATGCCGGACAAGGGCAACGGCTACTACAGCCCGGCCGCCGAGGCGATCCGCCAGGACGTCAACCACTGGATCCGTACCGGCGGAGCCTTCGACGACGTCATCGACTTCGACCGCGTCATGCGCGACCCGGCCGATCCCGCGGCCCTCAACCCCGACTACGACTCCGGCGACCACATCCACCCCGACGACGCGGGGATGCGCGCCATGGCGGACGCCGTGGACCTGCGCAGCCTGCGCACGTGAACGACGGAGTCCCTGGCCCGATCGGGCCAGGGACTCCGTCGTGACGGCTCTCGCTCAGGCGCGGGGGCGTGCGAGCGTGTCGGCCAGCGCGGCCAGACCGTCCCGGTAGATGCCCTCGAACAGGGCGATCGCCTCGTCGGCCGTGGCGCCGTGCGGGGTGAACGTGCCCGACCACTCCACCCGGGAGCCGCCGTCGCCCCGGTCGACGACCTGGAGGGTGGAGCGGTAGCCCCTGACGGGGAAGGGGGCCTGCGCGATGGAGTAGCCGTAGCTGCGGGCCGACGCGTCGTAGGTCTCCAGGCGCTCGACGATGACGCCGCCGTCGGCGTTCGTCAGCGTGCGCAGCCGGCCGCCGCGGTCGAGCCGGCTGTCCGTGATGTACGGGAGCCAGTCCGGCAGGGACCCGAAGCCGCCGATGAGCTCCCAGACGTGATCGGCGGGGTGCGTCAGGTCCAGCGTGACCGTGGTCGAGGCCTCGGCCGGGTCCGTGGTGGGTTCGGCGCTCATCAGGCGGCGTCCTTCACGGGGACCGGCGCGTCGTTCGCGATGATCTTCTGGTCGCGCAGGGCCTTCCAGAAGGCGTACGGGACGTCCTGGGCCGCGGCGGCGAGGTCCTCGGCGATGCGGCCGGGGCGTGAGGCCCCGGGGATGACGGCGGCGACGGCCGGGTGGGCCAGGACGAACTGGATCGCGGCGGACTTGATGCCGATGCCGTGCTCCTGCGCCAGCGCCTTGATGCGGCCGACCTTCTCCACGATGTGCGCGGGCGCCTCGGCGTACTCGAAGTGGCTGCCGCCGGCGAGGATGCCGGAGCTGTAGGGGCCGCCGACGACGAGGTCGACGCCCTGCTCGGCGGCCGCGGGCAGCAGCCGCTGGAGGGACCGCTCGTGGTCGAGCAGGGTGTAGCGGCCGGCGAGCAGGAAGGCGTCGGGCCGCGGCTCGTCCAGGTCGAGGGTCATCTCCAGCGGCTCGACCTTGTTGACACCGAGGCCCCAGGCCTTGATGACGCCCTCCTCGCGCAGCCGGGTCAGGGCGCGGAACGCGCCCGTGCGGGCGCTCTCGTACACGCCGACCCAGGCGTCGCCGTAGAAGTCCTGCGCGACGTCGTGGACCCAGACGATGTCGAGGCGGTCGGTCTTCAGGCGCTTCAGGCTGTCCTCGACGGAGCGGAGCGTGGCGTCGGCGCTGTAGTCGTTGACCATCTTGTTGGGGCGGCCGTGCTCGAACAGGGCGCCCTTCTCGCCGAGTTCACGGCTCGTGGGGTCCTCGACCTCGTCGAGGATGATCCGCCCGACCTTGGTCGACAGGACGTACTCGTCGCGGGGCTTGTCGGCGAGGACGTCGCCGAGCCGGATCTCCGCGAGGCCCGCGCCGTAGAGCGGCGCGGTGTCGAAGTAGCGGATGCCCTGGTCCCAGGCGGCCTGCACGGTGGCCGCGGCCTCGTCGTCGGGGATGGCGCGGAACATGTTGCCCAGCGGGGCGGTGCCGAAGCCGACGCGGCCCGGCAGCAGGGAGCGGATGCTCATGGTGGTACCTCGATCTGTCCTGCGTGTGGGGGGTTCGAGTAGGGGAGTGGCGGGGGTGGGGTCAGTTGAGGGTGTCGGGGTCCGGGCCCGTGCGCAGGCCGCGGTCGAGCGCGCCGAGTGCCTCGATCTCCTGCGGGCTCAGCTCGAAGTCGAAGACGTCGAGGTTCTCCCGGATGCGGGACTCGGTGACGGACTTGGGGATGACGACGTTGCCGGTCTGCAGGTGCCAGCGCAGGACGACCTGCGCCGCGCTCCTGCCGTGGGCCGCGGCGATCGTGGTGACCGCGTCGTCGCCGAGGACGGCGCCCTGGGCGAGCGGGCTCCAGGCCTCGGTGGCGATGCCGTGCCGGGCGTGGAACGCGCGCAACTCGGCCTGCTGCAGGCCCGGGTGGAGCTCGATCTGGTTCACGGCCGGCACGACGGAGGCGACGCCGAGCAGTCGCTCCAGGTGCGCGGGCTGGAAGTTGGAGACGCCGATGGCACGGGTGCGGCCGTCCGCGTACAGCTTCTCCAGGGCGCGCCAGGTGTCGAGGTAGAGGTCACGGGCCGGGGTCGGCCAGTGGATGAGGTACAGGTCGACGTGGTCCAGGCCGAGCTTGTCGAGGGAGGCGTCGAAGGCGGCGAGCGTGGCGTCGTAGCCCTGGTCGGCGTTCCACAGCTTCGTGGTGACGAACAGCTCGTCGCGGGCGATGCCGGAGTCGGCGAGCGCCTGGCCGACGCCGCGCTCGTTGCCGTAGATCGCGGCCGTGTCGATGCTGCGGTATCCGGCGCGCAGGGCGGTGGCGACGGCGGCGGTGGTCTCCTCGTCGGGGACCTGGAAGACGCCGAAGCCGAGCTGCGGCATGGTGACGCCGTTGTTGAGGGTGACGGTGGGGATGGAGGTCACGGTGTGGTCCCCTGATCGTTGACGTTGATGCGGTAGCGCCTTACGAGCGACCACAATAGTTGCACACGCGGGTTAAATGCAAACGCTGCATAGCGTCGCGCGATCGTCGCACTCAGCTCGGCTCGGGCGGGGCGGGGCGGGGCGGGCGGGGCGGGCGGGGCGGTGGCTAGGGTGGCGCCATGGAGTACCCGCCGATGGCGTTCCCACTCGACACGGCGCGACTGACGTTGCGGCCCTGGACCGAGTCGGATGTGGATGCCCATCGCACGCTCGTCGCCGAGCGGGGCGGTGGTATGCCGTCCATCGAGGACAACCGGCGGATGATCGAGGATCAGCGCACCGCATCGGTGCGGACGGGAATCGCCCTGCTGGCCGTCGTCCGCCGGGATGTGGGCGACTTCATCGGTTACTGCGGGCTGACGGTCGGGCGGGCCTCTGTCGACGAGCCCGAGATCGCCTACGAGTTGTTCCGCCGCGTGCACGGACAGGGTTATGCGACCGAGGCGGCCACTGCCGTGCTGAACGCCGCGATCGCGACGGGTCGGACGCGGCTGTGGTCGACCGTTCGCCCCTGGAACGCGCCCTCCTTGCGCGTCCTGGAGAAGCTCGGGTTCGAGCACGACCATGCCGCGGCGGACGACCGCGGCGAACTCCTGTGGCTCACCCGCTCCTTGCCGTGAGGGGCACGCGCCCCTCGTGCGTGCGCCCGGGCGCAGCGAGGCGGTGTGGGGCCGTGCGGGAATCAACTCGACGCCGTTCGCGCGAGGTTGTGCAAAGATCAACGAGTCATGCCAGGTCAAGAGCCCACTGTGTCGTCCGGCGACAGAGCTGCGGCGGAGCGCTGCGCGTGTGCTCGGACGTGCGTGACGTGACGTGATTGACGTGCCGCTGTGTCCCGGACGGAATCGGATGGCGAGAGACGTGGACGACCTGTCGAGAGTGAAGGGCCCCAGCGTCTACGACCACGCCGCGGCCACGGGCAAGCCGTCGCCGCGCGTGGGCATCGTGGTGTCGATGGTGATGGCTCTGCTTCTGGGGGCGCTGTCGCTGCTGGTGATGTTCCCGGCGGCCGATCACCTGCGGTCCCTGCGGGACGGGGAGCGGGCGCAGGCGACGCTCGTCCACTCCGGCTCCTGCATGATCGGCCACTGCCAGGTCGAGTTCATGGCTGACGGGCGGGCCGTGGTGGCCACGCTGCCGGTCGGCAGCAGCGGCGGAAAGAGCTCCGACGGCGCTCGATGGGTCGTCCGATACCGGGCGGACGACCCCGAGACGGCCGTCCGCGAAGCGGACCTCGGAGGCGGGGGCGCGATCGCGTTGGCCTGGACCGCGGGCGGACTCGCCTTGATGTTCGTGGTGACATCGGTCTACGTGGGGTTCTACCTGGCCCGCCGGCGACGCAAGTCACCCGCTCCCCACTGCCACTGAGCCTTGGAGCGGTCAGAAATCCGCAGGGTGAGCAACCTCGAACCTGCCCAGCCGTGCGCGCGGGAACGGCCGCGCGACGGGCAGCACCATCCGTGCCTCGCTCTCGGAGACTCCCGCGTCGAGCATCTTCTGGTACTCCGCCAGACATGCTCCGTATGCGCGCACGAGAGAAGCCTGAACGGACCTCTCGGCCCGCGGCAGGCTGTAGCAGCGATCTGCGCTGAACTCTACGAAGGACAGCCCTTCACGATCCTGGTAGTCGTCACCCGTCAACGCCGTGAACCGCAGCTCGAAGCCCGTCGGCGGTCCAGGTGTCATCCAGGAGGCGCGGATGGACTGGATCTGGTTGTCATCGATCATGATGCCGGCGGGCCCGGTGACCGCATCGAGGATCGGCTTGAGGACATTGTCGAGATCGGCCACCAAGTGGGTCTGGTAGCGGCGGGACTCGTCGAGGAACCACACCAGCGTCACTTCGACGTCGTGGGTGAAGATCCCCTTGGTGGCTTTCTGGACGGCTGACCCGAGTGCGTCCTTGAACTCTGCCTTCCGGACCGGACTGGCCTGAAGCGAGATCGGGTCCACCGTGCTGCGAATGTCGACCCGGCCATGACTGCGAAACTCCTGCACGTCAAAGTCGCCTTGGGTCACCACTGAACTGGACATGACCGGCATGTTCTCAACGCCGGGGGATCGCCACAAGCGCGGAGGGACGTGACCATCGGGTCGTGATGGTCGGGCCTTGACCTCAAGTGCACTTGGGTTTCTAGCGTGCTCTCGCTGGTTCGTTTGAGTTCGTCTGAGTTCGTCGGAGAGAGAAGAAACGCATGGGCGTGATCATGAAGAACTACTCCCAGGAGGCGCTTGCTTCCCAGCCCATCGGCTACTGGAGCGGGGTGGCGTGCCGCACCGTGGTGGGGCGGATTCGTGCGGAGTTGGCGGTGGAAGACCTCACTCAGCCGCATTGGTGGACGCTCAACCACGTCGCCGGTGCTCCGGGCACCTGGAACCGCGAGACGCTCAGCGAGCGGCTGGTCCCCTTCGATGATCTCGGGATCGATTTCGGCGGCGTCTTCGACGATCTGGTCGCGCGTGGCTGGATGGACGAGGAGGGCGGGACGCTGACGCTCACCGAGGCCGGTGAGGCCGGACGACTCCGTGCGAAGGAGCGCAACGCACGCGCTCACGCCCAGATACATGACGGCATCCCGGCGGCTGAGTATGTGGCGGCGCTCAACGTCCTGCGGCGAATGATCGCGAACCTGGGCGGCAGCAGCGACCTTCCCTGAAGGACGATCTCCTTCAGCGCGTGGAAGGCCGCCGGCGGATCTACATGGCGGAAGATCTGCCGGCGGCCCCGGCCCGACTGCTTGATCCGTGTGCGGTCACATCGGTACGGGTGCCGGGCCGGGCCCCGTGGCTACTCCATCAGCAGGTCCAGCAGGGTGACCACGGCGACGCCGATCCCCACGGCCATGCCCAGCTGGGGATTGCGCACGGCCACCAGGACGGTGACCGCGCCTGCCAGGAGGAGAACGGCCGTACGCAGGCTGACCTGCCGGTCGCTATTCACCTCGCCCACCCGACTCCGGACGGTCCGACCGGAGTTCCGAGCCCCGCCGAAGCGCTGCGGCGGCACGTGCTGCGTGGCGGGACTTGATGCGGTTGACCTTGCGCCGCACCCGCCTGCCCATGGCGCCAGGGTCGGCGGCACCCGCGACGAGGGCGGCCTCTTCCCAGGAGGCCACCCCTGGGCAGGCGCGGGCCAGCACCACCGCGCGTTCCTCGGGTCGCAAGGCGCGGAGCAGTACGCCGAGCCGGGCGTCGTCGGCCGCGTCGAAGGAGGTTGTGTCCTCCCTGGCCGTGCCGCTGACGACCAGGTCGTAGAGGGTCGTGCCGTTCCCCGCGGGGGCGTCAAGAAGCAATACGCGCGCGCCACTTGTCTCACGCCGCCACAGGGGGACGAGCTGGGTGTGAATGGTCCGCGCCTCGGCCTTGAGCCGTTCCATGGCCGACCGGCTGTTGCCCGGGTCGCTCAGCAGCGGCTGTGTCCAGCTTCCCAGCAGAGCGGTGGACACCGCTTCGTTCCATCGCTCCGAGCGGTGCAGTCCCAGGACGAGCGAGGCGAGGCCGGCCACGGGCTCGACCTGACCCTGAAGGGCAGCCTCACGCGCTTGCAGGGCCGCGATGGCGTCGTAGTGCACGGCGGCCACCTCCAGGTTCCCGTGGGCCCGGCCGTCCGATGCCAGTCGCATCTGAGCGACGAACTCGACGTTCAAGGCGATGCCCTTGAGCTGTGTCGCGACCGTCGACCGCAGGTGCGGCCAGTCCTCGAAGGGGCGGACCGTGACCGCACTGTGGACGCGCACGGAGTAGACCCCGCACCGCACTCGCTCGAAGGCGAGGCTGTTCGTCGCCTTCGACGCGTCCGCGCCCGGCAACGCGGTCGCCAGCATGTCGACCAGCGCGCTCTCGGCGAGCGCGACGACCTGCTCGTCCGTGAGGTCGACGAGTGCGGTGTCGGGCGAGTGCCGACCGGCAACGAGATCCTCGAGCCCCGCCAGGAGCGCCTCCAGCACATGCCTGTCCACGGAGGCGTCCTGGGGATGCGGCGCCTGCGACGCGGGCTCGGGCGTTGGCCGGGCGAGGGCTGTGGCGCCAACCGGCAGCTCGGTGCGCCTTCGAGCGGGAACGGCTGGACCTTGCGCAGTGGTGTTGCCGGACATGGTGGGCTTCCTCCCGGTGCAGAAAGAACGGTTTCACCTATCGGCGGTGGCACGCCCCAGGGAGGGACAATCTTTCTGGGCGGAGAGGTTGTGACACCCGTCACGTCTAGCCGTGCGGAGCTGTGAACCAGCCGCGCCGATGAGTTTGCCGGTCGCCGGCGGTCATCTCTTGCAACACACCCATCACCGCGGGGGACGCCGGAGGCCAGCATGCGCAATCCGATTCGGCTGTACATGTCGATGTCCCTCGACGGCTACATCGCGGGCCCGGACGACAAACCGGGCCAGGAGCTCGGGCGCGACGGCGGACGCCTCTTCAACTGGCTCGACGACCGGGACTCCGACGGCCCCGACGGACAGGTCTACCGCGAAGCACTGGCGACCCGCGCGGTGATCTCCGGCCGCCGGACCTTCGAACTCGCCGGGCGCTGGCAGGGCGACCACCACGACGGCGTACCGATCTTCGTCCTCACCCACCACGTCGCCGACGGCGACGTACCGCCCGGCCAGGCCCGGTTCGTCACCGACGTCGAGGACTGCGCCCGGCAGGCCCGCGCGGCCGCCGGAGGACTCCCCGTCATGGTGCACGGCGCCGGCGCGGCACAAGCGCTGCTGCGCGCGGGGCAGCTCGACGAGATGGAGATCCACCTGGTTCCGGTGCTCCTCGGAGAGGGCCGACGGCTCTTCGACCACCTCGGCAGTGACCACATCGAGCTCGAGCCCGTCCGCCGGCTGGAGGGACGGGGCGTCACGCACCTGCGCTACCGGGTGAACTTCCAAGGTCAGGGCCGGTAGATGCATTCCGCCAAGGTCGAATGCTTCTTCCAGCCCAGGGTCTCGTACAGCGCGCGCCCGGCGTCCGTCGCGCCGAGCACGCCAACGGCCACGCCCCGGTCCACGGCCTGGTCGGCGAGCGTGTGCATCACGAAGCCGCCGAGCCCGCGCCGCCGATGAGCCTCCTCGGTCACCACCCGGTCCACCACCGCGGCGTCTCCGAGGATCGCGGCCTGCCCGTTGGCCGCCGGACGGCCGGTGGCGTCCAGTACGCGCACGTGGACGACGCCGTCGACGTCCTCGACGGTCACGGTGTATCCCTTGGGCGCGACCGGGCGCGTGTGCGTCAGGTCCTTGGCCATCAGGTGCCCGGTCTCCTCCCAGGCGACCACCCACTCCGGCGAAAGCCAGGGCTCGACCTCGTCGGGCTCGGCAGGCATCTTCATCCAGGTCCGCGGCACCGTCACCGAGGCGACGGCGCTGCGGACCAGCGCCTCATCGGTCTCCGGCAGGACATGCCGCCCCACTTCGGCGGGGTTGTCGCTCACCTCGATGTAGAACCCCCACGGCAGTTCGACCGGCGCGGGTGTGCGCCGTGACATCGCCCAGCCCGCCACCCATGTCCTCACGGTGTCCGCAAGCATCGCGCCTCCCGCGGCAAGGCCGCTTCCGTCGTCATGTAATGCTCACTATGCCGATGGGGAGCTTACTGGGCGGGGTGTCGCCGTGATGGGGATTCCTACGATCGGGCCGCGATGGGTCAGTGCTCGGCCGGTGCTGGGCCAGGCCGGAACACCGGCCGACGGCCGGGGGCGAAAGCGCCGTTACGCCGTCCGTTCGCCGGCGGCTCGGTCGGCACCTGCAAGGAACTCGAGGGCGACGCCCCGCAGGACTGCCGGACGTTCCAGGTGAACGTCGTGTCCCGCACCCAGGGCGCTCAGGGCCACGGTCCCCTGTCGCCGCCGGAACATCTCGTCGATCTCCGCGGGCGAGATGACGCCGGACTGACCGACGACGGCCACGTCGGGCAGGTGACCTGCGACCATTCGTCCCAGAAGGACCGTCGGGCGTTCTCCGCCAGTGATGCGACCAGCACGTCGCGTTCGAAACGCGGCCACCAGCCGCCGCCGCTCACCCCAGCGTCGTGGCGCCGAAGAAGTCAGCCAGTACCGGGGCGAGCAGGTCGGGGGTACCTGGACGTCCCGGCCGAGCACGGCGCAACTCTCGGGATTGCGCAGGTCGGTCCGGGTGGCCAAGTGCTCTCCGGTGAACCAATCCTGGCGCAGTCCTTGACTTTTGAGCAGGCTCGGCCGGAATCTTGGCAACGTTGTCATTCCGGTTCAGGTTCCGGCGACTTCGCCGCCTGGGCACCCCCATGTCTCGACGGCTCCGTCCGGACATGCGTAGACAACGTTGTCACCCCGGTGGGTGCGGTGGTCAGGGCCGCACCCGCCCCACCTTTCCGCACCCGATGGGACATTCGCCATGGCACCAAGACCGGATCAGCCCTCCCGTCCTTCCCGCCGATCGGTCGTCACCGCCGGTTCGACCCTGCTCGCCGGGTTCGGGTTGGCCGCCGCGCTGCCCGGCCGGAGCGTTGCCGCAGCGCCGAGCGCGGCGGGCTCGCCCGCAGGGCACGGATCATCGGCCGCCGAGGGCGAGTTGGCCGCGTACCGGCCGGTCCGGGTCTCCTCCACCGCCTACGCGCCCACGCCCGCGGAGTTCGTGGTGGACAAGGTGACGTCGGCCGGCGTCAAGGGCACCGGCTGGCGGGCCGCGGACGGCGATCCGCAGTGGGTGTCGGTGGATCTGCAGGCGCCCTGCGAGGTGGCTTCGGTGCGGCTGACGTTCGAAGCCGCCGAGGGCGACCCGGTGTTCGTGCCGAAGCCGACCGGCAACTGGTCGGACGGCACCACCGGCAAGGAGATCCTGTCCAGTTACGCCACCGCGTTCACGGTGGAGACGTCACTGGACGGAAAGTCCTGGACGGGCATCCACCGCACGACCTCTGGGACCGGCGGCACGGTGGACATCACCCCGGCCAAGCCGGTGCGGGCGCGCTGGGTGCGGATGACGTCCACCAAGCGGTCCTCCGCCAACCCGCTGGGCCTGAACGGGTTCGAGGTGCACGGCACCGCGCCCGCCGGTCGTCCCGCGGCCACCGGGTGGACCGACTGGGGCCGGCATGACCACCGGCCGCCGCGCCTGGAGCTCGCCGCCGACGGCACGGTGCCGCTGGAGTCCGGCTGGGTGCTGACCATGGACGACTGGGCGGACGGCGCGGGCGGTGACCTGTCGCGCAAGGGCGTGGACACCAGCGGCTGGCTGCCCGCGGTGGTGCCCGGGACGGTGCACGGGGCGCTCGTCGAGCAGGGCAGGCTGCCCGACCCGGTGGCCGGGTTCGGCAACCTGCACGCTCCCGAGGCCCTGTCGCGTCACTCCTGGTGGTACAAGCGGGACTTCGAGCTGCCGCACGGCCTGGACACCGGCCGGGGACGGCACGTCTGGCTGGAGTTCGACGGCGTCAACCACGAGGCGGAGGTGTGGCTGAACGGACACGAGGCCGGCACGCTCACCTTCCCCTTCGCCCGTGCCGCGTACGACGTGACCGGACTGCTGGCCAGCGGCACGCAGGCCCTGGCGGTGCGGATCACCCCGATGCCGGTGCCCGGCAGCCCCGGCGACAAGGGTCCGGCCGGTGAGGCGTGGGTGGACGCCGGTGCGGGCCAGATGAACCTCAACTCGCCGACCTACCTCGCCTCTTCGGGCTGGGACTGGATGCCCGCCGTGCGCGACCGGGCGGCCGGCATCTGGAACCACGTGCGGCTGCGCTCGACCGGGCACGCCGTGATCGGCGATCCCCGCGTGGACACCGTTCTGCCGAAGCTTCCGGACACCTCGACCGCCGAGGTGACGATCGTGGTGCCGGTGCGCAACGCCGACACCACGGCCCACGACGTCACCGTCACCGCCGCGTTCGGCGGGGTGCGGGTCAGCACGAAGGTCACCGTCGCGGCCGGGAAGAGCACCGAGGTCACCTTCGCCCCCGGCGACTTCCCCGCGCTGAAGCTGCGCGACCCGAAGCTGTGGTGGCCCAACGGCTACGGCGACCCGGCCCTGCACGACCTCACCCTGACCGCGGCGGTCTCCGGACGCACCAGCGACCGCCGCACCACCCGCTTCGGCATCCGGCAGTTCGGCTACGAGTACGCGGTGCCGCTGCCCTTCACCGCCTCATCGGACGCGTACACGCAGCAGGTGGTCCTCGACTCCGCGGTCCGGGCCCGCCACGTGCGCATCACGTGCGGGAAGCGCGCGACCGACTGGGGCTTCTCCCTGTGGGGGCTCTCGGTCGTGGACCGGGCGAACGCGGGCACCGACCTGGCCCTGCACGGCAAGGCCACGGCCTCCAGCAGCGCGGACGGCACCGACCCGGCGGCCGTCAGTGACGGTGACGACAAGACACGATGGGTGTCGGACTACGCGGACGACCAGTGGGTCCAGGTCGACCTGGGCGCGGTCCAGTCCTTCGACCGGGTGGACGTGACCTGGGAGAGGGCGTACGCGAAGACGTACGTGGTGCAGACGTCCACGGACGGCGACACGTGGACGGACGCCAAGGCCGTCGACAACAGCGCCGTGCCGCTGCCCTTCAACGGCGGCGACGCGAGCCTGCGGCGCGAGACCGTGCCGGAGACCACGGCCCGGTACGTGCGGCTGAAGTGCGGTGAGCGGAACACCAGTTGGGGCAACTCGCTGTGGGCGTTCTCGGTGATCCACAGCGGCACTCCCGGCACCGATCTGGCGCTGCACGCCAAGGTCGGCGCCTCCAGCGAGGAGTCGTCGCACCCGGCCGCGAACGCCACCGACGGCGATGCCGGCTCCCGCTGGTCCTCCGCCTACGAGGACAACCAGTGGATCACGGTGGACCTGGGCTCCGCGCAGCGGTTCGACGAGGTCGCGGTCCTGTGGGAGGCGGCGTATCCCAAGACGTACGTGATCCAGTCCTCCGACGACAACGAGAACTGGACCGACCTCAAGACGGTCGACAACACCCCGGAGCCGCTGAAGATCAGCGTCAACGGCACCCGGGTGCTGGTCAGGGGCGGCAACTGGGGCTGGGACGAGCTGCTCCGCCGGATGCCGTCCTCCCGGATGGACACCGCCGTGCGCATGCACCGCGACATGAACTTCACGATGATCCGCAACTGGGTCGGCTCCAGCAACCGCGAGGAGTTCTTCGCGAAGTGCGACGAGCACGGGCTGCTGGTGTGGAACGACTTCCCCAACGCCTGGGGCATGGACCCGCCGGACCACGAGGCGTACAACTCCATCGCCGCCGACACGGTGCTGCGGTACCGCATCCACCCGAGCGTGGTCGTCTGGTGCGGTGCCAACGAGGGCAACCCGCCCAAGGCCATCGACGACGGCATGCGGCAGGCCGTGCAGTCGCAGGCGCCCGGCATCCTCTACCAGAACAACTCCGCCGGCGGGATCATCAGCGGCGGCGGCCCCTACAACTGGGTGGAGCCGGACCGCTACTACGACCCGTCGCTCTACGGCAGCCACAGCTTCGGCTTCCACACCGAGATCGGGATGCCGGTCGTCTCGACCGAGGCGAGCATGCGGAACCTGATCGGCGACGAGCAGCCGGACTGGCCGATCGGCGGTTCGTGGTACTACCACGACTGGAGCGAGCACGGTAACCAGGCGCCGCAGCAGTACCTGGCCGCGATCGAGGCACGGCTGGGCGAGGCGACCGGCCTGGACGACCTGGTGCGCAAGGCGCAGTTCGTCAACTTCGAGAACAGCCGGGCGATGTTCGAGGCGTGGAACGCCCGCATGTGGGACGACGCCAGCGGACTGATGCTGTGGATGTCCCATCCGGCCTGGCACAGCACGGTCTGGCAGACGTACGACTACGACTTCGACGTCAACGGCTTCTACTACGGCTCTCGTTCCGCCTGCGAGCGCCATCACGTGCAGGCCGACCCGACCACCGGCCAGGTGACGGCGCTCAACCACACCCCGGACGCGCTGAAGGACGCCGTGGTCACCGCCGAGGCGTACGACCTGAACGGCAGGCGGGTGGCCGGCACCGAGCGGACCCGCCTCGACATCGCCCCGTCGGCGATCGCGAAGGCCTTCACGGTGCCCTTCGACAAGAAGCTGCCCGACCTCCACCTGCTGCGCCTGACCCTGACCTCGTCCCGCGGCACCGTCCTGTCCCGCAACACGTACTGGCGCTACCGCGAACCGTCCGCCATGAAGGCGCTCAACTCCGCGAAGAAGACGAAACTCTCCCTGTCGCTGCGGCGATCCGATCCGTCCGGCTCCCGGCAGCAGGCGACGGCCGTGCTCCGCAACACCGGCTCGTCCGTGGCCGCGATGGTGCGTCTCTCGCTCCTGGACGAGCACGGCGCGCGGGTGCTGCCGACCGAGTACGGCGACAACTACCTCTGGTTGCTGCCCGGTGAGTCCCGCACGGTCACCGTCTCCTGGCCCTCCTCCGCGCTCGGCCGTGACCACCGCCCGGTCCTGCGGGCGCAGGGCTACAACACGGCGGCGGTGAGCGCGAAGGACTGACCCGCCCGACAACGGCGCCGCGCCCCCTCCCGCCCGGGGGCGCGGTCTGGCGACGAGCGTCCGTTCGCGCCGCCGCTGTGGGGCCTCTCGGGCGACCCGCTGGTCCAGCGCCGCAGGCCGAGATCAGATGTGCGGGACCATCGCGACCGGACATGCGGAGTGGTGAAGCGCCGCATGCCCCACAGGGCCCAGTTGCAGCCCGAGGCCACTGCCGCGGCGGCGGGCTCCGACGACCAGGAGGTCCGAGAGCGCAGACGACTCCACCAGCACGTCCCGCGCCCGCCCTTCGTGCGGTGTCGCGTGCACGGTCACGGCCGGGTGAGCCTTCCGGGCGTCGTGCAGGGCTGCCGTCAGCTCGTTCTCGGCATGGACGACGTGGTTCGCGAAGTCGGCGGTCGGGTAGTCGGGCAGCTCGTGGGCCGGGCATCGCCAGGCGCGCAGTGCCAGGACGTCGCAGCCCCGCAGTTCGGCCTCGCGGAGGGCGAACTCGGCTGCCGCTGCGGCCCGTTCGGGCGGGCCGACCCCCAGGGTGATCCGGCCGAGACCGCCGTTCACGTTCTTGTCGTCGCCGCGTACGACGATGACGGGCGTCTCGGCGTGCGCGGCCACGGGCAGGCTCACCGAGCCGAGCAGCAGACCGGCGAACGTGCCGCGCCCGCGACTTCCCACGACCACCGCGGACGCTTCCCTTGACGCCTCGATGAGTGCGGCTGCCGGGTCCTGTGGCACCACATGGGTGGTGATCGTCGATCGGGGCGCGCGTTGCCGGGCGCGCTCGGCGGCCTGTGCGGCGATGTGCTCGGCGTACTGTTCGACAGAACGGCGGTTGACGTCGAAGGACGGCTGATGTCCCTCGTACCGCTCCCAGCGCGAGGCGTGGACCACGCGCAGACCCGTGCCGCGGCGTTCGGCCTCGTCGACTGCCCAGTCCAGGGCCCGCAGGCTGGACTCCGAGCCGTCCACCCCCACGATCAGCAGACCTTCCACTGTCCCCGCCTCCTTTCGGGGACCCGTCTCCCCGAGTCCCGCCCGGCCCAGGCTGGCACCGCTGCGGTGAGGGGTGGAGGTGCGAACCGGTCCCCGGGCATGGGGCGTCCGGCCCATGGACGGGTGGGGCGGAAGGGCACGCGTCGCAGGGGTGCGTGCCGTCTCATGGGGGCGCGGAGTCCAGCGCGACGGTCCATTGGAGGATCGTTCCGTGAGGTGCGTCGGCGGTGACCGTGAACGAGCCGTGGAGGGCGGCGGCGCGGGCGCGCGTATCGGCCAGACCGCCGCGGCGTGTGAGCTCGGGGTCGAGGCATCAACCGCATGGAGCCGGTGGTCGAGTGCCTGTGCGCTTTCACGGCGGGTTCATGTCTCCCTCCGCATGCTCTCGGACACCGGTGCTCGAGTCCAGGGTGACGACAGGTACCTGCGGTGCGTGGTGGACGGATGGCGAAGTGCCGCCCCTCCAGGGCCGGTCGGCCCTGGACCCGGGGTCCGGAACCGCGAAGGATCGGGGTGCCAGGGTCCGACGCGTGGGAAGGAGCCGTCGATGACGGACAACGGGAAGCTCGGCCCCAGCACTCCCATCCGGGTCTTCCTCCTCGACGACCACGAGGTGGTCCGGCGCGGAGTCCACGACCTGCTGGAGGACGAGCAGGACATCACGGTCGTCGGCGAGGCCGCCACGGTCGAACAGGCGCTGGCGCGTGTCCCCGCGTTGCGCCCGCACGTCGCCGTGCTCGACGTCAGGCTGCCGGACGGCGACGGCGTCACCGTCTGCCGGGAACTGCGCTCGCGCATGCCCGAACTGGCCTGCCTCATGCTCACCTCCTTCGATGACGAGGAGGCCCTGCTCGACTCGATCATGGCGGGTGCGGCGGGGTACGTGCTGAAGCAGATCGAGGGCTCGAACCTGGTCGGCGCCGTGCGCACGGTGGCCTCCGGCCAGTCCCTCCTCGACCCGAGTGCCGCGACCAAGGTGATGGCCCGACTGCGCGGCGAGCAGACGAAGGAGGCCGAACCGGACGCCCTCGCCCGGCTCACGGAACGGGAACGGCAGATCCTCGACCTCATCGGTGAGGGCCTCACCAACCGGGAGATCGGCCGACGCCTCTACCTGGCCGAGAAGACCGTCAAGAACCACATCTCCCGGGTGCTCCACAAACTGGGCGTCGAGCGGCGCATCCAGGCCGCGGTCCTGGCCACCGAGACGCACGAACGGCACCGGCAGGCCGGCGACTGAACGGGGTGCGGCAGGGGCCGAACGTCCCGGCCGCGCACCCCGCACGGCCCATGCCCGTGCCGTCGCCGCCCCGGCAGGCTGACCGCACGGGTCGGCGAGAGGACCGGGAGGAGACCGGACATGGGCGTACGCGTGGGCATCAACGGGTTCGGCCGGATCGGGCGCAACTATCTGCGCTGCGCGCTGGAACGAGCCGATCACGGGGCACGTTGCCCGGTCGAGATCGTGGCCGTCAACGACATCACCTCGCCCGCGGCGCTGGCGCAACTACTGGAGTACGACTCCACGTACGGCAGGCTGCGCCGCACGGTGGCCTGCGACGACACGTCCCTGTCCGTGGACGGGCGGCGCATCGTCGTGACCGCCGAGCGGGATCCGGCCGCCGTGCCCTGGGGCGCGACCGGGGTGGACGTGGTCATCGAGTCGACCGGCCGGTTCCGGACCCGAGAGGAGGCCGGAGCGCATCTGGGGTCGGGCGTGCGCAAGGTGCTGTTGTCCGTACCGGGCAGGGGAGTTGACACGACCCTGGTCATGGGCGTCAACGAGGACACGTACGACCCGCGGGCGCACCACGTGATCTCCAACGCCTCGTGCACCACGAACTGCGTCGCGCCGATGGTCAAGGTCCTCGACGAGCGGTTCGGCATCGCCAGGGGGCTGATGACCACGATCCACGGCTACACGAACGACCAGGTGGTCCTGGACGGGCCGCACAAGGACCCGCGTCGCGGCCGCAGCGCCGCGGTGAACATCATCCCCACGAGCACGGGGGCGGCCAGGGCCGTGGGCGTGGTGCTGCCCGGACTGGCGGGAACGCTGGACGGGCTGGCGGTGCGGGTGCCGGTGGAGGACGGTTCGCTGACCGACCTGACCGTCGTCCTGGACCGGCCGGGGAGCGCCGACGAGGTCAACGCCGCGTTCCGTGAGGCGGCCGACGGATCCCTGAAGGGGATCCTGCGGGTGTCCGACGCCCCGATCGTCTCGCGGGACGTGGTGAGCGATCCCGCGTCGTGCGTCCTGGACGCCCCGCTCACCCAGGTCAACGGCGATCTGGCCAAGGTGTTCGGCTGGTACGACAACGAGTGGGGCTATACCAACCGGCTCCTCGACCTCACCGAGTACGTCGGCGCCCGACTGCCGTAGCGACCCCGGCAGTGGCCCGGAGCAGAGTGGAGGGAGAGCGGAGCGGTCATGGACGGACGTACGCGTATCGCGGTCATCGGGGTGGGCAACGAGTTCCGGCGCGACGACGCCATCGGCTGTGCCGTGGTGCGACGGCTGCGGGAGCGCGCCGCGCACCGGCCGCTGCCCGCGGGGACCGCCCTCGCCACCTGCGACGGCGATCCGGGGCATCTGATCGGCCTGTGGGAAGGCGCAGGGTTCGCGGTCGTCGTGGACGCCGCGCACGCCCACCCGGGCCGACCCGGCCGGGTGCACCGCATCGAGCTCGACTCCGAGCGGCTGAACCGGTCGCCCACGACGAGCTCGCACGGGATGGGCCTGGGCGAGGCCGTCGAACTCGCCCGCGTCCTGGGCCGGTTGCCGGATCGCCTCGTCGTGTACGCGGTGGAAGGCGCCGACAGTTCGCTCGGCACCGAGATGTCCCGTGCGGTGGCGGCCACGGTGGAGCCGCTCGCCACGATGGTGGAGGACGAGATCGTCCGGCATCGCGACGCCGCCGCGCGGGGGTGACGAGGTGCAGCGGGTCGTGCGGGACTTCCAGGTCACCGGGATCGTGCAGGGCGTGGGCTTCCGGCCGTTCGTGCACCGCACGGCGACATCGCTGGGGCTGGACGGCTGGGTGGCCAACGTGGACGGACAGGTGCAGGGCACGGTCGCCGGGGTGCCGGACGACGTCGAGGAGTTCGCCCGCTTCCTGCGGTCCGCGCCGCCGCCCCTGGCGCGCGTGCGGTCGGTGCGGATGGCCGCCGCGCCGTCGACGTCGCCGCCACCGGGCAGCGGCTTCGAGGTGCGCTCCGGCGGTCCGCGCCGGTGGCCGGCCGTGCGGCCGCGCGAGATTCCGCCGGACGCGGCGACCTGCCCGGCGTGCGTGACCGAGCTGTTCGACCCGCACGACCGTCGGCACCGCTACCCGTTCGTCAACTGCGCCGACTGCGGACCGCGCGCCACGATCATCGAGGACCTGCCCTACGACCGCGTCCGCACCACGATGCGACGCTTCCCGATGTGCGGTGCGTGCGCGGCCGAGTACGCGGACCCCGGCGACCGGCGCTTTCACGCCGAACCGATCGCCTGCGCGGCCTGCGGGCCGCGGCTCTGCTGGGAGGACCTGCGCGGCGAGCCGGCGCTGCAGGCGACGGTGCGGGCCGTGCAGGCGGGCGGAATCGTCGCGGTCAAGGGGCTCGGCGGCTACCAGTTGGTGTGCGACGCGACCGATGAGGAGGCGGTGGCGCGGCTTCGGCTGCGCAAGCGGCGCCCGGGCAAGGCGTTCGCCGTGATGGTGCGCGACCTGGGCGCGGCACGGCGCCTCGCCCACGTCGGCTCCACGGCGCGCGAGGCCCTCACCTCGTCCGTGCGGCCGGTGGTGCTGCTGACCGCCGGTACCGTCCGGCTCCCCACGGCAGTCCACCCGGGTACGGACCGGATCGGCCTGTTCCTGCCCACCACGGGGCTGCACCACCTGCTCCTGGCCGCACTCGACCGACCGCTCGTCGTCACCAGTGGCAACACCGCGGACGAGCCGATCGCGGTGGACGACGCGGCCGCCCGGCACGGTCTCGGTGGGGTGGCCGACGGGTTCCTCGGGCACGACCGGCCGATCCGGGCCCGCTACGACGACTCGGTGGTCCAGGTGAGCGGCCGCACCGTCGTGACGGTCCGCAGGGCCCGGGGTCTGTCGCCGGCTCCGCTGCGGCTGCCCCTTCGGGGCCCCGTGCCGGTGGCCGGGGCGGGAGCCCAGCTCAAGCACACCTTCACGCTCGCCGAGGACGGGCGAGCTCATCTGGCGGCGCACACCGGCGACCTGGCGAACCCGGCGACGTACGAAGCCTTCCGTTCCTCGTACGCGGATCTGTGCTCGCTGACCGGGATCATCCCGCAGGTGGTCGCCCACGACCTGCACCCCGGATACCTCTCCACCCGGTGGGCGCGCACCACGGCTCGGCACCGCACGCCCGTTCAGCACCACCACGCCCACCTGGCCGCGTGTGCCGCTGAGCACGGACTGACCCGTCCCTTCACGGGAGTCGCCTACGACGGCCTCGGGCTCGGCGACGACGGCACGCTGTGGGGCGGCGAGGTGATGGTCGCCGACCTCACGACGTACCGGCGCGTGGGCCGTTTCGCCACCGCTCCGCTGCCCGGAGGGGACGCAGCCGTACGACACCCCTGGCGCACCGCGCTCGGACATCTGTACGGCGCCGAGCCGCTGGGAGTGCCGGGTCCGGCGGGGGAGCTGATCCGAGCCTTCACCGAGCGGCTGGATCCGGGCGGGGCCAGGACGGTGACCGCCATGATCGAACGCGGTGTCAACTGCCCGCGGGCGTCCAGCGCGGGCCGCCTGTTCGACACGGTGGCGAGCCTGCTCGGTCTGGTGGACAGCGTCTCGTACGAGGGAGAGGCGGCCATCGCGGTGGAGAGCGTGGCAGGACGGATACGCGTCGACGCGCTCGATCGGCGTCTCGTGCGGGCCGGAGAGCTCTGGGTGTACGACCCGGTGCCGACCCTCACCGACCTGCTGGCGCGCCGGGCGCACGGAGAGTCCGTGCCCGTGCTGGCGGCCGCTTTCCACAGCACGGTCGCGGAGGTGACCGCCGAACTCGTCGGCCGCGCCGTCGAGTCGGGTGCCCCGCGCACGGTGTGCCTGGCGGGCGGCTGCTTCGTCAACCGTCGCCTGCTCGCCGACGTGCGGCGGCTGCTGCGCGCACAGGGACTGCGCGTCCTGGTGGGCCGTGCCGTACCCGTCGGCGACGGCGGCATCAGCTTCGGGCAGGCGGCCGTCGCGGCCGCCCGGCTGGCCGGGGCCGGAACGAGGACGACAGGGGCGATGGGGAGGGAGTGAGCACGCATCATGTGCCTGGGAATTCCCGGACGGATCCTGGACGTGTACGACGACGCCGGACTGCGCATGGCCACCGTCGACTTCGGCGGTGTGCGCCGCGAGGTGTGCCTCGCCTACACGCCCGACGCGGACGAGGGCGGGTACGTCGTCGTGCACGTCGGATTCGCCATCACCACCGTCGACGAGACGGAGGCGCACCGCACGCTGGAGGTGCTGCGGGCGATGGGCACGGCCGTCGAGGGAGAGCTCGGCGAGCCGCTCGCCGCCGGGCCGGACGGCGAGCGCGAGGGGGCCGAACGGCCCCGGAGCGACACCCGGGCAGCCCATGGGGGAGCCGGGCCCCGCCCCGGAGGCTGAAGGGGAAGAGCCGACGGTCGAGCCGGCCCCGCCGAGACCCGGAAGGCGAAGGACATGACGCACAGGCGAGAGACCGTGGCCGAGGCGCATGCGCTCCTGGCGGACGGGACGACCGCACGGATCCGGGCGGCCGACGCCCGTGACCACGACACCGTGGTGGCCTTCTACGAGGCGATGTCCCCGGAGAACCTGCGACTGCGGTTCTTCGGCGCGAGCCGCCGTTCGGCGCGCAGTGCAGCGGACCGTATGTGCGGGCCCGACCACCCGGGTCACCTCGGTCTGCTCGCGGAGGTGGAAGGGCGACCCGTCGGCGTCGCGGAGTACGAGCGGACGCCGGACACGGATCTTGCGGAGATCGCACTCGCCGTCGGCGACGCATGGCACCACCGGGGCGTCGGCACGATCCTCATCGAGCACCTGGTGTCCGCGGCACGCGCCGAGGGCATCACCGCGTTCACCGCGGACGCCCTCGCCGAGAACCACGAGATGCTGACGGTCTTCGCCGATCTGGGGCTGCGCACGGCCCGCCGGTTCGACGGCCCCGAAGTCCACTGCACGGTCCAACTCGCCGAGGAGGAAAGGTATGTGACGGCCGTGCAGGAGCGCGGACGTGCTGCCGATGTGCTCAGCCTCGTCCCGTTGCTGCGACCGAGGTCGGTGGCCGTGGTCGGTGCGGGGCGCAAGCCCGGCTCCGTCGGGCGGGCCGTCCTGCGCAATCTGTCCACCGGCGGCTACACCGGTCGTCTGTACGTCGTCCATCCGCAGGCCGCCGCGATCCTCGGGATCCACGCGGTGTCGTCCGTGGCCGCACTGCCGACGGTGCCGGATCTGGTGGTGGTGGCGGTGCCCGCGCCCGGGGTCGCGGCGGTTGCCGCGGAGTGCGGCAAGGCGGGGGTGCGTGCCCTGCTCGTCGTCACTGCCGGGCTCGACGCGGCGCAGGGCGCCGAGCTCCTGGAGACCTGCCGTGCTCACGGCATGCGCCTCGTCGGCCCCAACTGCCTCGGTCTCGCCAACGCCGAGGACACCGTCCGGATGGATGCCACGTTCGCCGCCGCGCATCCGAGCCCCGGGACGGCCGGGGTCGCCGTGCAGTCGGGCGGTGTCGGCATCGCGTTGCTCGGCGGCCTGACCCGTCTCGGTATCGGTGTGTCCAGCTTCGTGTCGCTGGGCGACAAGTACGACGTCAGCGGCAACGACCTGTTGCAGTGGTGGGAGAGCGACGGGCGCACGGATCTCGCGCTGCTGCATCTGGAGTCGTTCGGAAACCCGAGGGCGTTCTCCCGTACCGCGCGCCGCGTCACCCGCCGTATGCCCCTGCTGACCGTCGACGCGGGACGCACGGCGGCCGGGCGCCGCGCGGCCGCCTCGCACACCGCGGCAGCTGTCACCCGGACGATGACCCGGCAGGCCCTGTTCACCCAGGCCGGCATCACCGCCACCCGCACCATCCCTGAACTCCTGCACACCGCCGCCCTGTTGCACAGTCAGCCACTTCCGGCCGGCAATCGGGTCGTCGTGGTCACGAACGCGGGGGGCGCCGGTGTGCTCGCGGCCGACGCCTGTGCCGAGGCCGGACTCTCGGTGCCGGAACTGGGCACGGAACTCGTCGCCGAGTTGCTGTCGGTCCTGCCGTCCGGGGCCGTCGCGACCAATCCCGTCGACGCCACCGCCGCCGTGTCCGAACAGCAGTTGAGCGCCTGCCTCGACAGGCTCATGGCCACCGGTGCGGTCGACGCGGTCCTCGTGGCTCTGGTCCCGACGGCGGTTTCCGCGGCGACCGGCGAAGACCTCGTCCGTGCGCTCACCCACGCCCCCGGACGGGGTGGCCTCCGTACGCTCGCCGCGGTCCTCCTCGACCAGGCGAAACCCGTCCGCCTGCTGCCGGCCGGCACGGGGCGCGTGCCCACGTACGCCGACCCACAGGCCGCCGCGCGCGCCCTCGCCCACGCGGTGCGTCGCGCGACGTGGCTCGCCCGGCCGCCGGGTACCGTACCGGAGCTCGCCGAGACCGATCCGGTTCGCGCAAGGAGCGTCGTCGACCGGTATCTCGCGGAGCACGAGGACGGTGGTTGGCTCGATCCGCGCGCCTGCGCCGAACTCCTCGACTGCTACCGGATTCCGCAACTGCCCTGGGCCTGGGCGGAGACCGAGGACGAGGCCGTCCTCGCCGCCGAACGGCTCAAAGGGCCCGACGACCGCACGGTGATGAAGGCGTACTGGCCGGGTCTGCTGCACAAGACCCAGGAGCGCGCCGTCCTCCTGGACCTGCGCGGAGACGCCCAGGTGCGGGCGGGCTGGCGGGACCTGGAGACCCGGTTCGCCGGGCTGCTGACCGGGGCCGTGGTGCAGCCGCTGGCCCGGCGCGGCATCGAACTGTTCCTGGGGGTCGTCCAGGACGCGGTGTTCGGTCCGCTGGTGCTGTTCGGGCTCGGGGGCACCGCCACCGAGGTCCTCGCGGACCACGCCGCACGCCTCGCCCCGCTCACCGACCACGACGTGCACGACCTGATCACGGCGCCCCGCTGCGCCCCCCTGCTGTTCGGGCGCAGCGGTGAGGGCCCCGTCGATCTGGAGGCACTGGAGCAACTGCTGCTGCGCGTCTCCGCGATGGCGGGCGATCTGCCGCAACTGGCCGAGGCCGACCTCAACCCGGTGCTCGCGTGGCCGGGGGGCGTCACCGTTCTCGACGTGCGGGTGCGCCTTGCGCCCGCACGGGTCGCCGACCCGTATCTGCGGCGTCTGCGCTGACCCGGCACGACGAAACGACGAATGGCGAAAGACGAAAGACGAAAGACGAAAGACGAAAGACGAAAGACGAAAGACGAAAGACGAAAGACGAAAGACGAAAGACGAATGACGAAAGGGGGCACGGGAGATGAAACACAGCAAGGTGGGTTCCGTCATGGTGAGCGAGGTCGTCCACGTTCAGTACGCCACCCCGTTCAAGGAGATCGCGCGACTCCTGGACCGGCACCGCATCAGTGGTCTCCCGGTCGTCGACGAGGAGCAGCGGGTGATCGGGGTGATCTCCGAGACGGACCTCATGGCCCGTCAGGCCCGGACGGTGGACGGCTCCTCCGCGGCGCAGCGCCGCTTCCACCTCCCCGGCGTCGGCCGCGGCTCCCGCGCCGAGCGTCGCCGGGCCGAGGCCCGTACGGCCGGCCAGCTGATGTCCCAGCCGCCCGTCACCGCGCACGCCGACGACACGATCGCCGAGGCCGCTCGCAGCATGGCCCACCACAAGGTGGAGCGACTGCCGGTGGTCGACGAGGAGGAACGCCTCGTCGGCATCATCACGCGCCGGGACCTGCTCCAGGTGTTCCTCCGCCCGGACGAGGAGATCCGCCGCGAGGTCGTCGACGAGGTCCTCGTGCGCACCCTGTGGCTGACGCCGGGGACCCTCGACGTACGGGTCCACGAAGGCGTGGTCACTCTGGGCGGGCAGGTCGAGCGGCGCAGCGAGAAGGAGATGGCCGCGCGCATGACCGGCCACATCGACGGAGTCGTCGCCCTGGTCGACGAGCTGACCTACCGGCTCGACGACTCCCACCTTCGGCCGGACGAGCAGGCGCTGCACGGAATCGCGGACGACTGGCTGCGCAGGCCGTGAGCGCGGCGGCGACGAAGAGCGAGAGGAGGAGGCGGACATGTACGGCAACTGGGGGCACGACGTCAGCACGTGGGGCTACGTGTGGTTCACCGCGAGCACCGTCGTCTTCTGGGTCGTGTTCGGTCTTGTGGCCTTCGCCGTGACCCGGGCGGTGTCGCGCGGATCCGGACGGCCGCAAGCACCGGTCACGCCACCCGAGCGGCTGCTCGCCGAGCGGTTCGCCCGAGGAGAACTGGACGACGACGAGTACCGCAGGCGCCTCGCCGTCCTGCGGGACAACGTCCCTCTCACGAAAGGGGGTTGACGGAGATGACTCGCAGGGAGCCCCGGGTGCTCGTGGCCTACGGCACGAAGAACGGATCCACCGGTGAGATCGCTGTCCGCGTCGCCGGTGTGCTGACCGAGGCCGGGTACGCCACGACCGTCCGCCCGGCCGGTGAGGTGGCGGAGAGCCTCTCCGCGTACGACGCGGTGGTGCTCGGTGGGGCACTCTACGCGGGCCGCTGGCACCGCGACGCCCGGCGGTTCGCGCGCCGCGCCCGCCGGGCGCCGGGCACACGCCCGGTGTGGCTGTTCAGCAGCGGACCGCTCGACGGCTCCGCGTCGGACCGCGACATCCCGCCCGTGCCGGGTGTGCGGCGCATCGCGGACCGGCTCGACGCACGGGAGCACGTCGCCTTCGGCGGCAGGCTCGACGAGAGCGCCCGCGGCCGGTTGGCCCGGATGATCGTCAGGTCCGGAAAGGGCGGCGATTTCCGGGACTTCACGGCGATCACCGCCTGGGCCGAGCGGATCGCCCACGACCTCGCCACCGTCCGGGCTCGGCGCGAGGAGGCGTGACGCATGCGGGGCGCACCGTGCCGATGACGGTGGCGTGCGAATCCGCCGCGCCGTCGCTCCGACAGGGGGCGCCGGGTGTCGGCTCGGTCTGCTGCAGTCTGCGCGCGGGGGGTTGATTCCCTCCATCCATCGCGGGTATGCCAGAGGCATCGATGCAGGTCCACCCGGGACCCCGGTGGACGGCGTGCTCGATCCCATCCGGGACTCCACGCGCCACTCCACTGGGAGGGGACCATGCCCGACGACGCCGCCTTCGGTCTCAGAATCCGCCAGCACGGATCCGCCCTGGTCGTCGAACTGTGGGGCGAACTCGACATCCTCGCCGCCGACCGGCTGCTGCGACTGGTGCCCCAGGAGCGAGACGTGCTCGTCCTCGATCTGCGGGACGTGACGTTCGTGGACTGCAGCGGTCTGTCGCTGCTGCTGCGCGTCCACCGCCGCCTGCAACTGCGGCACGGACACCTGACCGTCGTCGTCGCCAACCCGTTCCACCGGCGCCTGTTCCGGCTGACACGTCTGGACACGGTCCTGAACGTCGTCGAGGACCCCGGGAACGGCTTCCCACCAGGGGTCCGCGGAACGTCGCCCGTGGACCGTGAGGCACGGCCCGCCCCGGCCGCCACCTGATCCGGGCACGACCCGCGGCTCAGGACGCCGACGGCACGACGATCGGCCACGGGCGCGAGAGGCGCACCGGGCCGAGTGGGCCTGCACGGAGGACCGGTGGCCCCTGCTCCACGTGTCCGTCCCGCACAAGGATGACAGCGACGGACAACACACAGCCGGAGGTGACCTGCCATGTCACACCCGCGCATCGTCGTCGGTGTCGACGAGTCCCGTGAGAGCGCGGTCGCCGCGCGGTGGGCGGCATGCGAAGCACGGTGTCGGGACGCGCCGCTGCACCTCCTGCACGCCTGGGCCTGGTCCCCGGATCCGCCCACCGGCACGACGGGAGGGACCGGACAGCGGCAGCGTGCTGCCCGGGCCGTGGCAGCCGCGGCCGAGCGTCTGGTGGACGTCGTGCCCGCGGGCTACGCGACCACCAGGACCGTCCAGGGGCCGGCCACGTCCGCGCTCCTGAAGGCTGCTGAGGGGGCGGGCATGCTGGTGCTCGGATCCCGCGGTCTCGGCGCCGTGGCAGGGGTGCTCGTCGGATCCGTCGCGGCCGCCGTGACGGCGAGGGCGTCGTGCCCCGTGGTCCTGGTCAAGGACGGCGCCGACGTCGCGGGCCACGCAGTGGACTCCCACGACGTGGTCCTCGGCCTCGACCTGGGCGACCCCTGTGACGACGTGATGGACTTCGCCTTCGAGGCCGCCCGGATCCACCGTGCCCACCTGCACGTGGTGTCCGCCTGGCCCCGGTCCGACCCGCTCACCGTCGGCCCCGGCGAAGTCGCCCTGATCGAAGGGTCGCGACAGGCCCGGGAGTGGGACGGCTTCCAGGAAGCGGTGCTGCGCGCCTGGCGCGACAAGTATCCCGATGTCGACGTGCGCCGGACCCTGACCGATGGCCGTCCGCAGTCGGCACTGCTGTCCGCCGCGTCCGGGGCCGGAATCGTGGTCGTCGGCAGGCGCCGTCGGCACGAGCCGTACATCGGCCGGCGCACCGGCCCCGTGGCACACGCCGTCCTGCAACACGCGCTCTGCCCCGTGGCCGTGGTGCCGCACGACTGAGAGGTCAGCC
The DNA here is from genome assembly GCF_030766975.1 of Streptomyces sp. KL116D. Classification (NCBI taxonomy): domain Bacteria; kingdom Bacillati; phylum Actinomycetota; class Actinomycetes; order Kitasatosporales; family Streptomycetaceae; genus Streptomyces; species Streptomyces sp. KL116D. Next base: position 634,052 of record NZ_JASERH010000136.1, on the reverse strand, counting down.
ATGCAGACGAGGAACCCAGCACCCGTGCGCTACGTGTACGCCTTCGCCGACGGCAGCCGGGAGCTGACCGGCCTGCTGGGCGGCAAGGGCGCCGGCCTGGCGGAGATGACCCGACTCGGCCTGCCCGTGCCACCCGGTTTCACCCTGACCACCGAGGCCTGCCGGCGCTATCTGGCCACCGGCGAGGAGCCGGCGGAGCTCGGCGTCGAGGTGGCCCACGCGCTCGCCGGGCTGGAGCGGGCCCTGGGCCGCACCCTCGGAGCCGGCGACGACCCCCTGCTGGTGTCCGTGCGCTCCGGCGCCCGCTACTCGATGCCCGGCATGATGGAGACGATCCTGGACATCGGACTGAACGACACCACGGTCACCGGACTCGCCCGGGCGACGGGGCAGGCGCGCTTCGCCTGGGACTCCTATCGACGGCTGTTGCAGATGTTCGGGCACACCGTCATGGGTGTGGACGCCACACTCTTCGCGCGGGCACTGACCCGGCACGGGCGCACCCTCCGCGCCGGCCGTAGTCCCGACGACGGCGCCGGACTGGTCGACGACTTCAAGGCGATCATCAGGAGCGAGACCGGCGAGGACTTTCCGCAGGACCCCGCCGAGCAACTGCAGCGCGCCATCCGCGCCGTGTTCACCTCCTGGAACGGAGAGCGCGCCCGCGTCTACCGCGGCCGCCACGGCATTCCCGACGACCTCGGCACTGCGGTGACCGTGCAGGCCATGGTCTTCGGCAACCTCGGAGAGGACTCCGGCACCGGAGTCGCCTTCACCCGTGACCCCGCGACGGGCGAGCCGGGCGCCTACGGCGACTATCTCGCGAACGCCCAGGGCGAGGATGTCGTCGCGGGTACGCGCGCCACCCGTCCGCTCGAAGCGCTCCGCGAGACGATGCCCCGTGCGTTCCAGGAACTCGAAGCGCACCTGCGCACGTTGGAGCGTCACTATCGGGACCTGTGCGACGTCGAGTTCACGGTCGAGCGCGGGCGGCTGTGGATTCTGCAGACCCGCGTCGGGCAGCGAACCGCCGAAGCCGCGTTCCGTGTCGCCTACGACCTGTGCGACGAGAAGGCCCTGACCGAGGACGAGGCGCTGAGCCGTGTGGACGGTGGCGCCCTGACCCGCCTGATGTTCCCACGCTTCGCGGTCAGGACCACGGACGTGCCGCTCGCCCACGGCGTGCCCGCCTCGCCCGGCGCGGCCGTCGGAGCCGTCGTCTTCGACTCGGCCGCGGCCGTGCGCCGTGCCAGGGCTGGCCAGCGGACCGTCCTCGTACGACGGGAGACGAGCCCCGACGACCTGCCCGGCATGATTGCCGCCGAGGCGGTTCTCACCAGCCGCGGCGGCAAGACCAGCCATGCCGCCGTGGTCGCGCGCGGCATGGGCAAGGTGTGTGTCTGCGGCGCCGACAGCCTCGTCGTCGACCCCGCCGCGCGCACGCTCACCGCGGACACGGGAGCGGTCGTCCGGGAGGGGGACGTCATCTCGGTGGACGGGACGGCGGGCACTGTCCACCTGGGCGCTCTGCCGATGACCGACTCCGCCGTCCGGCAGTCGCTGATCGGCGGTGTCCGCGCAGACCCGTTGGCGACCGCCGTGCATCGCGCGCTCGACCACGCCGACTCCGTCTCCCGCTTGGAGGTGCGGGGCAACGCCGACACCCCGCAGGACGCGGCACTCGCCCGTCGGCTCGGTGCCCGGGGCATCGGCCTGTGCCGGACCGAGCACATGTTCCTCGGGGCCCGCCGGGAGCTCGTCGAGACGATGGTCCTGGCCGCCGACGAGGCGGAACGCCGCAGGGCGCTCGACGCCCTGCTGCCGCTGCAGTGCCGGGACTTCACCGGGATCCTCAAGGAGATGGACGGGCTGCCCGTGACCATCCGCCTGCTCGACCCGCCGTTGCACGAGTTCCTGCCCGATCTCACGGACCTGTCGACGCACGTGGCGTCGACCGCGCACCCCAGCCGGCACGACCGTGCACTCCTCGCCGCCGTCAGCCGGTTGCACGAACGCAACCCCATGCTCGGTCTGCGCGGTGTGCGCCTCGGACTGACCGTGCCGGGCCTTGTCGCCACCCAGGTCCGGGCGATCGGCCAGGCCGTCGCGCGGCGGCTGAGCGACGGCGGATCCCCACGGGCCGAGATCATGATCCCGCTCGTCGCGACGTACGAGGAGCTGCGGGTCACCAGGGAAGCGGTCGAGCAGACGCTCGCCGAGGTGGCTGCCGAGACCGGCCGCCCGCTGCGACTGCCCATCGGCACGATGATCGAACTGCCCCGCGCGGCCCTCACCGCGGGCGCCCTCGCCACGGCCGCCGACTTCTTCTCCTTCGGCACCAACGACCTGACACAGACGACCTGGGGACTGTCCCGCGACGACGCGGAAGCCTCCTTCCTGCCGCAGTACCTCGACCGGGGACTGATGACGGCATCCCCGTTCGAGAGCCTCGACGAGGAAGGCGTCGGCCGGCTCGTCACCATCGCGGTCCGGGAGGGACGTGCTGCCCGTGCCCGGTTGCAGACCGGGGTGTGCGGCGAACACGGGGGTGATCCCTGGTCCGTCCACTTCTTCCACCGTGCGGGTCTGGACTACCTCTCCTGCTCGCCCTTCCGGATCCCGGCCGCCCGCCTGGAGGCGGGTCGTGCCGCGCTCGAAAGCCGTGCCCCGATCCCGGAGAGCAGGTGACGGCGATGCCCAGGCCGATCGTCGCCGGGGTCGACGGTTCGCGCGAGGCGCACGCAGCCGCGGAATGGGCTGCCCGCGAAGCATTGCGCAGGCAGCGGCCACTGCGCCTGGTCCATGCCGGTGCGGGACTGCCCCCGGACGGCCCGGCGGCGACCCTGCCGGAACTGCGCGCACCGCAGGACCTGGCCCACCAGGTGCTCCGCGGCACCGCCGAGCGACTCACCGACCGCCACCCGGAGTTGAGGATCCTGACCGCGCAGATCCGACGCCCGCCCGCGCCCGCCCTGATCTCCGAGACCGGGCACGCGGAACTGCTCGTGCTGGGCAACCAGGGGCTCGGCAGCGTCGGCGGCGTCCTGGTCGGCTCCGTGGCCCTCGCCACGGTGGGGCACGCGGCCTGCCCGCTCGTCCTCGTCCGCGCCGGATTCGGCGCCGCGGACGAGCTTCTGCCGGCACATGACGGCACACCGGGGCCCAGCCGTGACGTGGCGCTCGCCGTCGACATGGCCGGGAGCTGCGGCCGGGTCGTCGAATTCGCCTTCCGCGAAGCCGAGTTGCGCGACGCGCCGCTGCGTGCGGTGTACGTCTGGCACGTTCCGTTCACCACCGCCCTGCCGGACCCCGAGCACCGCGCCGCCCTCAAGGCGGAGGCGGACCGGGCTCTCGGGGCGGTGCTGCGGCCATGGCGGGAGAAGTTCCCCCGGGTGCCGGTCCGGGACTGCGTCCTGGAAGGGCGGCCGTCGCACCAGGCCGGGCGAGCCGCCCGCGGTGCGGGTCTCCTCGTCATCGGACGCCGGACCCGCCGCCGCGCGGTCGGCTCTCGCACCGGACCGGTCGCTCACGCGCTGATCCACCACGCCGACTGTCCCGTCGCCGTGGTGCCGCACGACTGAGACCACGAGGCCGTCGTCCGCCGGACGACGGCGACTCCCACGCCACCACCCAGGCCGCGCAGGAGCAGGCAGCGGACCCGGCAGGCCCTGGTACTGGGGCCACCCGGCCCATCCCCGCAACAGGGCGCCCGCGTGAGGCTGGGAGTGGAACGGGAACGGCGGCGTGACGACGAGGGAGGACGGGCGATGCCGGACACCGGAGGGACAGCGGTACTCGATCGGGCGGGGCTCGACGCGCTCGTCGCGGCGCTGGCGGCCGACGGACGCACGGTCGTCGGACCGACGGTCAGGGACGGCGCTGTCGTCCTCGCGGAACTCGACGGCGCTGACGCCTTGCCCTGGGGCTGGGGAACCGAACTGGAGGCAGGGCGCTACCGGTTGGTGCGCCGCGACGACGGTGCGGCCTTCGCGCACACCTCGGGTCCGCAGTCCTGGAAGTCCTACCTGCACCCGCAGCGCGAGAAACTGTGGGACGTCGACCGCGACGCCGACGGCGAACTCGCCGTGCGCCCGGCCCGGCAGGAGTCGCCGTCGTACGCCTTCCTGGGAGTGCGCCCCTGCGACCTGCGGGCCATCGCCATCCAGGACCGTGTCCTGGCCGGCGGACACTTCCAGGACGACGGCTACGCGGCACGCCGCAGGGGAGCCTTCCTCGTCGCCGTCGAGTGCACCGAACCGGGGGCGACGTGCTTCTGCCTGTCGATGGGGAGCGGACCCGCGGCGGACACCGGCTTCGATCTCGCCCTGACCGAGCTCGTCGACACCGGGGCACACCGCTTCGTGGTCCGGATCGGCAGCTCGGAGGGCGCGCGAATCCTGGACGGGGTCCCGTACGAGAACAGCGACCCGGCCACGGCCGGCGCGGCCCGCTCCGCCGTCGACGCGGCCCGTGACCGCATGGGCCGCGCGATGCCTCCGACGGATCTGCGCGCGCTGCTGGGGGCGAACCCGGACGCGAAGCGGTGGGACGATGTGGCCACCCGCTGCCTGACCTGCGGCAACTGCACCATGGTGTGCCCCACCTGCTTCTGCACCACCACGGAGGAGGTCACCGATCTCACCGGTGACCACGCCGAGCGGTGGCAGCGCTGGGACTCCTGCTTCGACCTCGACTTCAGCCATCTGAACGGCGGTCCGGTGCGTGCCTCGGCCCGCAGCCGCTACCGGCAGTGGCTCACCCACAAACTCTCCACCTGGCACGACCAGTTCGACTCCACGGGATGCGTCGGCTGCGGCCGCTGCATCACCTGGTGCCCCGTCGGCATCGACATCACCGAAGAGGTCACCGCTCTCGCTGAGGAGGCCAGGTCATGATGGCGACGAGTACGCCCCGCATGGGGCAGGCGCTGCCCGCCGTCCACCGGGAGCGCCTGATGCGCCTGGCCCGGCAGGTGAACTTCTCGTCGGGCACCCGGCTGTTCGAGGAGGGCGGGCACGCCGACCGGTTCTGGATCGTCCGCACCGGGACCGTCGCCCTCGACATGTACGTGCCGGGTCGCCGACCGGCCGTCATCGAGACCCTCGGCTTCGGCGAACTCGTCGGCTGGTCCTGGCTGTTCGAGCCGCACGTCTGGCAACTCGGCGCGGAGGCGGCCACCCCGGTGCGCGCCCTCGAGTTCGACGCTGCGGGAGTGAGGGAACTGTGCGGGACCGACGCGGCCCTGGGGCGCGAGGTCGGCCTCTGGGTCGGCAAGGTCCTCGCCCACCGGCTGCTGGCCGCGCGCACCCGGCTCCTCGATCTGTACGCACCGCACGGCAGCGGACTGCCGCGATGAGCGTCGTCCCCGTGCCGTACCGGGTGACCGGCCGCCGAGTCGAGACCCGGGACACGGTCACCCTGCGGCTCGACCCGGTGGGAGAACGGCTCGCGCCCTTCCTGCCCGGACAGTTCGCGATGGTGTACGCCTTCGGGACGGGGGAGATCCCGGTCTCGGTGAGCGGGATCCCGGCCGACGGCGGGCCGGCCCACACGATCCGTGCCGTCGGCGCCGTCTCCGACGCCCTGTGCCGCAAGCGGGTCGGCGACACGGTGGGCCTGCGCGGCCCGTTCGGCACCGGCTGGGAGCTGGAGAAGGCGCGGGGCCGGGACCTGGTGGTCGTCGCGGGCGGGATCGGTCTGGCCCCGCTGCGCCCGCTGATCCGGCGCGCGGTGGCCGGTCCGCGATCGTACGGCAGGATCAATGTCCTGGTCGGCGCACGCACCCCGGCCGACCTCGTCTCCCGTGCCGAGACCCGGCAGTGGGTCACGGCGTACACCGGTGTGACCGTCGACCATCCCGACGGGGACTGGTGTGGCGAGATCGGGCTCGTCACGCGACTGCTGGACGGCGCGCAGTTCGAACCCGGACGGACGACGGCGTTCGTCTGCGGACCCGAGCCGATGATCCGTGCCACCGCCCGCGATCTGGTCCACCGGGGAGTGCCCGCCGCTCGTGTCCGGGTCTCCCTCGAACGGAACATGCGCTGCGCCACCGCGCACTGCGGTCACTGCCAGCTCGGCCCCGTGCTGCTGTGCCGGGACGGGCCGGTGATCGGCTTCGACCGCGCCGAACCTCTCCTGCGAACGAGGGAGTTGTGAACGAGATGCCGGTCACCCCGACGCTCGCCGTCTTCAAACTGGCCTCCTGCGACGGTTGCCAGCTCACCCTGCTCGACTGCGAGGACGAGCTCCTCGCGCTCGCCGGGCGGGTACGGATCGCGCACTTCCTGGAGGCGTCGAGCGAGGTGCTGCCGGGACCGTACGACCTGTCTCTGGTCGAGGGCTCGATCACCACGGCGGCGGACGCGGAACGGATCCGCGCGATCCGGTCCGCGTCGAGGCGCCTGGTCACCATCGGCGCCTGCGCGACGGCGGGCGGCATCCAGGCGCTGCGCAACTTCGCGGACGTCGAGGAGTTCCGGCGCACCGTCTACGCCCGCCCCGACTACATCGACACCCTCGCCACGTCCACTCCCGTCTCCGCCCACGTCGACGTCGATCTCGAACTGCGCGGCTGCCCCATCGACCGCCGTCAACTCCTCGAAGTCATCACGGCGTTCCTCGCGGACCGCAGGCCCGACATTCCCGATCACAGTGTCTGTTTCGAGTGCAAGCGGCGTGGCACGGTCTGTGTCACCGTCGCCCACGGCACTCCCTGCCTCGGCCCGATCACGCACGCGGGCTGTGGGGCGATCTGCCCCGCGTACGGGCGGGGCTGCTACGGCTGCTTCGGTCCGTCGGCCTCGGTGAACCTCCCGGCGTTGAACCCGGTGCTGCGCCGGGACGGACTCGACGACCGTGACACCGAACGCCTGTTGAGCACCTTCAACGTCGCCGCCTTCGCCACCCACGACAAGGAACCCGTCCCGTGACCCACCGCGGAACCCGCGTCCTGCACGTCGGCTCGCTCGCCCGCGTGGAGGGCGAGGGCGCGCTGCACCTGACGGTCGACGGCGACGACGTCACGGCCGCCCGGCTGGCGATCTACGAGCCGCCGCGCTTCTTCGAGGCGTTCCTGCGCGGTCGCGGGCACACCGAGCCGCCCGACATCACCGCGCGGGTGTGCGGCATCTGCCCCGTCGCGTACCAGCTGAGCGCGTGTGCGGCGATCGAGGACGCGTGCGGGGTCCACATCCCGCGGGGGATCGGGGAGTTGCGCAGGCTGCTGTACTGCGGCGAGTGGATCGAGAGCCAGGCCCTGCACATCTACCTGCTGCACGCCCCGGACTTCCTGGGGTGTGACGGGGCCATCGACCTGGCCCGCACCCACCGCGCCGACGTCGAGCGCGGCCTGCGGCTGAAGCAGGCGGGCAACGCTCTGCTGGAACTGCTCGGGGGCCGTGCCGTCCACCCCGTCAATGTCCGCGTCGGCGGCTTCCACCGCGCCCCCACCCAGGACGAACTACGGCCGCTGGCCGAGCGGTTGCGCCAGGCGCTCGACGACGCGTGGGCGACCGTGCGCTGGGTGTCGGGCTTCGACTTCCCCGACGCCGACTGCGACCACGACTTCCTCGCCCTGTCCGCGGAGGGCCGGTACGCCATCGAGACCGGCACGCCCACCGTGATGCGCCAAGGAGCCGCCGAGGTACGCCGGTTCGCACTCGCCGACTTCTCCCGCGAGGTCGTCGAGGAACAGGTCCCGCACTCCACCGCACTGCACGCGAGGCTGCGGGGCCGCCGGTACCTGACCGGTTGCCTCGCCCGGTACGCGATCAACGGTCGGCTCCTGTCGCCGCTCGCCCGGCAGACCGCACGGGAGGCGGGGCTCGGTGCCGTGTGCCGCAACCCCTTCCGCAGCATCCTCGTGCGGGCCGTGGAAACCGTGTACGCCGTCGACGAGGCGCTGCGGATCATCGACGACTACGAAGCGCCCGCGCGCGCGTACGTCGACGTGCCACCGCGCGCGGGAGTCGGGCACGGAGCGACGGAGGCACCGCGCGGACTGCTCTACCACCGCTATGGCCTGGCCGCAGACGGCACCGTCACCGACGCACGGCTCGTCCCGCCCACCGCACAGAACCAGAGCGCCATCGAGGAGGACCTGCGCCGTCTCGCCAGGACGGCCCTGGCCGGGCGGCCGCTCACCGACGAGGAGCTGACGCGTCTGTGCGAGCACGGGATCCGCAACCACGACCCGTGCATCTCCTGCTCCACCCACTTCCTCGACCTCACCGTCGATCGCGTCGCACCACCCGAAGGAGGCTGCCGTGAGCGAGAGCCCACACATCGTCAGTGACGTGATGACCCAGACCGTCGTCGCCGTCGGCCGTGACGCACCGTTCAAGGAGATCGTCGAGGTGATGGACCAGTGGCGGGTGAGCGCCCTGCCCGTACAGGAAGGTGAGGGCCGGGTCGTCGGTGTGGTGTCCGAGGCCGATCTGCTCCCCAAGGAGGAGTTCCGCGACTCCGATCCGGACCGGCGTGACCAGCTGCGCCGTCTGTCCGACCTGGCCAAGGCGGGCGCGGTGTCCGCCGGGGAACTGATGACGAGTCCGGCCGTGTGCGTGCGGGCGAACGCCACCCTGGCCGAGGCCGCCCGGATCATGGCCCTGCGCAAGGTCAAGCGGCTCCCCGTCGTCGACGCCGAGGGCAGGCTCGAAGGCATCGTCAGCCGCTCCGACCTGCTCAAGGTCTTCCTGCGGTCCGACGACGACATCGCCGAGGAGGTGCGCCGCACCGTGGCGTCCTACCTCTTTCCCGGGCAGAACGTGACGGTCACGGTCGCCGAGGGGGTGGTCACCTTCGGCGGCACCCTGCGGCATCGCAATCTGGTGCCCGTCGCGGCACGTCTCGCCCGTGCCGTGGAGGGAGTCGTCGACATCCGCATGGACTTCAGTACGCCATGAAGTACCTGGAGGAGTACCGGGACCCGGTGCTGGCCCGACGTCTGCTCGCCGAACTGACCGCGACGGCCACCGGTTCCTGGCGGATCATGGAGGTGTGCGGCGGTCAGACCCACACCCTGGTCCGCCAGGGAATCGACGAACTGCTGCCCGCCGGGATCCGCATGATCCACGGACCCGGCTGCCCTGTCTGCGTCACCCCGCTGGAAACCCTCGATCGGGTCATGGCCATCGCGGCCCGTCCCGGAACGGTCCTCGCGAGCTTCGGCGACATGCTGCGCGTCCCCGGCTCCACGACGGACCTGCTGACCTTGCGAGCCGAGGGCGCCGACGTACGCGTCGTCTACACCCCGATGGACGCGGTCCGACTCGCGGCCGAACTCACCGACAAGGACGTCGTGTTCCTCGCCGTGGGGTTCGAGACGACGGCCCCCGCCAACGCGATGGCGGTGCTGCATGCGGAACGGCTCGGGCTGACGAACTTCTCCGTCGTGGTCAGCCACGTCCTGGTGCCGCCCGCCATGACCGCCCTGCTCGACGATCCCGACTGCGAGGTCCAGGCATTTCTCGCGGCCGGGCACGTGTGCGCGGTGATGGGCTGGCGCGAGTACGAACCGATCGCCGCCCGCTACCGGGTCCCGATCGTGGTGACCGGCTTCGAACCGCTGGACCTCCTCGAAGGTGTCCTGATGGCCGTACGCCAGCTGGAATCCGGGCGCCACCGCGTCGAGAACCAGTACGCGCGAGCGGTGCGCCGGAGCGGGAACCTCCAGGCGCAGGACGCGATCTCCCGCGTCTTCCGGGTCACCGACCGGGCCTGGCGCGGCATCGGCACCGTGCCTGCCGGCGGCCTCGAACTCGCCGAGCGGTACGCCCGGTTCGACGCGGCCCGCCGCTTCGACGTCACCGGCCTGCACCCGGCGGAGGACCCCGAGTGCATCGCGGGCGCCGTCCTCACAGGAGCCGCGCTGCCCACCGACTGCACCGCGTACGGCACCCGGTGCACGCCGCGTACCCCGCTCGGCGCCCCGATGGTCTCGTCGGAGGGCACCTGCGCGGCGTTCCACTCGGCCGGCCGCACCCGAAGCACGCCCCCGTCGCCCACCAGGAGGGCTCCATGACACCGGCCTGTCCCACACCCCGCCCCGCACAGGACACGATCCTCCTCGGCCACGGCGCAGGGGGCCTGCTCACCGGCGAGCTCCTGCGCGACGTCGTCCTGCCCGCTCTCGGTGTTCCGGCGGACGGCGCTCTGGAGGATGCGGCGCTGCTTCCCGGTGACAGCGAACTGGCCGTCACCACGGACGCGTTCGTGGTGGACCCGCTGTTCTTCCCCGGGGGCGACATCGGGTCGCTCGCCGTGCACGGCACGGTCAACGACCTGGCGATGCGCGGTGCCCTCCCCGTCGCGCTCGCCCTCGCGGTGATCGCCGAGGAAGGGCTGCCGGTCCCCGATCTGCGCTGCGTGCTGCAGTCCGCGGGCAAGGCCGCCCGCGACATCGGCGTTCCCGTCGTCACCGGCGACACCAAGGTGGTGGGCCGCGGCGCCGCCGACCGGCTCTTCCTCACCACCACCGGCATCGGCCGCCGCATCCCCGGCCTCACCCCGTCCGCCGTGCGGGCCGGGCCCGGCGACGCGATCCTCCTCTCGGGGCCCGTCGGCCTGCACGGCATCACCGTCCTCTCGGCCCGCGCAGGTCTCGGTTTCGAGGCCGACATCGCCTCCGACACCCAGCCGCTGCACCGGCTCGTCGCCGCGCTCGCCCCGTTGGGCGGGCACGTGCACACGCTGCGCGACCCCACGCGGGGAGGGCTCGCGGCGGCGCTCAACGAGATCGCCCGTGACGCTCACGTCGGTGTCGAGATCGACGAGGCTGCCCTGCCCGTGCCCCGGGCCGTCACCGCGGCGTGCGACCTGCTCGGCCTCGACCCGCTCGTTGTGGCCAATGAGGGCTGCCTCGTCGCCTTCGTGGCTCCGCAGGCCGCCGACAGCGCGCTGGACGCGCTGCGCGCCCTGCCGGAGGGAAGCGAGGCAGTCCGGATCGGAACGGTCGAGCAGGCGCCGGCGGACCGCGTGGTGGCGCGCACCATGGTCGGCTCCCGACGCATCGTCGACATGCCGCTGGGCGAGCTGCTGCCCCGCATCTGCTGACCCGTCGGTCACGGCCACCGGAACGGTGCCTGGACGAAGCGTCACGCCTGGTGCGGCGGCACCTCCATCACGTCGGTCCGCGAAGCGTGAGCACCCGGGACGAGCTCGCTCAGGGAGACCGGTGAGCCGAGGATGCGCTCGGCCGCACGATGCCCGGAGAGCAGAGCACCGTGAACGGTGGCCGGCTCGTGCCCGTACGTCGCCTCCCCGGCGAAGTGGAGGACACCGTCGACGGGGCCCGCCAGCGCGTCGTGGTCGTCGTGCGAGGAACCGACGGCGACGTAGGAGTACGAACCCTGGGCCAGCGGGTCGCTGCCCCAGCGGGTGATCCAGTGACCCACGGGGTCGGGGACGGAGGGGCCGTAGATCTTGCGGAGGGAGCCGAGCACCGAGGAGACCACCTCTGCGTCGGTCATCGCCTCGATCTCCCGGCCCCAGGTCCCGCCCGCGAAGGTCAGCAGCATCGGCTCGCCGCTCACCACGGAGACGTCGTACCAGGTGTGCCAGGGGAAGCCGGCCTGTCCGTGCTGCCGGATCGCGTAGACGCCGTCCTGCCAGAACCGCCGGGGGAACTGGAGGAAGACCTTGTTGAACACGCCCATGCCGAGCCGGCCGATCGGTCCCGCCACGGCGTCCGGCAGCGCGGGCGTGAACGCGATCGCCCCGCTCTTCAGCACCCCCAGCGGCACCGTGACGATCACCCGCGCGGCGTCGAACGACGCGTCCTCCGTGTCGACCCGTACCCGGCCGGCCGACCGGGAGATCGCGGTCACGGCCTGGCCCGTACGGACGTCGAGGCCCTCCGCGAACGCGCGCGGGAGCACGTCGAAGCCGCCGGGGAAGATCACTTCGTCGCCCTCGATGGCGTCCTCGTCGAGGGCGTGCGCGGCGACCTGCTCGACCTCCGCGCCGCACTGCTCCTCCGTACGGTGCCGGTAGAACGCGCGGAGCCGCTCGGCGCGTTCGGGCTTCCATCCGATCGCGGCGAGGGTCCGCTCGGCCGCGGTGGCGTAGCTCTCGTCGTGGCCGGAGTCCGCGACGGTCCGCTGGAAGAGCGCGTCCGCCGTGTCGACGTCGCTGATCCACCGCCGGGTCGCGTCGTCGTCCAGCAGTTGCTGGGACTCGTCGTAGTCGGCGATCGGCCGCCCGCCCGCCTGGAAGCTCCCGACGGTGAACTCGCGGGTCTCCACCCCGAACGCCGGGACGAGGTCCGTGAGCGGATTGCCGGTCAGGCCGTGGATCCACGAGGCGCCGCGGTCGACGCAGAACCCTGCCGTGCGGTCCGTCCACATCCGGCCGCCGACGCGGTCCCGCGCTTCCAGCACGACCACCCGTTGTCCCGCCGAGTGCAGCAGCCGCGCGGCGGTGAGGCCGGCGATTCCCGCGCCGACGACGATCGTGTCCATCATCTTGACTGTGCTCCAGGGGAGTTCGGGGTCAGCCTGCGTGGCCGAGCTGGGTCAGGGCCAGGTCGAGCGTGTCGGCGAAGAAGTCCGCGGCCTCGGTGTCGATGCACAGCGGGGGCTTGATCTTCAGGATGTTGAGGTGGTCGCCGGTCGGCTGGACGATCACGCCGAGGTCGAGCATGCGCTCGCACAGTTCGGCGGTCTCCTCGGTGGCCGGTTCGAGAGTGCCCCGGTCGCGGACGAGTTCGAGGCCGAGGTAGAGGCCGGAGCCGTGGACGGTGCCGACGACCGGGTGGCGGTCCGCCAGGGCGCTGAGCCGGCGCTTGAGGTGCCCGCCGACGCGGACCGCGTTGCCCTGGAGGTCCTCGTCGCGCAGCGTGTCCAGGACGGTGACGCCGACGACGCTGGAGACCGGGCTGCCTCCGGTGGAGGAGAAGAAGTAGCCCTGCTCGCGGTACCGGTCGGCGACCGCCCGTGAGGTGATGACGGCGCCGAGCGGATGCCCGTTGCCCATCGCCTTCGCGACGCAGACGACGTCGGGGACGACCTGCTGCTGCTCGAAGCCCCAGAACCAGTGCCCGAGCCGGCCGTAGCCCGCCTGGACCTCGTCGGCGACGGCCAGGCCCCCGTGCCGCCGCACGGCCGCGTACACCTCGGTCAGGTAGCCGTCGGGCAGGGCGACCCCGCCCGCGTTGCCGTAGAAGGTCTCGCTGACGAACGCTCCGGCCGGACGCCCGGCCGCGGCCAGTTCGTCGATCACGGCGGCTGCCCGGGGTGCGTAGCGTGCCGCGTCCGGTCCGCGGTGGCGGCCCCGGTAGGAGTTGGGCGAGTCCACGGTGTGGACCCAGTCGGGGCGCGTGGCCAGGGCGTTGGGGTTGTCCTGGAGGGAGGTGGAGACGGCGTCCGAGGCGTACGTCCAGCCGTGGTACGCCTCGCGGACGGCGACCACGTCGGGCCGGCCGGAAGCGCCGGTGGCCAGCCGCAGGGCCAGGTCCACCGCCTCGGAGCCGGAGTTCACCAGGAACACGGTGTCCAGCGGGTCGGGCAGCAGGGCGGCGAGGCGTTCGGTGAACTCCACCACCGAGGCGTAGTGGAACCGGGAGTTGGTGTTGAGCCGCCGCAGCTGCCTGGCCACGGCCTGTTCCACGCGGGGGTGGGCGTGTCCGAGCGGGGTGACGTTGTTGACGATGTCGAGGTAGGAGCGGCCGTCGGTGGACAGCAGGTGGTGGCGCCAGCCCCGTTCGATGCGGGGCGGAGTGGCGTAGTAGTGCTCCTGCACCGTCGCGAACACGGCGCCGCGCCGCTCCAGCAGGTCGGCGTCGTGCGTGCGGTCGACGGTGGACAGGCCCAGGAGCGGGGCGGGGTCGGCGGTGAGGGACAGCCAACCGGGGGCGTGTTCGGGACGTACCAGGGGCGGGACGGCGGGGCCGCCGGGTGCGCGCAGGGAGAGGTGGGTCCGGCTTCCGGCGGGAAGGTGGACGAGGTCGTCGCCCGGCCGGACCGTCGCGCCGTCGGTGACGAGGGGTGTGGCGGTGGTGGGGAAGGACGCTGTCAGGACGAGGGAGCCGTGGGTGATCTCCACGGTCCCCGCGCGTGCGGTGAGGATCCGCCCCGCGGCAGGGGCCTGGAGGACCGCCGCGCGGCCGAGCCGCAGGTCGATCCCGGTGGGAACCGTCGCGCCGGAACGCGTCGACAGGGCCGGGCCGAGGTTCGGCCGGGCCTGGGCGTACCGGGTGGCCGTCGCGGCGGCGCCGTCGGCGAGCGCGGCGGCCGAGCACGCCTCCTCGGCATCGGCGTCGAGCCAGGCGCCCGCGTCCATGGCGTCGGAGTCGACGGACAGGTCGAGGACGGCGATGCGGTCCGCGGAGATGCCGCGCAGCAGCGGGAGTTCGGGAACACCGGGGGCGGCCGGGGTGTCCGTGAGACCGATCGCGGTCCGCACGAGGTGGGTCATTACGGGGGTCGGGAGGTGGACGGCCTGCTCGAAGATGCGCCACTCGCGGTCGAGCGCGGCGGTGGCGTAGGCGTTGTCCGCGTCGACGGCGGCCTGCTGGCGCCCGCTCACGACGAGGCCGGCGGCACGCAGCACCACGAGCGGCCACAGCGCCTCGGCCTCTGCGGCGGACAGCGGACGCAGGGCGTGGAAGGCGCGGACGGCCGGCAGCACGTGATGCGGTTCGACGCCGTCGTGGTGGAGCAGCGAGGAGAGCGACACGGCGAGCTCGCTCACCGCCCAACTCGTCGTCAGATCACCGAAGTCGATGACGCCGTCGGGCATCGGCACGGGGCTGCCGGGCCGGCGGATCAGGTTGTCGTCCGTGAGGTCCAGGTGCACGGCCTGCTGCGGCAGCACGTCGGCGATCCCCTGGACGAGCTTCCATGCTTCGGCGGCGGCGTCCTGGACGGCGGCCCGTCGCTCGGGCTCGGTGATGTGTCCGGCGAGGGTCGCGACGACGCGGTCGGCGTGCCGCAGGTCCCACTGCAGGACGCGGTCGAGGCCCGGGTGACGGAACTCCCGCAGGGCGGTGCTCACCTTCGCGGCGATCGTGCCCATTGCCGCCACCGTGCCGGGGGAGAGGTGTCGCGGCCCGGACAGTGCGCCGCCGGGGAGGTACCGCAGGAGCCGGGCGACGGCCGGTCCGCCGTCGCTGTCCACCAGCGTGCGGCGAGGACTGCCGTCCGGGTGGCGCAGGACCGTGGCGACGCGCAGGTCGGGGTGGGCGGCGGCGATCAGGTCGGCGGCGGTGTCCTGCGCCTCGATCTCCACCGGACCGAAGGCCGGGTTGGCGATCTTCAGGACGGCCAGGACCGCCCCTTCCTCGTCCTGCAGGCGGAAGTTGGCGTCCTGCTGGCTCCCCAGCGGCTGCGCCCGGGCGTCCATGCCGAGGTGCTGAGCGGCTATGACTTCGGCCTCGGCCGGCGTGGTCCGTGGCGCGGGAAGCGCGTCCTCGGCGAAGAAGTCGATGGTGCGGGGCTCCGGGTGCGGCATGGCGAGGTCCTCGACGGGGGTGCGCGGTGCGTGGCGGTGGTGGTGGCGGATCGGGGCGGGGGACGCCTCAGTCGACGTGCCACAGGAAGCGGTGGGTGTGGATCCCGAAGTAGGGGAAGTTCTCCACGCCCGTGACGCCCTCGACCGTGCGCACGACGTCGTTGACGAAGTCCAGCAGGTCGTGGGGCCGCGCGCAGACGACCTCGACGAACAGGTCGAACGTCCCGGCGGTCAGCACCGCGTACACGACTTCGTCGTGCCGGGACAGTTCGTCGGCCACCGCCCGGGAGTCGCCGTCGATGTGCAGGCCGAGCAGGGCCATCGTCTGACGGCCCATGGTCATCGGATCGGTGACGCCCACCACCTGAACCGCTTTCGCGTCGATCAGGCGCTGGAGCCGGAGCCGCGCGGCCGAGGGCGACAGGCCCACCTTCGGGCCCAGATCGGCGTACGGGATCCGGCCGTCCACCTGCAACTCCCGCAGGATGGCCCGGTCGATCTCGTCCATGAGGTGCCCTTCGACGCCCGAACAGTGAACCTGAATGCTGTTGCGAGCACGATGCCTGTTCCATACGCTCGAATCAAGAGTCCCCATGCTCGAATCGCGAAGACGGGTCATGAAGGGAGGGACGGACGGACGGGCGGAAGGAAGGCCCTGGCCGTCGCCGATGGCGCCACGACGGAGTACGGCCCCGGAGGAAGCCTCCTCCGGGGCCGTACTCGTACACGGAAGGTCAGGCCGAGCAGCCGGAGTCCGCGATGACGTAGTAGTCGGGGGCCGTCTGCTTGAGGGTGTGCGTGGTGAAGGTGTTCCACAGGCCCATGGCCTCATGGGAACCGTTGGCGTAGGTGTTGCCGCCGCTCTGGTAGGCGCGTCCGGCCACGGTGTGCTGGTAGTTGCTCGCCGTGTAGCACGTGGGCGTGAAGCCGGTGGTGGTGGCGGTCACCGACGTGGACACCGCGCCGGTGGCCCCTGCGGTGTCCACGGCGGCCACCGTGTAGGCGTAGGCCGTGCCGGTGTTCAGGCCCGTGTCGGTGTAGGAGCCGGAGGTCGCTGTGCCCACCTTCGACCCGCCCCGGTAGACCGTGTAGGAGGCCGCGCCGTCCACCGCGTTCCACTTCAGGGAGGCGGTCGTGTCGGTGGTGCCGGAGACCGTCAGCCCCGTGGGCGCGGGCAGCGTGCCGGGAGTCTCCCCGCCGCCGCCCCCGTCGAGGCCCCAGAAGCGGGCGGTGTGGTAGCTGGAGCAGATGGTATCCAGGTAGTAGGTGCCCGCGGTGCCGCACTGCTCGGCGCCGCTGCCCGGGTCGACGGCCAGGCCGTGCTGCATGCCGGCGATGGAGTAGACCTCGACGGCGGGCTTGCCCGCGGTGTCGTCGTAGACGCTCAGCGTGGTGCCCGCGCCGAGGCTCTCGGTGCGCGACGGGGTCTGGCCGATGCCCCAGACGTTCGTCCACTGGTCGCGCAGTTCGGTGGCGTTGGCGGGGACGACGGTGGTGTCCGCGGTGCCCTGCCAGATCGCCACCCGCGGCCAGGAGGTGGTGCCGGCGGGCGCGGCGGAGCGTACGAGGTCACCCCACTGGGCGGGTGTCTTGTCCGCCGGGCTGTACATGCACGTGTAGGCGGCGGACACGCTGGTCGCACACCCGGCGGGCAGGCCCGAGTCGATGGAGCCGCCCGCGAAGACGTCGGGGTAGGCGGCGAGCATGTTGGCGGTCATGCCGGCGCCTGCGGACAGCCCGGTGATGTAGACCCGTCGGCTGTCGCTGCCGTACTGCGCGACGGCCTTGTCGACCATCTGCTTGATGGACAGCGCCTCGCCCTGACCGCGCGCACTGTCGCCCGTCTGGAACCAGTTGAAGCAGGAGTTGGCGTTGTTCGAGCTGCTGGTCTGGGGGAAGACCAGCGCGAAACCGTAGCTGTCGGCGAACTTCGGCCAGCCCGAGTTGCTGTAGTAGTCGGTCGCGCTCTGCGTACAGCCGTGCAGGGCGATCACGAGCGGAGCGTCCGACGGCAGGCTGTCGGGCGCGTACGTGTACATGGACAGGTTCCCGGGATTGGACCCGAACCCGGTCACCTGGGTCAGGCCCGCGGCCGACGCCTGGGGTGCGGCGGCCAGCAGGCCCGCGGTGAGCACGAGGGTTCCCACGGCGGCAGTGGCCCAGCGGCGCAGGCCTCTGGTGATGCGGCGGCCCTTGGCGGGGTGGCGGCTTCCGGTGGGGCGGAACGGGGAGTGCGGCTCTGTCATGACGACTGACTCCAGATGAGACGGACACGCCCGGGAGTGGGGAAGGGCGGGCCGGAACGTCGGTGTGCCGTGCATCATCTGGGCGGTCGGGGTGGCTGCGACATGTGTAGGCGAGCCAGGTGTGGCGGGGGTGCAGTGTGATGGCCACCCATGGCCGACACGTTGGGCCCTGGATACGCGCGTTGGTGTACGTGCCTCGCGACGTGTACGCACTGACGTCCGCGTTGTCGTCCGAGAGCGCCTTGGCGCGGGCGCCGACGCCGTCGTCGGTGCCCGCGCTGCCCAGCGCGACGCTCAGAAGAGTCAGGAGAGGGGCAGGCCGTCGCCCGGTGGGCCGGCGGCGTCCCCCGTCAGTCCTTCAGGGAGCGCAGGTACGTGCCGAACTTCTCCAGGCCGTCGATGTTCCGGGGGCCGCTGATGCCCTCGTTGTAGTCGAGGACGAAGAAGTGGTTCTTCTTGACCGCGGGCAGGTTCTTCGTGTGCGGCGAGGTCCTGAGGAACTCGATCTTCTTCTCGGCGGGCTGGTCGCCGTAGTCCAGGATGACGACGACCTCGGGCCCACTGGTGGCGACGGCCTCCCAGCTGACCTGTGTCCAGCGCTGGTCGAGGTCTTCGAAGACGTTCCGGCCGCCCGC
Organism: Streptomyces sp. KL116D; assembly: GCF_030766975.1. Classification (NCBI taxonomy): domain Bacteria; kingdom Bacillati; phylum Actinomycetota; class Actinomycetes; order Kitasatosporales; family Streptomycetaceae; genus Streptomyces; species Streptomyces sp. KL116D. Next base: position 615,721 of record NZ_JASERH010000136.1, on the reverse strand, counting down.
GCTCCTGATGATGTCGGTGGGCGGCACCTGGCCGCCAGCGGTGAACGGCTGGTCGGTGCCCGAGTCGTACAGGAAGACGGGCACGCGCTCGCCCTTGGGGGCTCTGGCTTCGACGGCCCGCACGCGCTGCTTGAGCTCGCCGACGACGTTCTCGGCCCGCTCCTGCACACCGAAGATCCTGCCGAGCCGGTCGAGGTCGGAGTAGAGGGCGTCGAACGGCGTCAGCCTCTGCGGGTACTTCGGGTAGTTGAAGCAGCTCTCGGTGTGCATGAAGCTCTGCACGCCCAGCCTGTCGAGGATCTCGGGCGTGATGCCCCGCTGGTCGCTGAAGCCGGAGTTCCAGCCGGCGACCACGAAGTCCGCCTTGGCGTCGACCACGACCTCCTTGTTGAGGAGGTCGTCGCTGAGCTTCTTGACCTTGGCGTACTCCGCGGCCCAGGGCGACTGTTCCACCGGCGGGTTCGCGGGCGGCATCACATAGCCGAGCACCCGGTCGGTGAGGCCCAGGCTGAACAGCTTGTCTGCGCTGCCGCCCTCGTAGGCGACGGCACGCTTCGGTTCGGTGTACGTGACGCGCTCGCCGCAGCGTTCGACGGTGGCCTTCTTGGCGGTGCCCGCCTTGGGGTCGGACTCCACGGCGGCGCCGCAGCCGCTGACCAGGAGCGCCGTGATGGCGACGGCCGAGCCGAGCGCGGTGCGTCGGCGCAAGGCGTGGGACGGGAGGAATCGGGACATGGGTGGTGCACCTTTCGGCGGGTGACGGAGGGCGATGGCAGGGGACGGTGGGGGACGGCGGGGACGGCAGGGCGGATCAGTGGGCGGGGCCGAGCGAGTAGAGGAGCTGCGGATCTCCGGTCAGGGGGTGGGGGACGACGCTGGCCCCGACGCCGAACACGTCCAGGACGAGCTCGGGAGTGAGGACGTCCCCGGGGGTGCCGGCAGCCACCAGATGACCTTGCGACAGCACGCCGATCCGGTCGCAGGCGGCCGCGGCGAGGTTCAGGTCGTGCAGCACGACCAGGACGGTGAGCCCCGACTGCCGCAGGAGGGACAGGAGTTGCACCTGGTGGCGTACGTCGAGGTGGTTGGTCGGCTCGTCCAGGACCAGGATCTCGGGGTCCTGGACGAGCGCGCGGGCGAGCAGGACGCGCTGACGTTCACCGCCGGACAGCGTCAGGACGCCGCGGTCGGCGAGGTGGCCGATGCCCAGGTGGTCCATGGCCGCGGCGCACGCGTCGCGCTCGTCCCGGCCGAGGCGCTGGGCACCCCGGAGATGGGGCGCCCGGCCCAGGGCCACGACCTCCTCCACGGTGAAGTCGAGGTCGACGGCGCCGTCCTGGGTCATGGCCGCGATCAGCTGCGCGCTGCGCCGCAGGGGCAGGCGTGCGAGGTCGTCGCCGTTCACCCGGACGGCACCGGACGTGGGGCGCAGGGCCCGGTACACACAGCGCAGCGCGGTGGACTTTCCACTGCCGTTCGGGCCGACCAGGCCCACGACGGTGCCGTCGGGCACGTCGAGGGACAGGTCGCGCACCAGGCTCTTGCCGTCGGTGACGACCGAGAGGCCGTCCAGTCGCAGTGCCATCTCAACGGCCCCCGAACGCATAGCCGTTGCGCCGCATCAAGGCGATGAAGACCGGCACGCCGACGAGGGCCGTGACGACACCGAGGGGCAGTTCGCGCGGCGCGGCCAGGGTGCGGGAGACGAGGTCTACCCAGACCATGAACACGGCGCCGGCCAGGGGCGCGACGGCCAGTACGCGCGCGTGGGTGGCGCCCACGACCATGCGGACCACATGGGGCAGGACCAGGCCGACGAAGGCGATGGCGCCACTGACCGACACCAGCACGCCGGTGACGAGGGAGACCAGGACGAGCAGCGCCTTGCGGTGCCGGTCGGGATCGATGCCCAGGCTGGTGGCGGTCTCGTCGCCGAGCGCGAGGAGGTCCAGGGCGCGCGCGTGCCGCTGCAGGACGAACAGACCGGCCGCCACCACGGCCGTCACGAGCGGCAGCACACCCCAGGTGGCGGCGCCGAAGCCGCCGAGCGTCCAGTGCAGGACGGTGCTGGTGGCCTCGCTGTCGGGGGCGAGGTAGACGATGACGCTCATGAGGGCCTGGAACCCGAACGACAAGGCCACGCCGGTCAGTACGAGACGCAGCGGGGAGAGCGCGCCGCGGCTCGTCGAGGCGGCGTACACGAGGACCGACGCGGCCAGCGCGCCGAGGAACGCCCCGGCGGAGACGGCGTACAGGCCCAGTGCCGCCAGACCTCCGGTGACCGTGACGGTGACAGCTCCGACCGACGCCCCGGACGAGACGCCCAGGACGAACGGGTCGGCGAGCGCGTTGCGCACCATGGCCTGGACGGCGACGCCGACGGCGCTCAGCCCGGCGCCGACGAGCGCGGCCAGCAGAACCCGGGGGGTGCGGATCTGCCAGACGATCTGGTACGTGGTGACCTCGTCGGCCCGGATCGTCCCGCCGGTGAGGGCGGCCCACAGGTAGCGGGCGGTCTTTCCCGGGGGGATCACGGCCGCGCCGGTGCCGATGGCGACCACGACGGAGACGACGAGCAAAGCACCGAGAACCGTGCAGGTCAGGAGCAGCCCGGGGCCGGTGGCAAGGAGCCGCTTCCGGCCCGGTGTTGCCGTCGGGAGGTCAATCGGCGCCGGTGTCGGACGGGTGTCACCGGCGCGTGCGGTCGGTGCGGTCGGCTCGGAGGTGACGGGCGGGGGCATGCGGCCACCCTTTCCATGGAGGTGAGCGGGTCGTGGCACAGGTCGAGCGGATGCGGCTACGCCACCGCGGCGGTGGGGGCTTCCGCCCCGTCCCAGCTCATCCGGCACCAGGGCAGGCCGAGTTCGTCCCGGGAGGTGATCGCGCGCGGAGCGAGGTCCTCGATCGGGGCCGCACCCTGGTAGCGGGCGAAGACGCTGTCCACGTAGCGGTGGCCGGTGTCGGCGGCGATGAACACCACGGTGCGCCGCGGGTCCTGGGCGTGTTCCCAGCGTGCCGTGAGGTGTCCGGCTCCCGTGGACAGGCCCGCGAAGACGGCGTGGCGGCGCAGCAGGTCGACGCTGCCGGTGAGCGCGGCGTCGAACGAGACCCAGTGGACGACGTCGTACTGCCTGTGGTGGACGTTGCCGAACGGGATGGAGCTGCCGATCCCGGCGATGATGATCTCCGGGTCGGCGACGTGCTCGCTGCCGAAGGTGATGCTCCCGAAGGGCTGCACGCCGACGAGGCGCACGTCGCCGCCCGGCTCGCGGAGATGGCGGGCGAGCGCCCCGGTCGAGACGCCGGAGCCGACGCCGCCGACGACCGTGAGCAGCTCGCTCGCGCCGAGCTCCTCTCGCAGCCTGTCGGCGACCGCCCGGTAGCCGAGGTAGTGGATGTCGTCGTGGTACTGGCGCATCCAGTGGTAGTCGGGGTGCTCGGCGAGTATCTCCTGGATGCGGGCGACCCGCCGCTTCTGGTCGAGCTTGAGGTCGGCGCACGGCTCCATCTGCTCCAACGTCGCTCCAAGCAGGGCGAGTTGGGTGCGCAGGGTGTGGTCGACGGTGGTGGATCCGACGATGTGGCAGCGCATGTCGTGGCGATGGCAGGCCAGTGCCAGGGCGTAGGCGTAGATGCCGCTGGAGCTGTCGAGGAGGGTGTCGCCGCGACGCACCGTGCCGGTGGCCAGCAGGTGCTCCACGGCCGCGAGGGCGGAGACCACCTTCATGGTCTCAAAACGCAGGCAGACGAGCCGGTCGTCGAGGCGTATCAGGTCGGGGCGGCCGATCGCCTCGGCGATGTGCTGGTCCATGGGGGGACTCCTCGGGGGTGGGGAAGGTCGTGAACGTGCGGGTGACGGGCAGGCCTTCGCGTTCCAGGTCCTGTGCGCAGCGGTGAATGCGGCGGCGGGCGCCGGGGGCGGCCGGGTCGAAGAGGACTCCGGCGACGGAGCCGCTGTGCGCGATCTGCACGCCGACGGCGCCCGCGCGGTCGGCGAGGGCGGTGAGCGTGTCGAACCCGGCGTGGCGCAGGCGCAGTTGGCCGAGGCGGGCGCTGGCCGTGGCGACGTGCCCGAGCAGGTGGGGATCACGGTCGCGGACCGCACGTCGTATGTGGGTGCGCAGCGTTTCGTAGGTGTCGATGTCGGCGTCGGTGCAGGAGGGGGCGGGCAGGGCGAGAGTGTCCACCGGGGTGCCGCCGGCCATGGCGCAGCCCACGATGACGACCGGAGGCAGTGTCTCGCCGAGGACTTCGAGAACCCGGCCGTGGCGCTGGGCGAACAGGCGTGGACGGTCGTCCAGCATCAGCGGGTCGCAGGCGAGTTCGGCGTGCAGGGCGATCCGGGTGACGGTGCCGGGCGCGAGGTGCAGCGCGAAGGCGTCGGCCACGGCCCGTACCGCGGCCAGCACGTCGCTGGTGGAGCTGCCCATGCCCAGGCCGACGGGAATGCTCCCGGTGAGCCGCAACTCGCCACCGCACACATCCTGTTGGCGCAGGACGGCGCACTCCTCGATGGTGAGGGCGGCCGCGCGCAGCGCCTTCGTGCGGTCGGCCGGGGTGACGGTGAGCGCGCCGTGGCGCGGTACGAACCGGGCGTGGGTGCCCGGCTCGTTCATGGGCAGCGTGACCAGTCCCGGACAGTGACCTCCCTGTTCGTCCCGGAAGACGCCTTGCAGGATCTCGCCGTGGTGACAGGGCGCGTACCCGGTGCCGGTCCGTACGGCGTCACGGGCGGGGCGGCGGGTTCCTGCCGTCACGAGCGGCTCGCGGCGCGGTAGCGGTACAGGGTGCTCGGCTCGGCGCTGAACTGGGAGAACGGGAAGGGCTCCGCGGACAGCGCGGTCACTCCGGCGCCGAGGAAGGCGCGGGCGACGGCGCTGCCGGACTGGGCGTAGACGATGAGGGGGACGGCGCGGCTGCGGCAGCGTTCCAGGACGGTGTCGAAACTGCCGTTGCCGAGGGTCATGCCGGTGGCGACCACCGCGTCGGCCGTGTCGAGGACCTGGTGCATGTCGTCGGTGACCTTGTCGCCCCACTGCGTGGTGCGCAGGTTGAAGTCGCAGGGCAGCGGTGTCCCGCCGCGCTCCCGGATGGCCGCGACCAGCGGGTTGACGACGCCGATGAGACCGACCCTGGCGCCCGGCGGGAGGTCGAGGAGCCTGGCGATGGCGGTGTCCCGGGCGACGGCACGCACTTCGGGCGGGCCCGCGGGAAGCGTCACGGGTTCGGCGTCGGCGGCGTCGCGGTGCGGCCGCAGCTCGGCGAGGTAGGCGTCGAGAGCGGCGATCCGCAGCGGCCGTGGCCCGTCCCGCAGCAGTGCGTCGAGAGGGCTGCCGGAGGCGGCACGGCACACCTCGGGACCGATCTCGCCCGCTTCGAAGGCGCAGCCGCCGAAGGAACCGCCGAGCCGGACGAGGACGTACTGGTTGAGATACGTCACGTCGCCGCCCGCGAGCCGGGTGCCGTGGTGGATCCAGAACACGCTGGTCGCCGTCAACTGCGCTGGATCGGGACCCAGTTCGCGGCCCAATGCGGCGGCGAAGAGGTCGTCGGTGTGCTTCACGCGGAGGCTCCTTGGGTGGTGCGGGTCGTGCGGAACAGGAAGGTGAGAACGGCGTCCTGCCCTTCGTGGAGATGGGCGACGTCGGGTAGGAACCCGTGGCCGAAGGCGTCCCGCACGATCATGTGCGGGTCCGCTTTGTGCTGGTTGAGGGTGATGTTCTGCTCCGCGGGCAGCGGCGGCGGAAGCCGCCTCGACAGTGCGGCTCCGGTGGAGGTTCGGCGTTCCAAGGGGCTTGCTCCTCAGGGGGTGTTGACGGCGACAAGGTCGATCGACGTCGGCGCGGCTTCGGTGGCGCGCATGACGGCAGGGGGAAGCACGGGAACCCCGGCACCCCCGATGCGGGGGCCTGGATCCGAAAGGTACTGTAACGACAATCGTTTTCAGTAAGCTAGTCCGTGCCCAAGATCCGATCTGTGGCCTGGCTCTCGTCCCCGTCCCAATGCGCAGGTGAATCCGTGTCGTTGGCGGGGCGCTGCCTTGCTCGACTCCCGATCGCGACACATCACAGGCCGCCCACCGACCGCCGCCCCGACCCCGAAGGAGCCCCACTCGTGACCACCTCGCCGGCCCAGGCACCCACCACCACCGACCCGTCGCCCCCGCGGCCCGTCCTGCTCGACCCCGCGTTCCTGCGCCTGTGGACCGGGACCACGGCGTCGGGCCTCGCCACGTGGGCCCTGCCGTTCGTCCTCGGGCTCGCCGTACTGGAGCGCGACCTCACTGCCGGCGGCCTGGGCCTCGTCCTGGCGGCGAGGACCGCGGGCTTCCTCGGCGCGGTGGCCGTCGGGGGAGTCCTGGCCGACCGTCACTCGCGGCGAGCCGTGGTGCTGTGGTCCGCCACGGCCGCGGCCGTGGCCGCTCCACTGCTGGCCGCCGGCCTGGGCCGCTCACTGCTCCTGATGTCCGGTGCCGCCCTGCTCGCCGGTGCGGGACAGGGCGCGTGCCGGCCCGCCTTCCAGGCCCTCACCGCGGAGATCGTCGACGCCGGGCAGCGCCAACAGGCCAACGCCGCAACGACGTTGGCGGTCCGCGTGAGCACCCTGACGGGACCGTCACTGGCCGCCCTGCTCGCCACGGTCCTCGATGTCCAGGCGCTGCTCCTGGGCATCGGAGCCCTCTGGCTGATCGCGGCACTCGTACCGGGCCGCGGCGTGCGCAAGCCCTCCGCCGCGACCACCGCCGTCATGCAGACGCCTGCACGGGCCTCGTTCCGGCAGGAGTTCCTGGACGGTGTGCGCGAGGCCCGCCGCCACCCCTGGTTCGTCGCCGGACTGGGCGCCCTCACCGCCGTGATCGCCACGGGCTACTCCGCGACCGCCGTGGCCCTGCCGCTGATCAGCCGCGACCGGTACGGCACCGAGGTGGTCCTCGCCGCCGCCACCACCGCGTACACCGTGGGCGCCCTCGGCGGCGCACTGGTCATCGCCCGCTGGCGGCCGCGCTCACGGGGCTGGGCGGCCCTCGCGGGCCTGGCGGTCTACGGCTTCGCCCCGCTCAGCCTGATGCTGCCGGTGCATCCCGCAGTCGTCGTCGCCGCCTACGCGGTGGCCGGCATGGGCATCGAACTGTTCAACGTGCCCTGGTTCACCGCCACGCAGCGTGAGGTCGCCCCCGAGAAACTGGCCCGGGTCTCGTCCCTCGACTTCCTGCTCTCCTACGGACTGGCCCCGCTCGGCCTCGCCCTCATCGCACCCGCCGTGGACGCGTTCGGCGCCGGACCTGTTCTGCTGGGGTGCGCGCTGACCTGCTTCCTGGCTCCGGCCGCGGCCGCCCTGTTCCCCACGGCGCGACGGTTCTCGCCCCCGGAGGGCGTCAACCGTGCGTGAGCGCGCCGATGAGGTACCCGAACACGTATCCCCAGGCGTTGGTCGCCCAGTGGAGACCCATGGGCGCCAGCAGACTGGTGCTGCGCCGGCGAAGGAGACAGAAGAGGCATCCGGCTGCCGCGGTGAAGAGGACCGTGCCGAGTTCCACCAGGACGGTCCCGAGCACGGAACCGCCGAACGTGGAGTTCAGCGCCGGTTTGTCGCTGGCGAGGTCGAGCGACGGCAGGATGTGCCACAGGCCGAAGAGCAGCGACGACCACACCACGGCCGGGACCGGACCGCGCATCCGCAGGATGAGCCCGTACAGGACGCCGCGGAACGCCACCTCCTCCAGGAGCACCGTCCCGACGGGCACCATGACGAACGACTTGAGGAGCACCTCGGCGCCGGTCAGGCCCTCGTTGCGGGTGTCCTCGAAGAGGTGGCGCGTGGCGGGGAGGACGGCGGCGCACAGGTAGCCGGCGGCGACGATGCCGATCAGGGCGAGAGCCCAGCGCGCACCGGTCCCCAGGGAGCCCCGGGCCAGACCGAGATCGGCCCGGTCCCCGCCGGCCCGGAACAGCAGCAGGACGAGCAGTCCGGTGCAGACCGGCGCGGTGACCAGGATCCAGGACGGGAACCATAGGTTGTTGGCGAGATTGGCGAACACCAGGATGCCCACCGCGCCCGCGAGGGCCGAGGCGTCGGAAAGGCGTCCGGTAAAAGGGGCCTGCATGAGTGGGTCACCTCGTCGGCCGCGAACCGGATAGGCGTATTCCAAGTAGTGCGAAGCATTGATTAATGCGACATTACTGGCAAATTGTCCGAGCGGGTGGCCGTGAACACCTCGGTGAAGGTGTGACGCGCGGTCTGAGGGGTGCCTGTGGTGGAGCACAGCTCGTATCAGGTGCACAGCAGGCCGCGGGCCTGGTTCCATCGGCACGCGGGGCCCGGACGGGTCGTGTTCAGAGGGCTCTGCTGGAGCGGCTGCCTGATGGCCGCGGCGTTCTACTGTGTGTCACTGACCCCGTCCCTGCTGCCCCGTGCCTGGTGGCTGCAGGGGATCGCGGCGGGCGTCACGGCAGTCCTCGGCTATGCCGTCGGCGCGACCCTGCAGGCGACCACGCAGGGGATGGTTCGCCGTGCGGGACTGCTTCCCTCCTCCGGCCGCCGTCGATGGACGCAGCGGGCGCTGGCCGCGCTCGCCGTCGCGGCCGTCGTGGTGATGACGGCGTGGAGCGTGCGCTGGCAGGGCGACGTGCGCCGCGCGGTGTCGATGCCGCCCGAGGTGGTGTGGTGGCAGTGGGCCCTGGTGCCGCTCGTCGCCGCCCTGCTGGCGTTGCTCCTGCTGGGAGCGGCCCGGACGGTGCGCCTGGCGACCCGGGTCGTGGCGAACGCCGCCGGAGTCCATGTGCCACGGCCCGCCGCGTACGCCATCGGCATCACGCTCGTCGCCCTCGTCGGCATCGGTTTCGCCCAGGGCTTCCTGCTGAACCGGGTGCTGGGGATCGTCGAGAGCGCCGCCTCCCTGACGGACCAGGGCACCACCGAAGGCATCGTGCAGCCGGATCTGCCCACACTGTCCGGCAGCCCGCACTCCGCGGCGGCGTGGGACACCTTGGGTGCCAAGGGGCGGGACTTCATCGGAGAGACCGCCCGGCGCGCGGACATCGAAGCGTTCACGGGGAGAACCGCCAAGAACCCGGTGCGAGTCTACGTGGGTCTGCGCTCGGCCGACACCCTCCAGGAACGGGCCGACCTGGCGGTGCGCGAACTGGAACGCACCGGCGGGTTCACCCGCAAGGTGCTGGCCGTGATGGGTACCACCGGCACCGGCTGGATCAACGAGCAGGGCAGCAAGCCCCTGGAATACATGTGGGGCGGCGACAGCGCCCTGGCAGCCATGCAGTACTCGTACCTGCCCAGCTGGGTGTCGGCCATCACGGAGGACGAGGCCGCGGACGCCGGCGCGGCGCTGTTCGACGCGGTGCACGACAAGTGGCTCACCCTGCCCGAGGACAGCAGGCCCCAACTGCTCGTCTACGGCGAAAGCCTGGGCTCCTACGCCATGGAGAACGCCCTCGGCGGATCACCCGCCGCCCTCACGTCGAAGGTGGACGGAGCGCTCTTCGTCGGCCCCACCTACAGCAACCCCCTGTGGAACCGGGTGACCGACGACCGCCAACCCGGCAGTCCGCAGTGGCGGCCGGTCTTCGACGACGGGGTGAGCGTGCGGTTCGCCCAGGTCCCCGCGGACTACGCGGTGCCGGACACCCGGTGGGGGCGACCGCGGGCGGTCTACCTCCAGAACGGCTCGGATCCGGTGGTGTGGTGGTCGCCCGGTCTGGCCTTCCACGAGCCGGACTGGCTCCACACGCCGCGGGCCAGGGACGTTTCCCCCGCCATGCGGTGGTATCCACTGGTCACGTTCTGGCAGGTGGCCTGCGACCTGGCCGGTGCGGCGGAGGTCCCCGAGGGGTACGGACACCGGTACGGCGCCATGCCGACCAGCGCATGGGCCGAGATCACCGGGCCACCGGACTGGACGGCGGTGGACTCCGATCGCCTGGCACGCCGCCTGACGTCCTGAGCATCCGAGGGCCTGAGGACCGGCCGCGCCAGGCGGCTCAGCGCGTCGCGAACGTGCCGGACCTGGTGAGCGCCCAGACCGCCAGCAGGTCGAGCACCATGACGCTGATCGACCACAGGGGGTAGTACGGGATGAAGAGGAACTGGGTGATCAGGCTGACGGCGCCGAGCACCAGACCGGCCCCCCGGCTCCAGCTCTTGCCCAGGAGCACGGCCAGACCCGTGACGATCAGGGCGAGGCCGATCACCAGATGGGCCCAGCCCCACGTCGTCAGGTTGAACCGGTACGCGTACTGCGACGCGTGGAAGAGGTTGTCCCCGGCGATGCCGGCGATCCCCATGAGAAAACTCAGCGAGCCGCTCAGTTCCAACGCCAACCCGGCGAACATGGGCACCCCGGTCACCGGTGCGTCCTGGTGCTCGCCCGTTGAACCCGGCAGTCGTCCGGCACTTGATTCCGACATGGTCACCGACCTCCTGAGCTGGGGTCATTGCCGCTCGACGCGTGGGCTCATACCGCCGAGCTGCCCCTAACAGTCTCGTTGAAGTCGTGCAACGGTGCGACTGCACGGCGTGCCCGCGTCGTCGGCGCGCACCGTGGTGATGGGGATGTGGTCACGCATCGACGCCGAGGCCGTGGTGCATCTGGTCAGCGACCCAGGCGGCGTACTCCCGCTCGGTCCAGCCGCAGTCCCGGACCAGGGACCGGTAGTGGGAAGGGTCGTTGAACATCCACACGACGTCCACCGCCCTCTCGTGGTCGAGCCCGTGAGCTTCGAGGCCGAGCGCCTCGATGCGGTCGATCACCATGGCGGCCCCGGCCCGTCGGTTGCGCTGCATCGCTTCCCACAGGTCCGCCAGCTCGGGGCCCTCGTCCGCGGCGCGACGCACCACCTCGAAGATCTCGGCCGCACGTCCGCCGATGACGCGGCAGACCTCGGCGTAGGCCCGCAGGACCACCTGTGGCGTCCGGCCTTCCCGTACGGGCCGGAACCAGGGGCGCTCGGCCACCGGTACCGGTTCGTCGTCGCCCGCCAGCGCCTGGTCCACGACCTCACGAAGCAGGGCGACCTTGGATCCGAACGCGGAGAACACGGTCGGCCGCGCCACCGCGGCGTCCCTGGCGATGTCGGCGAGGGACGTGCCTGCGTAGCCGCGGGCGACGAAGAGCCGGTTCGCCGCGGTGACGATCGCCTGACGGGTTCGACGGGCCTGCTGGGCGCGGAGCGGCGAGTCGTAGCGGCGCCGCCCGCGATCGGCCGGACTGCTGTTGACGTCCATGTTCCGACATACTACCGTTTTATTGATCAGACGATGTCTCTCCAATTGGGAGGCGGCCATGTCGTCCGTCAACCGTCCGTACGTCCTGGGGAGCGCCGAGGGGCAGGACCTGTGGTTCCTCGGAAACCTCGTCACCGTCAAGGCCGCGGGAGCGCAGACCCGGGGCGGACTCACCGTGGCGGAGTTCCTCAATCCGACCGGATTCGCTCCGCCCCTGCACCGGCATCTGGAAGAGGACGAGATGTTCTACATCCTGTCCGGGACGGCTCGCTTCCTCTGCGACGGGGAGGAACTCGCGGCCCGGACAGGGGACTTCGTCCTCCTGCCGGTAGGTCTGCCGCACACGTTCGTCGTCGGTCCGGAGGGGCCGCTGCGCTGCCTGCAGATCACCACGCCCTCCGGCTTCGAGGACTTCGCCACGGACATCGGGGTCCCTGCCGGTGAGCACCGGCTCCCCGATCCGGGGCCGTTCGATCCCGCTGCCCTCGGTCACGCCGCCGCTCGCCACCGCATCGAGATCCTCGGTCCTCCGCCCGGTCACGCCTGAGGGACTGGGTCAGGCGACCAGTTGGAGCGGCGGCGCGATGAGCTGCACGCCGCCGACGCCGTGTCTAGACGGTGGCCGAGGTGGCGGGTTCGTAGCCGGGAAGCTCGACGCGCTTGATCTCGCGGACGATGACGAGATAGCTGGCCACTGCCAGGGCGGCGCAGACGCTGACGAAGGCCAGGGCGAGGTCGAAGGAGCCGGTGGCGTCGAGGATGTAGCCGATGACGAGGGGGGTGACGATGCCGGCGACCGCGCCGAAGGTGTTGAACAGGCCGCCCGCGAGCCCGGCGATCTGCTTCGGGGCGACGTCGGACATGACGGCCCAGCCGAGCGCGCCCATGCCCTTGCCGAAGAAGGCGAGGGACATGATCAGGACGACGAGCCACGAGGCGCTGACGTAGTTGCAGATGATGATGCTCGTGGACAGCAGCAGGCCGGTGACGATGGGGATCTTGCGGGCTGCCGTGAGGCTCGTGCCGCGCTGGGCGATCCGGTCGGAGATCCAGCCGCCGGAGACGCCGCCGATGAAGCCGCACAGCGCCGGCAGCGACGCGACGAAGCCGGCCTCCAGGATGCTCATGTCGCGTTCCTGGACGAGGTAGACCGGAAACCAGGTCAGGAAGAACCAGGTGATGGTGTTGATGAAGTACTGACCGACGAAGACGCCCAGGGTGGTGCGGTTCTTCAGCAGCGTGCCGATGTGCCGCAGGTTCTCCTTGCCGGACGAGGCCTGCTTGGCGGCCATGTCCTGCTCGGCGGTGGGGGCGTCCATGTCCACCAGGGCGCCGCCGGAGGATATGTAGTCCAGTTCACCCTGGCTGACGCGCGGGTGGCTGCGGGGCGCGTAGATGACCTTGGTCCAGACGAGGGCGAGCACGACGCCGACGCCACCGATGACCGTGAAGACGTGCTCCCAGCCCATGGCGGTGACGAGCCAGCCCATCAGCGGGGCGAAGGCCACGGTGGCGAAGTACTGGGCCGAGTTGAACAGCGCCGAGGCGAAGCCGCGTTCCTTGGTCGGGAACCAGGCGGCGACGATGCGGGAGTTGCCGGGGAAGGAGGGCGCTTCGGCGAAGCCGACGGCGAAGCGGAGGACGAACAGCAGGACGACCGCGGCCCCGGCGAAGAAGCCGATGGCACCCTGCAGCATCGTGAACACGGACCACAGGAAGATCGCGATGCCGTAGACCTTCTTGGAGCCGAAGCGGTCGAGCAGCCAGCCGCCGGGGAGTTGGGCCACGAGGTAGGACCAGGAGAAGGCCGAGAAGAGCACGCCGAGCTCGCCCGAGCTGATGTGCAGGTCGTTCTGCATGGAGTCGCCGGCGATCGACAGGGTGGAGCGGTCCGCGTAGTTGATCGTCGTGACGACGAACAGCATGGCCAGAATCAGATACCTGATGCGGCCGGCTTTGGCGGTGCCGACGGGGACGGCGGTCGCCGGCATGTCCTGCCGGTCGAGAGCGGGCATGGTCGGTCTCCTAGACCTAGGGGGTACGGCTGCACTGCCGTATGTGGTCCGAGCCACAGAAGTGGTGGCTGAGTTGACCGTAGAGACCCTTTCGATACACGTCCATGTCGAATTTTGTTGCGTGCGATACCGCTTCTGTATGACCAACTCGTGTCGTGCGTATGCCGTGGGCGTGTCGGAGGGAGGGTCGGTCTCGGCTCACAGGTGGTGCAGGAGGGCCAGCAGTGCCGGATTGTCGTTCGTTTTCCGCCACACGTAGTCCAGCTCCACGGGGCGCGACTGTCCGGGCAGGTGCAGGGGGCGGTAGACGACGCCGGAGTGCTGCATCTTCGCGGCGGCCTCCGGGACGAGCGCCACTCCCCAACCCGTGTTCACCAGGGCGAGGATGCTGTGCACCTGGCTGAGGTACTGGGTGAACACCGGCCGCACGTCGGCGGAGCGGAACGTGGTCAGCAGCAACTCGTGGAAGTACCGGGCCTCGACGGGGGAGTACATGAGGAAGTCCTGGCCGTCCAGGTCCGACAGCTCCATGGGGCCGGTGTCCGCCGCCAGCGGATGGCCGGTCGGCAGGGCGGCCACCAGTCCCTCGCGCACCGCGGTGCGCGCCATCAGATCGGCGCCGACCGCCGAGGGGCGAATGAGCCCGAGGTCCAGCGAACCCTCGCTCAGCGCCTCCAGCTGATCGCGGGTCACGAGCTCCTGCAGGACGATCTCCACCTCGGGCAGAGCCGCTCGGGCGCTCTGGAGGAGCTCGCCGAGCGCGGAGTAGGCACTGGCGGCGGTGAAGCCGACGGCGATCGCACCGGCCTCACCCGTGGAGACCTGGCGTACGGCGAGTGCGGCGTGCTCGGCCTGGCGGAGGATGCGGCGGGCTTCCGCGAGGAAGGCGCGGCCGGCGGGCGTCATCCGCACCGTCCGGTTGGTGCGGTCCAGCAGCGTCACCCCCAGTTCCCCCTCCAGGATCTGGATCTGCCGACTCAGCGGCGGCTGCGTCATGTTCAGACGCTCCGCGGCCCGGGTGAAGTGCAGTTCTTCCGCCACGGCCACGAAGCAGGTGAGCTGGGTCAGCGTGAACAATGATGCTCTCCTTGTATGGGTACATCCAAAACTTATGTTGGACGTAAATCAATCACACACGTAGCGTCGACCGTATTCGGCAAGGCGCTCCTCAAGTCGCACACCGCGCCACGGGGCGGTGGCGGGGAGAGCAGCAGCCGGTCTCGCGGGTCCTCCCTCGCCGGCCCGAACGCCCCCCACCCGCACCGACCCAAGGGACACGAAGTGGTGACCACGACACACACGACCGCTCACACCGCTCACACCGCCGGCGAGGCCACCCTCGACCGCATCGCCTGGCTGCGACTCTCCTCGGTCACGCTGCCGCTCGCCACGCCCATCAGTGACGCCAAGGTGCTGACCGGCCGCCAGAAGCCGATGACGGAGGTGGCCTTCCTCTTCGTGGAGATCGTCACCGAGCAGGGGTACGAAGGCGTCGGCTTCAGCTACTCGAAGCGGGCCGGCGGTCCCGGCCAGTTCGCCCATGCCAAGGAGATAGCCGACACGCTGATCGGCGAGGACCCCAGCGACATCGGCAAGATCTGGACCAAGCTCGTGTGGGCGGGCGCCTCCGTCGGCCGCAGCGGTCTGGCCACCCAGGCCGTCGCCGCCTTCGACGTGGCGCTGTGGGACCTCAAGGCCAAGCGCGCCGGACTGCCGCTGGCCAAGCTCCTCGGCGCGCACCGCGACTCGGTGCGGTGCTACAACACCTCGGGTGGATTCCTGCACACGCCCACCGAGCAGGTCCTGGACAACGCGAGCGCCTCGCTGAGCAGCGGCATCGGCGGCATCAAGATCAAGGTCGGGCACCCCGACGGCAAGTTCGACCTGGCGCGCCTGACCGCGGTGCGCGAGCACATCGGCGACGACGTCCCGCTCATGGTCGACGCCAACCAGCAGTGGGACCGGCCCACCGCCCAGCGCATGGGCCGCGCCCTGGAGGGGTTCGACCTCGTCTGGATCGAGGAGCCCCTCGACGCCTACGACGCGCAGGGCCACGCGGCACTCGCCGCGTCGCTCGACACCCCCGTCGCCACCGGCGAGATGCTGGCCAGCGTCGCCGAACACGTCGAGCTGATCCGGCACAACGCGGCCGACGTCATCCAGCCCGACGCTCCCCGCATCGGCGGCATCACCCAGTTCCTCAAGCTCGCCGCCCTCGCCGAGCACCACCATCTCCAGCTCGCCCCGCACTTCGCCATGGAGATCCACCTCCACCTCGCGGCGGCCTACCCGATCGAGCCGTGGGTCGAGCACTTCGACTGGCTGGAGCCGCTGTTCAACGAGCGCCTCGAGATCCACGACGGGCGCATGCACGTCTCGTCCCGGCCCGGGCTCGGTTTCACCCTGAGCGACCAGGCCAGGGCCTGGACCGTCGCCGAGCACGAGGTGGGTTCGCGCCCCTGACGGCCCGCCGACGGGCCCGAACCGACGGGCCCACCCACCGCCCACAGCGGGCTCCGGTGCCCCATGGACCCCGGTGCGGGCAGCGCAGTCATGGACAGCCGCGCTGCCCGCGCCGGAACCACCGCCCGACCGGCGCCCGCCCTGATGCGCCGTCACTCCTCCCATCCGACCTGATCCTCAGGAGCAGTAACCCATGACGACGTCCTACACTCCGGCCGACCTGCGCACGCGCCTCGGCTCCGGACTGCTCTCCTTTCCCGTGACGCACTTCAAGAGCGACCTGTCCTTCGACGAGGACGCCTACCGGGAGAACATCGTCAGGCTGGCCAAGTACGACGTGGGAGGGCTCTTCGCGGCCGGCGGAACCGGCGAGTTCTTCTCGCTCACGGCGGCGGAGGTCGAACGGGTCGTCACCGCGGCCGCGGACAGCGCCCCCGACGACACGCCGATCCTGGCCCCGGCCGGATACGGCACGGCCGCCGCGATCGAGCACGCCGCAGCGGCGGAGCGGGCCGGCGCCGACGGCATCCTGCTCTTCCCGCCCTACCTGACCGAGGCCAATCAGGAAGGGCTCGCCCGCCACGTGGAGGCGGTCTGCCGCTCCACGTCCCTGGGCGTCGTCATCTACAGCCGCGCCAACGCCGTCTACTCCGCCGACACCGTGGCCCGCCTCGCCGAGAACTGCCCCAACCTCATCGGCTACAAGGACGGCGTCGGCGACATCGACACCATGACGCGCATCTACGCCCGACTGCGCGAGCGGCTCACCTTCATCGGCGGCCTGCCCACCGCCGAGACGTTCGCCCTGCCCTACCTCGAACTGGGCGTCACCACCTACTCGTCGGCCATCTTCAACTTCCTGCCCGAGTTCGCCCTCGACTTCTACACCGCGGTCCGCGCGCGCAACCACGACGCCGTCACCCGCATGCTCACCGACTTCGTCCTCCCCTACACGGAGATCCGCAACCGGCAGGCCGGGTACGCGGTCAGTATCGTCAAGGCCGGCATGACCGCCACGGGCCACCCGGCGGGCCCGGTCCGCCCGCCGCTCACCGACCTCACGGAGACGGAGCTCGCGGAACTCACCAGCCTGATCCACAAGCTCCCCACGGCCTGATCCGCCCCGTCGGGCCGTGATCCGGCACACCACCGGTGCGGACGTCGCCCCGCGGCCTCGCGACGCCCGCGCCGGCGAACCACACGACATGCCCCCCACCGGAACGGTCCGACTCGCGTGATCCGGGTGCAACTCGCCGCACCTTACGCCTAGTTGACTGAAGCCCCAGGGGTTCTCAGACACCGTTCCGCTGTGCTTCCATCACTGGCATGCCACAGGCATGCCGGAGATGAGGAGCAGCTTCCATGAGATCGATGTTCCGACAGCTCGTGTCCCCGATCCGCCCCCTGCTGCGCGCGGGCCCCCTCCTGGCCGCCCTGCTGATTCCCCTGGCCACCGCCCCTCCCGCCACGGCCGCCCCGGCCGTCGCCACGGACGCGCGGGTCGGGCTCGCTCCCAGCGGAGTCGCGCGGCCGGTCTGCGCCGATACTCCGCTGCGGCTCACCTTCGGCTCGGCGGTGCAGCTCGGGACAGAAGGGCGGCTGACCGTGCACCGGGCCGCCGACGACGGCGTCGCGGACGTCGTCGACCTCGCCGATCCCGCGACGTACCAGCGGCTGATCGGCGACGCCCGGTCCGACTACGGCGAGCCGCACCGCTGGACCTACGAGCCCGTGGTCGTGGACGGCCGTACGGCCACGGTCCTGCCCCACCACCCCCTCGACCCGGGACAGGAGTACTACGTCACCGTCGACCCCGGCTTCTTCCGCGGTCACCAGGGCATCGACTCGCCCCGCACCTGGCGGTTCCGGACGGCCGGCGGACCGCGGCCCGGCAGTACCGAGCTGAGCGTGGACGCGGCCGGCGGCGCCGACTTCTGCACCGTGCAGGGCGCCGTCGACTTCGTCCCGCACGGCAACACCCGCAAGGTCACCATCGACGTCGCGCCCGGCACGTACCGGGAGATCGTGTACGTCGGCCAGGACCGGCCCCATCTGCGGCTGCGCGGCGCGGGCGCGGGCCGCACCGTCATCGGCTACCCCAACAACAGCGTGCTCAACGGCGACTCGGCGATGGCCGACGTACCGCCCGAGCAGAGCTACTGCCCGCGCCGGGTACTGCCCCAGCCGGACCGGTTCAACTGCTGGCGCGCCGCGTTCGGCGTCGACGCCGACGACTTCCGCATCCAGGACGTCACCGTCCACAACCTCACCCCGGAGGGCGGCTCGCAGGCCGAGGCGTTCCGCGGCAACGGCGACCGGATCGTCCTGGACCACGTCCGCGTCCTGAGCTTCCAGGACAGCCTGCGACTGCAGGGCAGGGCGTTCGTCACCGACAGCTACATCGAGGGAGACGTCGACTTCGTCTGGGGGACCGGCGGGGTCTTCATGCAGGACTCCGAGCTGAAGGCCCTCGACCTCGGCTACCTCAGCCAGGTCCGCAACGCACCCGAAGGGCCCGGCAACGTCTTCGTCAACACCCGCCTCACCCGCGGGAGTTCGGTGGCCGACGGCAGCGTGCTGCTCAGTCGCATCGACAGCCGCTTCCCGGCCAGCCAGGCCGTGTTCATCGACACCGCCATGGACGCCCACATCGCACCCGTCGGCTGGGGCCTCACCGGGTTCGACTGCACGTCGGGTCAGCAGCTGCGGTTCTGGGAGTACGGCAGCAGGACCCTCGACGGGCGGCCCGTCGACACCAGCGCGCGCCTGGCCTGCTCCCGGCAGCTCGATGCCGCCGAGGCCGAGCGGTGGCGCGACCCGGCCCAGCTCCTCGACGGCTGGGACCCACGCCCCAAGTCAGCTCGTACGGAAGGGAAGTGAGGCCACGTCATGTCCGCCCTGAACCGTAGAACCCTGCTCGGTGCCGTGAGCGCCGCGGGCACCGGTGCGTTCGTCGGCGCCACCGCGCCCGCCGCGGTCGCGCAGTCAGCCGCCACCGGCTCCCGGCCGCGCCCCGTCGCCCCCGTCGACCAGGACGTCGCGGCGGCCCACAGCATCGACTACAAGGCGATGCCCCAGCAGGTCGTGGGTGTCGACGTCGAACAGCTCATGACCGTGCACGCCGCGAGCGACATCGCACCGCTGCGGCAGCGTCTGGTCGCCGAGGTCTGGAAGTCCGCCGACGGACGGCTGCCCGACACCCTGCCCACCGTCGAACAGGCCGTCTCCGCCACGGAGTTGCCCGCCTTCACCGGTCTGCGCCGCATCGACCGCCTCACCGTCGAGCTGCCCTACGGACTGCGCTGGCACGCCTATCTGCTGCTGCCCCGACGGGCCGGCGCGCACGGCCGGTTCGCGCTCTACCACAACGGGCACGGCGAACCCCTCGACACCATGCAGCGCACCGCGCAGGCGCTCGTCGACGCCGGGTACGGCGTCCTGCTGTGCGCCATGCCGCTCTACCACTGGAACCCGAAGGAGATGCGCGACCCGGCGGACCCCGGCACCACGGTGACCGTCGGCAACCACAACGAGTTCGAGCCCTGGGAGAGCGAGACCTTCTCCACCCTGCGCCTCTTCCTCGAACCCCTCGCCGTCGCCGTCAACCACCTCGTGCGGACGTACGACCCGCCGTCGCTCCAGATGATCGGGCTCTCCGGCGGCGGCTGGGCGACCACGGTCTACCCCGCGCTCGACCCACGGATCACCCGCAGCTATCCCACCGCCGGATCCCTGCCGTTCTTCCTGCGCTCCGCGCCGCCCAAGCCCAGCCCGACCACCGGCGACTGGGAGCAACGACGCGACCGGCACCCGGCGTTCTACGGGATCTGCGACTGGCCCGACCTGTACGCCCTGGCCGCCGTCGGCCGCGACCGGCGGCAGATGCAGATCCTCAACCGGTTCGACGCCTGCTGCTTCAACGGCGTCGGGCACCGCAGCTACGAACCCGTGGTGCGCCAGCGGATCGAGATCATCGGCAACGGCCACTGGGAGCTCCTGGAGGACGCCACGCACGGGGAGCACACCATCAGTCCCCACGCGCTCGACGTGATCCTGTGGGACCTCGACGTGGCCTGTGCCGGCCGGCCCTGACCGGCGGGCAGTTACCGGCCGGCCATGACGGTCCCGGTCAGCGCAGGGCGGCCGGTCGCACCTGGTGTCCAGCGTGTTCAGTCCTCTGGCGCGGCTCGCCCGTGGCCCGGCGGATCCTCGTCAGGAACGCTCCGTGAACAGGTCGGCCGAGGCGGCAGGGAGCGCCCGGCCGAACTGTTCAGCGGCGCGCACCGACGCCGCCTCGCCCCGGTCCGGTCAGGGAGTCGGATGCTCACGGCGGTAGCGGGACGCCTCGCCGGCCGCGTGCGCCGCGAACAGTTCGGCCGTCGTCTCCGGGGAACCGTGCCGCAGCGCGTCGAGCAGGTCGACGTGCAGCTCGGCCATCGCCCGCCAGTCACCCCCGTACCGAGGATTGCTCACCACGTGCAGGCCCCACATGCTCGGCTCGATGAGGCGCCACAGCCGCAGCAACAGTCCGTTCCCGCACGCCGCGCAGACCGTGCGGTGGAAGGTCATGTCGGCGTCCCGGAAATCGCCGATGCTGCCGTCCTGCGCGGCCCGCCGCATCGCGTCCACGCTCTGGCCGAGCCGCCCGGCGAACTCGGCCGTGAGATGCCCCGCCGTGCGCCGGGCCGCGTACATCTCCAGGAGCACCCGTATCTCGCGCACGTCCTGGGCCTGCTGGTCGGACACTTCGGTGACGTAAGTGCCGCGGTGCGGCTGGGAGTTGACCAGGCCCTCGTGCGCGAGCCGCTTGATCGCCTCGCGGGCGGGGGCCTGACTCGTGCCCACCCGGCGGGCGATGTCGGACTCCACGATCCGCTGCCCCGGCGCGAGCTCACCGCTCACGATCATGTCGCGCAGCAGGGCGTAGACGTGGTCCGAAAGGAGGCGGCGGGGGACGGCCGGGGTGGCGAGGGCCGGGGCGGCGGCTGGAGCCGGAGCCGTCGCGCGGGCCGATCCGGAAGCGTGGCGCCCAGCGGGGGAGGGGAGTGGCGAGGGCGGATCCGCGACAGGGAATTGCGGGTCGGCGGGAGCGGGCGCCATGGGGTGGGGCGTGGGGGTGTCCTGCGGTGCACCAGGTTCGCGTGCGCCGTCCTCGTCGCCCTGGGGCCTGCGCGTCCGCAACTGCTCCTGCTCCTGCCAGATCCGGGCCACCGTCGACTGCGACAGGCCCAGCCGCTCCGCCAGCACTCGGGTCGAAGGGGCCGGTTCGCCGGCGGCCGCCCGGAGCAGTGCCTCGGCCACCAGGCGCTCCGCGTCGGGCCTCGCCTGGCTGCGCGGCCGGCCCGAACGCGGGGCGTCCGCGAGGCCGTCGACACCCCGCTCGGCGAACCGCCGGGACCACTTGGCGACGGTCGCCGCGCTGACCCCGAGCGCCCGGGCCACCTCCCCCGCGCCGCGGCCCTCGGCACGCGCGAGGACGATGCTGCTGCGCAGCCGCAAAGCCTGGGAACCGTCCCGCGTCCAGGTGGTGAGAACGGCCAGGTCCGCCTCGGTCGGGGTCCTGAACTCAGGCTGCTCCGTCATGCGTTGCCCTCCCTGCAGGCCACGGACTTGTGACTCGCTCGACCGGCGGTGACCCGGGGGACATCACGAACTTTTGGGTGAGCGCACCGTCTTGACGCTGTATCACAAGGCATTTATGAAGTAATCGTTGCTCGATTATTGACCCAATAAACCATGCTGGTCCAGCGCGCCCCGGCGCCCCGAGCCGACCTGGAGAACCCATGCGGAATCGGCGTACGGCAACAAGTGCAAGAACCGGCTCGCTCGCCCGGGCGTCCGTGACCGCGACCCTCCTGCTCGGCCTCACCGCCTGCGGAGGAGGCGGGTTCTCGGACGGTGACGGCGACAGCGGCAAGGGTGGTGACGGCGGCGACCGCACCGTCCGGGTCCTGGTCAACATCACCCCCAACCTCACCAAGACGTTCTGGAACGACCTCGTCGCCCCCTTCGAGAAGGCCCACCCCGGCGTCGACGTCAAGATCGAGGCTCCCACCGGCAAGGGCGTCGCGGACACCCTCCAGCAACAGCTCGCCGCGGGCGATGCCCCGGACGTCGTGGAGACGCTGCTGCCCGACAAGACCCTCGCCCCCCAGATGCTCGACCTCACGGACGAGCCGTGGACCAAGGGCACTCCGCTCGTCGAGGAGGCGTCCCTCGACGGCCGGGTGTACGCCGTCGGCGTCGGCGAACAGGCCCAGTCCCTGGTCTTCTACAACAAGGACGCCTTCCGCGAGGCGGGCATCGACGAACTCCCCAGGACCACCGGCGAGTTCACCGCGGCCATGGGCAAGCTCAAGAGGGCCGGCTACCTGCCGCTGCAGACCGCGGGCGACTTCACCACCGGCCTCCAGCTGCTCCAGCTCACCGACCCCTCGCTCGCCCAGCGCCACCCCGACTGGTACCAGAAGGTCCAGGCGGGCGACCTCACCGTGGGCGAGACCATGCGGCCCTACCTCAAGCAGTACAAGACGTGGATCGACCGCGGCTACATCGACAAGAACGCCCTGGGCCTCAAGTACGCCGACGGCGAGACGAGCTTCCTCTCCGGCAAGTCCGCCATGTACGTGATGGGCAGCTGGTTCACCGCCACCGAGGCCGCAGCCGACGACAAGGACTTCGAGGTCGGCGCCTTCCCCGCGCCGGTCGACAAGGGACAGAAGGCACCGGGGCCGCAGGGCGCCACGCTCGCCGCCCCATACATGATCCTCAAGAAGAGCGGCAGCAAGGACACCGCGCGCGAGCTCGTCGAATGGCTCGTCACCGACAAGAAGGCCGTGACCGCCCAGCTGAAGCAGGACGGCAACTTCCGCGGCGGCTTCGACCGCGACCTCTCCCCGCTGGAGCGGGACGTCCAGAAGATCCTCGACGACGCTTCGGCCCGGGTCGCCCAGGGCGAGGGCTATGGCGACGACACCCTCCCCAAGGGCTTCAACACCGCCTGGAACACCGAGGTGCAGGGCCTGTACACGGGCCGCTCGCCCGACGACGTGGCCAAGGCCGTCGACCGCTGGGTCGAGGCGCACCGATGAACCGGGCTGCCGCACCGACCCGCCGCGCCGCCGCACCGACCCACCGACCCGCCGCACCGACCCGCCGGGCCCGCGATCGCCGCGCCGGACTCGCGACCACCGTCATGGTGCTGCCCGCGACCGTGCTCTACACGGCACTGCTCGCCGTGCCGGTCGCCCTCGCCTGCTATCTGAGCCTCACCGACTGGGACGGATTCAGTGCCGCCCCGTCCTTCGTCGGAGGCGCCAACTACCGCGCTCTGGCTGACGATCCGGACCTCGGCCGGTCCCTCGTCGTGACCCTGCTGCTCGCCGCGTTCGGCACCGTGGGGCTCAACGTCCTCGGGCTGGGCTTCGCCCTCCTCCTCAACGGCCGCTCGCGCGTCAACACCTTCTTCCGGATGGTGCTCTTCTACCCGCACGTCCTCAGCGCCCTCGTCGTCGGCTTCCTGTGGAGCGCCATCCTCGGCACGACCGGCGCCGTGAACGGGCTGATCACCTCGCACGGCGGCGACGTCCTGCCGTTCCTCGCCGACCCGGACTGGGCGCTCGGCACCCTGGTCGGCGTCGTGGTGTGGGCCGCGTTCGGCGTGAACGTCGTGCTGTACCTCGCCGGACTCCAGGCCGTGCCGCGCTCCCTCACCGAGGCCGCCCGCATCGACGGCGCGAGCCGGTGGCAGGTCCTGCGCCACGTCACGCTCCCGGCGCTCGGCCCCTCCGTCACGGTCAACATCGTGCTGTCCCTGGTCACGCTCCTGAAGACGTACGACCTGGTGGTCTCGCTCACCGGCGGAGGACCGGCCGGACAGACGCAGACCATCGCCTACCTCATCCTCTGGAACTCCTTCCACGACGGCCGGCTCGGCCTCGGCTCGGCGCAGTCCGTGGTGCTCATGGCCGTGACGGCCGCACTCGCCGTGGCCGTCGCCCAGCTGCGCAGGCGCGGAGAGGGCGCGGTGTACTCATGAGCCTCGACAGCCTGCCGAAGAGGGTCCCCGCCGCCGCACCGCCGAGGACGCCCGAGCCCGCGGCTCCGGTACCGCACCGGGTTCCGCGCCCAGGACGCACCGCGCGCCTGGTGTTCCTGGCGATCGTCGCCACGATCATGCTCGTGCCGCTCTACGTCCTCGTAGTGAATGCATTCAAGTCGCAGTCGCAGATCCTCACCGACCCGTTCGGACTGCCGGCCTCCGGCACCTTGGAGCCGATCCGCCGAGCCTTGCAGGGCGAGGAGTTCGACCTCGTGCGCGGCTACGCCGTCACCCTGCTCTTCGTCGTCTGCGTCAACGTCCTGTCCATCGCCCTCGCCGGACCCGTCGCGTACGTCATCGCCCGCAGCCCGCGCCGCCGCTTCCGGGCGCTCATGCTGTTCTTCCTCGCCGGGACGTTCATCCCCAGCCAGGTCCTCGTGATCCCCGTCGTCTACGTCCTCAAGACCGTCGGCCTGATGGGCACCGTGCGCGGCTTCGTCCTCTTCGAGACCGTGCTCACGCTCCCGTTCTCCGTGTTCCTGTACGCCGGGTACATCACCACCGTCCCCCGCGCGCTCGACGAGGCGGCCGCGCTCGACGGCTGCGGCCGCAACCGCACCTTCTGGCGCATCGTGTTCCCGCTGATGCGGCCGGTCGTCGCGACCATGGTCATCCTCAACACCTTCTCGGTGTGGAACGACTTCGTGAACCCGCAGATCATCCTCGGCCCCGGCAGCGGCCTCTACACGGTGACGACCGGCGTCTACGCGGCTGTCAGCCAGTACCAGACCGACTACACCGTGGTCTTCCCGACACTGCTGCTCGCCGTGGCCCCCCTGATCGTCTTCTTCGTCCTCATGCAACGCCACATCATCAGCGGCCTCGCGGCCGGTGCGACGAGAGGCTGACCGTGACGTCCGACAGATCCGTGGTCCTGACCGCCACCGTGCCCGTGGGCACCCCGCCGGTCTGGGCACTGCTCCAGCGTCGCCTCTTCGACGTCCTCGACGACGCCTGGCGCGCCTTCGCCGACCGCTACTGCGCCCCCGACGGCAGCCTCCGCTACGCAGGACGGGTCGAGGAACGCGACGGCGGCGACGACTTCTACGAGGCGTTCTTCAACTGGCCCGTCCTCTACCGCCTCGGCGGCGCCGACGACCTCCTCGACGCGAGCAAGCACCACTGGCGCGGCGTCACCGCGCAGCTCACCGAACTCGGCCTCGTCGTCGACGAGTTCGAGCGCGGATACGACTGGTTCCACCTCGGCGAGTCCATGCTCCTGTTCTACGGCATCTGCGCCGCCGACCCCGCCGACCCCGAATTCGCCGCCCGGGCACGGAAGTTCGCCGACCTCTACCTGCCGGGATCGCCGTCGGGCAACTACGACCCCGTCGCCCGGATCATCCGTGCCCCGCACAACGGCGCGGCCGGCCCCCGCTACGGCCTCCAGAAGGAATGGGCTTCCTACGGCGCCGACCTGACGTCCATGAGCCCCTTCGGCCTCCCCCTGCGCGACCTCGACGGCATGACCCGGTGGGACGACCTCGCCGACCCGGCCAACGCCCGCCGCATGGGTGACGCCATGAACGCCCGGATCGGCCGCGGCGACACCGCCGTCGACCTCGCCGCCACCAGCCTCGCCGTCAACGCCTGGCTGTACGACCACGACGACCGCTACCGCGACTGGGCCCTCGACTACCTCGGGGCCTGGCACGAACGCGCCGTAGCGTGCGGGGGAGTGCTCCCCGACAACGTCGGACCCGGGGGCACCGTCGGCGAACTGCACGACGGCCGCTGGTACGGGGGCCTGTACGGGTGGAACTGGCCGCACGGCCTCTACAGCGTCGGCAACGCCGCCGTGGTCGCCTCCGTCAACTCCGTGCTGCTGGGCGGCGGGGACGAGCTGCTCACGCTGGGCCGGGCCCCGCTCGACGCGGTCCTCGACCACGCCATCGAGGCGCCCGTCACCGGCACCGACATGAGCATCTCCGACCGCTGGCTCGCCGAACTGGGCGACGACGCCGACCGCCCCACCCTCCTGGTGCCCAACCGGCACGCCGATACCGGCTGGTTCGACCACCAGCCGCCCCAACTGGGACTCCCGCTCTGGCTGTCGCACGTCACGGGCGCCGAGAGCGACCGGGACCGCCTCGAACGCATCAGGAAGGCGAGCGGCTACGACTGGCGCACGGTCCGGGCCTTCCGCAACAAGGAGGAGGCCGGGCACGAGGCACCCTGGCTCGCCTACCTGAACGGCGACAACCCCGACTACCCGGCCGAGATCCTGCGCGTCGCCCTCGGCCAGGCGGCCCGGCGCCTCGAACTCATCGCCGCCGACACCACCGGCCCGTCCGAGATGCACATCCACCACTGGCAGCGGATCAACCCCGTGCTGACCGAGGCGCTCCTCCAGCTGACCACGGGTACGCCCCAAGTCCTCTACAACGGCGGCCTGTTGCCCACCCGGCTCGCCTACTGGGACGCCCGGCGCGGCCGCCCCGGTCTGCCGCCGGACGTCGCGGCCCTCGTCGACACGGTGACCGCGGACCGGGTGCGGGTCGAGCTGGTCCACACCGGGCACCGCCATCCGCGCACGGTCGTCGTGCAGGCCGGCGGATTCGGTGAGGCCCGCATCGAGCGGGTCGTGACGGAGAGCGCGGCCTCCGGCCATCCCGGGGATCCGCGTGCCTATGTGGCGCCCGAACCCGTACTCAGCACGGACGAGCTGGTCGTGGAGGCCGGTCACCTGACGGTGGAGCTGCCGCCGGGGCGCCGGATCCGTCTCGACCTCCGTCTGACGCCGCGCCACCGTCCGCCGTCCCATCAGACCGCTCCCGTCTAGACCACCACGTCGGGGTTGCGACCGCGGGCCCGTGGGGGTTGCTCGCGCATTTCCCCGCGCCCCTGAAGGGCGCACTCCGTGCACCTCCAGGCGCGCCCCGACCCCCGTCCAACGCCCCCGAAACCACCCCCCCGCCCCAAGGAGACTTCGTGGCCGACGAACCCATCTGGCAGCTGCCCGTGCGCGGCGCGCTGCCCGCCCCCGCCGACACCGACACGGTCCAGGGCCTGGCCGCCGTGTCCTCCGCCACCGCCTGCGCCAAACTCCACGCCCAGGGCATCCGCCGCACCTTCGTCACGGGCCCCCGCCCCCTGCACCCCGGACAGAAGATCGCCGGACGCGTCCGGACGCTCCAGTTCATGCCGCAGCGCGAGGACATCGCCTCCGGGCTCGGCCAGGAGTACGTCGAACGGCACACCGCCCTGTGGGCCGTGCTGGAGACGATCGAGCCGGGCGACGTACTGGTCGTCCAGGCGTACGGTTCGGCCACAACCGGCTGCTTCGGCGACATGCTGGTGCGCTACTTCCGGCAGAAGGGCGGCGCCGGGATCGTCGTCGACGGCTGCGTCCGCGACGCACCGCGGGTGCGCGAGACCGGGGTGCCGATCTGGACCACCGGCGTCACCCCGCACTACGCCTCGCAGGCCGAACTCTTCCCCTGGGCCTACGACGTGCCGATCGCCTGCGGCGGCGTGCTCGCGCTCCCCGGCGACCTGGTCGTCGCCGACGACGACGGCCCCGTCGTCGTACCCCGGCGCACCGCCCCCGACATCATCGCCGCCGCCCGGGACCACGAGCAGTGGGAGCGGTTCAGCCGCGCCCGCATCGAGGGCGGCGGCGCGCTCACCGACTACTACCCGCTGACCCCCGACACGCGCGCCGAGTACGAGCGCTGGCGCGCGACCGCCGAGTGAAGGGACCGGTACGACCCCCGTACGCCCCGCCCACGAGGCAAGGAGGCCCCGTGTCAGGCACATCCGTCACCCCCGCACCCCGCCGCGCGAGAACCTGGCTGCTCGCCGCTGCCGGACTGCTCCTGGTCGGCACGTCCTTCGTTCCCGGCTCCTCCCCGGCGGACGCGGCGCCCTCGCAGTGCGCTCCCGTCGAGCTGTACGTCGCCACCGACGGCGACGACAGGGCGAAGGGCACCGAGCACGACCCCTACAAGACCGTCACCCGCGCCCGCGACGAGATCCGCGACAAGGGCCTGAACCGGCCGGGCCGCATGCGCTGCGACGTCCACGTCGACCTGCGCGCCGGCGACTACCCGGTGGACAAGGCCATCGGCCTCGACGAACGCGACTCCGGAACCGACGGCCACCAGGTCGTCTACCGCAGCGTCGACGGCCCCGGCAAGGCCCGGCTGACCGGCTCCGTCCCGGTCACCGGCTGGGAGGCCTACAGAGACGGCGTCTACCGCGCCAAGGTCCCCGTCGACCAGCCGTTCTACACCCTGTACGACGGCGGAGCCCGGGTCACCAACGCCCGCTACCCCAACCGGCAGGCCGCCGACGAATGGGCGCCGTACCTGACCTCGTACCTGCCCGAGCCGACGTACGAGGCGGTGCACACCTGGCTGTGGGCCAACCCCGGTGACTGGAACCCCGACTGGGACCTCAGCCAGGGACGGGTGACGGTCTGGTCGGGCGGCAGCTGGTCCTGGTTCACCGACACCGTCGACATCCGCGACTACAACATGAAGAAGAGCCAGCTCACCTTCAAGTACCCGACCCGCTTCGCGCTCCACAACAGCCGCGGCGGCTCCCGCTACTTCCTGGAGAACTCGCTCGACTTCCTCGACCAGGCCGGCGAGTGGTACGCCGACCGTAAGGACGGCTGGCTCTACTACAAGCCGCAGGACGGCGACATCGCGAAGGCGGACGTGCGCAGGCCCGTCGTCAGGACGGTCCTCGACCTGGCGGGCTCCTCGCAGAAGAAGCGGCTGCACGACGTCGCCCTCGACGGACTCGGCGTCACCCAGACCGACTTCCCCGACTGGTACCGCTACGGCTGGAACGAGTCCGGCGACTCCGGAGTGGTGCACGAATACCCCACGTACGACCGCCAGATCGAGATGCCCCGCAACCGGTTCGGCGCGATCCGCCTGACCAACACCACCGGCATCGACCTGACCCGGATGCACATCACCGACACCGGATTCACCGCGATTTACCTGCTCACCGCCAACGACCACGTACGCATTACGGACAGCCTGCTCGAACGGCTCGGCGCCGACGGGATCCGGGTCGAAGGACCCTACCCGGGCGAGGGCGACGTCGCGCACGAGAACACCTTCCGCAACCTGTTCATCGACCACGTCGGCGAACTGGTGCCCGGCGACGCCTCCGGCCTCGAACTGCAGGACACCGGGCGCAACACGATCAGCCACATCGTCGTCAACCACAGCGCCCGGTACGGCATCAGCCTGCGCAGCCGCCCCGAGGTCTCCGTCAACGGCCGGACCTACACCGACGGCAACGACATCTCCTACATCCGCCTGGAGAACACCGGCATGGACAGCGGTGACATGGGCGCCTTCTACACGTACGGCCTGCAGAACGCCTCCGACGACCATCCGGTCGTCAACGCGCTGAACCAGGTCGTGATCGGCGATGTCCTCCCCGACGCCTCCATGCCGGACTCCGGCACCCGCGGCGTGCACATGGACGCGGGCGGCTGCGGCTGGGCCATCTCCAACGTGCAGGTCGGCAAGGTGACCGACCAGAAGTACCAGGCGTACCAGTGCAACAAGGTCACCAACGGCGACTGGGAGGACGGCTTCGACGCCTCCCTCATGGAGTACGACAAGATCGGCGTCACGGACTCGTTCCCCTACCCCCAGCCCCAGGTGACACGGGACTGACGCGCGCACGGCGGGCGGGCCCGACGGCTCCGGGCCCGCCCGCGCCCCGCCTCCACCCTTCATCCGCCGCCCGTCAGGAGCCCAGATGAACCCCTCGTCGAGCAGCCCTCCCGACGCACCGCCCACCACGACGGACGCGCTGCGCGGCCTCACCCGCGACCGCCCCGGCGCCTCGGCACCGCTGGCCGAACTCTCCCGCATCGACGCCGGGCTGCCGCCGGGCTGCGAGACCGTCGGCCTGCCCGTGCGCTGGACCCACCGGCGCACGGACGACGTGCCCGTCGCCGAACTCGCGGCGGAGTACGACCTGTTGGAGATCGAGCACGCCTGGCTGGGCGCCGCGGTCGCCGCGGACTGTCTGATGCCGCTCGACGACCTCCTCGGCACGGCGCCCCTGGCGCGGTGGCGGGCGGGCTCCGTCGGACCTGCCTTCACGGCGTACGAGTGGGGCGGCCGTCCGTGGGCGGTGCCGTACGACGTGACTGCGCAGATGTCGGCCGCCCGCACGGACCTCCTGCGCGGCGAGGTGCTCCCCGCCACCTGGGACGAGGTGCTGGCGTCGGCGCTGCCGATGACCCTGTGCCTGGGCGGCCCGCACGCCCTGCTCACCCTGTGCGCGCTCAGCCTCGGCCTCGGCGAACGACCGGGCGAGGGGGCCGAGTTCGTGTCGGCGGGCGTCGGCGAACGGGCGCTGGAGACCATGGCGTCGCTGGCCGCGCGCAGCGACGAACGCCTGTGGCGGCAGCGGCCCGACGACGTCCTCGCGGCCCTCGCGGGCGCCGACGGTCCGACGTACTGCCCCCTGGTCCCGGGCCACGCGGCCGCCACCCGGTGCGGCCCCTACCCGCTCACCTTCGGTGCCGCCCCCACCGCCCGGCCCGGCGGCACCCGCGGCAGCGTCTTCGGCGGCACCGGGCTCGCCGTGTCCCGCCGCCGCGCCGCCGACCCGCTCATCCGCGAGGCGCTGCGCGACCACCTCGGGCGGCTGCTCGCGGACCCCGTCCAGTGCGGACTCTTCCCGGTCACCGGCGGACAGCCCGCCGCCCGCGCCGCCTGGACCGACCCGCGCACCGACCGCCGCTGGGGCGGCTTCTTCCGCACCACGCTCGACACCGTCGACGGTTCCTGGGTGCGGCCCCGCGGAGTCGGCTTCCCCGCGTTCCAGCGCGCGGCGTCCGAGCTGTTGCGCACCGCCCTGGTCGAACGGCGGCCCGCCCGACGTGTCGTGTCCGATCTCAATCGCCTGCACAGGCAGAGGAGTTGACGATGACTGACATCAGCAGACGCGGGGTCCTCGCGGTGGCGGGCGCCACCGCGGCGGCCACCGCGCTGCCCCTCACGACCGCCACGGCCGCCGACGGCGAGGCCGCCCCCAACCCGATGCGGCTCTGGTACCTCGCCCCGGCCGACGAGTGGCTCCAGGCGCTGCCCGTCGGCAACGGCCGGATCGGCGCCATGGTGTTCGGCGGCACCGGCACCGAACGGCTCCAGCTCAACGAGGACAGCCTGTGGGCCGGCAGCCCCCACGACTACGACCGGCCCGGCGCCGTCGACCACCTCGAGGAGATCCGCCGCCTCGTCCTCGCCGAGAAGTGGAACCAGGCCCAGAAGCTCGTCGACAGCTCCTTCATGGGCAGTCCCAGCGAGCAGGCCGCCTACCAGGTCCTGGGCGACCTCGAACTCGACCTCACCGCCACCGGCGACGTCGCCGACTACGAACGCGAACTCGACCTGGAGACCGCGGTCACCCGCGTCCGCTACACCCGCGGCGGCGTCCGCCACACCCGTGAGGTCTTCGCCAGCGTCCCCGACCAGGTCGTCGTCGTCCGCCTCACCGCGGACACCCCGGGCGAGGTCGGTTTCACGGCCCGCTTCACCACCCCGCAACAGGCCACGCCGTCGGCGGTCGACGACCGCACCATCGCCCTCGACGGCGTGAGCGGCGCCTGGCAGGGACGGGACGGCGCCGTACGCTTCCGGGCCACCGCGCACGCCGTCGCCGAGGGCGGCCGGGTCGGCACCGACGCGGCGGCAGGCACCCTCACCGTGACCGGCGCCGACGCCGTCACCCTCGTCGTCTCCATGGCCACCAGCTACCGCACCTACCTGGACGTCGGCGCCGACCCGGTCGCCCGCGCCCGCCGCTGGTCGGATCCGGCAGTCCGCACCCCGTACGGCCGGCTGCGCGAGCGGCACGTCAAGGACCACCGGCGGCTGTTCGGACGGGTCGGCATCGACCTCGGCACCTCGGAGCGGGTGGCGCTGCCCACCGACGAACGGATCGGCCGGTTCGGCGACGGGCAGGACCCGCAGTTCGCCGCCCTCTACTTCCAGTACGGCCGTTACCTGCTGATGTCCTGCTCCCGCTCGCCCGGCCGGCCCGCCAACCTCCAAGGGCTGTGGAACGACAGCATGGCGCCTGCCTGGGAGTCCAAGTACACCGTCAACATCAACTTCGAGATGAACTACTGGCCGGCCGGACCCGCCAACCTCGCCGAGTGCTGGGAACCCGCGGCCGCCATGATCCACGAGCTGGCCGAGTCCGGCGCCCGTACCGCACGCACGCACTACGGCGCGCCCGGCTGGGTCACCCACCACAACACCGACGGCTGGCGCGGCACCGCCCCGGTCGACTTCGCCCAGTACGGGATGTGGCCCACCGGCGGTGCCTGGCTCTGCCTGATGCTGTGGGAGCGCTACCGCTTCACCGGTGACGAAGACGCGCTGCGCGACGACTACCGCGTGATGAAGGGCGCCGTGGAGTTCTTCCTCGACACCCTCACGCAGGACCCGGAGCACGGCTGGCTCATCACCAACCCGTCGCAGTCGCCCGAGGTCACCCACCACCAGGACGAGGGCGAGAGCGTCAGCATCTGCGCGGGCCCCACCATGGACATGCAGCTGTTGCGCGACCTCTTCGACGCCTTCGGCGGAGCCGCCCGGGTCCTCGACCGCGACCAGGGACTGCGCGAGCGGGTGCGCGAGGCCCGCGACCGGCTCGCCCCGACCCGGATCGGCTACCTCGGCCAGATCCAGGAGTGGCTGACCGACTGGGAAGAGGCCGCTCTGGTCAGGAGCCGTCACGTCTCCCACCTGTACGGGCTGTTCCCCAGCGCCCAGATCGACCCCCGGCGCACCCCCGACCTGGCCGCGGCCGCCGTGCGCAGCCTCGAACTGCGCGGCACCGCGGGCCAGGGCTGGTCCCTGGCCTGGAAGATCAACATGTGGGCGCGGCTGCTCGACCGCGAGCGCGCCTACCAGCACCTGGCGAGCCTGCTCACCCCGGCGCGCACCGCCCCCAACCTGTTCGACCTGCACCCGCCGTTCCAGATCGACGGCAACTTCGGCGGGGTCTCCGGCATCACCGAGATGCTGCTGCAGAGCCACGCTGACGAGGTGGCGCTGCTGCCGACCCTGCCCGCCGCCTGGCCCGCCGGCTCGTTCCGCGGCCTGCGGGCGCGCGGCGGCTTCGAGATCGACGCGCACTGGTCCGACGGCGTACTGACCGGCGCCACCGTGCGCTCCCTCCAGGGCCGCGCACTGCGGCTGCGCACCGAAGCACCGGTGGACGTGGCCGGCGCACCCCGCACGGACCGCCCCGAGGCGAACGTCGTCGTCTGCGCGACGCGCCCCGGCGCCACGTACCGCATCGTTCCGCGCACTGCCTGACCCTGCGCACTGTCTGGTCCGGCGCACCGCTTGGCCCTGCGCACCGCCTGATTCAGCGCACCGCTTGACCTCGATCACTGCCTGATCGCGCGCACCACCTGACCCCGCGCGCCCACCACCCGAGCCACCGACGTGGCCACCGCATGCCCAAAACTCCCTGAGGAGCTCAGACATGACCCAGCTCAACGGACATCCGGCCGCCGACGCAGCCGATGTCGACGACACAGCGAGACCGCTCGGCCGCCGGGCCTTCGTCGTCGGCGCGGGCGCGCTGATCGGCGCCGCCGCCCTGCACCTGCCCTCCGCCCAGGCAGCCGAGAAGCTCGCCGCCGCGGCCGACGCGGCGGGCGAGGTCCTCGCCTTCCCCGGCGCGGAGGGCGGCGGCCGCTACGCCACCGGCGGGCGCGGCCTGTCGGTCTACGAGGTCACCACCCTCGCCGACTCAGGCCCCGGCTCCCTGCGCGACGCCGTCTCCGCAGGCGACCGCACCGTCGTCTTCCGCGTCTCCGGGAACATCGAGCTCAAGGGCGGACTCGACGTCCTCGGCTCCAACATCACCATTGCCGGCCAGACCGCCCCCGGCGACGGCATCTGCGTCGTCGGCAACGAGACGAAGATCAACGACCAGTCGAACATCATCCTGCGCCACCTGCGCTTCCGCGGCACGGACACCCTCGGCACCCCCATCGACACCTTCGGCATGGAGGGATGCAGGAACGTCATCATCGACCACTGCTCCTTCAGCTGGGCGGTCGACGAGTGCTGCTCCGTGTACGGCAACGAGAACGTCACCCTGCAGTGGTGCATCATCGCCGAGGGCCTCGCCCAGTCCGTGCACCCGAAGGGACTGCACGGCTACGGCGGGCTGTGGGGCGGCGACAACGTCACGTACCACCACAACCTCCTGGTCCACCAGGGCGGCCGGAACCCGCGGTTCAGCTTCGTCGAGGACGTGCCGAGCAACGTGGACCACCGCAACAACGTGATCTACAACTACGGCTACACGTCCTGCTACGGCGGGGAGTGGGTCGCCGGGGTCAACATGATCGGCAACTACTACAAGCCGGGCCCCGACACCCTCGCCGCCATCGCACCGGTCATCGTCTCGCCGGACCGCGGCGGTACCTGGCACGTCAGCGGCAACGTCATCGAGGGCCACTCGGACATCACCGCCGACAACGTCCGCGGGATCGACTTCTCGGCGGGCGGCTGCACGCTGACCGCGGAGCCCCTGGAGTTCCCCGACCCGATCGAGGCGCAGTCGGCGAAGGACGCCTACGCCTCCGTCCTGGCGAACGCGGGCGCGCTCCTGCCGCGCCGCGACGCCGTCGACGCCCGCGTGATCAACGACGTGCGCAACGGCACCGGCCGCATGATCAACTCACAGAATGAGGTCGGTGGCGTCGTTCCGCTGGCCGCCGCGGAGGCGCCCAAGGACAGCGACCACGACGGCATCCCCGATGCCTGGGAGAAGGCCCACGGCCTCGACCCCAAGGACCCCGCGGACGGCGCCGCCATCGACCCGCAGACCGGATACAGCAACCTGGAGCTGTACCTCAACTCCCTGAAGTCCGTGGGCGCGCCGAACCCCGAGGTCACCCTCACCGGACCGGCCGCCGACAGCGTGACATCGAACGCCACGGGGACCGCGGACCTCACCCTGCGCGCCGACGCCACCGCCCGTGGCGGCGCCGACATCGCGTCCGTCGCGTTCTACGCCGACGCCGAGAAGATCGGCGAGGCCACCTCCGCCCCGTACGAGATCACCTGGAAGGGCGCCCCGGCCGGCACCCACCACCTCACCGCCCGCGCCACCGACTCCACCGGCACGTCCACCACCTCCTCACCGGTCCCCGTCCACGTCAACAAGACGACGGACCTGGGGAGTTGGACGGCGATGGACCTCGGAGACGTGCCCATCGCGGGCGCCGCGGCCCTGGAATCCGGCAAGTTCACCCTGAGCGGCTCCGGCAAGATGAAGGGCCGCAAGGACAGCTGCCACTTCGTCTACCAGAAGATCGACAGCCCCGGCGACGAGGTGGTGGAGCTGATCGCCCGCGTCGACTCGCTCAGCGCCGTCTACCAGGAGGTCATCGCGGGCATCATGATCCGCGACAACCTGACGCCCGACTCGCCGTTCAACCTCATCGGCCTCTACGTGGCCAACGGCGGGCTGAAGTGCGCCGTGAAGCGCATCCACGCGAACGGCCCGGAGATGAGCGACGGCCGGTACCCCTACGAGGAGGACGAGCTGCTCGACGACAAGCCGTACTGGCTGCGGATCACCCTGCGCGGCGACGAGTTCACCTCGGAGATCTCCCCGGACTCCCTGCAGTGGACACGGGCCGGCTACGAACGCATCCCCATGGGGGACCAGGTGTACGCGGGGCTGTTCGTCGAGGGCAACAAGGAGGCGAACGCCGTCGCGCACTACGCGACGGCGAAGTTCAGCCTCGTCAAGATCAATAAGTGACCGGAACCCACACGCGCATCGCACCGTCGCCGCGGTTGTCCCACTGGAAGTAGGGCACCGCGGTGGCGGTCGCCGGGCGGCGCTCCAGCGGCGTGTCCGGGCTGAGGTACGGCAGCCCGTCCCGGTGCGGGGCCCGCACGGTCTGTGCACCGGCCTCGATCCGCACGGTCCGGCCGACGCCCGGCAGGTCGGACACGTGGGTGACGTGGAGCTCCGCGTCGGCCGGGAGCGCCAGCTCGTCCACGTCGGTGCCCGCCGGCTGGTCCGTCTGCTCGAAGCAGTAGACGAGCGGGCCCCGTTCGACGGCGACGCTGCCGCGCAGCGCGTCGATCCTCGGGTGGGCCGAGGTCAGCCGTGGCGTCATGTCGAGGTCGAGCACCACCTCGTCGCCCGCCCGCCAGGCGCGCCGCAGCAGCAGCCGCCCCTGCGCGTCGGGGGTCACCGGCTCCCCGTCGAGGCGGGTCCGCGCGCTCCACGGCGGTACCCGCAGCGCCAGTGTCCAGTCACCGCCCGGGGCGTCGTCCACCGTGATGCGGACCGTGCCGTCCCACGGGTACTCCGTCTCCACCCGCAGCGCCACCTGCCCGGCGGACAGCGCGCACGCGATGCGCATCGGCGCGTACAGGTGCAGGAACAGGGTGTCGTCGGCCGTGGTCGTCGTGTAATGCGGCAGCGAGGCGACCAGGCGGGTCACGGAGGGCGGGCAGCACGCCGACCAGAACCACTCGTCGCGGCAGCGGGGATCGCCCACGGCCTCCGCGTGATCGGGGCGGCGCTGGAGCGGGTTGCCCTTGTAGTAGGTGCGCCCGTCGGCGGAGCGGGCCGCCGCGAACGCGTTGTACAGCGTGCGCTCCAGGAGATCCGCGTACCGGCCCTCGCCGGTGGCGAGCAGCAGCCGCCACGACCACTGGATGCTCGCCGCCGACGCGCACGTCTCGTTGTACGCCAGGTCGGGCGGGAGTTCGTACCGCTCGCCGAACACCTCCCCGACCTGCCGCGACCCCAGGCCACCGGTCAGCGCGGTGCGGGTGGCCGCCATGTCCGTCCAGCGTGCGGCGCTGGCGGCGAGGAGTTCCTTGTCGCCCGTCTCCACCGCCACGTCGACCGCGCCCGCCTCCAGGTACAGCGCCCGCACCACGTGCCCGGTGACCGACGGCGCCGAACGGACCGGGAGGTGGTCGAGGCGGTGTCGCGTCCCGTGCTTGTGCCGGCCCACAAGCCCGTGCCCCCGCCGCTCCACCAGCCGCGTCGCCAGCGTCAGGTAGCGCTCGTCGCCGGTGACCCGGTACAGCTCCACCAGCGCGGTCTCCGCCTCGGGATGTCCGTCGAGCCCGGGACCCGAGTCGTCGAGGAACACCGCGCACAGATGGTCGGCGAGCCGTCGCGCCACCGTCAGCAGTTCCGTGCCGCCCGTGGTCCGGTGCACGGCCACCGCGGCCTGGAGGAGATGGCCCGCGCAGTACAGCTCGTGGCTGTCGACCAGGCGCGCGTACCGGCGCTCCGGCTCCGCCACCTGATAGTGGGAGTCGAGATAGCCGTCGTCCTCCTGGGCGCGGGCCAGCAGGCGCGCACCCTCGTCAAGGAACGTGCTCAACTCGACGTCGTGATCCGTGTGGTGCAGCTGCCAGGCCGCCGACTCCAGCATCTTGTGGACGTCGGAGTCCGCGTACACCGGCCCCCGGAAGGACCCGGACTCCAGACCGGCCGCGATCCGCAGGTTGCCGAGCGCGCCGGACGTCTCCAGATGGTGCAGCGCCAGCGGAATGCTGTCGGCGCGGTTCACGTCGAGCCACCGGCCGAACAGGCCGCCGGTCACCCGCACCCCGGCGTCGGGCGGCGGGCGGTGCGCCGACAGGGCGCCGGGGGAGGGGAGTACCGGGCCGTCCACAGGACCTCCAGGAGTCAGGGGTTCACAGACTGGGCCGTGCCAGGAAGGCGATCGTCTGGTCGCGGACCCGCAGGATGTGCGCCTCCAGCAGTTCCCGCGCCCGCAGCCGCTCGCCGGACTGCAGCGCGTCGACGATCGCCCGGTGCTCGTCCACCGCGACGTTCAGCCGCGACGGGGTGATGGGCGCCTTCAGGCCGGCGCGCGTCACGTGGATGCTCAGATTCAGGTCGTCGTGCAGGTCGAGCAGCATGGGCAGGCTGCCCAGCTTCACGAGCTCCTGGTGGAAGCGGGCGTCGTTGTCCCGGAAGTCGGCGTACCGCGTCGGGTCCGCCAGCGCCTCCCGCGCCAACTCCTCGGCCTCGACGACCAGTTCGCGCAGCCGGGCGGGCGGCTCGCGGTCGGTGCGGTCGGCGAAGAGCCGCAGCGCGTGCGACTCCAGCATCAGCCGCAGCTCGAACAGCTCGTACACGCTGGACAGTGACGGTATCGCCACCGTGAAGCCCACCGTCGCGTCGTAGGCGAGCAGGCCCCGCTCGTAGAGGCGGCCCACCGCGCTGCGCACCGGCGTGCGGCTCATGCCGAGGCGGCGCGCGAACTCCCGCACCGGCACCGCCTGCCCCGGGGCCGGGTTCTCCACCGTCAGCCATTCCACGATGGCCCGTGAGGCCCGTGCCTCCAGGCTCTCGTCCGGTCCGAGGTCCGTGCCCGTCGCGTTCTCCACGCTCGTGCCCTCCTCAGCGCGGGCCTGCTGTGCCGCTCGCGCTCGGATCATGCCGCCTCCCAGTGCTGCCGGTGCAAGTGCGCCCTCATGGTATGCCGCAGGTGAGCCGCGCGTCTCGGGAGATGCGAAGTCAACTATTGGGTGTGTCACGGGGGTTGACGGCCTTGGCGCCCCTCAACAAACTCGTGGCATACCACCGACATCCCTCTGAGCTTCTCCGAGGTGACCATGCCGCGACAAGCGCTCCATGGGATCATCGTGCCGACCGTGTTACCCATGACCGATGTGGGTCAGCTCGACCGGCCTTCCCTGGAATGCCACCTGAACGCACTGATCGACGCGGGCGTGCACGGCCTGTGGATCAACGGCACCACGGGGGAGTTCCACGCCCTGGACGAGGACGAGCGGAGCCTCGCCGTGACCGTGGCCGCCAAGACGGCGGCCGGCCGCGTCCCCGTCATCGCCCACGTCGGCGACGCGGCGACCGCCCTCAGCGTCCGCCAGGCACGCTCCGCCGTGGACGCCGGGGCCGACGAACTCGCCGTGATCGCCCCGTACTTCACCCCGTACGGGACCGCTGAGCTGCGCGACCACTACCGCGCGATCGCCGACGCCGCCGGGTTCCCCGTCCTCGCCTACCACTTCCCGCAGCTCACCAAGTCCGCCCTGACGACGGACTGCGTCCTCGAACTCGCCGCCGAAGGCGTGCTGTCCGGCATCAAGGACAGCACCGGCGACCTGACCTGGCTGCGCCGCCTGATGCGCCGCGCCGCGCGCCGGGGCATCCGCCTCGACTGCTTCGCAGGTGCCAGCGGCCTGTCCGACCTGTCCCTGTACGCCGGCGCCGCGGGCGCCACCAGCTCGCTCGCCAACCTCACACCACGCCACCTCGTCGCCCTGTACGAGGCGGCCCGCGCCGGCGACTTCGCGCGGGCCCGCGCCCTCCAGGAACAACTGGAGGACCTCCTCGACGCGATGGCCGGCGCCCGCAGCGAACCCACCCTGTCCACCACCGTCAGCACCGCCAAATACGTCCTCGCGGCCCAGGGCCGCATCACGTCCGCCCATGCCGCACCCCCGCTCGCGCGCCTCAGCGCCGAGGAGGAGCGCGGCCTCACCGCCACCGTGGTGCCTCTCGTCCATGACCTCGAGGCGGCGGCACTCGACGCAAAGGAGCGTGGAGATGACTCCTGACCGCACCCGTCTGCCCCGCCGCACCCTGCTGCGCGCGGGCGGCGGCGTCCTCGCCGCCGCCTCACTCTCGGGCGCCCTGTCCGGCTGCGGCTTCTTCGACACCGACGCCGACAACGGCGACTCGGCCGGCGGCCAGAAGGGCAAGGAGGCGCCGTCTCTGAAGAAGCAGGCCGACGCCGGAAAACTGCCCAAGGTCGAGGAGCGCCTGCCCGACAAGCCGCTCGAGGTGAAGCCGCTCCAGGAGACCGGTGTGTACGGCGGCACCTGGCACTCCGCGATGATCACGCCGGAGGACATGGGCTGGCTGCGCTTCAGCATGGGCTACGAGCCTCTGGTGCGCTGGGCACCCGAGTGGCAGGGCGTGACGAAGACGAAGATCCTGCCGAACGTCTGCGAGAAGTACGAAGTGATCGGCGGCGGCAAGGAGTTCGTGTTCCACCTGCGCAAGGGCATGAAGTGGTCCGACGGCGAGCCGCTCACCGTCGACGACTTCGCGTTCGCCTTCAACGACTACAACGCGGACGCCAAGTACCACCCCTACGGCCTCTACGCGCTGTGGCTGAACAAGAACGGCAAGCCCGCCCGCTTCGAAGCCGTCGACGACCTCACCGTCAGGTACGTCTTCGACGAGCCCAAGCCCGGCTTCCTGGAGGAGATCGCCGGTACCACCGGCATCTTCATGTTCCTGCCCAAGCACTACCTCAAGCAGTTCCACCCCACGTACAACAAGGACGCGAACAAGCTGGCCAAGGACGCCGGGCTGGCCGACTGGATCGCCTATCTGCCGGTCGTCTCCGAGGCGTGGAGCAACCCGAAGATGCCCACCGTCAACGCCTGGCTGCCGAGGACCGAGGTCACCAAGGGCAGCAGCGTGACCTGTGTGCGCAACCCCTACTACTGGAAGGTCGACTCCGACGGCGCGCAACTGCCGTACATCGACAAGGTCGTCGTCGACATCCTCCAGGAAGTGGAGGTCGAGGTCCTCAAGATCTCCAACGGCGACCTGGACATGCAGCTCTACCAGTTCGGCACCGTCCGCAACAAGCCGGTGATCTCCCGCAACCGCGCCAAGGGCGGCTACCGCATCATCGACGTCGAGCCCGACTCCGCCAACACGATGATCATCGGCTTCAACCAGACCCACCCCGACAAGAAGAAGCGGGCCCTGTACGCCGACAAGGACTTCCGCGTCGGGCTCTCGTACGCCATCAACCGGCAGAAGATCATCGACACGGTCTTCGCCGGACAGGGCAAGCCCTGGCAGGCCGGTCCCAATCCCGGCAACGAGCTGTACGACGAGGAACTGGGCACGCAGTACACCGAGTACTCCGTCGCCAAGGCGAACGAGGCGCTGGACCGGGGCGGTTACACCAAACGCAACGGCGACGGCATCCGGCTCACCAAGGACGGCGACCCGCTCGCCTTCACCGTCCTCGTCGTCTCCGACATGGCCGACCAGGTCGACGCCATGGACCTGATCCGCTCGGACTGGCGGAAGGTCGGCGTCGACGCCACCGTCTCCCGCGTCGCCGAGACCCTCTACTGGGAGCGGGTCGAGGCCGGCAAGGCCGAGGCGTCCACCTGGGACTGCAACAACTTCGACGTCCGCACCGGGGACGGCGGCGACCACTACTACCTGCCGAGCAACCCCCGCGGCTCCTCCCGCTACGGCGGCCAGTGGGCCAAGTGGTACCTGCGGGAGGGCAAGGACGGCGAGGAACCGCCGGCCCGCGTCAAGCGGCAGCTCGAACTCTTCGACCAGATGCGCGCCACCTTCGACACCGCCCGGGCGACCCGACTCGCCCGGCAGATCCTGGAGATCACGAAGGAGGAGTTCTACTACATCGGCATCTCCACCCCGCCCAAGGACTACGGCATCACCAAGACGGCCCTGCGCAACGTCCCGACGTCGTTCAGCGCCGCCGGCATGCACCAGGCACCGGGGCCCAGCAACCCCAGCACGTACTACTTCAAGTCGAAGGCCTGACGGCGGACGGGAGTTCAGCGCATGCTCGCGTTCCTCGTCCGGCGCCTGGGATGGATGGCCGTCACCCTGTGGGCCGTCTCGCTGGCGACGTTCTTCATCATCAGTCTTCCGCCGGGCGACTACGTCTCGACGCTCCAGGCCAACGCCGAGGAGCGCGGCGAGATCATGGGACCCGCCGAGGTCGCCGCACTGCGCGACCGCTACGGCCTCGGCCAGTCCTTCTTCGCCCAGTACTGGAAGTGGATCACGAACATCGTGTTCCACGGCGACTTCGGCCAGGCCTTCGCCTGGAACATGCGGCCCGTCAGCGACCTCATCTGGGACCGGATCGGCCTGTCCTTCTTCCTCTCCATCGCCACCATGCTCCTCATCTGGGCGATCGCCTGGCCCATCGGCATCTACTCCGCGGTGCGCCAGTACTCGCCCGGTGACTACGCCGCCACGTTCTTCGGCTTCATCGGCATGGCCGTCCCGGAGTTCATGCTCGCCCTCGTCCTCATGTGGGTCGGCATGCGCTGGTTCGGACAGAGTCCCGGCGGCCTGTTCTCACCGGAGTACCAGGACGCCGCCTGGAACCTCGGCAAGGTCCTGGACGCCGCGAGCCACCTGTGGCTGCCGATCCTCATCATCGCGGTCTCCGGCACCGCCGGCGCCATCCGCATCATCCGCGCCAACCTCCTCGACGAGCTGTACAAGCCGTACGTCGTCGCCGCGCGGGCGAAGGGACTGCCCGAGTGGAAACTGCTGCTCAAGTACCCGGTCCGGACGTCGATGAGCCCGTTCTTCTCCACCGTCGGCTGGCTGCTGCCCGGACTCATCAGCGGCGAGACGATCATCTCGATCGTGATGAACCTGCCGACCACCGGGCCCCTCATGCTCGGCGGCGTCCTCAACCAGGACATGTACCTCGTCGGCAGCTTCATCCTGATCCTCTCCACCCTGACCGTCATCGGCACCCTGATCAGCGATCTCGCCCTCGCCTGGTGGGACCCCAGGATCCGGCACAGCTACGAGGGAGGGTGAGCGGCCCATGGTGACCACCACGGTCGAGCGAACGGTCGACGAGGCCGACGACGCACCCGTCGTCGGCGGGCAGGCCTCGCCCTGGCGCCTGGTCTGGCGCCGCTTCCGCAAGCACCGGCTCGCCCTCGCGGGCGCCGTCATCGTGCTGTTCGCCTACTTCGTCGTCGCCTTCGCCGAGA
Organism: Streptomyces sp. KL116D; assembly: GCF_030766975.1. Taxonomy (NCBI): domain Bacteria; kingdom Bacillati; phylum Actinomycetota; class Actinomycetes; order Kitasatosporales; family Streptomycetaceae; genus Streptomyces; species Streptomyces sp. KL116D. The sequence goes on along the minus strand of NZ_JASERH010000136.1, from coordinate 573,125 downwards.
TCCTGGCGCCCGGCTCGCCCAGCGCCGTCGACGAGAAGCACACCTACGCCCCGCCGCAGATCGTCAAGGTCGACCTCAGCTGGGACGACGGGCTGCGGCTGTACGCCAACGGCTACACCACCAAGCGCGACCCGGAGACGTTCGAGCAGATCCACACCGTCGACCCCGGCAAGCGGATCCCGGTGACCTTCTTCGCCAAGGGCGACGCGTACAAGATGTGGGGCGTCATCCCCTGGGACCGGCACCTGTTCGCGTCCGCCGACCCGGACCAGAAGGTGTACTTCCTCGGCACCGACCGGGCGGGCCGCGACGTGTTCTCCCGGATCATCCACGGGGCGCGCGTCTCGCTCTCCATCGGACTCGTCGGCGTCGCCGTCAGCTTCGTGCTCGGACTCCTCTTCGGTGGCATCTCCGGCTACTTCGGCGGCACCCCCGACCTGGCCATCCAGCGCGTCATCGAGTTCCTGATGTCGATCCCCACGCTGCCGCTGTGGCTCTCCCTGTCCGCGGCCGTGCCCGATCAATGGGGGCCGCTGGCCCGCTACTTCGCCATCACCACGATCCTGTCGGTGATCGGCTGGACGGGCCTGGCGCGCGTGGTGCGCGGCCGCTTCTTCTCACTGCGCGAGGAGGACTTCGTCACCGCGGCACGGCTCGACGGCTGCGGCCGGGGCCGGATCATCTTCCGGCACATGGTGCCGTCGATGTCCAGCCACGTGATCGCCTCGCTCACCATGGCCGTCCCCGGAATGATCCTCGGCGAGACCGCGATGAGCTTCCTCGGCCTCGGCCTGCAGTCACCCGCCGTCAGCTGGGGCGTGCTGCTCCAGGAGGCCCAGAACATCCGCACCGTGGAGACCGCTCCGTGGCTGCTGATCCCCGGCGTCGCGGTGTTCGTCACCGTCCTCGCCATGAACTTCGTCGGCGACGGTCTGCGCGACTCCGCCGACCCGTACAAGTGATCCGCCAAGGAATCCGCCAAGAGATCCGCCCGAGGAGGGGAGTGACGTGAGCAGCCGAGCCGCGCCGATCCTGGAGATCGAGGACCTGCACACCTGCTTCGAACTCGACGACGGCACCGTACGCGCCGTGTCCGGCGTCGATCTCACCATCGGCCGGGGCGAGGTCCTCGCGGTGGTGGGGGAGTCGGGGTGCGGCAAGAGCGTCATGGCCCGCTCCGTGCTGCGCCTGATCGACAAGCCGGGCCGCATCACCGGCGGCAGCATCCGGGTCCACGACGCGGACCGCGTCGTCGACATGGTCACCGCGCCCGGCCCCGAACTGCGCTCGGTGCGCGGCCGCAAGGTCGCCATGGTGTTCCAGGAGCCCATCGCCTCGATGAGCCCCATGCACACCCTCGGCAACCAGATCGGCGAGTCGCTCGTCCTGCACGGACAGGCCACGAAGGCCGAGGCCCGCACCCGCGTCGTCGACCTGCTGCGCCGCGTCGGCATCGCCGCGCCCGAGCGGCGCGCCGACGAGTACCCGTTCCAGATGAGCGGCGGCATGCTGCAGCGCGCCATGATCGCCATGGCCCTGTCCTGCGGCCCCGACCTGCTCATCGCCGACGAACCCACCACCGCCCTCGACGTCACCACCCAGGCACAGATCCTGGACCTGCTGCGCGAACTCCAGCGGGACACCGGCATGGCCGTCATGCTCATCACCCACGACCTGGGGGTGGCCGCGCAGATGGCCGACCGGATCGCCGTCATGTACCTCGGCTCGGTCGTCGAGACCGGCACCACCGACACGGTCCTGCGCAGCCCCCGCCACCCGTACACCCGGGCGCTGCTGCGGTCGGTCCCCAAGCTCGGCTCGGGCGGACGCGAACGGCTGCGTCCCGTCCGGGGCATGGTGCCGGGCCCGTACGCGCGACCGGCGGGCTGCCCGTTCCATCCGCGCTGCGAGGAGTTCATGGCCGGCCGCTGCGACAGCACCGTCCCCGGCCGGGTCCCGGCACCGCTGCCCGCACCGGCCGCCGGCACCGACGGCACGGTCAGCTGCCTGCGCTACGAGGACGTGGGCGACGACGAGGGGAAGGCCGCCTCATGACCGTCGCCGCCACCCGCACCGACACCGCCCTGCTGCGGACCCGCGGCCTGACCAAGCACTTTCCCATCCGCCGCGGCCTGTTCGGCCGCACCGTCGGCACCGTACGGGCCGTCGACGGCGTCGACCTGACGGTCCCCGCCGGCCGCACCGTCGCACTCGTCGGCGAGTCCGGCTGCGGCAAGAGCACCCTCGGCCGCTGCCTGCTGCGCGTCCACCCGCCGACGTCCGGCGAGATCGTCTACCACCGCACCGACGGCACCGCCGTCGACCTCGCCGCCCTCGACGAGAAGGGCCTCAAGCCCTACCGCAGCGAGATCCGCCTCGTCTTCCAGGACCCGTTCGCCTCCCTCAACCCGCGGATGACCCTCCTCCAGATCGTCGGCGAACCCCTGCGCGTGAACCTGCGCCTGAGCGCCAAGGAGACCGAGGAACGCGTCGCCGAACTGCTGCGCCGCGTCGGACTGCGCCCCGAGTACCTGCGCCGCTACCCGAACGCGTTCAGCGGCGGACAGCGCCAGCGCGTCGGCATCGCACGGGCGTTGGCGCTCGCACCGCGCCTGGTCGTCGCCGACGAGGCGGTCAGCGCCCTCGACGTGTCCGTCCGCGCCCAGATCCTCAACCTCCTGAAGGACCTCCAGGACGAGTCCGACCTCACCTACCTGTTCATCTCGCACGACCTCGGCGTCGTCGAGTACATGGCCGACGAGGTCGCCGTCATGTACGTGGGCCGCGTGGTGGAGACCGGCGCCACCGAGGAGATGTACGGCCAACCCCTCCACCCCTACACCGAGGCACTCCTGTCGGCCGTGCCCGACCCCGACCCGGCCGCCCGGCGCCGTGAGCGGATCGTGCTGCGCGGCGAGGTCGCCGACGCGTCGAACGTGCCGGCCGGCTGCCCGTTCCACCCCCGCTGCGCCTACGCCCAGGACGTGTGCCGCACCGACGTGCCCGCCCTGCGGCCCGTCGCACCCGGCCGTACCTCGGCCTGCCACTTCGCCGGCCAGCTCGACCTGAAGGGAGTCGACGGACCGTGACCGACGACCAGGTGACGCACGACCCGCGCTTCGACGGCGTCGTCCGGGAACGCCCCGGCGACCCCACCGTCCACGAAGCGCTGCTGCCCACCCTGCACCCCCGCGACAGCCACGCCGCGTGCCTCCTCGAACTCGACGACGGCGACCTGCTCTGCGCCTGGTTCAACGGCCCCGACGAGGGCGACCGCGACACGAACGTCGTCCTGTCGCGGCTGCCGTCGGGCACCGACCGGTGGACGACGCCCGTCGCCCTCTCCGCCGACCCGGACCGCGCCGAACAGAACCCGGTCATCGCCCGGCTCCCCGACGGCACGATCCACCTGTTCCACCCCTCAGACGAACCGCACGACCAGAAGACGGCCCGCCTGGTCACGCGCACCTCCCGCGACGGCGGACACACCTGGGACGCCCCGCGCACCGCCCACGACGGGCCCGGCATCTTCGTCCGCAACCCGCCGCTCGACCCGGGCGACGGCTCCTGGCTGCTGCCCGCCTACCGCTGCCGCAGCACGGGCGAGCACTCCACGGTCCTCATCAGCGAGGACCAGGGCGGCAGTTGGAAGGAGTACGACGTCCCCGGCAGCGACCACCTGGTGCAGCTGTCCGTCGTGCCCCGGTCGGACGGATCCCTCCTCGGGCTGCTCCGCAGCCGCGCCGCCGACCGCATCCACGCGACCGTGTCCACGGACGCCGGCCGCACCTGGACCCCACCCGTGCCCACCGAACTCCCCAACAACAACTCGGCGGTTCAGGCCGTACGGCTGCGCAGCGGCGCTCTCGCCCTCGTCTACAACCACGCGAGCCTGGAGCGCGGCGAGTACCGCTGGGTCGGATCGGGTGCGGGCCGTCGGAAGAAGGCCCTGCGTACGCCGCTCACCCTGGCCCTGTCCGACGACGAAGGTCGCACCTGGCCCTGGCGCCGTGATCTGCAGACCGCCGACGACGAGTACCGGGAGACCGAGTACGGCTACTCCTACCCGTGCCTCCTGCAGGCCCGCGACGACCGGATCCACGTCGCGTACTCCTACCTCCGCAAGACCATCAGGCACGCGACGGTGACCGAGGAATGGATCAGGCAGGGGCGACGGTGAACGCGGTGGACACGGTCGAGCGATGGGGCCTCTTCGAACTGGCACTGCGGGGCCCGGCCGACGGAAACCCCTACCAGGACGTCGAGTTCGGCGCCGAGTTCCGCCACGGGCACCGCGTGGTGCGGGCCGACGGCTTCTACGACGGCGACGGCACCTACCGGGTGCGGTTCATGCCGGACAGGACGGGACCCTGGACGTACACGACCCGCTCGAACGCGCCCCGGCTGGACGGCACCGAGGGCGGGTTCCACTGTCTGCCCGCGGGCCCCGGCAACCACGGACCGGTGCGCGTCGCCGGCCCGCGGACCTTCGCCCACGCCGACGGCACCCCGTACCACCCCTTCGGCACCACCTGCTACCACTGGACCCACGACGAGGACGAGAAGCTGGAGGAGCGCACCCTGCGCTCGCTCGCCGACTCGCCGTTCAACAAGGTCCGCATGTGCCTCCTGCCGACCCGCGCGATGAACCCGCCACGGCTGCCCTACCCGGGGCGCGACCGACAGCCGCCCAGACCGGGCGCGTTGGACACGACGCGGTTCGATCCGGAGTTCTTCGCCCGCTTCGAACGCCGCGTCCGCGACCTGAGCGACCTCGGCATCGAAGCCGACGTCATCCTCTTCCACCCCTACGACGAGGGGCACTGGGGCGTCGACGACATGAGCCGTGAGGCCGATCTCGCCCTCGTCCGGTACGCCGTCGCGCGCCTCGCCGCCCACCGCAACGTCTGGTGGTCCATCGCCAACGAGTACGACTTCAACAAGGCCAAGACCCTCGACGACTGGCACCACATCGGCCGCCACGTCCAACGCCTGGACCCCTACCAGCACTTGAGGTCCATCCACAACGGCACCCGCATGTACGAGTACGAGAGCGTCTTCGACTTCCGTGCGCCGTGGACCACCCACCAGTCCGTCCAGCACTGGGACGCCTCGTTCGCCCCCGAGTGGCTCGACCGCGTGCCCAAGCCGGTCGTGCTCGACGAGATCGGCTACGAGGGCATCCTCGGCCGCCGGTGGGGCAACCTCACCGGCCAGGCACTGCTGCGCCAGTTCTGGCACGGCATGACGGCCGGCGCGTACGTGGGCCACGGCGAGTGCTACCCGGAAGAGGATCCGGACGGCGCAGCCTGGATCTCCCGGGGCGGCCGGCTGCAGGGCGAGGCGGTCCCCAGGGTGGCGTTCCTGCGCCGTCTGTGGGAGCAGGCGGCGCCCGACGACCGCTTCGTCTACTTCGGCGACCGTCGGCACCCGCACCGGGACGTCGAGCTGCCGGCAGCCGGAGGCCCTTGGCGAGTGGACCTGATCGACACGTGGAACATGACGGTCGCCCCGCTGTCGGGGCCGCCGCGCAGGGGCCGGGTCCGCGTCCCCCTGGACCACCGCCCGGACATGGCGGTCCGGTTGAGCCGGGCAGGGACCGCGTAGGGGCGCGGCCGCCCGTATCCCATCCGCACTCGCCCACCAGGAGACCCATGAACGGCGCCCAGGGCCCGGTCCACGCGCACGGCACCCGATTCCGCCACGCGGACGGCACTCCCTACCATCCGATCACGACGACCGTCCCGCAGGCCGACCCCAGGACGTTGCGGGCACTCGCGGGCGGGCCCTTCAACCGGGTCCGCCTCACCGCGTCCGCGGCGCTCCCGCTGGACGTCCTCGACCAACAGGTGGCCGCCTGCGGCCGGTCGGGCCTCCAGGCCGAGATCGTCCTCAGGGACCGGTCCGCCGTCGCGGCCACCGTCCGACGCCTGGCCCACCACCCCCACGTCTGGTGGAGCGCGCCGCCCGACCACGAGGCGCAGACCGACATCCAGGAGCACGACCACGGCCACCACCCGCTCACCGTGCACGGCCCGCCCGACACGGACTTCGGCGCGCCGTGGATCACCCACGCCTCCGTGCGGCACGCACAGACCCGCGCCGTCTCCGGCCTCGTGCACACCCTCGGCAAGCCGGTCGTCGTCGACTACTGCGGCGCCGAGGGCGACGCCGCCGACGACCCCGAACAAGCGCTTCCTGGGCAGGAGTTGACCGCCCGTCTGTGGGAGGCCGTGTGCCGGGGCGGCTATGCGGCGCACGCCGAGGCCTGGGGCCCCACGCCGTGGAGCGAGGGCGGCGGGGAGCTCAGCGGCACGGCGGTCGAGCGGGTCGCGTTCCTGCGCGCCGTCCTCGACGACGCACCGGGCGAGGGTCTGGCGCACACCCCGGAGACGTACGACGCCTCGACCCTGGAGGCGGCGGGGGAGTACGTGCTCCAGTACCTGGGCCCGCACCGCTATCCCCGTCGCCCCTTCGACCTCGCCGGCGGCCGTTGGACCGTCGACGTGATCGACACCTGGAACATGACCGTCAGTCCGCGGGCGCCCGTGTCCGGCGGAGCCTTCCAGGTCGAACTCCCCGCGCAGCCGTACCTCGCGATACGGCTGCGCAGGAGCTGAGGACGGTCCTCACCAGTCCTTGCCGGAGGCGGCCTGCGCCTTGATGTAGGCGGGGATGTCGACGGTCTCCGCCACCTTCAGGGCCGACGACACCCGCAGGCCGTCCTTGAGGACGTGCTGCCGGAACACCATGTACATCGGCAGGTCCCAGTACTCGGTGTTCTGGTAGTTCTTCACCGCCGCGTTCTCGGCCCAGAAGACGCCCGAGGTGTCGACGCCCGCCAGCTCCGGGATCGCCTCGCCGAACGCCGCCTCGACCGCGCCCGAGCGCAGCGCCGGCTTGATGGCGTGCCGGGCCAGCTCCACCTGCGCCTCCTGGGAGACCAGCCACTTGAGGACCTGGAGGGCCTCGGCCTTCTTCGTGGACTGCGGCGGCAGGAACGCGGCGATGGTGTTGGGCTGGTACCCCGACGTGTCACCGCTGCCGAGCACCGGCACCGACGTGACCCCCAGCTGGACGCCCTTGGCCAGCTCCCGCCACTCCTCGGCGTCGTCCTCCTGGAGGTAGAGCGGGCTGAGCGCGTACGCGGGGAGCTTCCACAGACTGTCCACCGCCATCGCCACGTGACCGGTCAGCAGGTAGTCGTCGACCGTGGTGAAGATGTTGTGCGGGTGGAGCAGGAAGCGCTCCAGGTTGGTGCCGAGCCGCTGCCAGCCCGCCGAGGTGATGTTCACCCGGATGTCCTCGGGCGCCGGGTTCTCGCTCGACCCCGGCACGAACGGGTACAGGCCGAGCTGGTTGAACTCCAGGTACAGGTCCGGGTGCTGGAGATAGCCCTTGTACGCCACCAGGTCCTGCTCGAACGTGAGCTTCTTGGCCAGGCGGAACGCCTCGTCGTACGTGACTCCGTTCGTCGGCGGCCTGAGCCCCTTCATGTCGAAGATCTTCTTGTTGTGGAACAGGACGAAGTCGTCGACGAACAGCGGCACGCCGTACAGGCCGCCGTCCGAGCGGGCTCTGACCAGTTCCACGGTGGCCGGGTTGAGGGAGCCGACGTCGATGCCCGCGGTGGCCAGGTCGGCGGTGAGGTCGCGCACCCAGCCGCGCGGCTCCAGGTCGCGGTCGACCCGTCGGCGCGGGTCCTCGATGATGATGTCCGGCACCACACCGGCCTTGTCGAGGTCCTCGTAGCGGACCGGGTAGTCCCAGGCCACGGTCTTGATCTTCAGGCCGGGGAACGCCGCGCGCATCTTGTCCCCGATGACCTTGTCGAAGAAGCCCGGGTTCTCGAACGGCTTGTAGTTCGCCATGAAGACGAACAGCTCGTCGTCGCAGACCTCGAACGGCTCGTCGTACTTGTTCGGGATCGTCGTGCACGCGGCCGCCCCCGCCGCGCTCTTCGGGGCGGTCACCGGACGGGCCTGCGCCGGGCTCGACGCGGCCAGCGAGACGCCGGTGAGGGCCGCGGCCCCCACCGCCGCCCCGGCCGACACGATCTTCCGGCGGCTCGGCCCCGACGGCTCCTGCCCGGGGTTCTGGTCGTGTGGTTGTGCATTCATGCGGGGTCCCTTTCGTCGCGGTACTCCACTGGCATGCCACTCGAATGCCACAATGGTTCCGTCGACCGTGAGTGCGGTCAACACCTGTGCATGGATGGGGAGTTGGTAATGTCTCGCATCGCTGACGGTGACAGGTGGCTGGAACTGGCCGAAGGGCCTGACGGCCGGCCACGGCTCGGCTTCGGACACGCGGCGCACCAGGGGGGCCGGTGCTTCGAGGTCGACCTGCGCGACCTCTTCGTGGTGTCCGTGGGACGTCCGTGGGCGGTCCTGCGCCCCGGACTCCGCAGCTGGCGGGCCGCATGCGACGACCGGACCCTCGCGGTGAGCGTGGAGCTCGACGACGGGCCGCCGGGACTCGTCGCCGACCTGCGCTGCGCCTTCGTCCGGGGGATGCTCCGCCTGGACGTGACCTGGCGCAACACGTCCCGGGACCACATCCGGGAAGCCGTGCTGGGCGTGTGCCTGCCCCTGCCCGCACTGCGCCCCGAGTCCGTCACGCTGCCCCAGGTCCTCTACCGCGGCAACCCCTCGGCCGACCCCTCACGCATCGTGCCGCGGCTCGGCCCGTGCCCCGACGAGGGCCTGGTCGTCGAGGACCACCGGCTCCCCGTGCCCGCCGCCCACGCGGAGTGGGGCGGGCCCACCCGCAGGTGGTATGCCACCCTGTACGCGGCGGAACCCGGGGACGGATCCCTGGGCGCACTGTCCGGCGGGCGCGGCATCTGTCTGCTGGGCGTCAGCGGCGCCCTGCTCTTCGCCGGGCAACCGGACACGGCCTACGTGCACAAGGGCAGGACCGCCCCCTACGACGACGGATACCGGACGCTGCCGCCGGGCGCCGAGCACCACAGCCGCCACGCCGTCGACTGGGGCCGCCCCACCCGCCCGGGGCACGGCTTCCGCGACCTGGTCCACCGGGGCCTCGACCTCTACCGGCCGCACGGCGCGCGCCCGCTGGAACTCGACGACCTGATCCGGCTCAAGACATCGGCCCTGGACCGCCGCTGGCACGACCGCGACGGCGCGGCGGGCTACCTGAAGTTCACCGGACCCGACCACACCCCGGGATTCCTGTACGGCTGGACCGGGCAGGCCCTCAAACTCGCGTGGTGCGACGCCCGCATCGGCGTCGAGGAAGGCGCCTCGTGGCGCGTCGAACGGGCCCGCCGCGCCGTCAACTTCTACCTCGACGGCAGCGTCGCCCCCGACGCCCCGGGACTGCGCCTCAGCTTCTTCGCCACCGACACGGGCACCTGGTCGGGGTTCGAGCGGGACGGCACCGGCCCCTTCGTCTCCGCCCGCGCCTACGGCGACACCCTGGCCGACCTCGCCGACGTCATCCTGCTGTTCCGCGCGCACGGCCACGCCGTGCCGTACGGCTGGGTGCGCGCGCTCACCGACGGGGTGCGCGCCACCAGCGGGGAGGGGCCGCCCCCGTACGGCTGGCGGCCGGACGGCACGCCGCTGCCCGGTGCCGGTTCGGCGGCCGGACTCCCGTGCGTCCTCGCCCTGTTGAAGGCCCACCGCGTCACCGGCGACCGCTCCCTGCTGCGTCACGCCGAGGCACTGACGGAGGAGTACCGGCGCCGCCACGCGGACGACTTCGCCACCCCGTTCGCCCACGCCACCCTCGACGCCGCCTGCGAGGACAAGGAGGGCGGCATCGGCTACTTCCTGTGCGCGTACGAACTGCTGCGGCTCACCGGCAAGAAGCGCTGGGCGCTCTGCGCGCAGGAGGCCGCGGACTGGCTGCTCACCTGGGTCTACCAGTGGAATCCGGCCTTCCAGGGCGGCTTCGAGACGACGGGGTGGCCGGGGGTCAGCGTGCAGAACCACCACGTCGACGTGTTCTTCCCCGCCCATGAACTGGCCCGCCTCGGCGACTTGGTGGAACGGCCGGTGTACCGGCGGCTCGGCGAGACGACCCTCGGCGCCTTCGGGCAGGGCGTCTGCACGCGGCCCGGCGAGTGGGGGTTCCGGCAGCCGGGCGAGCAGGCCGAGGGGTTCTTCCCCACCAACTGGCAGGACCGCGGCACGAGCAACACCTGGAACCCGTCGTGGGTGACGGCCCAGGTGTTGTCGCAGGCGCTGCGGATGCGGGCCGCGGGCGGCCTCGCCGCTCAGCCCGTGCCGGTGCGCGCCGGCTCGGGGCGGTGAACACCGCGCGGGCGGTAGCCGAGCGCGTCCGAGAGGCCCAGGTGGTCGGCGAGGAGCCAGGTGACCGCGAGCCACATCTCGGTGCCCTGGAGGCCCGGCGTGTGCGGGGCGCGGTCGCCGGGTTCGAGCGCGAAGGAGAACCCGGCGTCGTCCTGCCAGCGGCCCAGGACCCGCTCCAGCTGCCCCCGCGCCCAGTCCCGGCCCTCGCCGCCCCGGTGCCCGGTCTGCCGGGCGCACAGCCACAGCGGATGGATCACGTCGAGGACGTCACAGGCGGTGCCCCGGTCCGAGCCGAACCAGGCCGGGTCCCTGCTGTGCCCGAGCACGCTGTCCACGACCCGCTCGGGATACGGCAGCGGCAGCCCGAACTGCGCGAACGTGCCGCGCGTCGCCCGGTAGAACCCGTTCACCGGCTGCCGCCACCCGTCCTTGGGGCCCGGCGCCCCGTACAGGCCGTGCACCGGGTCGGCCCGGGTCAGCAGCCATCCGAAGAGGGTCTCGGTGAGCGGCGACGGCGCCGCGAACCGCAGGGCCGTGCCCACCCCGTCCACCCAGTGCCCGCTGCGCCACGCCTCCGTCCGCCACGGCAACCGGTCCAGCCGCGCGACGAGCTCCTCCGGCGACAGCTTGGTGACGGCCCGCACCGGGTGCGCGAACCGCGAACCGAGCAGGTCCAGGGCGTATCCGACGCACAGGACGTGGTACATCGCCGCGTCGTCGTCCAGTGACGGCGCGGTCCCTCCGACCTCGGGGACGAGCCCGGTCTCCGGGTCCTGCAACTGCTCCAGTTCAGAGGCGAGGTGGGCCCCGTCGGTGCCCGGTGGCGGCCCGTCGAGCAGCAGCGCCGAGATCTCCACGGCGTCGCACGGCGCACGCACGGTCGGTGCGGCGCCCGGGCGGTCCGTCCAGGCGTCCCCGGTGCGGCAGCGGGCGAGGAGCGCGGGCACCTGCTCCCTGGCCCGCTCCGCGAACCGTTCCAGCCGCGCGTCAAGGCTGGTCGGCGGCTTCGGGGCACCCCCGGTGTCGCGCCGGTCCCGTACCCGCCGAGCCGGGTTGCCCACCGCCACCGACCACGCGGGCAGGTCCTTCGTCACGACCGCGCCCGCGCCGACGACGCAGTGGTCGCCGATCGTGACGCCGTCGAGGACCACGACGTGCGACCCGATCCACACGTCGTCTCCGATGACGATGCCCTGCGAGGTGAGCGGCTGGCGGTGCACCGGCTCCTCGGGTGCGAACCCGTGGTTGAAGCCGAGCAGCGAGGTGTGGGCGCCCACCCGCACCCCGTCGCCGAGCACGATCCGGCCGCGGACCGTCGAGAACGGGTTGAGGGTGCAGTCCCGTCCGGCCCGCACGTCGTCCGTCACGACGGCGTGCGCGCCGATGTACGAGCGGTCGCCCAGGCGCAGCACGTCGGCGTGCACCCCCGCCCACGGCGACACGAACACCCGCTCGCCGAAGGCGGCGTCCCCGATCCGCTCCGCCAGCTCCTTCTGATGGGCGAGCTGGTCGGCCTGCTGGCGCTCGTCGCTCCGACTCCAGAACTCCCAGGGGCAGTGGTCGAACCTTCCGGGCCGCATGTCACCCTCCACCGGTCACCTTCTCCCGTACGAGACCTTCCACATGCTGTACGAGATCGGGCTCGGCGAGGTTCCCGAAGTGCACGTCGGACAGGCGCAGTTCACGGATCGGGGCGTGGGCGTAGCCGCGGGCGAGGACGGCGCGACGGGCCCGGCCCACGGTGGCGCGGCTGATGCTGATGTCCCGCACCCGCGGCGGGTAGCCGCCCGTGTCGCCCTCGCCGCGCTCGAAGTCGCAGGTCACGAACTCCTTGGTGAGGTGCGTGACGGTGAGGTCGGCGAGGTGGATGTTCTCGGCGAAGCCGCCGCGCACGGAGTTCGTCTTGATGTACAGGCCGAAGTAGAGTCCGGGTCCGCCGATCCGGCAGCGGCGCACGTACACGTTGCGGATGCCGCCCGTCATGTCGCTGCCGAGGGTGACGGCCCCGTACCGGTGCCGCAGGACGCAGTCCTCGACGACGATGTTCTCGCTGGGCGTCGCGATCCGGCGGCCGTCGGCCTCGCGGCCCGACTTGATGGCGATGCAGTCGTCGCCCGCGGTGATGTCGCAGCGCCGGATGACGACGTCTCGGCAGGACTCGGGGTCGATGCCGTCGTTGTTGGGTCCTGGACTGTCGATCGTCACGTCCTGGATCAGCACGTTGCTGCACAGCACCGGGTGGATCTCCCACATGGGGGAGCGGATGATGGTGACCCCTTCGACGAGGACCCCGTGGCAGCTCTGGAACTCCACGAAGTTGGGCCGGAACCGGCAGCCGTCCGCGTAGACGCGGCGCTCCACCGGGTCGCCGTCCTCGGCCTGCCGCCACAGTCGCGGCCAGTCCTCCTCCTGGTGCCGGATGCCGCGCCGCCAGCCGAACTCGGCCTGCCCCGACCACGGCCACCAGTGCTCCTCGTCGGCCTGCCCGTCGAGGACCCCGCGCCCGGTCACCGCCACGTTCCGCTCGTCGCGCGCGTACACGAACGGCGCGTAGCCGTAGCACTCCACGCCCTGGAAGCGGGTCAGGACCGGCGGCAGGTACGCGGCCGGGTCCTGGCTGAAGCGCAGTGTGGCGCCCTCCTCCAGATGGAGCTCGACGTCGCTGCGCAGCCGCACGGCGCCGGTGAGGTAGGTGCCCGGGGGGACGGTGACCCGTCCGCCGCCCGCCGTGTGGCAGGCGGCGATCGCGCGGCGCAGTGCCGTCGTGCAGTCGGTGCGGCCGTCGCCCACCGCGCCGTACCGGGGGGCGGGGAAGTCCCGGTCGGGGAAGCGGGGGCGCACCACCCGCGCCACGATCGCGTCGGCCTCCCGCCAGGGAGCTGCGGTCTCCATCAGGCCGTCGCCTCCTGGCCGTTCACGGTGACCCGGCTCAGCACCAGGCCCTCGACGTTCAGCACTTCGTTGGGGCCCGTCATGCCGTCGAAGCGGCAGTCGGTGAACCGGACGTCCCGGATCGGGTTCGCGTCGTTGCCGAGGAGTGTCCACGCGCGCGGCCCGCTCCGTGCTGTCAGGTTCCGTACCTGGATGCCGCGCACGTCGGGGTAGTAGGGGCCGCTGTCGATCCGCTCGTAGTTGAGGGCGACCTCGACGACGACCTCGCCGACCTGCCCGACCTCGATGCCGTCGCACAGGACGTCCCGGACGTGTCCGCCGCGCACGGGGTTCGACTTGATCCGGATGGCCCGGTCCAGGTCGGGGCTGGACATGCGGCAGTCGCGGGCCACGATGTCGTGGACCCCGCCGGTCGTCTCGCTGCCGATGGTGACGCCGCCGTGTCCGTCGCGCATCTCGCACCGCTCCACCAGGGCGTGCGCCATGGGCACGTCGACGCGCCGGCCGTCGGCGTTCTTCCCGGCCTTGAAGGCGATGCAGTCGTCGCCCGTGTCGAACACGCAGTCCTGGATGAGGACGTAGGCGCAGGACTCCGGGTCGCAGCCGTCGTTGTTGGGGCCGTTCGGACTGTCCACGGTGACGCCGCGCACGGTCACGTTGGTGCACAGGACCGGGTGGATGTTCCACATCGGCGAGTTGCGCACGGTGACGTCCTCGATGAGGACGTCACGGCAGCGGTAGAACTGCACCATGTTCGGCCGCAGATGGTGCCCTTCGCCGAAGACCCGCTCCTCGACGGGCACACCGGCCTCGGCCCAGGCGAGCAGCTGCTGTTTGTCGGGGGACTCGGGGGAGGGGCCGCCGTCGACGCCCTTCGTCCAGTTCCACCAGTGTTCCGCGTCGGCCTGCCCTTCCAGGACGCCGCGCCCGGTCAGCGCCACCGTCCGGCAGCCGTAGGCGTACACGAACGGCGAGTAGTTCACGCACTCGGTGCCCTCGTAGCGGGTGTACACCGCGGGCAGGTACGCGGCCGGGTCCTGGCGGAACCGCAGGGTGGCGCCCTGCTCCAGGTGCAGGTCGATGCGGTCGCGCAGATGGACGGCGCCGGTCAGCCAGTCGCCGGGCGGCACCACCACCCGCCCGCCGCCCGCCGCCGCGCAGGCGTCGATCGCGGCGCGGATCGCGCTCGTGCAGTCGTGCACGCCGTCGCCCACCGCACCGTGGTCGGTGATCGGCACGGAGCGGCGTGGGAAGCGTGGGGTGCGGATGCCGGCGAGGATGCGGGCGGCCCGCCGGTCGGTCCCGGTCGCGGCCCGCGCGGGGCCCGCGGACAGCCACAGCGCGGCCGACGCCCCCGTCGCGGCGGCCAGGAACGTTCTGCGTCGAGGTGCGCTCACCAGGACCACTCCTCGGCCGGTACGTGCAGGGCGCGCTCGCGCAGCGGCGCGTGCGGGTCGACGGTGCGGGCGGTGTACATGGGGCGGGTCCTGCCTTCCGGTTCGATGCCGATGACGTCGTCGCCGCGCCAGCGCACCCGGTACGAGCGGCCGGCCGCGGTCTCCTCGGTGACACGCTCCGCGAGGGGGAACGTGACGGTGATCCGCTCGCCCGCGCGCGGCGCCGGAAACCGCAGCGTGCCGTCCGGCGCCCACACGCCCGGTTCGCCGCCGCGCGCCGTGTGCCCGTCACGGGCGACGAGCAGCCGCGCGTGGCCCGCCCAGTCGGGCACCCGCATCCGCAACTCCGCGCAGTCGCGGCGGACATGGAGGTCGACACGGCCCTCGTGCGGCAGATGGCTGTGCACGTCGACGAAGGAACTGCCGCGGTTCAGCAACAGGTTGACCCGGACGAGCCGCTCGTCGCCGGTCACGGCCGCCGCCCACCCGGTGAACAGGCCCCGCACGCCCGAGCCCACGCAGCACGCCTGCACGTCGGCGGTGTGGCCGCGGCCGAGGACCGCGTCGTTCACGTAGTCGTTCGGTGCGCCGTATCCGGCGAACGCGCCGCGCACCCGCTCGCCGACCCGGTGCCGGGTCACCCAGCCCGGCTCGTCGCCGCTGCGGTCGGGCGCGGAGCGCACCCAGTCGACGTCGGTCAGCTGCGACGCCGTCAGGTGCCCGCGCAGGAACCGCTCGACGACCGCCCAGTAGCGGGTGTGCCCCGCCCCGGCGAGCGTCGTCCCGATGCCGATCAGGTCGACGAGGGAGCACGTCTCGTGCTCGAACCGCTGCCCGGCCAGATCGCCGGGCGTCCAACCGTACGCGGTGCACTGCGCGAGCGCCCAGTCGAACGAACGGCGTACGTACGCGGTCAGCGCGTGATCACCGGTGTGCACGGCGTACTTGGCGAGCCCGTCGAGAGTGCCGAGGCGGGTGTGGAAGTGGCCGCTGCGGTAGGCGAGCGCCGCGTTGAACGAGCCGTCCTCGGCGAACACCCCGCTGTACTCGGTGATCAGCCGGGTGAACCAGCCGCACAGCTCCAAGGCCTGTGCGTTGCCCGTGAGCCGGTGCCAGCGCAGCAGCGGCATGATCAGCCGGCCGCAGAACGACGCCGGGTCCGGCGCCAGGTGCAATTGCACGGCGTGCGCCGACGGCCAGCCGTCGCGCATGTACTCGGAGGCCGGGTAGTACCAGACGTCGCGTTCCTTCACCGCGATCCGGTGCAGGGCCCCGACCAGCCGGTCGGCGGCAGCGCGCACCTGCTCGTCGCCGTCGTCCTGGAACCAGGTGGTGAGCGCGAGCAGCGTCGCCCGCTGGTCGATCAGGCCGGCGGTGGCCTCCCAGTGGCCGCGCGGATGGGTGCGTCGCCAGGTCAGTCCGTCGGGGCCGAGCAGGTCCAGGAGCGTCTTCTTGTACGCCTTCTCGGCCGGCGCCCACCAGGCGGCGCCCGTCATCCGCCGAGCGAGCACGCAGGCGTCGGTGAGCCGGCCGTGGCTGGAGCCGTAGTCCCAGTCGCCGTGCCGCAGTTCCGCCGGGTCGGCGAGCAGGTCCGCGCTGAAGAAGGGGAGGCCGTCGAGGTCCGGGTCGGCCAGGTTCACGACCGCGTTCATGGCCAGCTCGGCCCGTTCTTCCAGAAGGAGTGTTGCTGGTATGCCAGGCATGGGGATCTCGCCGTCTCGGAGTCCGGAGGAGCGCTGATGAGGGCGAACGTCAAGAACGCTAGGCGCGGCCGACGAGGAGCGTCAAGAGGTCAGAAAGCGCAGGACAGAGCCAACTCGTCGACCAAGCAGGGGTGTTGACGGGGCGTCGTACCGGATTTACGGTTCCGGACAACCGCTCGCGCCAGGTGGCATGCCAGCTGCTCGGATCGGGTGGACGGAGACGGTTCGGAGGGCTGATGCGCACAGCCGTACTGAGACAGGTCCGGAGAATCGAGGTCGAGCGGGCCGCGGCTCCGCGGCCCGCGGCGGGCGAGGCGCTCGTCGAGCTGCGGTCGGTCGGCCTGTGCGGCAGCGACCTCGCCGCGTTCCGCGGCCACCACCCGTTCCGCAGTCCGCCCGTCGTCCTCGGCCACGAGGGCGCGGGCCGCATCGTGCGCGCCGCGTCCGACGGAGGGCC
The DNA here is from genome assembly GCF_030766975.1 of Streptomyces sp. KL116D. Lineage (NCBI taxonomy): Bacteria > Bacillati > Actinomycetota > Actinomycetes > Kitasatosporales > Streptomycetaceae > Streptomyces > Streptomyces sp. KL116D. Next base: position 556,396 of record NZ_JASERH010000136.1, on the reverse strand, counting down.
GGCCGAGGGCACGCGCGTCGCCGTCCTGCCCCTGGCCGCCTGCCGCCACTGCGAGCGGTGCGAGAGCGGACTCGCCCACCTGTGCCCGCACCGCAGAGTGCCCGGCGCCGGACTGCCGGGACTGCTCGCCGCCCAGGTCGCTCTGCCCACCGAGACGCTGATCCCGCTCGACGGCGAAGTCACCTACGACGAGGGCGCGTTGATCGAACCGGCCGCCGTGGCATGGCACACCGTGCGTGCGGCCGGCGTCCGGCACGGCAGCCGGGTCGCGGTGCTCGGCGCGGGCGCCGTCGGCGCGCTCACCGCGGCCACGGCCCGGCTCCACGGGGCATCGGACGTCCTGGTCAGCGATGTGCGCGAAGCGGCCCTGACGCTGGCCGGACACCTCTCGGGCTGCCGGACCCGCCGCGTCGGCGACGTCGGCACGGAGGACCTCACGGGGCTCGCCGACGCCTTCGACGCGGTCGTCGTCGCCTCCGGCCACCCCACCTGCCTGGACGAGGCGCTCACCCTGTGCCGCCCGCGCGGCACCGTGATCGTCCTGCCCATGTTCGCCCGGCCCGTCACGGCCGCCCTCAACCCGCTCGTCCTCAAGGAGATCCACGTCAGGGGCGCCTGCCTGTACACCCCCGACGACTTCCGGGCGGCGGCCCGTGCCGTGGGAGCCCGCACGCTCGACGTACGCCCGCTCACGACGGCGGAGGCGGTGCCCCTCGATGCCGCACAGGACGTCTTCGAGGCGTTCGACGAGGGCCACGACACCGTCAAGTACCGCCTGGATCCGTCCCGTTGACCAGCTGACCGGCCGGCCCGCTTCCTGGCTGGCCCGTCGACCCGCTGACTGGCCGGCCCGCTTCCTGGCTGGCCCGTCGACCCGCTGACCCGCGCCGAACAGTGAGGAGGCCCTGATGACCGCCGCACACGTGCTGGCCACCTACGACATCGCGACCCATCTGCCACCCCCGGAAGCCGCAGAGATCCTCGCCGGCGAGCAGTCGACCGGCACGTTCGTGCGCGTACCCGGTGAGTCCGCACGGCTGCGGGAACGCTTCGGGGCACGCGTCATCGAGGTGACCGAGCTGCCCGACGACGGTCTCCCGCCGCTGCCCGGCGCCGCCGGACCGCCCTCGGGCGCCACGACCGTGCCGCACCGGGCCCGCGTCCGGATCGCGTTCCCGCTCCACAACTTCGGCCCCTCCCTGCCGAACCTCCTCGCGGCCGTCGCGGGCAACCTCTTCGAACTGCGCGAGCTCGCCGCCGTACGCCTCGTCGACCTCGACCTGCCGTCCGCGTTCGCCCGCCGCTACCCGGGCCCCGCGTTCGGCGTCGCCGGCACCCGGCACCTCGTCGGCAGGCCCGACGGCACCCTGATCGGCACCATCGTCAAACCGGGGATCGGCCTCGACCCGGACGCGCTGCGCACCCTCGTCCGCGAACTCGCCCGCGCCGGCATCGACTTCATCAAGGACGACGAACTCACCGCGAACCCGCCGCACGCCCCGCTGCGCGACCGCGTCGCCGTGGTCACCGAGGAACTCGACAAGGCCGCGCGCCGCACCGGCCGGCGCACCATGTACGCCTTCAACATCACCGACGACATCGACCGCCTCGCCGCCCATCACGACCTCGTGCGGGACGCGGGCGGCACCTGCGTCATGGTGTGCGTCCAGACCGTCGGCCCGGCGGGCGTCGCGCACCTGCGCCGCCGCAGCACCCTGCCGATCCACGGCCACCGGGCGATGAGCGGCGCCCTGCTGCGCAGCCCGCAGATCGGCCTCGGCCCGGTCGTCTTCCAGAAGCTGGCCCGCCTGGTCGGCGTCGACCAGCTGCACGTGGGCGGTGTCGCGAGCAAGTTCTACGAGTCCGACGCCGACGTCGCCGCATCCGTGCGCGCCGTCCGCACCCCGCTGTTCGACGGCTACGAGACGCTGCCCGTCCTGTCCTCCGGCCAGCACCCGGGCCTTGCCCACCGCACCTACCGGCTCCTGGGCACCACCGACCTGCTGGTGCTCGCGGGCGGCGGCATCCACGCCCACCCGGACGGGCCCGCCGACGGGGTCGCGGCCATGCGCTCGGCCTGGCACGCCGCCGTGACGGGCGAGTCCCTCGACCGGCGCGCCGCCCGCGACCGGCCGCTCGCCCGCGCCCTCGAACGGTTCGGCGCATGACCCCTCGGCCCCGCCTCGCGTTCTACGGCGACGACGTGACGGGCTCCACGGACGCCCTCGCGCAGTGCCATCGGGCCGGACTGCGCGGCACGCTGGTCTTCTCCTGGGCGGGCCGCGACGCCGCGTCGCTTGCTCCCGTCGGCGACGTCATCGGCCTCGCCGGCACCGCCCGCGTCCTGTCCACCGACGCCATGGCCGCCGAGGTGGGGCCCGCGCTCGAAGCGCTGCGCGCGACCGGCGCAGGGTTCGTCCAGTACAAGATGTGCTCCACCGCCGACTCGGCCCCGCACCGGGGCAGCCTGGGACGAGCCGCGGAGATCGGCCGGGACGTCTTCGGCGCCGCGCCCGTCCCGCTGCTCGCCGCACAGCCCGACTTCGGCCGCCACACCGTCTTCGGCCACCACTTCGCCACCGACGACGACGGCCACGTGCACCGCCTCGACCGGCAGCCCACCATGTCCCGGCACCCGGTGACCCCCATGACCGAGTCGGATCTGCGCCGCCACCTGGCACGACAGACCCGGCTTCCCGTCGCCTCGCTCGACGTAAGCGCCTACGAACTGCCCCTCGCGCAGGCCAGATCGCGCTACGAGGCCGTCCTCGCCGACGCGCCGGGCGTGGTCGTCCTCGACGCGCTGACCGTCGCGCACGCCCGGTACGCGGCCCGGCTCGTCCTCACCACCGATGCCACCGATGCAGCCGGTACGACCGATGCCTCCGAAGTCGACGAGCCGGCCCGGTTCGCCATCGGCTCGGGCGGCCTCACCCTGGCCGTGGCCCAAGTCCTGGCCGGAGCAACGGTGACGAGACCGTACGAGGCGCCTTCGCCCGCCCTCACCCTCGTCGTCTCCGGCAGCCGGGCCCCGCGCACCGCCGCCCAGATCGCCCACGCCCGTGACCGCGGCTGGCGCACCGTGGAGGTGCCCGTCGACCCGAGGCTGGGCTGCGACACCACACCTGCCGCGCTCGCCCGTCTACGGGACGCCGTATCCGCAGCCCTGGACGGAGAGGTGCCCGGCGCCGTGGTCCACGCGGGCCCCGACAGCGGGACCGACCCCGGGGACACCCTCGGTGACGCTCTCGCGCACGCCGCCCGCACCGCCGTCACCGACGCCGGGGCGACCCGGCTCGTCGTGGCGGGCGGCGACACCGCAGGCCGTGTGCTGCGCCGCCTGGACGCCCGCACCGCCGAGATCGACACGCTGCTCGCCCCCGGCGCGGCCCTGGTCCGACCGACCTTCGCCGACCCGGCCCTGAACGGTGTCACCGCGCTCCTCAAAGGCGGTCAGGCCGGACCGGTCGACCTGTTCGAACGGGCCGCCGGCCGCACCGGAGCCGTACCGACCACGTCTGCCCCCAGGGAGCCCGCCCCATGACCGCCGCCCCGCACACCCTGCGCACCGACCACCTCTCCGACCCGCTCGGCATCGACCAGCAACACCCCGACCTCGCCTGGATGGTGACGACAGGAACCCAACGGGCCCACCAGATCCAGGCGGCGACCGCTCCAGGGCTCCTCGCCGCCGGCACCTGCGACCTGTGGGACAGCGGACGGCTACCCGGCGCGGCGCACGCCGGCGTCCGCTACGCGGGGAAGGCTCCGGGCGCCCGGCAACGCGTGTGGTGGCGGGTGCGCGTCTGGGGGGACGAGGGCCCCTCGCCGTGGAGCGCCGCCGCCACCTGGGAGACCGGCCTGCCCACCGAGGACGACTGGTCGGGCGCTCGGTGGATCACGGCACCAGGCCTGGGCGCGGGCGACCGACTGCCGCTGCTCGCACGCGACTTCACCTTGCCCGACGCCCCGGTGCGGGCCCGCCTGTACGCCACCGCGCTCGGCGTGTACGAGGCGTTCGTCAACGGCACCCGGGCCGGCGACGCCCTCCTCGAACCCGGCTGCACCGCCTACGACCAGCGTCTGCTGTACGCCACGTACGACATCACCGACGCCCTGCGCGCGGGGCCCAACACCGTTGGCATCAGCCTGGGCAACGGCATCGCGCGCGTCCTCGACACCGACGGCCGCTACACCAAACTGCGCGCCGACCACGGCGACCCGCGCGCTCTCGTCCTGCTGTACGCCGAGTTCGCCGACGGCACGTCGACGACCCTCGTGAGCGACGAACACTGGTCCGCCGCGCCCGGTCCCGTCACCGTCTCGGCCTGGTTCGGCGGCGAGGAGCACGACGCACGCCTGGAGCAGGCCGACTGGCACCGCCCCGGCGCCGACCGCGGCGGATGGCGTCCGGCGGTCGCCGCGCCCCTGCCGGGAGCGGTGGCGCTGACCGCGCGGGCCCACCCACCGATCGAGGTCGTCGAGACCCTGACCCCCGTCGCCCTGAGCGAACCCCGGCCCGGCGTCCACGTCTTCGACCTCGGCGTGAACATCGCCGGACGCCCCCGCCTCGACGTCACCGGTCCCGCGGGCACCTCGGTCGTGATCCGCCCCGCCGAACTCCTCGCCCCCGACGGCACGGTGAACCAGCGCTTCACCGGCACCCCCTGCTTCGACCGCTACACCCTGCGCGGCGACCCGGACGGCGAGAGCTGGCACCCGGCGACCGTCTACCACGGCTTCCGCTACCTCCAGGTCGAAGGGCTGCCCGCACCACCCGCCCCGGACGCGGTGCGCGGTGAGGTGATGCGTGTCGCCAACACCCGGGCGGGCGGCTTCCGTTGTTCGTCCGACCTGCTGAACGGCATCCACCGCCTCATCGATCGGGCCGTGCAGGGCAACATGTACAGCGTCCTCACCGACTGCCCGCACCGCGAGAAGCTCGGCTGGCTGGAACAGGCCCACCTCGTGTTCCCCGCCGTCGTGGGTGGCTATGATGTCGCCGCGTACTACCGCAAACTCGTCCGCGACATGGCCGACGCGCAGACCGACACCGGACTCGTCCCGGACATCGCCCCCGAGTACACCGTCTTCGAGGACAAGTTCCGCGACGACGCGAACTGGGGCGGCGCGATCGTCCTCGCCCCCTGGTGGCTGCACCGCACCTACGGCGACACCGCCACCCTGCGCGCCCACTACCCGCACATGCTGCGCTACCTCGCCCACCTCGACTCCCGCTCCCGCGACGGCGCGGGACTGATCCTGGAGCACGGCCTCGGCGACTGGATCGCGTTCGACGACTCCACGCCCAAGGCCGTCACCGCGACCTTCGCCCTCCAGCGGATCCTCGCCGCGCTCGGCGACATCGCCGAAGCGATCGGCAGGACCGGGGACGCCGCCGCCCACCGGGCCCGCGCCGCCGCCGTCGCCCGCGCCTTCCACGCCGAGTTCTCCGACCCGCGCCACCCCACGTACGGCAGCGGCAGCCAGGCCTGCGACGCGCTCGCGCTGGCCGCCGGCGCCGTGCCGGAGGAGGAGCGGGCGGCCGTCCTCGACCACCTGGTCGCGGGCATCAGGGCGGCGGGTGACCACGTGACCGTCGGCGAGATCGCCCTGCCGTCCCTGCTGCGCGTGCTGTCCGACGGCGACCGTGACGACGTCGTCCTGGACCTGCTCAGCCGTACCGACAACCCCAGCTACGGGTATCAACTCGCCCACGGCGCGACCGCGTTGACCGAACGCTGGGACGGGCCCACGCGCGGCTCCTCGCAGAACCACTACATGCTGGGCGCCGCCGCCGAATGGCTCACCGGGTCGCTGGCGGGGCTGCGGCAGGCCGCGGACTCCGTCGCGTACGAGCGGATCGTGGTCCGGCCCGCCCCGGTCGGCGAACTGACCTGTGCGAGCGCCTGGTACGACACCCCGCGCGGCCGGGCGTCCGTGGCCTGGCACCGGACGCCCGAAGCGTTCCGGCTCACCGTCACCCTGCCGCCCGGCGCGGACTCACGGGTGGAGCTGCCGCTGCCGGGCGGCGGCCGCGACGTTCGCGAAGTACCGCCCGGCAGTCACGAGTTCACGGTGCCGGGGGAGTGGGGTCCCGATGCGTGAGCGGGGCGGGCCGCACCGGGAAGTACACCGCGAACCGCTCGTCGGTCACCTCGTGCAGGGGAACGAACCGCAGTCCGGCGCTCTGCCCGCGGGCCCGCCACGCGCCGCTCCAGCGGAACGGTTCGCGCTCCTCGTCGGGAGCCAGGAACGACTCGGGGCGCGTCACGTCCCCCACCAGCTCACGCTCCTCGTCGCACAGGCCCGCCAGCACCACCGGCCCGTCGAGGAACGCGACGGTGTCGGGCCGGTCCGGCAGCGGCTCGGCGCGCAGCCCGGTCGGCAGCTCGATCCGCACCGTCTGCCGGTGCCAGGACCGGCGTACCTCCACGAGCCCCGGCCCGTCGGGCGCCGGCTGCGGCACCCCGTCGACCTCGACCGTCACGGGACCGGTCACCCACTCCGGCACCCGCAGCCCGAGCGTGAACTCCACGGGCCGCCGGGCCCGCACCACCACCTCCACGGCCCAACGGGCCGGCCGCCGCACCGCCCCCGACGCCCCGCCCGCGGTGATGTGCGAACCGATCCCCGTGTCGGGGCGCTGCTCCAACTCGACCTGAACGCCTTGCAGTTCGCACCGCACCGTGGACGGCACGTACTGGGCGAGCAGCAGCCCGCTCCCGTCGCCGTGGAGGTACCAGGCGTGCGCGGTGTGCAGGGTGTGGGCCTGCACCATCGTGCCGTGGCAGCACCAGAAGCTGTCGGTGGGCGTGCCCCACTTCTTCACCGAGCCGGGCCGCAGCGGCAGGTAGTAGGCGGGCATCCCGGTCCGCGGATGCTGCTGGGCGAGGACGCCGTTGTGGACGGTGCGCTCGATGTGGTCGGCGTAGGCGAGGTCTCCGGTCCAGCGCAGCAGGGTGTGGGCCAGCCGGATCATGTGGTGCACGACGCAGTGCTCCTGGGTGCGCGTGCCGAGGCGGGCGGCGAACTCGTGCGGTGGTGTCCACACCTCCTCGCTGGTCTGCCCGCCCGTCGCGAACCGGCCGCGGTCGGTCACCGCGCACCGCCAGTACGCCTCGACGACGGCCCGCCACCGTTCGTCGCCGGTCGCCTCGAATGCCCGTGCCGCGCCGAGGACTTCGGGGATCGTGGTGTTCGCGTGCCGGTTCGTGAGCGGGTCGTCGCCCGCGAGCAGCGGCTCGAACAGGCGCGGCCGGTTGTAGCGGCGGACGAGGTCGAGATGCGTCTTGTCGCCCGTCGCGGCGTACAGGTCCGCCCACACCTCCAGCATGCCGCCCGTCTCGTGGTCGAGCAGATCGTCGAGCGCGGTCCGGTCGAGGTCCTGGGTGAAGCGGTGGAACCAGGGCGCGGCCCGCACCACGGTGTCGAGCGCGACCTTGCTGTCCAGCAGGCGGTGGGCGTCCATCAGGCCCATCAGGGTCTTGTGCACGGTGTAGTGCGGTGCCCACACGGGCCGGCCCGAGGCGATGCGGTGCAGGTACTTCTCGGGGATCGAGAACACCCAGGCGCCGCCGTTCTCCCGCTGGAGCAGGTCGAGTTGGGCGATGACGTCGTCGACGCGGGCCCGCAGCACCGGATCGCCGTCGGCGGCCGTGGCGCACAGGCGCGCGGCGGCGGACAGCCAGTGCCCGAGGAAGTGGCCGCGCAGCTGCGAGTAGAGGGCCTCCCAGCCGCCGTGCCAGGCGGTCGTCGGCGCGGGTGCGCCCGGCGCGAAGAGGCCGGCCTCGAAGCGGTGGGCGCGCAGCAGGCAGTCGCTGTCCAGGCTCATGAGATACGCCCTGACCAGGGCGAGGCGCTGGGCGAAGGGGTTGGGGACGTCCAGGTAGTCGATGCGGCCGAGATGCGGAAGCAGTCGCACGCTTCCAGCCGGTATCTCCGTATATGTCTCCATTGTGTCCATGGAGATGCCACGCAGGTCAAAAGTCAAGAGGGGACGGGCCGTTGATGCCGGACGCCACGGAAGCGCTGCCGTACTGGGAGGACCTGACCCCGGGCTTGGGCCTGCGCCCGCCCCGCGTCGCGCCGCCGCCCTCCGACGCCGCCCGGCTCGACCTCTGCGGCACCTGGTCCTTCCGGCTCTCGCCGACCGCCGACGCGCCGCTCGACTTCCTCGCCGGACCCGCGCCCGCCGACCCCGCCTGGTCCCCGCTGCCCGTGCCGTCGCACTGGGTGCTGCACGGTCACGGCACGCCCCGCTACACCAACACCGCCTACCCGTTCCCCATCGACCCGCCGCACGTCCCCGACGCCAACCCGACCGGTGACCATCACCGTGTCTTCGACCTGCCCGCGGGATGGCGCCGGCACGGCACTGTGCTGCGGTTCGACGGGGTCGACTCGTGCTTCAAGGTCTGGCTGAACGGCCGCGAGCTCGGCATGTCCAAGGGCAGCAGACTCCCGTCGGAGTTCGCTGCGGGAACCGCACTGCGCACCGGCCGCAACCACCTCGCCGTGCGTGTCCACCGCTGGTCGTCCGGCAGCTACCTGGAGGACCAGGACATGTGGTGGCTGCCCGGCGTCTTCCGCGACGTGACCCTGCTGGAACGCCCCGCGGACGGCATCGACGACTACTTCGTGCACGCCGGCTACGACCACGAGCGGCGCCTCGGGCACCTGCGCATCGACACCCCGCTGCCCGCCCGCGTCTCCGTCCCCGAACTCGGCCTGCACGGCCACCCGGCCGACGAACCCGTCACCCTGCCCGGCGTCGCGCCCTGGAGCGCCGAACAACCCCGCCTGTACGAAGCCGAGTTGGCGTCCGCGGGGGAGCGGGTCCGGCTGCGGATCGGGTTCCGCACGGTCGCCGTCGTCGACGGGCGCTTCACCGTCAACGGCCGCCCCGTCCTGCTGCGCGGCGTCAACCGCCACGAGCACGACCCCGACCACGGCCGCGTCCTCACCGTCGACACGATGCGCGCCGACCTGCTCCTGATGAAGCAGCACCACGTCAACGCGGTCCGCACCGCCCACTACCCGCCCCACCCGGCCTTCCTCGACCTCTGTGACGAACTGGGCCTGTGGGTCGTCGACGAGTGCGACATCGAGACCCACGGCTTCATCCACGCGGCATGGGAGGGCAACCCCGTCGACGACCCGCGCTGGCGGCCGATGCTCCTGGACCGGATGCGCCGCATGGTGGAGCGCGACAAGAACCACCCGAGCATCGTCATCTGGTCGCTCGGCAACGAGAGCCACGCGGGCGAGAACCTCGCCGCCCTCGAAGCCTGGACGCGCGACCGCGACCCCTCCCGGCCCCTGCACTACGAACGCGACCGCACCTACCGGCACTCCGACTTCTACAGCCTCATGTACGCGCCCGTCGCCGAGGTCGACCGCATCGGCCGCTGCGCCGAGGACGCGCCGCCGGAGACGGAAGGGCTGCCCGAACTGGAGGAGCGCAGGAGGGGCCAGCCGTTCCTGCTGTGCGAGTACGCCCACGCGATGGGCAACGGCCCCGGCTCACTGGAGGACTACCAGGAGGTGCTGGAGCGGCATCCGCGGTGCGCCGGGGCGTTCGTCTGGGAGTGGATCGACCACGGATTCCGCCGCACCACCGAGGACGGCCGGGAGTACTTCGCGTACGGCGGCGACTTCGGCGACCGGCCGCACGGCGGCACGTTCTGTGTCGACGGGCTGATCCGCCCCGACCGCACGCCGTCCCCGGGACTGGCCGCCTACCGGAAGGCCCTCGAACCCGTACGCATGGCGATCGACCTCGTGGCGGGCCGGGTGAGCGTCCGGAACAGGTACGACGTGCGGGACCTCGCGCACCTGCGCTTCCTGTGGACCCTGGAGGTCGAAGGGGTGCCGTGCGCGCGGGGCGAGTTGAAGACGCCCGACGTGGCCGCACGGGACACCGGGGAGATCTCCGTGCCCGACCTGCCCGCCGTGGGCGGGGGAGAGGCCTGGCTGACCGTGCGCGCCGTGCTGGCCGCGGACGAACCGTGGGCCGGGGCGGGTCAGGAGATCGCCTGGGCGCAGGCGCGCCTGCCCCGCCCGCCCGCGCCGCCCTCAGCGCACCCGTCGCGGCCGGTGGCTCCGCCTCCCTTCGACGGGCCCCACCTGGACGTGTGGCGCGCCCCCACCGACAACGACCGCGGCATGGGCGACAACTCCGTGCTGCGCTCGTGGCGGGCGGCGGGCCTCGACCGGCTCGTGCCCCGCACCCTGGCGCCCGGCGTCGTCCGCCACGCCCCCGAAGGACTCCCGCACGGGCTGGTCCTGCGCCACACGTGGACCGCCGAGGGAGACGCACTGCGTCTGGCCGTCGAGATCGCCCCGGACGGTCCGTGGCGGGACCTGACGCTGCCCAGGGCCGGGATCCGCTTCACCCTGCCCGGCACGCTCCAGCGGGTGCGCTGGTACGGCAAGGGGCCCGGGGAGGCCTACCCGGACAGTGAACAGGCGGCGCGGGTGGGCCTGTTCACCTCGGACCTGGCCGGGCTCCAGACGCCCTACGTCGTACCCCAGGAGAACGGCCGCCGCGCCGCCGTGCGCTGGGCCGAACTCACCGACCCGGCGACCGGGGCCGGGCTGCGCGTCGAGGCCGCGGACCCGGACCGGCCCTTCGGCCTCACCGTCCGCCCCTGGAGCACCGAGGCCCTCGAAGCCGCCGCGCACCCCTGCGACCTCGTCCCCGACGGCCGAGTCCATCTGCACATCGACGTCGGTCAGCACGGCCTCGGCAGCGCCTCCTGCGGCCCCGGCCCCCTGGACGAGCATCAACTGCGGCCCTCCGGACGGTCGTTCGTGCTGTTGTTGCGCACCATTGCCCCGGGGGCCGCATCGTGACCGGACCGTGCGCACAGCACCCGGACGCCCCACGGTCCGAGACCCAGCGCCTCACCGGCCGCCAGACGCTCCGTGCCGAGCACGTCCCGGACCGCTTCCGGCACCGTGACCCGGGCCGGTTGCCAGCTCCAGTTGTGCACGAACCACAGCCGGGCGCCGTCGGAGTTGCGGGCGGAGGTGACCGTCACCGACGCGGGCAGCGGTTCCCACGGCGCACGCCGCGTCGCCCCGCCCGCCACGGACGCAGCCAGGGCGCGCGCCGATTGCGCGTCCGGCAGCGTCCCCACCCAGGTCACCCGGCCTCGCCCGTGCTCGCGCACCGTCGCCGCAGGCCACTGCCCGAAGTGCGGATGACGGTAGTGGGCCAGCGGTCGCGCCCCCTCCTCGACGAGCGCGTCCACCCATCCCTCGGCTTGCGCGCCGGGGCCCAGGTCCAGCTCCGGCGTCCCTGCCAGGGGCACGGGCCCGGTCAGGTTCGCGTACTCCTCGCAGCGCACCCCGGCCACCTTCCGCAGCAGCCCGGGCGCCACCATGGAGCGTGCCCGCGCCTCCTCGTCGGCGTATCCGGTACGGAAGGTCAGCACGAGGTGCCCGCCGGAGCGCGCGTAGCCGTCGAGCAGCGTCAGCGTCTCGTCGTCGGCGACGTACAGGGCCGGCACCACCAGCATGCGCGGCACCGCACCCGTCCCGGTCAGGAGCTGGTGCAGCTGGTCGGGCGAGACGATGCGCGCCTGGGCGCCCGCGTCGAAGAAGGCCTGGTAGAACGTCCCGAAGATGCGGCCGTACGAGCCCGGGTCCGGCGCAGACGTGCCGGGTCGCGCCAGGGGCGGCTGGCACTGCATCGCCCAGTCGCTGTCGACCGACCGCACGAACACGGCGTCCGCGTCCGGCACGAGCCCGGTCAGCTCCCGGCCCGCTGCCTCGAATTCCCGGGCCGTCCGGGCCACTTCGTCGAGGATGCGCCCCGGTTCGTAGCCGTGGCCGAGGATGCCGCCCCAGAACGTCTCCGCGCCGAAGGGCAGCGAGTGCCAGTGCCAGTACTGGACAAGGCGCGCGCCCCGCGCCGCGAGCGCCCAGGCGACCTGGCGCAACTGGCCGGAGTACGGCGGGTGGTTGGTGTGCGAGCCGCCGATGGACGTCGCGTTGGTCTCCGTGACGAGGAACGGTTCCTGGCGTGCGCCCCACAGTCGGTCGGCCGACTGGTACAGCTGCCACACGCCCTGCCCGAACCAGCCGCCCTCGTGCCGGCGTCCCGGGTCCGGCAGCGCCAGCTCGTCCTGTGCGGCGTAGTAGACGTTCCCCGCCGTCACGTCGAGCGTCGCGCACACGGCCTCCTCGTCGACGGCGGGCCGGGTCACCGCCAGGCACGTCGTCACGTACTGGCCGGGGTGCGCGAGACGGCGCACGATGCCGGCCTGCCAGGCGACGAACTCCGCCGTCAGTTCGGCCTGGTGGCGCCGCCACGCCAGGTCGTACGACGGCGTCGTGTCGCCCCGCGGCTCCCACAGCTCGTCCCACGACGACAGGCGGTGCGACCAATAGGTCAGACCCCACGCCTCGTTGAGCGCCGACACGGTGCCGTACCGCTCCTTGAGTCGTGCGACGAACGACGCGAACACGCCCTCGTTGTGCAGGAGGTGGAGCCCCGGCTCGTTGTCCACCTGGAAGCCGGCGACCGCCGGGTGCCCGGTGTGCGCGCCCACGATCCGTCGCACGATCCGCTCGGCATACCGACGGAACACCGGATGCGTGAAGTCGACCTCCTGCCGGCCGCCCCACGGCACCCGGGACCCGTCCGAGCGGACCGCCGCGATCTCCGGGTGGGCCCGCTGCAGCCACGGCGGCACCGCGTACGTGGGCGTCCCCAGCAGCACCCGAAGGCCCCTCCGGTGCGCGCCGTCCAGGACCGGCACGATCCAGCCGAGGTCGAAGCGGCCGTCGGACGGTTCCCAGGTGGACCAGACGGACTCGCCGACCCGGATCAGCGAGAGCCCCGCCCCGGCGATCAGGTCGAGGTCGAGGTCCAGACGGCCGGGCGGACCGTACTCGAAGTAGTACGCGGTGCCGACCCGCGCCCGGTCCGCATCCGCCGACGCAGGGTGCCGCTCAGAGTTCGACATGCCCAGAAGGTGGCATGCCACCCCGGCCCGGTCAATCCGGCCGACACCACAACCGCCATACAGCGAGAGGGAGTTGCGTGAGCATCGACGAACTGCGCGAGCCGACGGACGCGACCGGCGCCCGCTACACGCCCGACTGGGCATCGCTGCGCCGCCACCACGTGCCCGACTGGTTCCGTGACGCCAAGCTCGGCATCTGGGCCCACTGGGGGCCGCAGTCCGCCGCCCGCCGCGGCGACTGGTACGCCCGCCACCTGTACGGCCCCTACGCGGGAACCGAGGACTTCGAACGCGACCGCACCGCCCGTCAGACCGCCCACCATCGCGCACGCCACGGACACCCCTCCCGCTTCGGCCACAAGGACCTCTGCCACACCTGGCGCGCCGAACGCTTCGACCCCGATGCCCTGATGGACCGCTTCCGGCGCGCCGGAGCCCGCTACTTCGTGTCCCTCGCCGCGCACTGCGACAACTTCGACCTGTGGGACTCGACCCGGCAGCCGTGGAACGCGGTGAACGTGGGCCCCCGCACGGACGTCGTCGCCCGCTGGGAGGCCGCCGCCCGCGCCGCCGGGCTGCGCTTCGGCATCAGCATGCACGCCGGATCGTGGACCTGGCGCTGGCTCGACGCCGCGTTCGGCCGGGACTCCGACGGGCCCTACGACGGGCACCTCACCGCCGCCGACGGGCACGGCACCTGGTGGGAGGGGCTCGACCCGCGCGCCCTGTACGGCCCGCCGCGCCGGCCAGGCGACACCCCCACCACGGCGTTCGTCGAGGACTTCTACGCCCGGCTCACCGAGGTCACCGAACGGTACGGCGCGGAACTGGTGTACCTCGACGACTCCCGGCTCCCCTTCGACGACGGCAGCGTGTGCGAGGCGGCGCCGGCCGACCGGGCCCGCGGCCTGGACTTCCTCGCCGCCTACTACAACCGCACCCCGGAAGGAGCCGTCAGCATCAAGACCGTCGCCGGCGCGGACCGCGGCGCCGTCCTCCTCGACGTCGAGCGCCACCAGTTCGGCGGGCTCGACCCGCACCCTTGGCAGTACGACACCAGCATCGGCGACTGGTTCCACAGCGACGGCGAGACGTACAAGTCCGCACAGGAGATCGTCCACCTCCTCGTCGACACCGTCAGCAAGAACGGCTGCCTCCTGCTGAACGTGCCCCAGCTGCCCGACGGCACCCTCGACGACGAGGTCAGCCACGTCCTCGACTCGCTCGGCGCCTGGCTGCGCACCTGCGGCGAAGCGATCTACGGCACCCGCCCCTGGACCGTGTACGGCGAAGGCCCCACCAACGTCTCGGGTGAGCGCTCCCGCGAGGCCCGGCTCGACTACACCGCTCAGGACCTCCGCTTCACCCGGGCCGCCGAACCGGGCGTCGTGTACGCCTTCGTCATGTCCTGGCCCGACGACCGCAAGGTTCGCATCCGCAGTCTCGACACCACCCCCGCCACCGTCACCCTGCTGGGTTCACCGGAGCCCGTCACCTGGCGCGGCGGACCCGACGGCCTGGAGGTGCGCCTGCCCGACCGGCCACCCACCCCCTACGTCCAGGTCCTGCGCCTCGCCTCGGCCTGAAAGGTGCCCATGAGCCCCGCCCTCACCACCCCCGTCGTCATCGAGCACCTCCGCGACGCCCTCGGCATCGGCACGGCGGTGCCCCGACTGACCTGGCGCACCGAGACCGACGAACCCGACTGGACCCAGAGCGCCCACCAGATCAGGGTGACGGGTCCCGACGGGCGGGTCCTCACCGACACCGGGCGCGTCCCGAGCGCCGAATCCGTCCTGGTGCCGTGGCCCGGCCCGCCGCTCGCCTCCCGGCAGCGCGCCACCGTCAGTGTCCGCGTGTGGGGCGGCGCGCGCGACGAGCCGGCCGACTGGTCCGCGCCCGTGGCGGTGGAGACGGGTCTTCTCCACCCGGGGGACTGGATCGCCCGCCCCGTCACCCCTGACACCAGCGCACCCCAGGGACCGCTCCCGGTCGCGCTGCTGAAGAAGGGATTCACCGTCACCAAGCCGGTGGCGGCGGCCCGCCTCTACAGCACCGCGTACGGCGTGTACGAGGCCGAACTCAACGGACGGCGCATCGGTGACGAGGTCCTCGAGCCCGGCTGGACCTCCTACCACCACCGCCTGCGCTACCGCACCCACGACGTCACCGGACTGGTCCGCCCCGGCGAGAACGTCATCGGCGCGCTCCTGGGCGAGGGCTGGTACACAGGCCGCCTCGGCTGGGACGGCGGCCGGCGGGCCCGCTACGGCCCGCACCGCGCCCTCCTCGCCCAACTGGAGCTCCGCCACACCGACGGCAGCACCACCACCGTCGCCACGGACGGTACCTGGCACTGGACGACCGGCCCGCTGCTCCGCTCCGAGCTCTACGACGGCGAGGAGTACGACGCGCGGCGCGAACGTCCCGGCTGGTCGAGCCCCGGACACGACGCCCACGACTGGCGCTCCGTGCTTGAACTGCCATTTCCTGAAGCCGAGTTGGTTGCTCCCACCGGGCCGCCGACGCGGCGTACCGAGACCGTCGCCGTCCGCGCGGTGCACACGACACCGTCCGGGCGGACCGTCCTCGACTTCGGCCAGAACCTCGTCGGCCGGCTGCGCATCCGCGTCTCCGGACCCGCCGGACACACCGTCACCCTCCGCCACGCCGAAGTCCTCGAAGGCGGCGAGCTCGCCCGCCGTCCCCTGCGCGGGGCCGCCGCCACCGACACCTACACCCTGCGCGGCGGACCGGAACCCGAGACCTACGAGCCGCGGTTCACCTTCCACGGCTTCCGCTACGCCGAGGTCGACGGCTGGCCCGGCCCGCTCGACCCCGCCTGCGTAGAGGCCGTCGTGCTCCACACCGACCTGGAGCGCACCGGCTGGTTCGAGAGCAGTGACCCGCTGCTGAACCGGCTCCACGAGAACGTCGTGCACTCCCTGCGCGGCAACTTCCTCGACCTGCCCACCGACTGCCCGCAGCGCGACGAACGGCTCGGCTGGACCGGCGACATCGCCGTCTTCGCCCCCACCGCCGCCTTCCTCCACGACTGCTCCGGCATGCTCACCGGCTGGCTGCGCGACCTCGCCGCCGAACAACTCGCCCGCCCCGACCGGTCCGTGCCCCTCGTCGTCCCCGACATCCTCGACCCGCCCATGGCCGACGGCGCGCACGCCCTGTGGGGCGACGCCGCCGTCCTCGTGCCCTGGGCCCTGTACCGGGCGAGCGGGGACCTGCAGCTCCTGCGCACCCAACTGCCTTCAATGACAGCTTGGTTGGCGAAGGTCGCCGAGCGCATCGAGGCGGGCGGCGGACTGTGGCGCGACCCCGGCCAGCTCGGCGACTGGCTCGACCCCGCGGCCCCGCCCGACGACCCCGCCGCCGCCCGCACCGACCCCGACCTCGTCGCCACCGCGTACGCCGTCCACGCCGCCGACCTCGTCGCCGAGGCCTGCCGCCTGCTCGACGAGAAGGACGAAGCAGCCCACCTCACCGCCCTGGCCGCGCGCTGGCGGGCCGCCTTCACCGACGAGTTCGTCACCCCGGCCGGACGCCTGACCTCCGACTCCCAGACCGCCTACGCCCTTGCCCTCCGCTTCGGCCTGCTCACCGACGAGAGGCGCCGCCGTGCGGCCGGTCAGCGCCTGGCCCACCTCGTGCGCCGGGCGGGCTTCCGCATCGCCACCGGCTTCGCGGGCACCCCGCTGATCTGCGACGCCCTCTGCGACGCCGGTGCACCGCAGCTCGCCCACCGGATGCTGGCCGAGCGGCACTGCCCGTCCTGGCTGTACCCCGTGACCATGGGCGCGACGACCGTCTGGGAGCGCTGGGACTCCCTGTTGCCCGACGGCACGGTCAACCCGGGGCAGATGACCTCCTTCAACCACTACGCCCTCGGCTCCGTCGCCGACTGGATGCACCGCACAGTCGCCGGACTCGCCCCTGCCGAGCCCGGGTGGCGCCGCATCCGGATCGCACCGCGCCCCGGCGGCACCCTCGCCCACGCCCGGGCCACGCACCGCACCCCGTACGGGATCACCGAGGCGGGCTGGCGCATCGAGGAGGGCCGGCTCGTCGTGGAGGCGGTGGTCCCGCCCGGCACCCGGGCGGAGATCACGCTCCCGGACACGGGGGAGACGTGGGAACGCGGCTCCGGGCGCCACGCCTTCTCCGTCCCCTACGCCGCACCGCCCTGGCCCCCGTCCCCGATCGGCCACCCCTTCGTACCCCGCGAGCCCTGCGACTGCGGCACGCCCGAAGAAGAAGCACCGTGATGAGCCCGGCCGGGCCTGCGCAGGGGTGGTGGCCGACGGTTCTGGAGTTCGCTGATCACTGCTGCGTCAGCGCGTCCAGGAGCTCACGGCCGTGCGGCCACGAACCGAGGCCGCTGGCGGAGTTGAGGTGTCCGAAGGAGCCCGCCAGGTGCCATCGCGCCGCCCACCGCGCCGCGAAGGCGGTGGCCGCATCGTCGGTGCAGTACGGGTCGTCGGCACTGCCCACCACCAGGGCCGGCCCTGGCAACGGCTGCGGGGACACCTCGACGAACGTCGCGGCCGCCCGGCGTGGGAACGCCGGCCCCTGGGGGTCGGGCGGTGCGACCAGGAAGGCGCCGGCGACCGGGCTCGCCGGGTTCCTGCTCCACCAGACGGATGCCGCCCAGCAGCCCAGGCTGTGCGCCACCAGCACGACGCGGCTGTCCCGCCGAGAAGCGGTGTCGTACGCCTCCTGCACGGCGTCGACCCAGTCGTCCAGATCGGGTGCGGACCACGAGGCGGGGGAGATCCGCACGGCATCGGCGCCCCACGCGCGCTCCCACAGGGTCTGCCAGTGCTGACCGTCGGAGCCGTCGATACCGGGGATGACGACGTATGCGACCACTGCTTGCCACCGTTCCACTCGTCACCCCGCTGCGATCCTGGGGATGCCTGGCCCACATTCTGTTGGCAGCAGCAGCGCGGCGACAGCGGCGCAAGTGATCTCAAAGAAGATGGTGCTGACGACGATGGAATCACTCGACCGGATAGACCAGGACATCCTCAGCCTGCTCCAGGCCGACGGCAGGCTGACCGGCGCCGAGGTGGGCCGCCGCGTCGGACTCTCGCAGCCCGCGGCGAGCGCGCGCATCCAGCGACTGGAGAAGAACGGCGTCATCACCGGTTACCGGGCCGTCGTCGATCCGGCGGCACTCGGCCTGAACATTCACGCCGTCATCCGCCTGCGCACCACGCATGCCCAGCTCCGACGCGCCCTGGACTTCGCTGCGAGAACGCCCGAGGTCACCTCCACCCTGAGGGTCACCGGGGAGGACTGCCTCATCCTGGAAGTCCACTGCCCGCAGGCAGGACGGCTCGAAGAAGTCGTCGACGCATGTGCCCGCTACGGCCCGGTCACCACGTCACTGGTGCTTCGCGAGTATCCGCCGAAGCCGCTGACCGACGCCGCGTCAACCACGTCGTGACCCCCGGCATCCCGGCGGCAGGCGACTCCAAGGACGGTGCGGCTGGGCTCAGTCGGTGATGAACCAGTTGTTCTTGAGGTACTCCAGGGTGCTGCCGCCGAGCTGGCCCTCGGAGAAGGTGACGGAGGCCTTGATCGCGGCGGTCGGGATCATCTGGAAGGTCACGCAGGATCCGGAGGAGCGGTTCCCGGGTTCTGAGGGGTTGACGCGTCAGACGTGCGTTCGTACCTTGTCCCGCATGTCGACTCAACAACGCATAGACATTCGAGAGTCGTTACGGAGCGAGCCGGTCTACGGCGCGGGCGTCTGGCACTTCGCGACCTACGTCGACCGGTACGCCACGGACGGATACGGCGAACCGCGCACCGTCCTCGACGCCATCAAACTCGCGGGCGCCGTCGGCGACCTGTCCGTCCTCGACCTGAACTGGCCCTTCCCGCCCGGTGACATCAGCACGGCAGAAGTGCGTGCGGCCCTGGCCGAGCAGAACCTGCGGGCCATCGCCGTGACACCGGAGTTCTACACCGGCAAGTTCGCCAAGGGCGGCTTCACCAACCCCGACGCCGCCGTCCGCCGCCAGGCCGTCGACCTGGTCGCCGCCTCCGCCGAGGTCGGCCGCGAGCTGGGCGTGGACTACATCAAGATCTGGCCGGGACAGGACGGGTACGACTACCCCTTCCAGGCCGACTACAGCGACCTGTGGACGAAGTCGGTGGACGCCCTCCGCGAACTCGCCCAGGGCTACCCGGATGTGAAGTTCGCCATCGAGTACAAGCCCCGCGAGCCGCGCAACCGCATGGTCTTCTCCTCCGTCGCCCGCACGCTGCTGGCGATCCAGGACATGGGCGTGGACAACGTCGGGATCCTGCTGGACTTCGGACACTCCCTGTACGGCGGCGAGACACCGGCCGAAGCCGCCCGCCTCGCGATCGCCCGCGACAAGCTGTTCGCGATCGACGTCAACGACAACTTCCGAGGCTGGGACGACGACATGGTCGTCGGCTCCGTCCACCTGCTGGAGACCTTCGAGTTCTTCTTCGCCCTCCAGGACGCCGGCTGGGACGGCGTCTGGCAGCTCGACCAGTTCCCCTTCCGCGAGGACCCGGTCGAAGCCGCCCGCACCGGCATCCGCACCATGCGCGCCTTCCACCAGGCACTGGGCTACCTCGACCGGGAGGAACTCGCCGCCGCGCAGGCGGCGCAGGACGCCCTCACCGCGCAGCGCCTCGCGAAGCGGGCCCTCTTTCGCGCCCTCGCGGAAAGCGAGGCCCCGTGACCACCGTCCGGGAGGCGGCGGGGCCACTCAGGGCCGACGGGGACGCAGCCCGCGCCTATCACCGGCGCAGCGCACGCCTGCGCGCCGCGTCGCCCGCCGACGCCGCGGACGAGCTCGCCGAGATCTCGGCCTCCGTCCGGCGCGACATCCTCACCGCCGTCCAAGCGGCGGGCATGGGACACGTCGGCGGTGACCTGTCCGTCACCGACCTGCTGGTGACCGCCATGTGGGGCACCCTGCGCATGCACCCGACCCAGCCCGGCAACCCGCAACGCGACCGCATCATCCTCAGCAAGGGCCACTGCGCCGCGGCCCTCTACTCCACGCTGGCGTCCTGCGGCTTCTTCCCCCGGGCCCGGCTGACCGACTTCATGGCCCCGCTGTCCCCGCTCAACGGCCACCCCGCCCGGCTGAAGGTCCCCGGCGTGGAGACCAACACCGGCCCCCTCGGTCACGGCTTCCCCATCGCCACCGGCTGCGCGCTCGGTGCGAGGCTGCGCGGCGAGACCTGGCGGACCGTCGTCGTGCTCGGCGACGGAGAGATGCAGGAAGGGAGCAACTGGGAGGCCGCGATGACGGCGGCCCACCACGAACTGGCCGGCCTCACCGCCGTCGTCGACCGCAACCGCCTGCAGCAGGGAGCCCGCACCGAGGACACCAAGTCCCTCGAACCGCTGGACGCGAAGTGGGCCAGCTTCGGGTGGGAGGTCCGCGTCATCGACGGCCACGACCACCGGGCGATCAAGGAGGCGTACGCGCCGTCCACCACCGGTCGCCCGGTCGCCGTCATCGCCAACACGACCAAGGGCAAGGGCGTGTCGTTCATGGAGGACCGGGTCGAGTGGCATCACAAGGTGCCCACCGACGAGCAGGTACGCCGTGCGCTCGAGGAGCTGAGCCGATGAGCACCGTCGCCGCCCCGGCCGCCACGTTCGACTGCAGGGTCGACTTCGCCGACGAGCTCGCCGTACTGGCCCGCGCCGACGAGCGGATCGTGGCCGTGTGCAACGACTCGGTGGGCTCCAGCAACCTCACCGGGTTCCGCGCGGAGTTCCCCACCCGACTGGTCAACGTGGGCATTGCCGAACAGGACCTGGTCGGCGTCTCGGCCGGCCTCGCCAACGCGGGGTTCATCCCCTTCGCATCCGCAGCCGCGCCCTTCCTGACCGGCCGCGCCCTGGAACAGATCAAGGCCGACATCGCCTACACGCACCGCCATGTCGTGCTGTGCGGCCAGAGCCCCGGCATGGCCTACGGCGAGCTAGGGCCCACCCACCACTCCATCGAGGACCTGTCCTGGATGCGCGCCGTCCCGGGCCTGGAGATCATCGTGCCGGCGGACCCGGCGCAGACCCGCAGCGCCGTGCGCCGGGCCGCCGCGTCGGGCCGGCCCACCTACATTCGCGTGCCCCGGTTCAAGGTTCCCGCCGTCACCCCCGAGGACGCACCCTTCGAGGCCGGCCGGGCCGTGCGCCTCACCGACGGGAGCGACATCACGCTGATGGCCGTGGGCACGATGGTCTCGCGTGCCCTGGAAGCCGCAGCCCTCCTCGCTCAGGAAGGCGTCCGTGCCCGCGTCCTCAACATGACCTTCGTGGAGCCGCTCGACGTGGACGCCGTGGTGGCCGCCGCGCGGGAGACCGGAGCGATCGTCACCGTGGAGGAAGGACTGCTCTCCGGCGGCCTGGGCGCGGCCGTGGCCAAGGTCGTGGCCGAGAGCCACCCGGTCGCCGTACGCATGCTGGGCGTGCCCGCCTTCGCCCCGACCGGCAGCGCGGCGTTCCTGCTCGACCACTTCGGACTGACCGCCGACGGCATCGCCGGCACCGCCCGCCAGGTCCTGGGGCGGGCCTGATGAAGCCGTACGTTCTCGCCGTCGACCAGGGAACCAGCTCCACCAAGGCGCTGCTCGTGGACGCCGCGGGCGGCATCGTCTCCCGTGGCCGAGCGGCTCTGGGCCAGTTCCATCCGGGCCCGGGTCTGGTGGAGCAGGACGCGACAGAGCTCCTCGACGGCGTGCGCGCCGCCGTCGCCGACTGCGTACGGGGCACCGACCCGCGCGACGTGGCCGGCCTGGCCCTGAGCACCCAACGCGAATCGGTGGTCCTGTGGGACGCCGCGACCACCAAGCCGGTCTGCCCGCTGGTCAGTTGGCAGGACCAGCGGGGAGGAGAACGTGCGGCCCGGCTCGCCGCCGCGGGAGTCGGTCAGGAAGTCCGTCGCCGGACGGGCCTCCCACTCGATCCGATGTTCTCCGCTCTGAGGATGGCGGCCCTGCTCGACAGCCATGACCCCTCCCGTGCACACAGCACCGCCGGCTCCCTGCGCCTGGGCACCGTGGACGCCTACCTGTTGCACGCACTCACCGGAGTGCCGGTCACCGAGGCGGGCAACGCCTCCCGCACCCAGCTGCTCGACCTCGCGACCGGCGACTGGGACGACGAACTGCTCGACTGGTTCGACGTCCCGCGGGCGGCGTTGAGCCGGATCGTCCCCTCCACCGGCCCCTTCGGGACACTTCGAGGGTTCGCCCCGCTCGTCGACGGCACCCCGGTGCTGGCCGTCATGGGCGACTCGCATGCCGCTCTGTTCGCCCACGCCGGCTGGCGGCCGGGCACCGTGAAAGCCACGTACGGCACCGGTTCGTCGGTGATGACCATCGCTGACTCACCCGCGCCCGCCGCCGATGTGTGCAGCACCATCGCCTGGTCCACAGGGCTTCCCGCCTACGCCCACGAAGCCAACATCCGCTCGGCCGGGCGCACCCTGACCTGGCTGGCGGACCTGCTCGGCACCGAGCCGGAACACCTCATCCGGCTCGCGGCCGACGCCGACGCGGGCGATGTGACCTTGGTGCCGGCCTTCGGCGGCATCGGCGCACCGTGGTGGGACGCCCAGGCCGTCCCCCTCCTGGCCGGATTCGGCCTGGGAACCGGACGCGCCCAACTGGCCCGCGCCGCCCTGGAATCCGTCGCCTTCCAGGTCGGCGACGTCCTGGCGGCCCTCCCCGGGCCGCGACAGATCGTCGCCGACGGCGGCCTGAGCCGAAGCGACGCGCTCCTGCAGCTCCAGGCCGACATCAGCGGCGTCACCGTGGCCCGCACCCGCCACCACGAACTCTCCGCCGCCGGCGCCGCACATCTGGCCGGACTGGGACTCGGCTGGTGGACCACCGAAGACTTGGCACAGCGAGCCGACAGCGACCTGCAGACCTTCGAACCGACCTGGAGCGACGAGCAGCGCCGCAGCGCGCTGGGACACTGGCACCAGCGCCTCACAGCCGCCCGACACCTCGGCACCCGACGCTAGGCTGTCGAGCGGCGCAGCCAGGCAGCCCGGCAAACGGCCCGGCCGCCCAGAAGGACAAGAGCGACCGAGAACGAGAACGGAGACATGGTGGCGGCAGCGTCGTCCACTCCCAGCCCGGACCACCTGCGGCTGCTGGTGAAAGTGGCCCGCATGTACCACGAGCGCGGAGTGCGCCAGCCCGAAATAGCGGCGCACCTCAACATGTCCCAGCCCCGCGTCTCGCGCCTCCTGAAAGAGGCGGTCGACCGGGGAGTGGTGCGCACCGTCGTGGTGTCACCCGACGGCGTCCACGCTGAACTCGAAGACGCGCTGGTCGAGCGGTACGGACTGCGCGACGCCGTCGTCGTGGAGGTCGAAGGAGCAGGGGCCGACGTCATCCCCGCGCTCGCGGCGGCGACGGCCACGTACCTGGACGCGACGCTCAAGGGCGGAGACGTCATCGGTGTCTCCTCGTGGAGCGCCACCCTGCTCGAAGCGGTCAAGGTCATGAGGGCGAAGACGTCGTCGGTCGCAGGCGAAGTCGTGCAACTGGTCGGGGGATCCGGCAGCCCGGAGGTCCAGCTGCACGCCACCCGGCTCGCCGGCCGCCTGGCCGAACTCACGGGCGCCAGGCCGGTGTTCGCGCCGTCCGCGGCGTTGGTCGGCAGCCGTGAGCTGCGTGACCTGCTGTCCCAGGAGCCCGCGATGGCCGACGTCATTCAATCCTGGTCCCGCCTCACCCTGGCCCTGCTGGGCATCGGCAGCCTGGACCCCTCACCACTTCTGCGCCGCTCGGGCAACGCCATCACCGATCGTGACCAGGAACAGCTCCGGAAGCTCGGCGCGGTGGGGGACGTCTGTGCCCGCTACTTCGATGCCGACGGCAACCCGGTGGACGCTCCCTTCAACGACCGCCTGATCGGCATCGGGCCCGATCAGCTGCACGAGGTGGAACGCCGCATCGGGGTGGCGGGCGGCATGGACAAGGTCGCCGCGATCCGGGGCGCGGTACGTGGCGGATGGATCAACATCCTGATCACCGACGTCGAGGTGGCCCGGCACCTGCTGAGTCAACGACTGGCGCGATAGGCCGTCGGCGCGAACCCTGTCGTCTGACGGAAACGCCGTGAGAAGAACAAAGGGTCGGTGAAGCCGACCCGTGCGGCGATGTGGGCCACAGGAAGGTCGGTGAGTTCCAGCAGCTCCTTCGCCGCGCTGATCCGCATCTGATGCACCCGCGCCATCACCGACGTTCCGGCCCGTTCGCGGAACCGATGCGCGAGCCGGGACGCGGAGACGCCGACGTGGGCGGCCAGGGACGCCACCGTGTGGGGCCGGTCCAGGTGCGCGCCGACGTGTTCGACCACGGCCAGGACGAGCGGGTCGAGGCCGTCCCGCCGGGGACTCTGGGTGCTGCACCACAACAGGGCCTGCTCCATGGCGTTCATGGCGAAGGCCGGACCCTGCCGCAGTCTCGCCCCGTGATGGGCGACGGCGGACCGGAGCGCCGCGGCGACCCGTTCGGCGATGACGGGAGTCAGGTCGAGGCGGAGGATCCCCGGGGCGGCCTCGGGCCATTCGAGGAGCGCCGACCACTCCGGGCGCGGCCGCACGTGCGCCCAGAGCAGGTCCCACCGTCCGACGGCCGGGTTCGTTCCGTAGTGCTGCGGGGTGTGCGGCGTGAACGCCACGATCGACCGCGGCGGGACGGCGACCGTCGTGGAGCCGTTCCATGCGCAGCCGGCACCGTCGACGGTGAGGATGATCAGCCACTCGCTGGTCCCGTGCGGGCGCAACGTGTCGTAGTCGGCGCCGGAGACGAAGTGGCCGGGAAGGATCCGGTCGACGTCGGGGCTCCCGTCGTCCCGGCGGAAGGGGGAGGCGGGCACAGCAGGATTCTCCATGCACTCGACGCTCCCGTCCATGCCCTGCACCGAGGTGGACCGGCAGTCTGAACGGCATGACGACAGTGACGAACTCACCCACGGACCGCCGGACACGCTACGAGCGCGACGGGGTCATCCAGGTCGACGCGTTGCTCCCGGACCCCGAGACCGACGTCATCCGCGAGGCGTTCATGGAGCAGGTCACCCGCGACCGCGGGGCAGTGGGCGCGGTCGACGAGGTGGCACCGGACGACGTACTCGCGCGCTATCCACGCTTCATGCAACCGCACCGGCGCGCCGACCTCGCCATCGGGAGACTGGCCCGGCGCTACCTCACGGACCCACGGATCGTCGATGTCGTCCAGGAACTCGTGGGCCCCGTGCACGGCGCCCAGTCCATGTTCTACTTCAAGCCGCCCACGGCCCGGGGCCAGGCGATGCACCAGGACAACTTCTTCCTGCGGGCCCACCCCGAGACCTGCATCGCCGCCTGGATCGCGATCGACGACTGCGACGCGGAGAACGGCGCGCTCGCCGTCGTCCCCGGCTCCCACACGATGGAGGTCGCCTGCCCCGAACAGGCCGACTCCAGCGAGTCGTTCACCCACGGACTCGTCCGCGCCCCGGCGGGGACGGTGAGCAGGCAGACCCGGATGCGCGCCGGCGACGTGCTGTTCTTCCACGGCAGCGCGGTCCACGGCTCACTCCCGAACACCTCCGCAACCCGCTTCCGCCGCTCCCTGATCTTCCACTACGTGCCGACGGCCAGCGAAGAGGTCTCCCACTGGTACCTGCCACTCGTCGAGGTGTCCACCGGAGCCGACGTCACGATCCCCGAGGCCGTGGGTGGGGGACCGTGCGGGGACGG
Source organism: Streptomyces sp. KL116D (assembly GCF_030766975.1). NCBI lineage: Bacteria > Bacillati > Actinomycetota > Actinomycetes > Kitasatosporales > Streptomycetaceae > Streptomyces > Streptomyces sp. KL116D. Next base: position 530,637 of record NZ_JASERH010000136.1, on the reverse strand, counting down.
CTGGGAGGGCGCGGCCCACTGACGGCGGGCCCGGACCCGGTCTTCCCGTGCACTCAGGGGTTGGCGAAACCCACTGGGCTGATGAGGGCAAAGCGGTTGAAAGAGGATTCCCGGCAGTGGCTCGGCCCGTGGGCCACGGCCCGCCCGAGCAACTGCTGACCTTCCTGCACGAGGTCACCCACCACTGGTGCTTCTCCACCGACGTCTGGAATTCAGGCCTTGCTCAGGCGGTCGCGACGCGTCTCGGCGGTGTAGCGGATCCGCTTGGTGCGGCCCGCCGCGGCCAGGATCTCCATGGCCTCGGTGTTCGTCCCGTCGGCCGTCTTGAGCTGGAGCCAGTTGGACGAGGCGAGCAGGTCGTCGGGCTGCCAGGAAAGCTCGAGAGTGATGGCGCGGAAGAGTGACCACTCCCGCAGGCGCTGAGTGAGGAAGGGACGATCGCTCGTGGCCCGGGTCATCGCCCGCACCCACCCCTCGTAGGCGGGCCCGGTACAGAGGTCGGCGGCTCGACGGTCCAGGTGCCGCAGCACGGCGGACTGGGCCATCGTGTGGTCCGGATCTGTGAGCACGCGACTGACCAGGTCGAACTCGTCCGGTTCGGCGACCTGCTGGAGCGCCGTGAGGTAGGCCGAGAAGCGAACGTGTTCATCCGGGACCTGCTGGATGGTGTGGCTGTCCATGCGGCCTGCTCCCCTCGTTCCACCAGGACACCGTGATCGAACGGCACGCCGGCGCGGTCCAGGGGATTGTGTCTCAACGGCTCACGCCGCGTCCCTGCGATGTCGACTCTCGTCGGGCTGGTTGTTCTGCACCGGGTTGGTGATCAGCCGTAGGTGTCGACGACGCCGGGCGTGGCCCGGGGCTGGGGGACGGGCTGGGTGGAACATCCGGTCCTCGATGCGGTCGAGTCCGAAGAGGATGAGGGCGAGTGTGGGCAGGAGCAGCACGGCCACGGCTATCACGGCGAAGGTCCTCCCGGTCAGCTGTGCTGGTCGGGTGCCCTGGCCCGGCTCTGATCACGAGTGCGGTGGTGTGTAGGTGCCGTGACGGAGGGGTGGGCATCGCGCAGATGGCGGGAGGGGCCGAGCGCGTTGTGGCGGACGGAGGTTTGATCCGTGCGATTGGGGACATCCGGTGCGTACGGCCCCCGGGCGGGCTGTGCTGGGAGGCCCGGTGGCTCGTCCTCGTGGGTCCGGCAGTTGGGGCTGCTGGGCGCACACAGTCCTGGCCCCGCTCCGAGGAGCGGGGCCAGGACTTGTCGGAGGGCCGCTTCGCCGCGGCACGCCCGTGAGCCGCCGGAGGCGTCATACACAGTTGCGGATCTGTGTCACGTCACGCCACTTCACGCCTTTGCTGCGGGAACTGTAGGCGGGAGGCAGCAGTTCGCTGCCGTGGTTCGAGTAGTACATCATCGGCTCGGTGCCGGTCAGTTGGTTGTTCACCCAGGACCCGACGGTGACCCAGGGAATGGCGTACTTGGCGCAGGCGTACATGCCGATGTTGTCGCCGGACCGGTTCTCGTACTTGTACGCGCAGAACCATCCGTAGTTCGTCCAGCCGGTGCAGTCGTAGGCGTTGTACACCTGCGCGGACTGGTCGCCCAGCGGTCGCGGTCGGTTCTCGCCCGGCACGGTGACGTTCAGGACGGCTCCGTCGAGGTCGACCTGGTTGGGTGACACCTGGGTGCCCTGGCCGTCGAACGTGACCAAGTAGTCGTCGACCTTGGCCTGCAGGGCCGTCGCCTGACCGGCGGAGAGCCCCGCCGCTTGCGCCTGCGCGACGTATCCGGCGCGGGCTGTCCGGGCCGTGGCTGTGGCTGACGCCGTGGCTGTGGTGGATCCGACCACTGCGAGGAGCAGCGCCGACACCAGCATGGTCACGAACGGGATTGGCTTCTTCATCTGTGTCCCATCGACTGGCAGTTGAGGTACCGGGCACGGCGATCACGACCGGTAGGCATGGCCGGCGGCCGGTGGTCCCAGGGTGTGGCGTGAATGTGGGCAGGAACCTTGCGTGAACCTTGCTTCACTGGTCAGGGCGGGTTGAGTCATGAAGCGGGCGGGACGACGGAGACCCAGTGCACGGGATGATGCAGAGCGACTGCGGGGCGAACGGGAATGACGGAGTTTCTGCTGCTGGGAACGGTCGAGGTGCGGGGTGCGGACGGCGTGGCCGTCGATGCGGGTCCGGCCAAGCAGCGCGCCGTGCTGGTGGCGTTGCTGGTGGACGCCGGCCGGTGGGTGGCGACCGAGACGTTGATCGACCGGGTGTGGGGGCAGGATCTCCCCGCCCAGGTGCGCCCCTCGCTCTACGCGTACATCGCCCGGATCCGCCGGATGCTGGCAGCGACGGCGGCACCTCTCGGCGCGGGCGGCTCGACGGGTGCCGATGCGGAGCCGCAGTTACGGCGTGGCCCCGGCGGCTATCTGCTCGACGTTCCGGCGGACCGGGTCGACCTGCACCGGTTCCGGCAGCTGGTCGGGCAGGCCCGCGCCGTGGACCACACGGACGCCGAGCGGGTGCTGCTGCTCCGGGAGGCACTCGAGACGTGGCGCGGCGAACCGCTGGCCGAGCTGAGCGGAGCATGGGTCCGGCGCACCCGGCAGCGCTGGGCCCAGGAGCGGATCGAGACGGTACTGGCCTGGGCGGATGCCGAGATCCGCGTGGGCAGTCACGCGGTGGTGATCAACGAACTGACCGCTCTGGTCGACGAGCATCCGCTGGTGGAGCCGCTGACCGTGGCGCTCCTGCGGGCTCTGCAGGCCGCCGGTCGCAATCCGGAGGCCCTGGCGCGCTACGCCAGCCTGCGGAAGCGATTGGCCGAGGAGTTGGGTACGGACCCGAATGCAGAGGCGCAGCAGCTGTATCAGGCGATTCTGCGCGGCGAATCCGCCCCGACCGTGGCGAGCGGCATGCGGCCGTCCGCCGTCACGAGAGCCGATCGCGTGGTCCCGGCCCAGTTGCCTCTGAGGGCGCGGGGATTCACCGGCCGGACGGAGGAACTGACCCGGCTGGACGGGATCCTGCCCACCACCGTCGAGCGGCCGGCCGCGGTGGTGGTCTCGGCCGTGTCGGGCACCGCCGGCGTGGGCAAGACGGCGCTGGCCGTCCACTGGGCCCACCGGACGGCCGACCGCTTCCCGGACGGCCAGCTGTACGTGAACCTGCGCGGCTTCGATCCCTCCCAGGCAGCGGTGGCGCCCGATCAGGCCGTGCGGAGCTTCCTCGACGCGTTGGGCGTGCCCGCCCAGCAGGTCCCGGCGGACCTGCAGACGCGGGTCAGCCTGTACCGCAGCATGCTGGCGGGGCGGCGGGTGCTGGTGGTGCTGGACAACGCCCGCGACGCCGACCAGGTCCGCCCGCTGCTCCCCGGCTCGGCCGGCTGTCTGGCCGTGGTGACCAGCCGGAGCCAGCTCGCGGGACTGGTCGCCACCGAGGGCGCTCACCCGCTGGTCCTGGACCTGCTCTCCCCGGCCGAAGCCCACGATCTGCTCGCTCACCGGCTCGGCGAAGACCGGGTGGCGGCGGAACCGGACGCCGTGCGGGAGATCATCACGCGCTGCGCAGGGCTACCGCTGGCCCTGACCATCGTCACGGCCCGCGCCGCCACCCACCCCGGCTTCCCGCTCAGCGCCGTCGCGGCGGAGCTCCGCGACAGCCACGGCAGTCTCGACGCCTTCACCGGGGGCGACCTCACCACCGACGTACGGGCCGTCTTCTCCTGGTCGTACCGTGCCTTGTCCGCCCCGGCCGCCCGTCTGTTCCGCCTGCTGGGCCTGCACGCAGGACCCGACATCCGCACGGCCGCCGCGGCCGCCCTCGCCGGGATGCCGCTCCGGGAGACCTCTGGGCTGCTCGTCGAACTCACCCGCGCCCACCTGCTCACCGAGCACTTGCCCGGGCGGTACACGCGGCACGACCTGCTGCGGGTCTACGGCGCCGAACGCGCCCTCGCCGAGGAGACATCGGCGGAGCGGGACCGGGCCGTCGAGCGGGTCCTCACCTGGTACCTGCACACCGCGGACGCCGCCTATCCGTTCTTCACCCCGTACCGACGGCGGGTTCCCCTCGGCCCGTTGCCCGCCTCGTGTCATCCCCTTGCGTTCAGCACCTACGACCAGGCCCTGGAATGGTGCGAAGAGGAACATGCCAACCTCGTCGCCGCCGTGCACCAGGCCGTCGCCGTCGGCCGGCCGGGGGCCGCCTGGAGACTGGCCGGTGCCTTGTGGGGGTTCTTCTACCTCCGCGGTTATCTGCACGACTGGCTCGACACGGCTCAGACCGCGCTCGTCGCCGTCCGCGACGCCCACGACCGAAGGGGCGAGGCGTGGAGCCTCAGCGACGTGGCCTGCGCCCTGACCCAGAACCACCGGTACGACGAGGCCATCGACCACTTCCGGCTGTCGATGGCCCGCTGCCGGGAACTCGGGGACGAATACGGCAGGTGCCAGTCCCTGGTCAACCTGGGCTACATCTACCGCCGGATCGGCCGACCGGAGAAGAGCGTCGAGTACTGCCGCAGGGCATTGGCCGTCTTCCGGGTCCTCGGTGACGACTTCCGCAAGGGGAACGTCCTGGCCAATCTGGGCGACTCCTACCAGCAGCTCGGGCGGTTCGACGAGGCCATCGGCGTCCTGGAGCAGGCGCTGCCCGTCCTGCGCGCCGAGGGCGACCGCTGGTGCGAAGCCGTCGCCCTCGAGTTCCTCGGCACCGCCCACCGGAGACTCGGGCACCACGACGACGCGATCGAGTGCTACCGGCAGGCGTTCGACCACCACGATGAGATCGGCAACCGTTTGGGGCAGGCTCACGCTCTCGACAACCTCGGCCACGTCCACCTGGCCACCGGCAGGCCCGACAGGGCGCGCGAGAGTTGGCAGGAGGCGCTGGCCATTCTCAAGGAGTTCGACCGCGTGGACGCCGAGCGGACCCGGGAAAGGCTCCGTCACCTGGACGCGGAAAGGAGTCCGTGACGGGCCGCCGGCAGCGAGTCAGCCGAGCTGATGGCTGGCGCGCGCGTGACCGGTCGAGTTGTGCAGGTCGCGCAGCATGGGCTCGGAGTCGCGGACGGCGAGCAGGGCCTGCGGATCGAGGTCGGCGGTGATCAGCTCGGGCCGGTCCGTGCCGGCCTCGGCGAGCGGGCGCCCGTCCGGGCCCCAGATGGCGCTGGAGCCGCAGGCGTGCCAGCCGCCGGTCGTGCCGATGTGATTGGCCAGTACGGCGTAGCAGGTGTTGTCCAGGGCTCGTGCCGGGAACCACGTGCGCGATTCGTGGTAGCCGTTGCCCACGCTGAACAGGGCGCCGACGACGTAGGCGTGGCAGCCGTCCAGCGCCGCCGCACGCGCGTGCTCGGGGAAGCCGGAGTCGTAGCAGATGCCCAGGCCGAGCCGCCAGCCCTCGATCTGCAGGGTGCACCCGGCCGCACCGTCGCGATAGATCTCGCGTTCCGACTTGAACAGGTGCTGCTTGTCGTAGCGGGTGACGAGCTCGCCGCTCGCATCGAAGACCAGCGCCGAGACGTACAGGTCCCCGCCGTCGTGGAAGGCGGCGCCGACGACGGCTGCCGTGCCGGTCTCCCGGCAGGCGTCGGCGATCGGGGCCAGCCGCGGGTCACCGGGCTGTACGGCGCACGTGTCGGGGGCGGCCCGGATGAGGTCGGGTTCGTAGCCGCTGAGGAACTTCTCCGGAAGAACCACGAGCTGGGCCTCGGCCCTCGCAGCGTCACGGATGATGTCGGCCACGGTGGCCACGTTGGCTTCGACGTCGCCGGCCACTGCCTGAGCCTGTGCGGCAGCGATGCGAATCGGACGCGAGGGGAGCGGGTGGAACGGGCGCTGAGCAGCATGTTCTCTCACGGACCTTCACCTTACCGCCACGCGCCTGACATGCATGCGCGGGCCCGGCTGATCCAAATCGGCTTGCCGTCCTGATGCCGATCCGTGATCGTGGGCCGATGCCAGGACAGGGGAAGAGAAGGCGGCGGGAAGAGGCCGCCAGGCGGCAGCTCGCCGTTCGCACCGCGCCGGACGCGGGTCAGTGGGAGCTGGTCGTCGAGACTCGCGATCAGGCGGAGATGCGCACGCAGCTCCGCCGCCTTCGGGAAGCAGGAGTCGACGGGTCGATGATCCGGATCGACACGTTGTGCGGGCGCCTGGAGCTTCCGACCACCTACCGGCTGAGCCGGTTCGTGCCGCGCCCTGGGTAAGAGCGCGGCCAACGGCACGTTCCCTCACGCCTTCAGGCTGTGCCTCGTCTGGAACCTCGGCGTGAAACCGCGGATCGCCTGCCGCGGCACCGAGCACGGCCCCGGCGCGGGCAAGCAACGCCGGGGCGTGGAGGGCGCGTTCGCCGACCCGTAGTGGTTCCGTCGATTGCGGATCCGCTGGGGCGATGTTCACCTTGTCGGTGGCTACTCTGACGACGTGGCCGATGAGAAGGACAGTGGGAGCGGCTCGATCCGGCGCCGCTCGTGGGACCCGGTGGTGTCCACCGTCGCGCTGGAACTGTTCGGTCTCGCTGTCTCCGGGCTGGTCGCTCTGGTGGGGTGGCCGTTCGGGTGGCTGCCCGACACCAGTTTCGTCGGGATCGTGACCGGCGTGATCGCGATCGGGCCCGCGGCTGAGTTGTACAGCCGGGCGGGCCCGCCGCGTCGCCTTGCCGCTGTTGCCGCCCTCCTTGCGCTGGTAGCGGTGAGACTGTTCGTGGCGGCAGCATTGAACTGGGCTTTTCCTGCGCTGGCTGATCCGGGCGTCGGAGTGCTCGTCGGCTACCTTGTTGGGTTACCCACTGGTGTGGCTGTGCTGGCTTGGCTACTCGCCAGGGCGAACGTCGCCTGATGCGGCACCAGTTGGCTGCCGCTTCGTGCGCAGGAACACCGCCGCGAGGACGACGCCGAGGAAGACCAGAGCCGCGTTGACGGCGATGGCGAGGGTGACGCCGTGGTGGATGGCCGAGGCGGTCGTCGCGCCGGTTGCGGTGGCCGTCACCACCGTCGACATGATGGGCGTGCCGAGCGTGATGCCGACCTGTTGGGACATCGAGGCGAGACCGGTGGCCAGGCCCTGTTCCTCGTCCGGGAGCCCGCTGGTGGCGGTGACCATGAAGCCGACGATGACGAGCATGTTGCCGATGCCGCCGAAGAAGGTCGCGGGCAGGAGCAGGGCCATGGAGGCGGTGGTGGTCGTGCCCAGGAACAACAGGGCGGCGGTGAAGACGGTCTGGATGACGCCGCCGGCGACCAGGGCGGTGAGGGTGGAGGTCCTCGCGATGACCTTGGGGGCGAGCAGTCCGCCGGCGACCGTACCGATGCCGAGGACGCCGAACGAGATGCCGGCGGTCAGCGGGGAGAAGTCGAGGGTCTTCTGCAGGTAGAGCGTGAGCAGGTAGACGAGCGAGGTCTCGGTGACGAAGGCGAGCAGACCGAGCACGTTGCCCCAGGCGACGTTGCGGCGTCCCAGCGTCTTCAGCGGGACGAGCGGATCGGCGACCTTGCGCTCGATCAGGAAGAACGCGGCGAGGAGCACGGCACCGCCGCCGAGGCCGACGACCGCGTGCGTGTCGGTCCAGCCGTGTTCACCGGCCTGGGTGAGGCCGTAGACCAGACCGAGCAGACCGAGGGTGACCGTGAGCGCGCCGGGCAGGTCCAGCTTGGGGCGGGTGGCCGGCTTCGACTCCTTGATGACGGTGGGCGCGATGAGGACGACGGCCAGTGCGACGGGCACGTTGATGAAGAAGGCCCAGCGCCAGGAGAGCAGGTCGGTGAGGACGCCGCCGAGGATGGCGCCGGCGGTGAATCCTGCGGACATCAGAGCGCCGTTGATGCCCAGCGCCTTCTGGCGCAGGGGCCCTTCGGGGAAGGACGTGGTCAGGAGGGCGAGCCCGGCCGGAGTGGCGGCAGCCGTGGCCAGACCCTGCGCGACGCGAGCGACCAGCAGCACCTCCGGCGAGGTGGCGAGTCCTCCGACGAGTGAGGCGAGGCCGAGCAGCGCCAGGCTCCCGACGAAGATCTTCTTGCGGCCGATCAGATCGCCGATCCGCCCGAAGAAGAGCGTGAATCCGGCTGCCGAGAGGGCGAACGTGGTCGCGATCCACTGCAGGTTGGACAGCGAGAAGCCGAGCCCGTCACCGATCGCGGGGAGGGCGACGTTCAGGATCGAGAAGTCGACGGCCAGCATGAACTGGGAGACGAGCAGGACGGCCAGGATCAGCTTCAACCGGCCGGTCAGGAGCTGTGGTTGGGGTCTTGGGTCGTCTCCCGAGGGAGTGGTCGTGCCGTGCGCCGGTCGCGACTCGTCAGGGGCGGCTGCGGCCTTCGTCTTGACCATGGCCATGGCGGGACTTCCTTTCGTTCCCTCCGCTCGCCGATGCGGCGGTGCGCGGCAGGGCAGGGCAGGGCAGGGCTGAGTAGGTTCGGAACCGCCATCGCCACCACTAACGGGATCGTGGTTCCGTTACGTAGGAAGGTAGCAGTGCGCTCTCGTAAAAGGAACCCGGGTGCCGATAGGCTGCCGCTTGGTCAGTGCCGTCGCCCTCGAAGGAAATCCGTTGGCCCGAAGGATTGCGTCAATCGAGAATGGCCCTGTTCACGGTGCTGAGAGGAGCACGAAGTCGATGACGATCCCACCTGCCCTTACCGAGGCGGAACTTGACGAACTGGACGAGGCGGTGCAGGCCGCGACCCCAGGGCCTTGGTACGTCCGCTTCCTCGATGACGACTGGGCCATGAACCTCGTGGCGGTGAGCACCGTCCCCGACACCGGCCTGGGCGAGCGATGGCCGGACTTCGACCACCGCGAGATCGTCGCCGCCACCCTGGTCCAGCAGCCGCGTTACGTCGACGTCGCCGACAAGCAGTGGGACGAGAACGCGCGCTTCATAGCCGCCGCCCGCGAGAGCGTGCCCCGACTCATCGCCGAGGTCAGGCAGTTGCGTCAGCAGGTCCAAGCCCTGGCGGAGGGCAGGTGAGAGGGTTGGGGGCTGGTGCTCTGCTCAGTGGAGCCGGCATTCCCACGGCTCGATGTCGGGCTCTCCCGGGGGCAGCTCCCCGGTGCAGTATCGATGGAGCCAAGCGGCAGCGCGACGCTCCGCGTGCTTCTCGTTGACCGGTTCTCCCTCCTCGTCCAGTTCGAGGACGTTGACGAAGATCGCGACGACGATCTCCATCTGTGAGGGCGACGCGCGCAACTCTTCCCAGTAGTCGATCCCATCCAGCATCGGCTGGCCCACCGACCCGCGGGCGAGCCAGCCGGCGAAGCGACGCAGGGCTCCCGAAGCGCCGGGGCTGAGATGTGCAGGCATGCGGAGAACCTATCCCTTCAGTTCCGGCGCCATCGGAGGGTCGGCCCAGTAGCGGAACGGTCCCTCAGGGCCCGTGATGGTGACCGTGCCGCTCCGGCCGGCGCTGCTCCAGTCCAGTTCCAGGCGCCAGGTGGCATCGGACCGCGAGCAGGGGTAGATCTCGAACACTTCCGGATCGCTGCTCGTCACCGTGAACAGAAAGTCCGGGGGCCGTTCTGCGGGCGGGCCCGAGGTCTGCCCGCTCTGTGGTGCGGAGCGAAGCGGCTTCAACGAAGGGGGCGTGCGATCGAAGTCGGCTTCGAAGCCCTTTACTTCGAGCCTGCCGTGCGTGAAGCCCCTGTCCACGGCGGGACGCGGAGGCGTGCGAGACAGAACGATGGGGCGCAACTCCTTGAGGATGACGGCCTGTTGGGTGAGGCCCTCGATCTGCACACGGACGCCCATGCCGAGGCCGAGGAGGGTGCCGTCGTCGAGTTCGACGATGTCGTTCGACCGCCTGCGATCCTCGACGGACACCAGGAGGGGGACCTCCGGGGGAGGGTCCGTCGGGTGGATGTTGATGTCGCCGTGGATACGACCGGCCTGAATCACCGGGCCGTGGAACGAACCGCTCCCCGAGACCTGATTGCTCGTGCGGTGTGAAACTCCTGGAGATGGCTCCGGCATGACCTACCCCCCGTATATGTGGTCAGACAAGCACGCGCCGTCCCCGTACTTCCCGGGATTGCCGATTCTGCCCCTCAGAGACGCTGCCGCGCACATGCCCCTTGTGGGGAGATGCGCGCGGCAGCCCGGGGGAACGAGGAACGGGACGGATCAGGGAGCCCAGGGCGCTTCCACGGCCCAGGTGGTGTCCTCGGTGAACAGACTGGGGTTGTCCGCGGCGCGGGAGCCGCCGGGGACGGCGAGGTACACCTCGGAGTTGTAGTGGCGCAGGTACTGGCCCGGGTAGTTCTGGGCCATCAGGCGCACGCCGCCCTGCCCCGGCACCGCGCAGAACGTGGCGTCCGCGCGGAACAGTGCCGATCCGTCACCGGCCTCCCGGTGCACACGGAACTCGCGGTGGCGCAGGTACTCGCCCGGGTAGTTGCGGGATTCGAAGGAGTAGCAGGAGCTGTCGGCCAGGCCGGGCACGATCCGCCAAGTGGCGTCGTTCTTCAGCAGGTCGCTGCTGCCGCTGTTCACGACCTCGGTGTACGCGAGGGCGTCCTTGTGGCGGATGTAGCGGTCGGTGTAGCCGGGCGTGGTGACCCGCAGGGATTTGAGACCGGTGGGCAGGGTCGTCGGCGCCGTCGGACTCTTCGAGGCGTTGATCAACGCCTGGTTCGCCGCCTTGACCCGTCCCGCGTCGACCTTGACGACCTGGCGGTCGTACGTGAGCAGGCCGTTGACCTCGTTCTCGACGTCGGTGATCTCGGTGTAGACCGACGCGGACAGGCCGGCCGGCATCTGCTGGAGGCGCAGGGCGTCGATCAGGCCGATGAAGCGGTTGTTGAGGTGGGCGGCGTCGGCCTGGTCCTCGTACGAGAAGCCGTTGCCCGGCGACCATTCGTGGCCGGACACCCGGAGTCCGAGGCCGCCGTACTCGCCGAGGACGGCGGCCCGGGTCGAGGACGGGGTGGTCACGCCAGGGCCCACGTAGATGTGGTGGTCGATCACGTCGCCGTTGCCCCCGTCGACCGAGCCGCAGCAGTTGATGCCGCTCATGTTGTCGACCAGGCGCGAAGGGTCGGCCGCCTTCACCTTGTCGGCGATGCGGGCCTGGTCGTACTGGCCCCAGCCCTCGTTCTCATTGACCCACATCACGAGCGAGGGAGAACTGCGGTGCTCGTCGATGATCTGGTCGTACTCGGCCTCCCACTGCGTGCGGGCGGCCGCGTCCGGGGTGCGGGTGTCCATCGCGGGCATGTCCTGCCACACGAGCAGTCCGAGCCGGTCGGCCCAGTAGAACCAGCGCTGCGGTTCGACCTTGATGTGCTTGCGGACCATGTTGAAGCCGAGGTCCTTGTGCTTCTGGAGGTCGTACTTGAGGGCGTCGTCGGTGGGCGCGGTGTAGATGCCGTCGGGCCAGTACCCCTGGTCGAGGGTGCCGGTCTGGAACAGGAACTTTCCGTTGAGCAGCAGCCGTTGCTTTCCGTCGACCGTGCCGCGCGAGATCGACCGCAGGCCGGCGTAGCTGCCGACGGAGTCGGACACCGTGGAGCCGGAGAGGAGGTCGGCCTTGACGTCGTAGAGGAACGGGTCGTCGGGGGACCAGAGGTGCGGGTTGGATATGCGGACCGTCAGTTGCGAGCCGACCGCGCCGGTCGCCGTGCCGACCGTCGTGCCGCCCGAGCTGACGGTGACGCGTGCGCTCTGGCCGCTGATCCCGTCGCCGCGGACGGTGACCCGGAGGGTGGAGTCGGCGAGGTTCGGCACCATGTCGAGGCGGGTGACGTGGGCCGGGGCGGTGGGCTCCAGCCACACGGTCTGCCAGATGCCGGAGGCGGCGGTGTAGAAGATGCCGCCACCGGGGTGCGGCGTCACGTCGTTGATGCGCTGCTTGCCCACGGCCTGGCCGCCGGTCTGGGTGGGGTCGAACACCGAGACCACGATGGTGTTGGTGCCGCCGTTCAGCAGGGGCGTGATGTCGTAGCCGAATGCGTCGTAGCCGCCGCTGTGGGCGGTGCCCGCCTGCTGGCCGTTGACCCACACCGTCGTACGCCAGTCGCTGGCGCCGAAGTTGAGCTGGACGCGGCGGCCGTTCCACGCGGCGGGAACGGTGAACGTGCGCTTGTACCAGAGCTTGTCGTTCTGGGTGATCTTGCGCTGGATGCCGGAGAGCGCGGATTCCGCGACGAACGGGACCCGGATCTGCTCGGTGAAGGAGGCCGGCTGCCCGGCGTCCGCCGAGGTCACGGCGAAGTCCCAGATGCCGTTGAGATTGGCCCAGTCGGGCCGGGTCAGCTGCGGCCGCGGATACTCCGGCAGCGGATTGTCCCGGGAGACCTGGTCGGTCCACGGCGTCGTCATCGGCGCCGGTTTGGGGGTCCAGGCGGTGGCCGCGGCCTGCGCGGCGGGGGCCACGACGGTGGCGCCGCCCAGGAGCAGCGCGAGGGCGGTCAGCAGGATGCCGAGCGCGCGGCCCCAGCGGGACGCGGACAGGGCACGGGGGAGGCGTGCCGGTCTGAGGGGGGTGGACGGGTGGTGCATCGGGGCTCCTCGTGTCGCAGGGCGCGGCCGGACGGGCCGCCGGACGGCGGTACGGAGGTGCTGGAGCACGCGGGGTGCCCGGTTCTGGTCGTCGATCCTTACAACGCTGTACGGGAGAGGTGCTGAAAGGGTCGGATTCAGGCATCCCAGTGGGGAGGAGGCGTGCCGGAGGTACGGATCGTCACGCCGCCCTTACATCGTTGTAAGAGAAGTTATGGCGTACGGCCTGACGGCGCGTCAACGCCTTGGACACGCAATCTGCCGCGGGGCACACCGCCGGGGCGCGGAAGTCGTTGCTCCTGGGCCTCATCGAGGAGGGCGATCGTCTCGGCGCCTCCCGCGCGGGGCACGTGCCGGTTTTCGCCGGCCCATCGCTTTGCGATGAATCTTTCGGCACACTCGGCCCCGGCCGATACCGATGAGCAGGGACCTCGCCGGGAGCTGGTGTGATGGGTGAGCAGGCGTTACGCGCTTCAGCGGCAAGCCGGCGACGGGCGCCGCTGCAGATCGCCGGGCGGCAGATCGGCCCGTACCTCCGTGCCCGCGTCCCGGAACTCAGCCGCGCGGTGGTCGGTCGCCTGCGCACGGAACTGCCCGTCTACGCGGGACTTCCGGCCGAGGCGATGTCCGGCGACATCACCGAGATCGTGCAGCACAACCTCCGGCTGTGCGCGGACGTCCTGGAACACCGCCGGCCGGCCACCGAGTCCGAGCTGACCGAGCAGCGCGACTCCGCCTCGCAGCGCGCCGAGGAGGGAGTTCCGCTCGACGCCATCCTGACCGCGTACCACATGGGTTCGGCGATGTGCTGGCGCGAGATCACGGCCGACGCGGAACCGCACGAGCTCCCGGCGGTGCAGGAAGCGATCGACCGCGTGCTGACCCTGCTGCAGCAGCTGACGGCCGCGGTGAGCGCGGCCTATCTGGAGACCCGGCTGCTCATCGACAGTCAGGAACAGGACGGGCGCCGAGCCTTGATGGCCGCGCTGCTGTCCGGAGAGGAACCGGGCGGCCGAGGCGCGCCCCGCCCGACGCCGTACTACGCGGCCTTCACCCTCGCCGTCGACCTGCACCCGGACGAGAAGGCAGCCGGGCCCGGCGCCGCGATCGCCGCACGCCGCAAGATCCGTCGGCTGCGCGCCGCCATCGACCGCGGCGGCCACGAGCCCGCCCTCACCGCCCTGGACAGCGAGGGCGGCACGGTACTGCTGCCGGTGACCGAACCGCCGCCCTGGAGCGAACTGTGCGGTGTGGTGGAACAGGCGTCCCGATCGGCGGCCGTCGCCATCACCGCGGCAGCGAGCGTCGTAGAGACCGCGGCCCTGCCAGAGGCGGTCCGGCGCAATGCGGAGGTCGTGGAGCTGGTCCGCCGCACAGGTCGTCCGCCCGGGCTGTACCGGCTGGCGGACGTCCTGCTGGACTACCAACTGTCCCGCCCCGGCGCGGCCCTCGACGAACTCGCCAACCTTCTGGCTCCGTTGGAGCCGAAGCCGGGCCTGCTGCGGACCCTGGAGGTGTACCTGGCCTGCGACTTGGACCGGCGCGCCGCCGCGGCCGCGCTGTTCATCCACCCGAACACGGTGGACTACCGGATCCGGCGCATCACGCAGCTGACCGGCCTGTCTCCGTCGAGCACGTCCGACCTTCACCAGATCAACGCGGCGCTGGTCGCGCGACGCAGCCGTCATCCCGTCCCCGGCCCGGACCGCTCACCGTGACCACCTGAACGATTCCGGTGCGGCCGGGCCGTGGGCCGAGGCAGGAGAGGGGACGGCCGGAAGTCGTCGGTTCGGATCAGCCGTGTTGTCACGCGTCACAAACATGCCGCCAAGACTCTGCATTACCTGCCAGTACACCGCCGTTGCCCAGGCCATCAGGCTGTCCGACAGCACTTCCCCATCGGAACGTGCCCGGAATCTGCTCCGTATCCGCTCGGAATCTGCCTGGAGGGTCGCCTTGAACTCACCTGCTCGTTCCAGAACCCAGCACCGCTCCCACCGTCCGGCCCGCGCCTCCCTCGCGGCGGTGACCCTGGCCGTCGCGGCCCTCGGTGCCTCCCTGAGCACCCCGGCCGCGGCCGCCCCGTCCGCCGACCGGGAGGTCTACGTGGCGCTGGGCGATTCGATGGCCTCCGGGCCGCTCGTCCCGCCGATCACCGGGCCGATCGCCTGCGGGCGGTCCGAGCGGAACTACGCACACCTGCTCGCCGCGAAGCTGCAGGTGGACGCGTTCCGCGACGTGACGTGCAGCGGTGCCGACACCCAGGACATGACGCACCCCCAGCCGCTGTCGGTCGGCGGCATCGACGCGGGTACCGCCGCCCCGCAGTTCGACGCGCTCAGCGCCGACACCACCCTGGTCACCCTCACCATCGGCGGCAACGACGTCGGCCTGGTCGGCGTGGCCCAGGACTGCCTGCAGCTCAACCCGTTCGCGGACCCCTGCAAGGACGAGTTCGTCAAGGACGGGGTCGACCAGGTCGCGCAGCGCATCGCCGCCCTCGGTCCCAAACTCGACGCCGTGCTCGACGAGATCCACGCGCGCTCACCCCAGGCCCGTGTCCTGGTGACCGGATACGGCGACTACATCAAGCCAGGCGGCTGCTGGCCGCGCGTGCCAGTCCTGGGCAAGGACGCCGACTGGCTCCAGGGGAGCGTGGACGGCATGAACAGCGTGATCGCCGCCCAGGCCGCCGCCAACAACGCCGAGTACGTGGACGTCCGCACGCCGAGCAAGGGCCACGACTCCTGCCAGTCGGCGAGCGTGCGGTGGGTCGAGGGCTACATCCCCGGCAACCTCGCGGCGCCCCTGCACCCCAACGCGGCCGGTGAAGCCGCCTACGCCGACATCGTCCTCAACCGGCTCGGCGCCTGAGTCCCCGCCCCCGATCCGCCCCCCCGCATTCATCGGAGAGGACCCCCACCTCGTGCGCACACATCCGAAGCTGACCGGAGTCGCCGTCGCTGCGGCACTGCTCGCCGGCGTCGGCACCGGCACCGCGTTCGGCGCACCGGCCGCGGCCGCGCCCCTTGCCGCGGCCAGCTCGATCACCGCTGCCGTGCCGTTCACCACGGCCGAAGCACACCAGGCCGCCGACGGCGGCTACACCCTCAGCTACGCCTCACCGGCGCAGTCCGTGACCGTCGTCGCCGTCACCGATCCGAACGCCGTCACCGGTACGACGGTCGGCACCACGGCAGGCACGGCAACCCTCGACGTCCCCGCCGGAAAGCTGCCGTCCGCCGCACGCTGGTACTTCCGGCTCGTACCCGACCAGGGAGCGGCGCTCGTCGTCGCCGACCGTTCGCTGGGCCTCGCCTCGGCGAAGAACTTCCGCGACGCCGGCGGCTACCGCACCACCGACGGACACTGGGTCCGCATGGGCAAGGTCTACCGGTCCAACAAGCTCAGCACGCTCACCGCGGCCGAGCAGACCACGCTCCTGTCCCAGGGCATCTCCCTGGACGTGGACCTGCGCAACATCAAGGAACGCTACGACGACCCCGACGCGCTCCCGGCCGGCATCCGCTACCAGGTCGCCGACGTCGTCTCGGTCAGCCACGGACTGAAGTTCCACGAGTCGGCCACGATCACGCTGGTCAAGGCACTGGCCGCGGGCCTGCTGTCCGGATCCTCGGACCTCGGCCAGTCCATCGGCTATCCGTTCATGGTCGACTTCGTCGGTGCGGACTACGCGTTCCACGACCTGCTCACAGCGGTCGCCGCCAACGACGGCGCCACCGTCTTCCACTGCAGCGCCGGCAAGGACCGCACCGGCTGGAGCAACGCCGTGCTGCTGACGCTCCTCGGCGTCCCCCGGTCCACCGTGGAGGCCGACTTCCTGGCGAGCAACGCGTACCTGGGCCGCACGGACGCCGTGGAACTGTCCTGGCTGCGCGCGGCCTTCAGCGAGGTCGACCACCTCTACGGCAGCTTCGACGCCTACGTACGGGACGGCCTCAAGATCGATGCGGCAACCGTCGCAGCCCTGAAGGCCAAGCTCCTCGTCTGACCTGGGAGACCTTCGTCGGGCCCGCCCGCTGGGGCAGGGCTGATCAGGACCATGGCGGAGGGGCGCGGTGCGGGGGAGTGGCCACGGTGTCACTCCCTCCCGCGTCGTCGGATCGCGTGGGCGGAGCACGTGCGCGAGCCGGGATGTCAGTGCTGCCTGCCACGATGACCGGATGCCTGCAGACCTGCCTCCTCAAGGCCCTTCGCACGATGGCCCTTCACACGACGACCTCTTGCACGACGACCTCTTGCGTACCCGCCTGCTGGACACGTTGCAGGCCATCGAGCCGTGGGACGAACAGGAACGCGCCCATCTACAGAGCGCAGCACAGTGGGCGAGCAGCGGCGCGCCCCTCCACCGGACCCGGAAGCCGGATGTGCCCGCGATGCACCTGGTGAGCTACTTCGCCGTCCACGACGAAACCCGACACGAGCTGCTCCTGGTCGCGCACCGCAAGGCCGGCCTGTGGCTGCCGCCCGGTGGGCACGTCGAGCCCGGCGAGGATCCGTGGACCACCGTGGTCCGCGAATGCCGCGAGGAACTCCACATGGATGCCGTCGCCTCGCCACTCACCGGGCAGCAGCCGTTCTTCGTCACAGTGACGCCGACCCGAGGGCCGGGCTCCCACACGGATGTCTCCCTCTGGTACCTGCTCCGGGCCGGCCGGGACAGCGTCACCTCCTACGACCAGGGCGAGTTCGACGGCATCCGGTGGCTGACCGAGACACAGATCCTCGACGAGCCGTTGGAAAGCATGGACCCGCACATGCACCGCTTCACCCACAAGCTGCGACGCCGCGGGCGCCCGCGCTGAGGGGATTCCCTTGCGGTGTGGAGCGACGCTCGGCGCCGTACGCCTTCAAGGGCGAAGCCGGTCTTCGCGGCGATCGCCGTTCAGAACTCCTCAAAGCAGTTGGCCAGAGGTATGAAGAACGTCGAACACCATCTGATCTACGGGTGACACCCGCGCACGATCGTCATAGCCGAACCAAGCCGACTCCGCGATTTCCGCCGAGGGCAGCAGCGGACCGGTGTACTCGGCGGTGTAACAGATCATCCGGAACTCGGCGCCTCCGTCGTGATCCCTCCGCGTCTCGAAGGTGCCGACGTGCACCATCGTTGCCGTATCGACGTGGGACTGGAGTTCCTCGGCGATCTCGCGCGCCAAAGTCTCGGTATCGGATTCACCTGGCTCCCTCTTCCCACCCGGAAAGTAGAAGAGATCCACACCACGGTTCCGCGTTACGAACACCCGCCCCTCGCGTACCAGAATCCAGGCCACCTTCTCCGGAACGTCATCGACCTGCCCCATGCAGGGACCCTACCCACCCCATCGCCCCAATAGCAGGTGCGTTCCGTGACGACGGAGTGCGTTCGGGATGAGGTGCTCTCCGAGTTGGAATGCGTACGGCACTTCGGGACTTACCTGGGTTTCGTGTCTGTGGGAAAGTGTGCTTGGTTCATTACCAGTGCGTTATCGGCTCACAGGTACGGGGGAACGCCATGGACCCTGCCACATTGATTCTCGCCGCGCTCTCAGCAGGTGCCGTCGCCGGGTTGAAGGATGCGGTGACGTCTGCGATCGGCGACGCCTACGTCGCGCTGCGCGGGCTCGTGTCAAACCGGGTTGCCGATCAGCCCCACGGTGAGCTCGCCCTCGATCAGTTCGAAGCGCGGCCCGATGTCTGGCGGGAGCAGCTGCGGGACGCACTGCTGGCGAGCGGGGCTGCGGATGACACGGCTGTACTCGCGGCCGCCACGCGGCTTCAGGAACTGCTCGACGCTGAGGGGGCGGGCTCAGGCACCACGTTCCACACGACGTTCAGCGGTAACGTCCAAGGAACGGTGCAGGGCAACCACGCGAATGTCACCATGAACTTCGATCGGCCCGCGGAACCGCCCAAGAGGTGACGGTGCCAGGCCCTGGACCGGAACAGGGATCCCGTCTGCATCTGGAGTCGCCTCAGGGGACGGTGATCGGAAGTCACAACTTTGTCGTGCAGAACTTCCTGGCCGGCATCGAAAGACTTCCGACTCGTTATGGGCCGAGGATCGAAAACTTCGTGACGGAGTATCTGGGAGGTCGTGGGCACCCGGTGCCGTTCGGCGGTCGTGACGCCGATCTCGCGGCCCTGGACGACTGGCTCGACGATCCTGTCGCCACCCCCTACTTGCTGCTGAGCGCAGCCGCCGGGCGAGGCAAGTCGGCGTTGCTGGTGCGATGGGTGCAGCGCCTGCAGACCCGGGGGCACACCGATGTGGTCTTCGTTCCGGTCAGCATCAGGTACCAGACCAACCTCGCCGCTGTGTTCTTCATGTGCTTGGCGGCACGCCTCGCCGACATCCACGGGGACACGCCGCCCGCCACCGCGGGTGTGCCCGCGGACATCTGGCAGGGCGTGGTCTCCGACTATCTGGGGCGTCCGACTCCTCAGCAGCGGCTGGTCGTAGTCCTTGACGGCCTCGACGAGGCGGCTGACTGGGAGCTCGGCCCGTACATCCTGCCGGCTGACCCCCCACCGGGGCTGCGGGTCGTCGTCTCCGCGCGTCCCACCGGGGCGAGGCCGACGGCCCGGGACTGGCTTCGCCTGTTCGCATGGGACACCACGGGTCTGGGGACGGACCGAACCCTCGACCCGTTGTCCTCTGACGGGGTGAGGCGAGTGCTGGAGGCCCGGGAGGAGAGCAGGCCCACCGGTGTGGCGCCCGGGGAACGCGAGCGGCATGCGCTGCGACTGCACGAACTGACGGACGGTGACCCGCTGTTGCTGAGCCTGTACGTCAAAGACCCCCCGGAGCGACTCACCGGAATCCCTGCTGGGCTCGACGGCTACCTGCAGCGTTGGTGGGAGGACCAGCAGGCCCTGTGGCAGTCCCAGTTCGGCAGGCAGGAAGCGCGGGCCGTCGAGGAGCAGGCGCATGCCGTGATGTCCGTGCTCGCCTGTGCGCTGGGCCCCCTCGGTGCCGAGGACGTGGGCCGGGTCGTCGACCCGGCGCTGTCCACCGGCGGTGTGCGGCGAGCCCTCGGCCCGCTCGCCAGGTTCCTCGCCGTAGGAATCGGTGCGGACCAGAGCTACGTACTGAGCCACTCCCGGCTCGCCGAGCACTGGCGTTCCCGGCAGATGGGCCGGGGGGAGGTCCGGCAGACCGAGACCCGCTTCACCACGTGGGGGCTGGAGATATGTGCCGCCGTGGAGGGCGGTACCCTGCCCCCTCACGCCGCACCCACGTATGCCGTGGAGTACCTCGCGGCCCACATGCAACGTTCGGGTGCCGCCCCCGAGGACTGGTTGCGTCTCCTCGGTTCCGGGCGGGAGCGTTCCTGGCTGGCCGTCGAGGGGAGCGCCGGCGGATTCCTCTCCGATGCGCGCAGCTGTCGTGAGGCTCTGCACCAGGCCTGCCTCCACGCAGTGTCGGTGGGGGAGGAGCCCTCGCTTGCGGCGCAGGAGGCGTTGTGCACACTCGCCGAGAACAGCATCGGCGAGCAGGCCAGGGGAGTCTCCCCCGAGATGGTGTCCGCTCTGGTCCGGCAGGGCGAGTGGACACCGGCGCAGGCACTCGCCTGGGCCCGGCAGGTGCCCGGCGCGGCCGGTTCCGCCGCTGCCCTGCTCGCTGTCGCGCGCGATGAACCGCCTGAGCCGAGCCGAGCTCACGCGGTGGAGGCGCTGGACATCGCAGCGCGTGCCGCGACCGACAGCGAGCGGAACGACGCGCTGCTCGCCACCGTTCCAGCGGCCGCGCAACTCGGAGCAACCGACGAGGCATTGACCGCGGCAGCTCGCATCACCGCATTCGTACCCCGCGCGACGGCCGTGTCCCGAGCTGCCCGCCATCTGACCGACCGGCAGCTGACCGGGCTGCGGGACCTGGCACGCCAGGCGCAGGCGTGGAAGGACACGAGTTCGGGCCTGTGCGCCGCCGAGGACTGGCCGTCAGTGCGTGCGGGGCTCGTGCCCTGTCTCCCCGAAGCCGAACGGCATTCGGCCTACGACGCGGCGATCGAGCTCGCCTACGACGCTCCTCCTTGGGAGAGGGTGAGCCCGAAAGTCCCGTGCACCTGGGGCGTGGGCCTTGCCGCGGTACTTCCGCCGGAGCGCCGCCCCGACCTGCTCGTCCTGGCACGTGCGGTCACCTCGGTCACCCTGCGCGTGAACCTGCTGGGATCGATCGCCTCGGACGCCGAGCCGGTCCTGCGCCGCGAACTCGTGGCCGAGGCCGTGTCACTGGTACAGGCGGTGGCTCACAGCCGAGACGGCGCAGGCTGCGACCCCGCGGCGGAAGCGCTGGCCCAACTGATGCCCGAGCTGGCTGTCGAGCTGCACGGGGATGCACTGCGTACGGCGCTCGACCTGTCCGGGGACGTGGCAAAGGGGCAGGCGCTGGCCTGGATGATGCCGTATCTCACGGGAACGGTCCGGCAAGCCGCGTTGGACGCCGTGCAGTCGTTCTCCCTCGCTCTGCCGCGGGCTTGGGTCCTGGCGGCCGCAGTCCCCGAGTCGGACCCCGCCGACCGAGGATCACTCGCTCGAACCGCCCTGGACACGGCGCACGCCACAGGTGACACCTGTTCCTGGGCCGCTCTGCTGTCGGTGACGGCGGACGCGCTGTCCCCGTCCGAGCTGGCCGGCGTCGCCGATGAGGCGCTTGCCATGCCGGCATGCAGCCAACGCACCGCTGCCATCAGCGAGATCGCGCGCACCTACAGCCGAAGGGGTCTCTGCGAGGCGGCTCTGAAGACGCTGCACCGCCTGCCGGAAGCGGACGACCGGGCAGCCGTGCTCCTGAGTCTGGCGGGGATGATGGAGGGCGTCGATGCCTCACGGTTGCTCGATGAGACGGTGCGCGCCGCTTCGTCGACCGAGGGCGGGCGATTTGTAACGTGCCTGCGATACGCCGACCTGACCCACCGGCCGACCGCGGAAGCTCTGGTCGGCCCCGTTCTGGCCCTCCCCTTTGCCCAGGAGCGGGCGGAGGGTCTGCGTCTGCTGTTGCCCCTGCTGCCGGGACCGCTACCAGCGCCGGTGGTGGACTCCCTGCGGGAAAGCCTGGCGGAGAACGACAGGGATCTGTCCACCGAGTTGATGGCCGCACTCGTGTCGGGTGGGCACGCGCGGGAGGCACTGTCCCTGACACGGGCGGACGGCGAGCACGCATGGCTTCACTCGTACGTACTGGAGAACGCGGCGGCGCAGCTTGAACCGCCGGAGGCAGCGGAGGCCCTCGCGGGAGTGCTGTCGGGATGGGACATCTACCTGCCCAACAACCTGCTGGACGCCCTGGTGAAGGTTGCCCCGGTCGATGCACTGCACGGGGTGGAACAGGTGCTGGGCCGCCTGGGCGCCAATACGGGAGGGAGCGCGGCACTTGCCCTGGCAACGCGCTGGGCACAGGCCGGGGACCCCGGAACAGCCTTCCGGATCAGCGAGGAATACGGATGGCGTCGCTGGGGGATGTGGGAGCTGATGAAGTGGTTCCGCGATGTCTTCCCTGCGCTGGACCCCGACGTCCGCACTCTCCTTCTCCCCACTCTTCCTGGCTGCACGCCGCAGGGCCGAGGTCTGGCGGGGACCAGCCCGTCGCCGCTGCTCGAGGAGATGCTGCACGCTCTACCAAGGGACTCGCGTGCCGAGTTGTACCGGCTGCACACCGCAAAGGCACTGCGGCCCCCGCTGGACCCGCTGACCCTGGGCGTTCTGGCGCCCTTGCTGGAGGAACCGGACCGGTCACAAGCCCTGGCCGACGTATGGGAACGCGTCGGAACCAATGCGGACGCCTCCCCGTGGCCCGCGGGCGCCCTGCGGTCCGTTCATCCCCACCTGCCGGACCCGTGGCGGATCGAAGCCGGACGGCAGCTCTTGGCTGCTGCCGCCGAAGTGATGAACACGACGCCTCCCGACTCGACGCTGGCTTCGTACGAGCGCGACACGGTGCGACTCGAGCCGATCGTGCCGCATATGACAGAAAGGCAGATACGACAGTGTCTGCACGCCTGCCGTCGGCTCGCCGACCGTGTACCGCCGCAGGACCGTGCACTGCTGATTGCCCAGTTGGCTCGGAAGGCGGGGGTCGCGACAGCGCGGTCGGCCACGGCTTCGGAGGGCCCCTGGGACGTGCCGGTTCGGGTGGCCGTCGCGGCGGATGCCGGCGGTGCCGAAGGAAGCGAGCTGCTGACCGCTGCGCTTCGTGAGGCACGGCACATTGGCGACGGCGCGATCAGGCCGATCGTATGGGCCATGCTGGCCGCGGGTGCGGGTCCCGAGGACACGGTGGCGCTGACCGACCGGTTCCTCCGCGCCTACCAGGAACTGGACGGCGTCGAGCACCGGCTGGAGATTCTCAAGTGGGCGTTCCCGTGGCTTGGCCCGGACCACCGGCGTGCTTTGCTCTCCCGTGCGTTCGAGGAGGTCGGGCCGCTACCTTGGAGCTCCGGCGCCAAGCACGCCCTGCGTGCTCTGGCCGAACGGTCGGCCGTGGCAGGGGATGCCAAATACGCCCTGCGCATCCTCGGCTCCCTGCCGCGGGACGCCTTCCGGAGCGGCACCGTGGAGTCGCTGATCGCGGTACTGCCGGAGGCGGCACTCGACGAAGCGGCACGTCTCTGCATGGACCGGGCGGCAGATGACGTGTACGCAAGGCTGACTGTGGCGACTGCGCTGGCGGCCCGCCGCACTGGTGCGGAGCGGGAGGAACTCGTCCGCTACGCCGCCGCTCTTGCCGAGCAATCACCCAGGTCCTCGGACGTCGTCCAGGCCTTTCGTAGCGTGAGGTCTCTTCCGTCTGACGTTGTTGACCGCATCCTGTCTCGGGCTTCCCTGGATGGTGAGGAGGAGCGGTGGTTCGTCCTCGGAAGCCTCGCCGACTGCATCAGCGATCCTGAGCGATTGCGGTGTGAGGCGGAGGCTGCGCTCGAGGTCTGCAACCGTCCCCGGGCCGGCTACGCGCTGCAGGCCATGCTTCCCGCACTGTGCCGCGCGGACCGTCCTGAGCACGCGATGCGGCTCTTGGAAAGAGCGTGCGGGCGTGTCGTCCCCCTGGAAGGCTGGGTGTTCAATCAGATGGCTCCGCTCGTGCCCGACGAACTGAGTGGCCGGCTTGCCGCGGCCGCACTTCGCCAGGCCCACTATTGGGCACCAGCCCTTGCTTTGGACGTGTTCAGTCAACTGGTGCCGTATGTGCGCGAGGACGACGTCGTACGGTTGGTCCGGATGTCCCCGGATCATCCCTTGATGCTGGCTGCGCTCGCACGCCGGGGGAGCGGGACGCTGGCCCGGGACCTGGCCGAACAAGCGGTGGAGGCTGCCTCGGCCCAGCCGGACGAGATGCCGGTGCCGACTCTGGCGGGGCTCGCGGATCTGCTGCCTCCCGCATCCTTGGCCACGGCCGTCGTTCTCGTCGTGTCGCGGGCGGGGGAAGACATAGGGAACGAGGAACTGGATGCGCTTTCCCTGCTGCTCCGTCCGCAAGCTGGCTACAGTCCCGAAGACCGTTACCTCGTGGCGCATCAGGTGATGCGGGAAATGTGCGGGGTCGAGCGGTTCATGACGGTGTACGTGATCGGTCTGCTCCTGCCTTGGCTCGGTGTACCTGCGAGGAGGGTGTCCGATCTCCTGGACGAAGTCTTCGAGCGCTGGCCCTGAAACCATCGCCCGCGCAGAATTGGGAGCGGATGGAGTGGTCTCGTCACAGGAGCGCCCTCTCATCCGTGGTGATGATGAACGGACGAACTTCGGGCCCGCGCGCGCGGAGGCCCCACTTCCGGGCTGGGCAGACGAGGGTCGTCGGGGTATTCCCGTGGCAAAGGCTGTGTCCCACGACTCGTCGGACCTCACCCCCACCGTTCGGACGGAGGCTCCTCATGCCGCCCATCCCCGCAGCCTGTCAGAGCATCGCCGACCGCATCGAAGCGCTGGAACAGGAGTTGGACGCCCTCCAGCGGGACCTGGCGGGTCTCGACAGGCCGAAGGACGAGCCGGGGCCAGGGCCAGGGGAGAAGGGGCAGATCGGCCGGCAGATCAACAAGCTCAGGGCAGAGATCCGAGATGCCAAGCGGGACTTGGCCGCATGCACGGAACGCAATACGCCTCCTCCGTCCCCGGACACGCGGCCTGATCTGCGCGTGCGGTATGTGGAGGTAAACCAATCCGTTCAGACAGGTGGTGCGGCGAACCGGATCCGGTTGATCCGTAACCGCTCGACCGTGGTCAGGGTGTTCGTGGTGTCGGGCGTGGACAACGGGTTCGACGCGGGTGCGGGGCGCAACCGCTGGCCAGGAGTGACCGGCGACCTGGAAGTGATCGATCCGGCAACCGGCTCGTCCGGCGCCGCGCTGCAACCCGTGAATCCGGGCGGTGTCGTCACCGCGATGCCCCTGCGTGAGCTGGACACGGAGAACCTCGGCCACTCGCTGAACTACCGGCTGCCTCTGTCCTCGGTCTCGACACCCTCCATCGAGCTGCGTGCCCGGATATGGGTGCGCGGGCACTACGGCGAGGGCGGCGGCTGGAGCGCCGAAAGCTCGACAACCGTCGAACTCCGCGACCGGCGGCCCCAGGAAGTCACTCCCATCCTGCTCATCGACACCGTCGGTGGCGCACCACCGCCCACCATGGCGACGTTCGTCCGTGTCCTGCGGCGCGGCGCTCTGGCCAGGCTTCCGGTGCCGTTCTTCAGCGTCAACCCGCCGATCACTCTGCCGGTCACGCAGGACCTCACTTCAGTCCTCGGCTGGGCGGGCATGCTCTCCGGCCTGGCCACCATCAATTTCATCGGCCGCCGCTCGGGAGGAATCAGATGTGGCCTGCTGCCCTTCAACGGGGCTTATCCGGTGTCAGGGATGGGGATTCCCCGCATCGGATTCACGGCGCCAGCTTTCGCCTCCGTACCCGATGAGGACACCTTCGCCCACGAAATGGGCCACACCCACGGCCTCGATCACGCGCTGTGCACCGGCGCGGAACCGTGGCCGCACGACTCGCGCCTGCCGGGCCGGACGAACGCGACGGGACTGCACATCGAGGACATGCTCATCCGTCGTCGCGGCACCGGGGAACTGATGGGCTACTGCCCCAACCCGACCTGGCCATCGATCGAAACGTACGACCACGTCTACGACAACCCGGCATGAGCGGGCGGTGACACCGATGCGATACCTGACGATCACAGGCACGCTCCTGGACGAGACCACGCTACGGCTCACCCACGGGTTCCGAATCGACGAACCGGCCGGTGCGGTCCCGCCCGGAGGCGAACACGCTCCTGACGCCCTGGTCGTCGAAAGCGTGGACGCCGAAGGCCGGGTCATCGGCCGCGGGCTCGTCCTCACGGTGCCCCTGTGCGCGTACCGGTCGGGCCTGCCCGCACCCCGGCTCGTCGCAGGGGCCGTCGCCGTCGTCGAGGGAGCCTCCTCGCTGCGCTTCCTGTTCCACCATCGCGAAGTGCACCACTTCGTGGTTCCACGAGGCAGCCCGGAAGTCCGCCTGTCCTGGCGGCCCGAAGGAGAGCAGTGCGGCGCACAGGTCATCAGGTGGGACGCCCGTCATCCCGAGCGCGCGGACCTCGCGTACGTCGTCCTCTACAGCGCGGACAGTCGCACGTGGACGCCGCTCTGCCTTCCTCAGGCCGAGACGGAAACGTCAGTGGATTTCGATGAGTTGCCGGGGGGAGCGGAGTGCCAAATACGGGTCATGGCCTCCGACGGACTACACACGGCAGTCGTCGACAGTCCTGCGTTCGCCGTACGTGGCAAGGGGCCGCAACCGTTGATTCTGTGTCCCGACGACGGTGCGGAGATCCCGTTCGGTGCGCCCGTCGTGCTCATGGGGCAGGCCGCCTTTCCGGAAGACCCCGGTCGGTTCTCCGACGACCTGCGGTGGCGCTCCTCGCGCGATGGAGACTTGGGTACGGGGCCGAGCCTGGACGTAGTCCTGTCACTGGGCGATCACACCCTCACTCTCCAAGCTGCGGGCAGTGAACGGGAAGCGTTCGTCAATGTCACCGTCCGGCCGGATCCGTGCCGTCCCGACGATGCGAGGGAATCCGCTCAGGAACCCGATTGAAGGCTGCCGTGAACGACGGGCGAGCGGTCGGGAGCGGGGCGGCAGAGGGGGCGGAGGCATGGCAGACGGGACGCCAGGGTCGGGATCGGGCGGTGACGACGGATCGCCGGACGCTTCGTCCAGCAACGCGAACTCGAACCCTGGCACGAACAGCGCGACGGGAGGCGCGCACTGGCGCGCCAGTGCGACTGCGGCAGGAACGGCGGTCGCGCTGGCCTTCGTGACCGTCTTCTTCGGGTGGCTGCCCAACCCCTTCGCCGACGACCCGCCAGCCACGGGAAACACGCCGCCTTCGTCGCCGGCGCCGGAGAGGGAGCCCGCCGTGGAGGTGCTGTCCCGGCAGTTTCCCGAACCGGAGCGGATTCCCGCCAAGTTCAAGGAGGGGAAGACGCTCCGGTCCGGAACGACGCAGGCGACCCGACTGGCCCTCACCGTGCGCAACCGCGGTGATCTGAAGGCGGCGATCACGGAATTCCGGTTCACCGTGCGCAAGGAGAAGGTGCTCATCAGCGGCACGGGGCCCCGTCCTTGCCTGCCCAACACCGGCGGCGGCACGGAGATCACCGCCAACTACGACGTCGACCTCTCGGAACTCGGTGAGCGAGGCGTACCCGTCACCGTCGTCGTGGACGGGACGTACGATCTGGCGGCCGGTGAGGTGGAGCGCGTCCTGTTCACCATCGGGGGCATCGAGGCGATCGACCCGAGCCTCTACCTGGTGGACGTCCAGTTCCGCGAGGGCGCCGAGAAGGAGCTGACCCCGGCCGGAACGGTCGCGTTCATGGGCCCGGTCGACGCGGCCACCGACTACCTGAAGTGGATCCATGCCATGGCCCCGTCGCAGGCCACGCCCTGCGACGGTGACCTGGTCCGGGACGTCGACCGGGTCCTCTCCCGCGCGGACGACTCCAGTCGCCAGGCGGAACGGCTCAGCAAGGACCTCGACGTGCTGGAGCGACGCCTCACCGGCGACGACTAGAGCCAGTCTCTTCGAAGTGCCGTGCCGGCCCTCGTTCCCGGCAGACCCGGAAGCGGCAACACCACTCCAGCGCAGCGTGAACGCAGTTGCGCTGGCTCCCGAGCTCATCGTGGGGCGGCCACGAGGGCCGCTGTCAGAGGCGATCGGCATGATTGCGGCCATGAATGTCACTCCCGTCACTCCGCCACGGCCGATCGACGTTGCCGCGGTTTTTCCCCAACTGGCCCCGCTGGCCCGTACGGCGACTCGCCTGCACCCCCACCCTGGGGCGCCGACGTGGCACGACAGCTCGATCGGCGGGCCGCTGCTGTGGCCCGCTGAGGAGCCGTGGCCGTACTGCGAGGAACCGCATGTGGTGGACGGCATCAACCCAGCCCGGTCCCCGGCGGATCTGCGGCTGGAACGACGGATCTTCGCCGCCTCGCACGGCCGGGACCTGACTCCGGAGGAGCGGGAGACTCTCGAGCGGATCCGGCCCCCTCGGACGTATCCGGTGAGGCTGGCGGTCCAGTCGTACGACGGCCCCGTAGCGATGCTTCCCGTCGCGCAGCTGTACGTACGGGATGTGCCCGATCTGAGCCCGCCGGAGGGCAAGGACCTGCTGCAGGTTCTGTGGTGCCCCTTCGATCATCCGATCATGCCCAGAACCCTTCTCTTCTGGCGTTCGGCAGCCGCCGTCACCGACATCCTCGACACGCCCCCCGAGCCGCCCGCAGTGCAGTTCGACGGCTATCTACCGGAACCGTGCGTGCTCGAACCGGAGCAGATCACCGAGTACCCCGACCATCTGGAGCTGAGCGAAGAACTGCGGGAGCAGCTCAAGCAGTGGAGTGTGCCGCAGTCTGCAGAGGAAGACATGGACCCGGAGTGCTACTACGACTGTGTGCTGTCCAACGCGCCCGGCTGGAAGGTCGGCGGCTGGCCTGCCTGGAACTCCACCGACCCCAGCCCGCAGCCCTGCTCCGCATGCGGCACCCGCATGGAGGTCCTGATGACCGTCGCCACGTTCGAGGAAGGGGACGACGCCGGGAACAGCTGGTCTCCGTACCCTCACCCAGGTGCTGGGCCGTACCCCGGCCACCGCGGCTACAACGCGACCGGGGTCCAGATAGGCAGCGGCTACCGGCAGCACCTGTTCGTCTGCCCGGCGGAGCCCGAGCATCCGCACATCGAGTTGATGACGTAGCCCGTCCGCACTGCACAGCCGGGGCGTCACGGTGCGAGCCTGCCGTGACGCCGGGTGGCCGCGAGACTCAGGGTGTCGGACAACCGACGAACTCCGTTGACCTGCGGGAGGTCGAGGTGACACGTCCCGGACGTCAGCGTCGGACGCCGGCAAGGCGTTCGGCGATCACCTCGTCGGCCTGGGCCACGATGCGGTCGACGGCCTCGCGCACCGTGGGGATGTCGTCGATCAGCCCCTGGGCCAGGCCCGCGCTCCAGATCCCGGCCTCCAGGTCGCCGTCGTCGAAGACCCGCCGCCCCCTGACGCCCGCCACCAGGTCCCGTACGTCGGGGAACTCGCCGCCCTCGTCGAGGACTTCGACGACCTTGCGGCTGATCGTGTTGCTGGCGACGCGTGCGGTGTTGCCCAGCGGGCGGAAGATGAGTTCGGTGTCGAGTTCGGTGTTCGCGACGATCTGTTCCTTGACCCGGCGGTGCACGGGGGACTCCTCGGTGCACAGGAACCGGGTGCCCATGTTGACGCCCTCGGCGCCCAGCGCCAGCGCCGCGACCAGGCCGCGGCCGTCCGCGAAGCCGCCGGAGGCGATCACCGGGACCGTGAGCCGTCGTACCGCCGCAGGGATGAGGATCAGGCCCGGGATGTCGTCCTCGCCGGGGTGTCCCGCGCACTCGAACCCGTCGATGCTCACGGCGTCGACGCCGATCTGCTCGGCCTTCACCGCGTGGCGGACGCTCGTGCACTTGTGCAGGACCTTGACGCCGTGCGCCCGGAACTCGGGGAGGTGCGCCTCCGGGTTGAACCCGGCCGTCTCGACCACCTTGACGCCCGACTCGATGATGGCGCGCCGGTACTCGTCGTACGGCGGCGGGTTGATCGACGGCAGGATCGTGAGGTTCACGCCGAAGGGCCGGTCGGTCATCTCGCGGCAGCGCGCGATCTCCCGGGTCAGCGCTTCGGGGGTGGGCTGGGTGAGTGCGGTGAGGAAGCCGAGGGCGCCCGCGTCGGCCACCGCGGAGACCAGCTCGGCGCGGCCCACCCACTGCATTCCGCCCTGCACGATGGGGTGTTGGACGCCGAAGGTCTCGGTGAAGCGTGTCGTCAGCATGTCGGCTCCTAGAGTCCGTATGTCTTGCCGATGATGTCCCGCTGGATCTCGCTCGTTCCGCCGTACACCGTGGACACGACCGTCGAGCGCAGCAGGGCCTCCATGCCGTACTCGGTGGCGTAGCCGTAGCCGCCCATCATCTGCATGCCCTCCAGGGTCACGTGCTTGGCGAGTTCGGTGCACTTGAGCTTGGCCATGGAGGCCTCGCGGGCGAACACGCGGTCGGGTTCGGCGTCGATGGACGTCGCGACGTCGTCCAGCAGCAGCTGGGCGCACTCCAGTTCTGTCGCCATGTCAGCGATGCGGTGCCGAAGCGCCTGGAACGAGCCGATCGGCCGGCCGAACTGTTCGCGCTCACGGACGTAGGTGAGCGTGTCGTCGAAGGCCCGCTGGGCGACGCCGAGCATGAGCGCGGCGAGGATCATCCGCTCCAGGTTGAGTCCGGCCATCAGCTGGGTCCAGGCCTTGCCCGGGGTGCCGACCACCGCCGAGTCGGGGAGGAAGCAGTCGGTGAAGTAGAGGTCGTTGACCTCCTTGCCGCCCATGGTCTCGATGCCCCGGATCTGCAGGCCCGCCGCGTCCGCCGGCACCATGAACTGGGTGAGGCCCTCGTGCTTCGAACTCCCCTGGCCGGTACGGGCGATGAGCAGGATGTGATCGGCGAAGTGGGCGTTGGAGCACCAGGTCTTCTGGCCGTTGACCAGGTAGCCGCCGCTGGTGCGCTCGGCGCGGCAGGTGAGGGCGCCCACGTCCGAGCCCGCGCCCGGCTCGGACATCGAGATGGCCTCCACCCGGCCGTTGACCACGCCCTGGAGGACGGTGCGCTTCTGGTCGTCGGTGCCGAACTTCTCGTAGGCGGCCGCCGAGATGATCGTCGTGCTGAAGCCGCTGATGGGGGCCCGCCCGTAGGACGTCTCCTGAAGGAACAGGCAGAGGTCCACCATGCCGCGTCCCGCGCCGCCGTACTCCTCCGGCACGGCGATGCCCAGCCAGCCGAGGGCGGCCATCTTCTCGTAGAGCTGCTGGTTGTGATGCTCTGTGCCGTTGGCCGTCAGCTTGTCGCGCTGATCCTTCGTGCCGCACTCGCGGCGGCAGAAGTCGGCTATCGCCTTCACCAGGTCGCGGCGTTCGTCGGTCAGGTTTCGGGACACGGTGTGACTCCTCAGGGACGGTCAGTCGTCCCGCAGGGCGGGGAAGACGGTGTGCAGAAGGTGGAGCACGGTGCGGGTGAGGACGACGTGGAGGTCGCTGCGGCTGAGCGTGCCCCGGACCAGCCACTCGCGGGACGCGGCCTTGAGCATGCTGCTGTGGGCGCGGATGATCGCGCGGAGCTTGTCCCGGCCCTCGGTGACGTCGGTCATCATGGCGGCTTCGAGGATCCGGTCGGTGGCGATCTCGTCGGCCTCGAGCATGATCCGGTCGATCTCGGGGTCATGGCCGAGGGACTCCAGGCCGATCGCGGACAGCCACATGTCCCGGTTGCGTTCGACCACTTCGAGCCAGCGGTCCACGCAGATGGACAGGCGCTCCTCGGCGGTGGTGGGGGGCAGCCGCTCCGAGACCGAGGCGGGGATGACCATCATCTGCCGCACCACCTCCAGGTAGAGCTGCCGCTTCCCGCCGAAGTAGTGGTTCACCAGGGCGCGCGCCACGCCCGCCTCGGCCGCGATGTCCGAGATGGACACCGACGCGTAGCTCGCCGCACCGAACTGTCTGCGGGCCACGCCGAGGATCTCGGCGCGCCGGGCGTCGGGCTCCATGCGGCGTCGCTGGGCCTGGCGCTCTGTGCCCATGGGAGGGTTCCTTCCGTGGTCGCGAAGTGCCGGACGCGGATGTCCGACGGACCCATGTCTACATCGGGACTCGGGACTCCGTGTGCCGGGACTACGTGTGCCGGGACTCCGTGTGCCGGGACTGCGGATGCGGGACTACGGGTACAGCGACTCGATGGTGGCCGCGTGCAGTTCGTCGATGGCCCGGCGGCGCAGGCTGAGCTTCGGGGTGAGTTCTCCGGTCTCCGCCGTCCACGGCCCGGCGAGGACGCGGTACCGCTTGACCTGTTCCGCCCGCGAGAGGACCGCGTTGGCCTCCTCGACCACGGCGTCGATAGCCGTCAACACCTCCGCGTGCAGAGCTAGTTCGGCCAGATCGGTAGTGGCCAGGCCCGCAGCCTTCGCCCATGCGGGGGCCGATTCCTCGTCGAGGACGAGCAGGGCCGTGACGTAGCGGCGGCGATCGCCGATCGCGACGGCATGCGCGATCAACGGGTGCGTGCGCAGCAGGGATTCGATCCTCGTCGGAGCGATGTTCTTCCCGCCTGCGGTGATGATCAGTTCCTTCTTGCGGTCGGTGACGGCGACGATGCCGCGGGAGTCGACCGTGCCGATGTCACCTGTGGGCAGCCAGCCGTCCGCGTCGGTGCCGGAGGCCACGGAGCCGTCGGACTGGAGGTAGCCGGAGAAGACGACGGGCCCGCGGACGAACAGCTCACCGTCCTCACCCTCCCTGACCTCGATCCCCGGGCCCGGCCGGCCGACCCCGCCCAGTGCGAACGCCTCCGGCGTGCTGACCGTCGCCGCACCGGTGGTCTCGCTCAGCCCCCACACCTCGTACACCGGCAGCCCGACGCTCGCCAGGAACTCCAGGACGGCCGTGGAGATCGGTGCGGCCCCGCTGAACGCCCGCCGGCAGTCGTCGAATCCGAGGGCGGCCCGCAGTGGCTGGAGCACGGATGCCTCGAACTGCTGGTGTTGCTCGGCGAGTTCGGCAGGGATGTCCTGGCCGGTCGAGCGTCGGCGGTACACGTCGAGCGCGGTCTTCCTGGCCTGCTCCACGGCCGTGGCCTGGTCCTCCGGAAGCGCGGCGAGCTGCGCCCGCAGTCCGGCCGCGAGTTTCTCCCACACGCGTGGCACCCCGAAGAAGCCGTGCGGGCGCACCGCCCGGAGCGTGGGCAGCAGCTGATCGGGGGCGGCGCAGATGGTGACGTGCCCCGCGTGGCAGATCGGCAGGTAGATCCCGAGGACCCGCTCGGCGATGTGCGCCAGCGGCAAGTACGCCACCGAACGCGCGTGATCGGGGACGGGCGCGAGCTGATCCTGCATCAGGGACTCGTGGATGACGTTGCGATGGGACAGCACCACGCCCTTCGGGTCGCCGGTGGTGCCCGACGTGTAGACGAGGGCCAGCGGCTGGTCCGGCTTCGCACCGTCCGTGAGCTGCTCGAACGCGGCGTCGTCGGGCGGCAGCGCGTTGCGCACGGCCGCGTAGCTCACGAAGCGCGGATCGTTGGCGGGGGCGACGGACCAGTCGAGGACGACGACGGCGCGCAGCTCCGGCAGGTCGTCCAGGACCGGCGCCCAGCGGCGCATCTGTTCGGCGCCCTCCAGGACGAGCACGGTGGCGGCGCTGTGCCGGGCCAGCGCACCGATCTGTTCGGTGCTCAGAGTGTCGTACGTACTGCAGGGCAGGGCACCGACGTGGATCGCCGCGAGGTCGGTGACCCAGTGCTCGGCGCGCTTCGACATGGCGATGAGCACGCGCTCGCCGCGGCGCAGCCCGAGCTGGGTGAACCCCCGGGTGAGGGCGGCGACTTCGGCGCGCAGCTGCGTCCAGGTCAGTGTTCCGGCGTCCGGACCGAGGCCGGTGGTCAGTGCCGGCCGTGCGCCGAAGTCCTCGGCGTTGCGGCGCAGCAGCCTGGTGATCGTCAGCTCTTCGGTGGACTGGTGCAGCGGCTCTGCTGTGGTCACGGCGGGCTCCCTCCAACGTGAACCGTGGGCGGATGGTGCGTGAGCGACGCCCACACTGAACCCCTTCTTGGCGTCATGTCAATAGAGGTGGTGCCCAGTGCGGGCTGCTTAGCGTCTGACCTGGAGAGAATGGCCAACTCTCCATCTTTGAAAGGTAGATAGAGCAGCGTAGAGCCGGCCATCGACTATTGACAGTGCGCCAATAGATGCCCTTACCTGTCCCCGCTGGATGCGCCAGGCGACGACGAGACGCGAGGGCAGTCACCGTGACCGAAGCACGCACCGAAGCATTCATCTACGACGCGATCCGCACGCCGCGCGGCCGTGGGAAGCGGACGGGATCGCTGCACCACATCAAGCCGGTGTCCCTGGTGACCGGCCTGATCGACGAGCTCGGGCGCCGCCACCCGGACCTCGATCCCGCCCGCTACGACGACATCGTGCTGGGCGTCGTCTCCCCGGTCGGTGACCAGGGCATGGACATCGCCAAGACCGCGGCGCTCACGGCGGGGCTGCCCGACCACGTCGCCGGAGTGCAGCTCAACCGGTTCTGCGCCTCGGGCCTCGAAGCCGTCAACACCGCAGCCCAGAAGGTCCGTTCGGGCTGGGACCGACTCGTCATCGCGGGCGGCGTGGAGTCCATGTCGCGGGTGCCGATGGGCAGCGACGGCGGGGCGATGGCCGCCGACCCGGAGACGGCGTTCGACACGTACTTCGTCCCGCAGGGGATCGGCGCCGATCTGATCGCCACCCTCGAAGGATTCTCGCGGGACGACGTCGACACCTACGCGGTGCGCTCGCAGCACCTGGCAGCGAAGGCCTGGACCGGCGGCCACTTCGCGAAGTCGGTCGTGCCGGTGCGCGACCGCAACGGCGTGATCGTGCTCGCCGAGGACGAACACCCGCGCCCCGACACGACGGTCGAGAGCCTCGCCGCACTGCGCCCGTCCTTCGGCGAGCTCGGCGAGACGGCGGGCTTCGACGCGGTGGCCCTGCAGAAGTACCACTGGGTCGAGCGCATCGACCACGTGCACACCGCGGGCAACTCCTCCGGCATCGTGGACGGTTCGGCCCTCGTCCTCATCGGGAGCGAAGGCGTGGGCCGCGAGCTCGGCCTCGTGCCCCGCGCCCGCATCGTCTCCACCGCGGTCAGCGGCGCCGACCCGACCATCATGCTCACCGGGCCGGCTCCGGCGACCCGCAAGGCGCTCGACCTGGCAGGGCTGGGCGTCGACGACATCGACCTGTTCGAGATCAACGAGGCGTTCGCGTCCGTCGTCCTGCGCTACGTCAAGGACCTCGACCTGCCCTGGGAGAAGGTCAACGTCAACGGCGGCGCCATCGCCATGGGCCACCCGCTCGGCGCCACCGGCGCGATGCTCGTCGGCACGGTCGTCGACGAACTGGAGCGCCGCTCGGCCCGCCGCGCCGTCGTCAGCCTCTGCGTCGGCGGCGGCATGGGCATCGCCACCGTCATCGAACGCCTGTGAGGACGCCGCTGAGAGGGCCCGTGACGACGCCCCTCACCGAGCACTGAAGCGCACATCCCCCCGACCGGCGCACACCTGCCGAAAGGAACGCCGTACCGATGCCGAAGACGAACATGATCCGCTGGGAGCAGGACTGCGACGGGGTCGTCGTGCTGACGATGGACGACCCGGACAGCTCCGTGAACACGATGAACCAGACGTACGTCGACTCGATGGAGGCCACCGTCGCCCGCCTGGAGGCGGAGCGCGACGGCATCGCGGGCGTCGTCCTCACCTCGGCCAAGAAGAGCTTCTTCGCCGGCGGCGACATCGGCTTCATGAGCCGGGCCCGGCCGGAGAACGCCGAGGCGCTCACCGAGCTGTGCGTGACCTTGAAGGACCAGCTGCGCCGCCTGGAGACCCTCGGCAAGCCGGTCGCCGCCGCGATGAACGGCACGGCGCTCGGCGGCGGCTACGAGGTCGCGCTGGCCTGCCATCACCGCATCGCCCTGGACACCCCCGGCAGCCGGATCGGCCTGCCGGAGGTGACCTTGGGACTGCTGCCCGGCGCGGGCGGCGTCAGCCGGACCGTACGCCTGCTGGGCCTCCAGGACGCGCTGACGGACGTCCTGCTGACGGGGCAGCAGTACAAACCGAAGGATGCGGTCGCGAAGGGTCTGGTGCACGAACTCGTCGACACACCCGAGGAGTTGGTGGACAAGGCCAGGCGCTGGGTGCTGGACCATCCTGATGCCGTACAGCCCTGGGACGCCAAGGGCTACCGGATGCCCGGAGGAGCCCCCTCGCATCCGAAGGTCGCCGCGAGCCTGCCCGCGTACGCCGCGACCCTGCGCAAGCAGCTCAAGGGCGCGAACCTGCCCGCGCCGCGCAACATCCTCGCCGCGGCCGTGGAGAGCGCCCAGCTTCACATCGACGCCGGGTTCAAGGTCGAGACCGGGTATCTCGTCGAGCTGATGACGGGCCAGGTCTCGACGAACATGATGCAGGCCTTCTTCTACGACATGCAGCACATCGACTCCGGCGGCAGCCGCCCGGCCGGCCACCCGCGCCACACCGCGCGCAAGGCCGGCGTGCTGGGCGCGGGCATGATGGGAGCCGGGATCGCCTACGCGTGCGCCCGCGGCGGCCTGACCGTCGTACTCAAGGACGTCACGTACGAGGCCGCCCGGAAGGGCAAGGAGTACTCCGAGCGGATCCTCGCCAAGGCCGTCGCCCGAGGTCGGATCGGACAGGAGAAGGCCGACGCGATCCTCGCGCGCATCCTGCCGACCGCCGATCCTCAGGACCTCGCCGGCTGCGACCTGGTCATCGAGGCCGTCTTCGAGGACCCCGGCCTCAAGCAGAAGGTGTTCGCCGAGATCCAGGGCGTCGTCGCACCGGACGCGGTGCTCGCCTCCAACACCTCGACGCTGCCGATCACTTCGCTCGCCGAGGGCGTCGAGCGGCCGGCGGACTTCATCGGTCTGCACTTCTTCTCGCCCGTCGACAGGATGCCGCTCCTGGAGATCATCGCGGGGGAGCGGACCGGCGAGGCGACGGTGGCGAAGGCCGTCGACATCGCGCGCCAGATCGGCAAGACGCCGATCGTGGTGGGCGACAGCCGGGGCTTCTTCACCAGCCGGGTCATCTCGAAGTTCATCGACGAGGCGGTCGCGATGCTCGGCGAAGGGCTCAACCCGGCCTCCATCGAACAGGCGGGCTCCCAGGCGGGCTACCCCGCACCGCCCCTCCAACTCCTCGACGAATTGACCCTGACCCTGCCGCGCCGGATCCGCGAGGAGACCAGGGCGGCGACGCTCGCCGAGGGCGGCACGTGGCACCCGCACGGCTCGGAACCCGTCGTGGACCGCATGATCGACGAGTTCGGGCGCGGCGGACGGTCGTCGGGAGCCGGGTTCTACGCCTACGGCGAGGACGGCAGGCGCACCGGCCTGTGGCCCGGCCTGTACGAGCACTTCACCGTGCCGGGCCGGCGCATCCCCTTCGAGGACATGAAGGAGCGGATGCTGTTCGCCGAGGCCGTGGACACCGTGCGCTGCCTGGACGAGGGGGTGCTGCGCTCGGTGCCCGACGCGAACGTCGGCTCGATCCTGGGCATCGGCTTCCCGTCCTGGACCGGTGGCGTACTGCAGTACATCAACGGCTATCCCGGGGGACTGCCCGGATTCGTCACCAGGGCACGGGAACTGACGGAGCGTTACGGACGGCGCTTCGATCCGCCCGCGTCGCTCGTCGCCAGGGCCGAACGGGGTGAGCACTACGCGTGACGCGGGTCCGCGCACGGTGGCCCGAGCATCGGCACCAGGAACTGCCGGGCCACCGTGCGCATCCGCTCGTCGTCGTCGAGGTCGATGACCTGGCTCGGCACGACCAGGAACGACGTACAGACGCGGACCATCATCTCGGCCACCACGTCCACGTCCACGTCGGCGCCCACATGGCCGGCCCGCTGCTCCTGCCGCAGCCGCTCGGCGACGAACTGCTGCACCACGAACAGGGTGCGGCCCCCGTCGCCGGTCATCGACGGCACGACGACCTCCGGCTCGACGGTCATCAGACCGCCGATGAGCCGGTTGTGCCGGATGGCGCGCAGGGAGCTCACGAAGCCCACGACGACCCGCTCGGCGACGGTCCCGGCGGCCTGGACCTCGACGGCGAACTGGTCGAAGTAGCGCCGGAACTCACGCCGTACGACCTGCTCGACCAGGGCCTCCTTCGTGGCGAAGCGGCGGTAGACGGTGATGCGCGAGACTCCCGCGAGCTTCGCCACGTCCGCCATGGTCGAGCGTTTGATGCCCATGCGGCAGAACTGCTCGTACGCGGCGTCGAGGAGGCGCACGGACACCTCGTCGTCCATGTCCGCGGAGTCGGCGGCGGCGTCGCTGAAGGCGAGCTCCAGGACGGAGGGAGGGCCGGAAGCTCCCACCGGCTCGGACAGGACAGGTTCCACAAGTGCCTCCCTGATTCCGTGAAGCCTCTGGCGTTCATGGGGTGACTGTGCTCCCCTGGTGATACAGAGAAGCTCGATGTGTTTCACCGTACCAAAGCGACTGCAGGACGAGCAGATCCATCGAACTCTAGGAGGAGTTCAGAGCAATGGACGGGTTGAGTAGGCGGAAAATGTTGCTGGCAGGAGGTGCGCTGGGAGCCGTCGGCGCGCTGAGCGCGGCGTCGCCGGCCAGTGCGCGCTCCGTGTGGACGTGGTCGCCGAGCGGCTCCGTCGCCGGTGCGGGGGCGGGCGCCGACCCGGAATGGGTCTGGGACGACGAGGCCGACCGGCTGATCGCCTCCGTGATCGACCGGGGCGACGTCGCCAAGGTGAACGAGGGGCTGCACGCCTGGACCCGGAACGATCAGGCACCGCCCGCCGGACTCCCGCAGGACGTACGGGAGTTCATGGACGCGGCGCGCCGCCTGCCGTCCTGGGCCGACCGGGACAAGCTGGAGAGGGCCGCCAAGTTCAACGAGTCGCGCGGCTTCTACCTGAACGTGCTCAACGGGATCGGCGGCGGCATGCTCAGCACCGCCATCCCCCGGGAAGCCCGCTCGGTGTACTACTCCAAGGGCGGCGCCGACATGGAGGACCGCGTCGCCAAGACGAGTATCCTCGGCTTCGCCGTCGGTGACCTGGACGCCTACCGGGACGGCGGCGACTGTGCCGTACAGGCCGTCAAGACGCGGATGGTGCACGCGGCGGTGCGGCACCTGCTGCCGCAGTCCCCGGCGTGGACGCAGGTCAGCGACGGCCAGAAGATCCCGATCAGCCAGGCCGACATCCTGGTGACCTGGCACAGTCTCGCCACGTACGCGATGCAGAAGCTCCTGGAGTGGAAGGTGCCGGTCACCTCCGCCGACTCCGAGGCCTATCTGCACGTGTGGCAGGTGACCGCGCACATGCTGGGCGTGCGCGACGAGTACATCCCCGCCACCTGGGACGCCGCCAACGCCCAGTCGAAGCAGGTCCTCGACCCGATCCTCCGGTCCACGAAGGAAGGCGTCGAGCTGACCGACATCCTGCTCGGCCAGCTCGCCGAGCAGACCAGCCCCGGTGGTGTCGACCGACCGCTCGTCAACGCCCTCGCCCGCTACCTGGTCGGCGACCGGGTCGCCGACATGGACGGCATTCCCGCGGAGCCGTTCTGGCACCGGACCATCGAGACCGTGTGGCCGAAGCTGGTCGCCTTCCGCGAGGGGCTCATCAAGCTCCCGCTGGTGCCGCCGCTCGCCTGGACGGTCGACGAGGCGGCGCGTCAGTACATCCTCCTCTTCCTCACCAAGGGGAAAGGCACGGAACTCACGATTCCCGACACCAACCGGCCGAGTGCACGCTGAAAGGATGTCCAGGATGGATCAGCTCAACGGCAGGCTCAGCAGGCGGAACATGCTGCTGGCCGGCGGAGCGTTCGGAGCCTTCGGAGCGCTGAGCGCGGCGTCGCCCGCCGCCGCCCGGTCCCTGTGGACGTGGTCGCCCAGCGGGTCGGTGGCGGGACAGGGCGCCGGCGTCGACCCCGAGTGGGTGTGGGACGAGGAGGCCGACCCGGTCCTCGCCGCCGTCATCGAGCGCGGCGAGGTGGCCAAGGCCAACGCGGCGCTGAAGCAGTGGACGCGCAACGACCAGGCGCTGCCCGACGGACTCCCCGCTGACCTGCGGGAGTTCATGGAGCACGCCCGGCAGCTGCCCTCATGGGCGGACACGACGAAGCTCGACCGGGCCTCCCAGTTCAGCAAGACCAAGGGCATCTACGTCGGCGCGCTCTACGGCCTCGGCAGCGGCCTCATGAGCACCGCCATCCCACGTGAGTCGCGCGCCGTGTACTACTCCAAGGGCGGCGCGGACATGAAGGACCGCATCGCCAAGACCGCCCGGCTCGGCTACGACATCGGCGACGTGTACGCCTACAAGCCGCAGGGCTCGATGGTCGTGACCGCCGTCAAGACGCGGCTGGTGCACGCGGCGGTGCGGCACCTGCTCCCGCAGTCCCCGGACTGGACGCGCGTCAGCGGCGGTCAGAAGATCCCGATCAGCCAGGCCGACATCCTGGTCACCTGGCACAGCCTGGCCACGTTTGTCATGCGCAAGCTAAAAGAGTGGGGAGTGAAGGTCTCCACCGCGGACGCGGACGCCTATCTGCACGTGTGGCAGGTCAGCGCGGCGATGCTCGGCGTCAAGGCCGAGTACATTCCCGCCACGTGGGACGCGGCCAACGCCCAGTCGAAGCAGGTCCTCGACCCGATCCTGGCGCACACCACCGAAGGAGAGGCACTGGCCGACGTCCTCCTGGGCATCGTGGCAGAACTCGACCTCGGCATCACACGCCCCCTGATCAGCGCGTTCTCCCGGTACACGCTCAGCGATCAGGTGGGCGACATGATCGGCCTGTCCAGGGAGCCGATCCTCAAGCCGCTGATCGCGACCGCCTGGCCGCTGCTGGTGGCCTTCCGGGAGGGACTGATCCCGCTCCCCGGCATCCCCTCGGTGGTGTGGACGCTGGAGGAGGCCATCCGCCAGTTCGTCCTGCTCTTCCTCGCCGAAGGAAAGCCCATAGCCATCAACATCCCGGACATGAACCGGCCCTCCTGAACGGCCGGTTCGGCTCCGACAGCCCCCCGACGGGCGGGCGGCTGGGACGGTGACCGCTCGAACCGCCCCGCCGCCCGCCACCCCGCAGCAACCGGACCGCCGGCCACCACCCGGGGCCGAGCCGTACACACGGGAC
Source organism: Streptomyces sp. KL116D (assembly GCF_030766975.1). Taxonomy (NCBI): domain Bacteria; kingdom Bacillati; phylum Actinomycetota; class Actinomycetes; order Kitasatosporales; family Streptomycetaceae; genus Streptomyces; species Streptomyces sp. KL116D. The sequence continues at coordinate 489,858 of NZ_JASERH010000136.1, read as the reverse complement.
ACGCCTATGAGACCGCGCAGCAGTGGGACGACCGACCGAAACCCCCAGCCACCACCACCGGAACCCGCTCTGGGCAGACGCCGGTTCCTCGGCTACGTCCTCGCGGCACCGACGCTGATGGCCGCCGCCGAACTCGCCCCGGCCCCGGCAGCGACCGCCGCCGACACCGCCTCGGGACCCGGCATCCCGACGACGGAGATCACCGAGATCGTCGACCTCAACGACGCCATGACCCTGGCCGCGGCGCCCACCTCTGCCCTGATCACGGTCCAGGTCAACACCGACGGCACGGTGTCCTTCGCGCTGCCCCGCGCGGAAGTGGGCCAGGGCATCACCACCTCGACGGCGATGCTGATCGCCGAGGAGCTGGACGTCCCGCTGGACCGGGTGCGGGTCACGCTCGCCGACGCACGCCCCGAACTCCTCTTCAACCAGCTCACCGGCGCATCGAACACCACCATCTCCACGTACACGCCGGTCAGGGTCGCCGCCGCCGTCGCGCGCGGCCGCCTGCTGGAGGCGGCCGCGACCGAACTCGGCGTGGCCGTCTCCACGTTGACGATCAAGGCCGGAGAAGTGATCGGCGCCGCCGGAGAGAGCATCGGCATCGGTGGCCTCGCGCGGAAGGCCGCGGCCGTCACGACCGAAGCAGTCACCGTCGCACTCAAGCCGGCCGACCGCTTCACCGTCATCGGCACGCCACGGAACCGGGTCGACGCGCTCGCCGCCGTCACCGGCCGCAAGAAGTTCGCCATGGACCTCGCCGTCCCCGACGCGCTGCCGACCATGGTGTGCCGGCCGCCCACCATCAACGGCAAGGTCGCGTCGGTGGCCAACCTGGATGCCGTCCGCACGATGCCGGGTGTCACCGACGCCGTGGTGATCTCCACCGGCGTGGCGGTCCGGGCGCGGACGTTCGGCCAGTGCATCGACGCCGTACGGGCCCTGAACGTCGCGTGGCGGCCCGGCACGGCCGCCGGCAAGTCCGACCGGACCGTCCTGGACGAACTGAAGGCCGCCGAACCGTCCATGGGCCTGCCCTCGGTGACGCCGACCGTGGAGGAGACCTTCACCTTCCACTTCCGGGGCAACAGCGCTCTCGAGCCCAACTGCGCCATCGCGGACGTCCGTTCGGACCGCGCCGAGATCTGGTCCGGCCTCAAGTCGCCGATCGTCGCGAAGCAGACCATCGCCGCCCAGCTGGGCCTCCCGGTCGGCGCGGTCACCGTGCACGTCACGGAGAGCGGCGGCTCCTTCGGTCGCAAACTGTTCTTCGACGCGGCGCGGGAGGCCGCCGAGACCTCCCAGAAGATGGGCAAGCCCGTCAAACTCATGTGGCACCGCGCGGACGACGCCCGCCAAGGGCGCGCGCACCCCATGGCCACCTCGCGGGTACGGGCCTCCTACCTGGGCGGCACGGTGCTCGGCTACAAACAGCGGCACACCAGCGTCGCCACCGACCTGAGCCACGGCTTCGGCGAGATCATCACGGCGATCGCCGCGAAACTTCCCGTAGGCGACATCGGCTTCTCGGAGACGTTCTTCCAGCTCTCCCAGTCGATGCCGTACGACTTCGGCGTGTACAGCCGCGTGCTCAACGAGACCGACAAGGGCTTCAACACGGGCAGCATGCGCAACGTCTACTCACCTGACGTCACCTGCGCCCGAGAGCTGATCGTCGACCGGCTCGCCGCGAACATGGGCAAGGACCCGGTCCGCTTCCGGCACGACGCGCTGGGCGACGAGCGGGCCCGTGCGGTCCTGGACAAGGTCGCCGACCTGGGCAACTGGGGCCGCGCGATGCCGGCCGGCACGGCGCAGGGCATCGCCGTGCACACCGAGTACCACTCCGCCAACGCGGTCCTCGTGGAGATCGACTGCCGCCCGGAGACCGTGAACCGGCCGATCCGCGACGGCGTCGCCGGACCGCGCGTGACCAAGGCGGTGTGCGCCGTGGACGTGGGCCTGGCCGTCAACCCCCGCGGCCTGGAGGCCCAGATGATGGGCTGTCTCATGGACGGCATCGCCCAGACCCTCACCGCGAGCCTCCACCTGCGCGACGGCGCCTTCCTCGAAGCCAGCTGGGACAACTACTTCTACACCCGGCAGTGGAACACCCCGCCCGAACTCGACATCGTCATCATGCCGAGCAGCAGCGAAAGGCCGGGTGGCGCGGGGGAGTTGGGGGTCGCCGCCGCCATGGCCGCGGTCGCCTGCGCCTACGCGCGGGCCACCGGCACCATGCCGACCAGCTTCCCCATCAACCACGGCACGCTCTCCTTCGAGCCCAAGCCGACCGTCCCGCCCGTCCCGGCCTCGCCCACCGACGGCCTGGACCACGCCATCTGAACCCCACACATCTGCACCCCCCCACCCCCTGAGCCCCGTATCCCTGAACCCCACCCCTCCGAACTTCACACCTGGGAGCACCCGTGCCCGAGCACACCTTCCGCGTGAACGGCGAGACGGTCACCGTCGACGTGGCCGACGACGTGCGCCTGCTGTGGGTGCTGCGCGACGTCCTGGGGGTCACCGGCCCCAAGTACGGCTGCGGCATCAACGTCTGCAAGGCCTGCACCAGCCACCTCAACGGCAAGGCCGTCAACCCGTGCGCGATCCCGGTCAAGGCGCTCAGGCCCGACGACGAGGTGACCACCATCGAGGGCCTCGCGGACACCGTCGACGCGGACCTGCACCCGATGCAGCAGGCCTGGCTCGACCAGGACGTGGCGCAATGCGGCTACTGCCAGCCCGGCCAGATCATGGCCGCGGTGGCCGTGGTCCGCAGGGCGAAGGAAGAAGGCCGCGAGATCACCGACGCGGACCTCGACGGCATACGGAACGTGTGCCGCTGCGGCACGTACTTCCGTATCCGTGAGGCGATCAGGGCGGGAGCCGAAGCCATGTGACGCGGCCATGTGACGCGGCCGGGCGGGGAGGTCACCGCGCGGCCGGAGTCCGCTCGGGAAGGAGGGCGAGGAGCTGCTTCGTGTGGCCGGGCAGTTCTGTCTCCGCCAGGCCGTTGATGATGTCGCCCAGCGGCACGGGCTGATCGACCAGCAGGGTGTCGTTGGACAGGAGCCGGGTGGGCACCGGGGTGGCGAGCTCTGCGTCGCTGAGCACCGCAGCTCCGGCGAGTGCGCACAGGGCGGCCGCCTGGGCGCTGATGCGGTTGCGCAGCCCGGGGTTGCCGCCGGCGTGCGCGACGGCCCGCTCGATGGTCCAGGCGTCGAGGGCGATCCGGTTGTCGTACGTCGTGTGCGCCCCGGCCGCGACACCGGCGACGGCTGCGATCGTGGCGGCGCTGACGAGCGAGACGTGCGCGAGGATCTGGTCGGCGTTCCACCCGCCGTCCGGCGGGGCGACGCCGGGGTCCGCCGCCTCGGCCACGGTGGCGGCGGCGTCGAGCAGCGCCCGGTAGGAGTTCTGGAGCGGCGCGGTGTCCAGCATGTCGGGCACTCCCTGTGCGGACGGACGGACGGACGGGCGGGCGGACGGGCAGACGAGTGCGGAAGTGCTGAGGGGCGTAGCGCGGCTCAGGAGTGGGCGGGGGACATGTCCCAGGGCGCCTGCGGCAGGACCTCGCCGGTCTCCAGCATCGACTTGAGGTTCGCCAGCACGGCCGGCCAGCCCGACGAGATCCCGGCCAGCATCTCCTTGTTGGGGAGGTTCTCGTGGGTCACGGTGAGGCGGACGATGTCCTGATGCGGTTCGACGAGGAACGTGACGACCGAGGGCTCCCGCGGCGACTCGGCGTCGGGTGCGTCGTCGAACGTGATGACCAGCCGGGTCGGGGGCTCGGTCTCCAGGACCTTGCCGAACACGTCGACCTTGTCCGACCCGTCGACCCGCCGGTGCTCCCAGGCCGAGCCCGCCTGCCAGTCGGAGACGTTGGCGTGTCCCCAGTAGCGCGCCGTGAGGTCGGCGTCGGTCAGGGCCTGCCACACCTGCTCCGCACTGGCGCGGATGTAGGTGACGTAGACGTAGTTCGGTACTGAAGTGGGTGCGTCGGTCATGGCGTACTCCTCTGCCTGGTGCCTGATGGCACTGATCACTTGCAGGCGGGGCCTGTCGAACCCGGAGATCCAGCGCTCCTCGATCTCGTGGATCGGGGCCGGGTTGAGGTAGTGCAGGCGCTCCCGGCCGCGCCGTACGACGGTGACGAGATTGGCCCGCACGAGGACGTCCAGGTGCTGGGTCGCCGACTGGCGGGCCATGTCGAGGCGCTCGCACAGTTCGCGCAGCGTCTGCCCGTTGTGCTCGCGCAGTCGATCGAGCAGGAGCCGCCGCGTGGGGTCGGCCAGCGCCTTGAACACCGAGTCGATCGCTGTTGCTTCTAGGCTCACGCTCATCATTATGCAGGTATTTACCTGCCTATCGCAAGAGCGAGATGACGAGGTGCGGACAGTCGGAGCGAATGGCCCACTCGAAGCGGGCAAGCATGGCCCACATCATTGGGACGCCTGGATCCTAGAGTCGAAGTGACCCTGGTGGCGCCGCACGCCGGCGCTCACCTCTCGCACCTCGGAGGCACCCCTCATGCAAGCCATCACCGTCCAGGACCGCGCGGCCGGCGCAGGCGGCCTCACCCTCGCCGAGCTGCCCCATCCGCACGCCGCTGAGAACGACGTCATCGTGAAGGTCCACGCCGCCGGATTCACACCGGGTGAACTGGACTGGCCCGGCACCTGGACCGACCGGGCCGGACGCGACCGCACTCCGAGCGTGCCCGGTCACGAACTGTCCGGCGTCGTCGTCGAACTCGGCTACGGCACCACCGGCCTCACCATCGGGCAGCGCGTCTACGGCCTGACCGACTGGGCCCGCAACGGCACCCTCGCCCAGTACACCGCGGTCGAGGCCCGCAACCTCGCGCCGCTCCCCGCCGACGTCGACCACGTCACGGCCGCCGCACTGCCGATCTCCGGACTCACCGCCTGGCAGGCCCTGTTCGACCACGCCGACCTCCGGACCGGGCAGAGCGTCCTCATCCACGGCGCGGCGGGCGGCGTCGGCTCGATCGCCGTGCAGCTGGCCCGGACGGCCGGCGCGCACGTGATCGGCACCGGACGCGCCGACGACCGCGACAGGGCACTCGCCCTCGGCGCCCACGCCTTCGTCGACCTCCAGGGCGAGAAGCTGGAGGACGTCGGCGACGTCGACGTGGTGTTCGACGTGATCGGCGGCGAGATCCTCGAACGCTCCACGGCCCTGGTCCGCCCCGGCGGCACCCTGGTCACCATCGCCGAACCCGTTACCGTCCGTCCCCGTGACGGACGCGCTGTCTTCTTCGTCGTCGAACCCGACCGCGCCCGCCTGAGCGACCTCGCCCGACGGGTACGGGACGGCCGCCTCAAGCCGGTCGTCGGCGACGTGCGACCGCTCACCGAGGCGATCGCCGCCTTCACCCCGGCCAAGCGGACACCCGGCAAGACGATCATCCGCGTCGCCGGGGACTGAGCCGGCGAGCGGGACGGGGCTCGCTTCTACGTGAGCCGTACGCGGAATTGGTACAGGTCGCGTTCAGAGGCCCGCCGAGGTCAGGCGAGGTCAGGCAAGGTCAGGCGAGGCCCGCCGCGATCGCCCTGCGCACGGCGTCGGCCCGGTCGCGGATGCCCGCCTTGGCGAACAGGTTGTTGATGTGCGTCTTGACCGTGGCCTCGCTGATGAACAGCTGCTCGGCGATGGCCCGGTTCGGCAGGCCCTGACCGATCAGACCGAGTACCTCGCGCTCGCGCGGCGTGATGTCCTGGGGCAGCGACGTCCCCGACGCCTGCGGCTTGGTGCGAACGGTGGCCAGCAGCCGGTCCTGGACCTCGCGGTCGAGCACCGACTGGCCCGCGGCCGCCGCGCGCAGGGCGCGCACGATGTCCTGGCGGCCGGCGTTCTTGGTCAGATAGCCGCGGGCCCCGGCGCCGAGCGCGGCCAGGATCGACTCGTCGTCGGCGAACGTGGTCAGCACCACCACGGCCACCTCGGGGTGCTCCTCACTGAGCCGGCGCGTCGCCTCGATCCCGTCCATGACCGGCATGCGCAGGTCCATCAGGACCACGTCCACCGCGGCACCGGAGACGGCGGTCAGCACCTCGGTGCCGTCCGCGGCCGCAGCGACGACCTCGATGTCCTCGGTCAGGCCGAGCACTGCGGCGAGCGGCTCCCTGACCGCGGCCTGGTCGTCGGCGACGACCACCCTCAACTGCTGCACCTTCTCGCCCTGTTCACTCATCGGGGATCACTGCCTCCACCTGCCAGCCGCCCTGCTCCGGTCCTTCGGTGACCGGGCCCGCGGTGATCGTGCCACCCAGGAGGGCCGCGCGCTCGCGCATTCCGATCAGCCCCATGCCGCTGCCGACACCCGCGGTCACGGCACGGGTGGCCGGGCCGTTGCGGATCCGCAGCGTGGTCGACGCGGGGGCGAACGCCAGTTCCACCGCCACCGTCGCGCCGGGCGCGTGCCGGCCCGCGTTCGTCAGGGATTCCTGCGCGATCCGCAGCAGGTTCTGGGTCGCCCGGGCCGACACCTGGCGGACGGTCCCGGTGACGGTGAGCGCGTCGCGGTGACCGGACGACTCGGTCATCGCGGCCAGGCTCTCCACCAGCGGCAGAGCGTCCTCGCGCAGGGCGTGCACGGTCCACTGGGCCTGCTTGAGGCTCTCCTTGACCATGCTGTGCGCCTTGTTGTTGGCCTCCCGGACCTTGTCCAGGTCGCCGGTGTCGAGCAGCGCGTCGGCCAGCTCCAGCTGCATGTTGATCCCGGCCAGGGAGTGGGCGAGGACGTCGTGCACGTCGCGGGCGATCCGGCTGCGCTCGGTGAGCACGGCGGCCTGGGCCTCGGCACGGGCCGCCCGCTCGGCGGACTCGGCGGCCGCGATCACCGCCTGGACGGCGCGCTGACTGCTGCGGTTGATGATCCCGACGAGAACCGGGACGCCCGTGGCCAGACCGAGCGCCCACGGCAGCGCGTCGTGGCCGGGGCCCAGACGGAAGTACAGGACGGCGCCGCACAGCAGGCTGCACAGCCCCGCCAGGGTGAGGGCCGTCCTCGTGGGCAGCCGGTAGCCGATGTGTCCGGCGATGAAGAACGCGAACATGTAGCTCGAACCGCTGCGGCTGACGCCGATCAGGGCGGCCGCAGCGATGATGCCGCCGGTCAGCCAGAGCACCGCGACCCGCGGCGGGACCTTGGACTCGGGCAGGGCGCGGGCGAGAAGCGCCACGCTGTTGATGACGAAGAGGACCAGGACCGCGAGGCCCCGGCCGTCGAGTCCCATGGGCCGGATGGTCAGGGCGCCGGCGACGACGACGCCGATGTTCAGCACCCACTGCAGCCAGGGTTCCCGGCCGGGAAGCGGCCGCGGGCCGGTCCCCGAGGAGGGGGCCGGCCCGGACGGCGGAGGAGTCTCGGTGGCTGCCACGGCCAGACGATAGCTCACGGTCGCACGGCGGGGTCGGCCACCGGCACGGTCGCCACGGCCACCGGCGCGGTGGGTACGCGGAGGCTGCGGAGGTAGATCGTGGCCAGCCGGGTGACGACCTCGGTCAGTGCCATCAGGACGAACGCCGCGACCCAGGCCTGGTCGCTGGTGATGTGGTGGGTGATGCTGAAGCGCGCCACGGTGTCGCCACCGCCGTGCTGGGTCCACAGCTGGAAGGCCATCCGGGCACCCATGCCGAGCACCCACAGAGTGGCCGAGACGGCGCCGGCCTTGATCAGGAGGTGTTCGCCCGAGGTCCGGATCCTGGTGTAGACGCCGCCGGCGATGCCGAGCGCGGCTCCCACCGCCACGAGGGTGCCGATCAGCACCAGGTCGTTGCCCCCGGTGGGAACGGTGTCCAGATAGGACCAGGCCACGAAGGCCACGATCCCCAGCGGGATGAGGAAGGTCTTCAGATCCAGGCGTCCTTCCCGCAGCTGCCGGAAGACGACGAGGAGGAGGGCGATGTCGGTGATCCACTCGGTCGTTGTCATGCCTCAAGACTGCTGCGACAGGGCCTGTGGCACCTGGACCCATGGGTGGAACCCGGGGTGGAGATGGCGCCGGGGCCGGGTGCAGGCGGGTCTGCGCGAGGGCCTTCGCAGCGGTACGCCCTCACAGTTCTACGCAGGGCTCTGAGCGCTCTTTGCACCCATAGGGACGGGCTCGTAGGGCCGCACATCTGATGGGCGCCGACGGGGCGCCGACACCCTACGGGCGTCCACTGGACAGGAGGCACTCGCCCGCGGGTGCGGCGGCCGGGAGCCCCAGGCGTGGGGCGCCTGTTCGGGACGGGCCCCTCGGCAGAGTTCGGGTCCCCAACGCAACGAGGTCCACACACGGCTTGGCCCCCGTCACTCGTACAGGTGACGGGCCCGCTTCGGTGTGTCTACGACAGGGCTGCCGAGCCGGTACGCCGACGCCCCGGTCACTGGCGGCTGAGGGCCCTGGACACTCCGGCGGTCACGGTCGTCGCCAGGATCCATCCGGCGGTGGTCAGCGCATAGGCGAGCCACTGGCCGCCGCCGTGCGGTGCGAAGGCGGCCTTCTGGCCGAAGCCGATGATGGGGAGCAGGAGGTCGAGCGTGTAGAACACGGGGCTGAAGGGCGGGGCCTTGTCCGCCTCCAGGGCGGCGGGGCGATGCGTCGAGAAGAAGGACGTGCCCAGCGCGAGGAGCGTGATGATCCACAGGGCGGCGCGCGCGGACCGGTAGCCGTAGCCGACGGTGGCGTCCTGGAGGTATCCCCACACGCGTGCGTGCCAGGGGAGCGTGGAGCGGCGGTGGCGTTGCTTGGCGAGCAGCACCGTACGGGCTTCGTCCTCGTGTCCCAGACGCCGGTAGGCGGCAGCGAGCTGCTCGTAGGGCTGCGGGAGGTAGCCCCCTGCGCCGCGCTGGATCCAGGCGAGGCGTTCGGTCGCGGGGAGGGGAGTGGCGAGGGACTCGTAGGCCGTGTCCGTGAGCCGCAGTCGGGCCGGCCAGGTGGCGGGCGAGTCGTAGAGGACGCCGAGTTGGGCGTTGCTGGCATCGACCGTACCGGCGATCTGCTGGTGGGTGCGCAGATCCGTCTCCCGCGCCTGGAGCAGGCGCAATGACAGTGCGGTGCCGGTGGGGAGGGTCACGTCGGCGTTGTGGAAACTGAGGCGGGTGCCAATGCGGCTGCCGTCGAGCTTGATGCCGCCGTTCACCTTGAGGCCCACGCCGAGGTCGAAGTTGCGGCTGACGGTGACGTCGACGGCTTCGAGGGCGATGTCGCCGGGGTTGTCCAGACGGGCTCCGCAGAATCCGATGGCCGCGGCCACGGTCGCGCCCGAGATGATGATGCGCCCCTCCGCGCTGAAGCCGGGGTGGAAGGTGAAGTCCTCGGTGATCTGGGCGTGGTAGGCGTCGAGGGCGACCCGGCCGGGATTGCTCAGCCGTGCGCCTTGCAGCTCGAACTCGCCGGATATGGAGGCGCCGGTCACCCGCACGCCACCGTGCACGGTCAGGTGGGTGCCCAGCAGATCCCCGCCCGTGGTCAGGCGTACGGCGGAGATGGCCTCGCCGTCCGGAGCGTTGATCTCCGTATGCGTCAGGTCCAGGTCGCTGTGGATCTCGGCCCGAGTGAGGACGAGAGGGCCGGACAGTCGGCAGCGGGAGAGGACGAGCCGACCGTGAACCCGGACGGCGCCGGCGTGCAGTCCCGGCAACACGCAGTCGCTGAAGCTGAGTTCACGGAACTCTGCCCCCTGCATGAGGGGGGCTTCGGCGAAGTGACAGTCCGCGAGGACGACGGGTACGGTGACGTCGGCGAACCGCAGGTCCAGCGTGCCGGTGATGGAGGCGCCGCTCAGGCGCAACGCGGGGCGTTCTCCCGGCCCGGGTTCGGGCCCGGCGCCGAGAAGCAGACCCATCAGGAACTCGGCTCGTACGGCGGGCCGGGCGGCCTGCGGTGACTCGGGACGGAGGTCGACGGGTTGCCCCTGAGCACAGGCGCGCCACAACTGGCTCTCGATCGGCCCCAGTTCTTCCCGTCGCATGATCGCCGATCATTGCAGTGCCCTGAGCTCCCGTACAAGTTCCAGCCACGGCAGACTGACGGGATGGATGCAGGTCTCGCAGCTGTACTGGGCGCTGGCGTCGGTTCTCTCGCGACGTTGGGCGCCGCGTTCATCAGCGGCCGCTCGCAGGCGCAGGCACAGCACAGGCAGTGGCGTCGCCAGCAGCGCCGCGACGCGTGCGCCGGCTACCTCAGCGCCCTCCACGACCGCGACATCGCCATGGACTACATCCTCGCCGCGCTGCGTGCCGATGAGCCGGCACTCTCGGACGTCGACGACGGGGTACGCCGCTTCGTCGACCTCGCCCGTGAAGTGCACCGGTCCTTGGAGGTGGTCGTCCTTGAGGGTCCGGCTGGGCTCGCTGCCGTTGCCGATCGCGTGACCAGGGCTTCCCACGAGCTGGCGGTGGTCATGCGACGGATGGTCGACGACGCCCACGCCGGTGAGAGGGCTCGCAGGGCCGAGGATCTCGCTGTGGCGGCGCAGCGCGAACACCTCCTCTACCAAACGGTCCAGGACTTCCGCAGGGCCGCCCGCGACACCATCAACGGCGGAGCTTGAGCAGGCCCGGTGTTCGAGTCGGAGCGAGTCCGTTCGGGTCAGGGCGATCCGTAGAGGCTCTGAACGGCCACGTTGTGTCATGTCCCATGCATTCAGAGACGAACACGCACGCGCCGAAGAAGACGTGTGCTCAGGGAAGACCGCGATGGGCCGCACTCGCCGCTGCCGCCGCGGTGACGCTGGGGGCGGGGCTGCTCGCCGCGCCTCCCGGTCACGCCGAGGACGGGCCCGTCGAGGTGGTGGTCGACGGGAACGACGTGCGGGCCGACAACGTCAACGGGCTGACGTACAAGGGTCTCGGCGTGCTCAGCTGCAACAGCACGAGCAATCTGCTGATGGACTACAAGGCCGAACACCCGGAACGCTACTGGCAGTTCATCCGGACGATGTTCGGTGGCACGCATCCCCTGATCAATCACGTCAAGGTCGAGATGGGGTCGGACACCAACACCTCGACCGGCGCCGATCCGGCGACCATGCGCACGGCGGACGAGCTGGCCGACGCCGCGCGTTCCCCCGGGTTCCAGCTGGCCGCCGACGCCAAGACGGTCAATCCGGGGCTCAAGGTCTCGATCCTGCGCTGGGAGATGCCCCAGTGGGTCCAGCAGGAGTGGAACAAGGGGACCGGGACGGACGAGATGTACCGGTGGTACAAGGAGACCGTTCTCGACGTGTACGAGAAGTACGGGTACATGGTCGACTACGTGAACCCGGACAAGAACGAGACCCGGTCGCCCGACATCTCGTTCATCAAGTGGTACAAGAACGCCGTCGTGAGCGACACGGACTTCGCTGACGCGCGGTACGGGATCGCGGCGAAGGACCGGGCGAAGGTCGCCGCGGCCTACCACCGGATCAAGATCGTCGCCTCGGACGAGAACAACACCCTCAACATGGGTCCCGCGATGCTCAGCGACGCCGATCTCTTCGGGATCGTCGACGCGACCGGGTACCACTACACGACGGAGGACCGGCACGACGGCGCAGCCGACAGCGCCACCAACCTCCCGTACACGAAGCTGGCGACCGGCGACAACGCGTACGGGCAGGACAAGGAGGTCTGGTACAGCGAGGGGACCGGGTCCTTCGGGTTCACCGACTACCGGGTGAACAACAACGAGGGGCCGGGCGGGGCCAGTACCGGGATCGGCGGCGTGCAGAGTGCCCTCGACGTCGCGAACCGCCTGGTGAAGGGGTACGCGAACTCGAAGCGGACGCACTACGTCTTCCAGCCGGCCATCGGGTCGTTCTACGAAGGCGCTCAGTACAGCCACAAGGAGCTGGTGAGCGCGCGCGATCCCTGGTCGGGATACCTGCACTACGACGCGGCGATCTATGTGATGCAGCAGTTCACCCAGTTCGCGAAGACCGGCTGGGAGAATGACACGAACACCGCGGGGATCTGGCGGACCGTGCCCGAGGCCAGTTACAGCGGGGTCAGCGGTACCGAGAACCTGGACGGGTCGAACGGCGCCCCGAGTTACATGACGCTCGCGGACCCGGCCAAGAAGGACTTCTCGACCGTCGTCGTCAACGACAGCGACCAGGCGAAGACCTATCGGATCAAGGCCGAGAACCTGCGGCTCGGCAGCGATCCGACCATGGAGGTCTGGGAGACGCGCGCGGCCGACCCCGGGCAGCGCTACGACGCCAACTTCAAGCACCTCGTCGACGAGATCCGCCCCGACGGCGACGGGTACTACGCGTACACCGTCAAGCCGCGCTCCATCACCACCCTCACGACGCTCGACGCGAGCGCCGACGACGCGGCGGCCCGGCGACTGCCCTCGTCCGGGACGCGCTCCGTCCTGGACACCGACAAGAGCGGCGGGCGCAGTGACACCGGCGACCGTTATCTGTACGCGGACGACTTCGCGTACGGCGAGGAGGGCAAGGTCCGGGTCGGGAAGATCTACCAGCCGTACCTCGCCTCGCGCGGCCAGCAGCCCCGCTACATGGTCGACCAGACCGGCGCCTGGGAAGTGGGCGACAACGGGACGCTGTACCAGTACATGGACCAGTCCATGAAGGACACCGCCGCCTGGAACAAGAACACTCCCAACACCACGGTGGGCGACTTCCGTTGGGAGAACTACAAGGCGTCCGTCGACGTCTCGTTCCCGGACGCCGACGGGGGGCTGGCGGCGCTGGGCGTGCGGCAGCAGAAGGGCATGGCGATCAGCGACGCCGCCTACAACCTGCGGATCGGGGCCGACGGCGCCTGGACGTTCTACGAGTACGGCACGGCCGTCGGCCAGGGCAAGGTCGCCGCGGCCGACCGCTACCGGCTCGCCGTCGAGGCGAAGGGGGCGCGCATCACGGCGTTCGTCGACGGCAAGGCCGTCTCCACCTACGACGACCCGACCCCGGAGCGCCAGGGCCGCGTCAAGCTCGGCAGCGACTTCCACAGGACCGGCTTCGACGACCTGAAGGTCGAGACGGTCGACGGGTACGCGCCGTACGGCACCGAGCAGCTCGACAACATGGACAAATCAGTGTCGTACGAGGGCAGTTGGAGCCGCAAGGCGTCCCTGGGCGACGCCATGGACTGGTACCGGTCCACCTCGACGAGCACCGCGGCAGGCGCGTCCTTCACCGTCCCGTTCCGCGGCACGGGCGTCGACGTCATCGGCGGGAACGACGGCAGCGCCGTGGTCGACGTGTACGTCGACGGCCGGCTCGTCGCGCGGGACGCCAAGACCGCCGCCACCGACAAGCGCCTTGCGACGTACGCGCTGCGCGGCCTGCCGGACGGCAAGCACGAGGCACGGTTCGTGCTGAAGTCCGGGAAGCTCGTCGTCGACGCCCTGCAGACGGCGTCCGGTGCGGTGCGGGGAGCCGTGGACTCCTCGGCGATTCGCAGTGCGCTCGCGGACGTCGGTGCGCCCGAGCGCGGGGATTACACCGGCGCCTCGTGGGCCGTGTTCGCGGACAACCTCCAGGCCGCGAAGGCTGCGGTGAGCGGGCGCAAGGGGCTGGACACCGTCGGCGCCGAGCAGCTCGCGGACCGGCTGCGGGCGGCCTACGGCCAATTGGAGCCCGCGGACCAGTAGGACGCTCAGGCCGATTCGCGGCGCCGGGCCGCCGGCACGGACGGTGCGGGCGGTGTCTGCGGCGCGGCCCGGAGCGACGACGAACGGATCACCAACTCCGGGAGGATCAGGGCCCGTTGGGCGGGCCTGCGGCTGCCTTCGAGGAGCCGCGCGAGCATCATCTCCACAGCCGTGCGGCCGACCAGCGCCTTGGGCGGCCGCACGGCCGTGATGGCGGGATCGGCGAGGTGCGCGACCTCGTCGTCGTAACTGACGAGCGCCATGTCGTCGGGGACCCGGATGCCCTGTTCGGTGAGGTACTGGACGATCGACAGGGCGTCCGGGTCGCTGTGCACGATGAGCGCGGTGATGCCGGAGCGGTGGCAGCCGTCGAGGATGTCGCCGATGATCCGGCGGTGCCCCGGGACGTCGAGGGCGACGCTCTCGCGTATCAGGAAGGCGTCGGACAGACCGAGCGCGGCACACGCGCGGTGCCAGCCGACGGCGAGGTGCGCCGAGGTGGGGCTGCCCTTGGACAGCACCAGGCCGATGTTGCGGTGGCCGAGCGTGTGCAGATGCCGGACCGCCATCTCCAGGCCGGTCGCGTGGTCGCTGCGGACCCACTCCAGCTGGTGCGGGGTCGGGGTCCAGTCGGGCGTCTGTCGTTCCACGAAGACGACGGGGACCGGCAGCTTGCCGATCCAGTCGAGCATCTCGTGCATGCCGGGGCCCTCCAGATTGGGTGCGAGGAGCAGCCCCTGCACCTGGCCCGATTCGGTCAGCCGGACGATCTGCCTGCGGTCCTCGGCCTGGTCGTAGCTGGAACCCCGCAGCTGGACGTTGACACCGTGCGCCGCCGCGGCGTTGCGGACGCCACTGACGATGTGCGGCCAGTAGAAGTCCAGCGAAGGCACCACCATCCCGATCGTGAACGCGGGCGTCGCGAGCCGTCGTCTGCGCACCGGCTCGTGCTCCAGCGGCGACGGCAGCGTCGCACCACCGTGGACTCGGGTGAGCAGGCCGCGATCGGCGAGGGCCGCGATGTCGCGGCGGATCGTCAGCTCGCTCACCGACAGTTCGACGGCGAGATCGCGGACGCGAACGGCCCCGTGCAGGCGCAGCTGGTCCATGAGGCGTTCGCGGCGTTGCAGCGCGAACAGCTGGTCGGCTCCTCCGGTTCCCGTCATGGCGTGTCCCTCCCGTCCGGTGCTGAGCCCGGCGCGATGTTCGAATCTGTTCAGGTTGCTTCGTACCTGGTCGAGCTCTGGTGACTCTGTGCGGACGACCACTATCTCTGACTCAGCGTCTTCTGGCTGGAACTCGCCGGAAACATCAATGGCACCTGCTGTTCGAGCGGGAGCCCGGAGGCAGAGGAGCCCGCACCACATGCAGACCAAGGCCCGCGCTCTGGTCGTGATGAGCAGGTCCAGCTTCGAAGCCCACTTCGACCAGGACCGGCTGCGGCGCCTCGCCGACCTCGTGACCCTGGACGAGCCGTGCTGGACCGACGACCTGGACAGCCCGACGGCACGCGAACGCCTCGCTCGCGCAGAGGTTCTCCTCACGTCGTGGGGCGCCCCCGCCCTCACCCCGCAGCGGCTCGCCGCGGCACCCCGCCTGCGGGCCGTGCTGCACGGCGCCGGCAGCGTCCGCGACCTCGTCGGCCAGGAGGTGTGGCGGCGCGGGATCCGCGTCACCAGCGCCGCCGACGCCAACGCCGTGCCCGTCGCCGAGTACACCCTCGCCGCGATCATCTTCGCGGGGAAGAAGGCCCCGTTCCTCGCCGCCGACGAGCAGCGGGCGTACGGCGGCTGGGGCTCGGTGCACGGCTACGGCGACCTGTCCAACTTCCGCCGGACCGTGGGCGTCGTCGGCTTCTCCCGGATCGGGCGGCAGGTCGTCGAGCTGCTCAAGGTGCTGCGCGGCACCACCGTCCTGGTCGCCGACCCGTACGCGGACCCGGACGAGGTGGCCCGGGCCGGCGCCACCCTCGTACCGCTCGAGGAGATGCTGCCGCGGGTGCACGTGCTGTCGGTGCACGCCCCCGAGACGCCCGAGACGCACCACCTCATCGGCGCCGCCCAGCTGCGCAGGCTCCCGGACTTCGCGACCGTCATCAACACCGCGCGCGGCTCCCTCGTCGACGCCGAGGCCCTGGCCGCCGAGTGCGCCGACCGCCGCCTCTTCGCGATCCTCGACGTCACCGACCCCGAGCCGCTGCCCGCCGACTCACCGCTGCGCAGCCTCGCCCGCGTGATGATCACGCCGCACATCGCCGGGTCCCTGGGCTCCGAGATCGGCCGGCTCACCGACCACGTCCTCGACGAACTCGCGCGCTGGGTCGACCGCCGTCCGTTGCAGGCCGAGATCACCGCGGAGAGCTGGGCGCTGGGCCTGAGCGCCTGACGCCACCCGTACCCGTACACGTTCCGAACCGTAGATCCGCACCGTCCCCGACCGCTCCACCCGTGACTCAAAGGAGAGCCGCCGAGATGAAGTTGAAGAAGAACCTCGCCCGCGTCGCGCCGCTGGTCGTCGCCGCGACCCTGACCGCCACCGCCTGCGACGCCAGTGGCACGGACAGCACCTCGTCGTCCGACGGCAAGACCGTCGTCAAGATCGCGCTGTGGAACTACAAGACCACGCCCGAGTTCAAGGCCCTCATCGACGGCTTCGAGGCGGAGAACCCGTCGATCGACGTCCAGCCGGTCGACATCCTCGCCGACAACTACCCGGACAAGATCACCACGATGCTGGCGGGCGGTGACACCACCGACGTCCTGACGATGAAGAACGTCACCGACTACTCCCGCTACGCGACCCGCGGCCAGCTCCTGCCGCTGACCGACGTGGCGTCCGAGCTGGACAAGGCCGCCTACTCCGGTCTCAGCGACTACGACCTCCAGGGCAAGTACTACGCGCTGCCCTACCGCTCCGACTTCTGGGTCCTCTTCTACAACAAGGACATGGTCGGCAAGACGGACATGTCCAAGCTGACCTGGGACGACTACGCGAAGCTGGCCAAGCGGTTCACCAAGGGCTCCGGCTCCGACAAGGTCTACGGCACCTACCTGCACACCTGGCGCTCCGTCGTCCAGGCGATCTCCTCCGCGCAGACCGGCGGCGACCAGCTCGGCGGCGACTACGCCTTCTTCAAGGACCAGTACGAGATGGCGCTCGGCCTGCAGAAGGCGAAGGCGACGCTGCCGTTCGCCACCGCCTCCAGCAACCAGATCACGTACGACTCCCAGCTGACCACCGGCAAGGCCGCGATGGTCCCGATGGGTTCCTGGTGGGCGGCGGCGCTGCTCGCCGAGGCGAAGCAGGGCAAGAACGACGTCAAGTGGGGCATGGCCCCGATGCCGCAGGTCAAGAACGACGGCAAGACGGTCACCTTCGGCTCGCCGACCGCGTTCGCCGTCAACAAGAAGGCCAAGAACGCCGACGCCGCCAAGAAGTTCGTCACCTGGGCCTCGGGCCCCGAGGGCGCCGCCGCCGTCGCGAAGATCGGCGTCACGCCGGCCTACACCAGCGACAAGATCCTCGACACCTTCTTCTCCGTCGACGGCATGCCGAGCGACGCCCTGTCCCGCACGGCGATGCAGCCGTCCACGGTGCAGCTGGAGATGCCGGTCAGCGACAAGTCCTCCGACGTCGACCAGATCCTCAAGGAGGAGCACGAGATGATCATGAGCGGGGAGAAGTCGGTCGACGCGGGCATCAAGGAGATGGACAGCCGCGTGAAGGACGAAGTCCAGTGAGCGTCGCCGCCCCGCCCACCCCGAAGCACGTGCCCTCCGGCGCTTCCGCGGCCCACCAGGCCGCCGCGAAGCGCCGGCGGCGCCGCACCACCCTCCTCGGCTGGTCGTTCATCCTCCCCAACTTCCTGGGGTTCGCCGCCCTCACCCTCGTCCCGGTGATCGGCGCGCTCGCGATGTCCTTCACCCAGTGGGACTCGTACTCCACCCCGAAGTGGATCGGCCTGGACAACTTCGAGCGGCTGTGGAACGACTCGAACTTCTGGGCCGCGCTGCAGAACACCTTCTACTACGCGGCCGGGCACATCCCGCTCACCCTCGCGGTCTCGCTGGGCCTCGCCGTGCTGCTCAACCAGAAGCTGCGCGGCGTGCGCGTCCTGCGCACCGCGTTCTTCTTCCCGTACATCACCTCGCTCGTCGCCGTCGCGGTGGTCTGGAACATGCTGCTGAGCCCCGAGTCCGGGCCGGTCAACCAGTTCCTGACCTTCATCGGCATCGACAACCCGCCGGGCTGGACCAGCGACCAGGACTGGGCCATGCCCGCGCTGATCATCGCGAGCGTGTGGCGGGACATGGGCTACTACATGGTCCTGTTCCTCGCCGGACTGCAGACGGTCCCGGCCGAGCTGTACGAAGCGGCGCGCATGGACGGCGCGGGTCCCTGGCAGCGGTTCTGGCACGTCACGCTGCCGGGCCTGCGGCCCACGACCTTCTTCGTCACCGTCATGATCACGGTCTCCAGCTTCAAGGTCTTCGACCTCGTACAGGTCATGACCGAGGGCGGCCCTGGCCGGTCCACCCTCGTCCTGTCCCAGCTGATCTTCCGCGAGGGCATCACGCAGGGCCGCTTCGGCTACGCCTCGGCGGTGTCCCTCGCGCTGTTCCTGATCTGCCTCGTGATCACCGTGATCCAGTTCCAGATGCAGCGAAGGAGCGAGCGATGAACACCACCGTGCTGCGCAAGGACGCCGACGCGCCCACGGCCCCGGCGCCCGCCGACGCTCAGGACCCGAGCCGCCACCGCCCCGGCACCGGCGCGGCGGCGGTGGCCGGGCGGATCGCCCTGTACGTGCTGCTCACCGTGGTCGCGCTCGGGGTCCTGCTGCCGTTCATCTGGATGCTGATCTCGTCGGTCAAGGACGACCGCGACGTGTTCACGGTGCCGATCCAGTGGATCCCCGAAGAGTTCAAGTGGAGCAACTTCAGCACCATCTGGACGCGGGTCCCGTTCGGCGCCTACCTCGGCAACTCGTTCTTCCTGAGCGTCGTCATCACGTTCCTCCAGGTCCTCACGGGCAGCTTCGCGGCGTACGGCTTCGCGAAGATGCGCTTCCCCGGCCGGGACCTGCTGTTCACCGGCTACATCGCGACGATCGCGGTGCCGTGGCAGGCGTACATGGTGCCGCAGTACGTGATCATGCAGAAGCTGGGCCTGGTCAACTCCTACACGTCACTGATCCTGCTGCAGGCCTTCGGCGCGTTCGGCGTCTTCCTGATGCGGCAGTTCTACCTGACGATCCCGGACGAGATCAGCGAGGCCGCCCGCCTCGACGGTCTCACGGAGTACGGCATCTGGGCGCGGATCGTGCTCCCGCTGTCCAAGCCGGCCCTCGCGAGCCTCGCGCTCCTGACGTTCGTGAACACCTGGAACGACTACATGGGCCCGTTCATCTACCTCACGGACAACCGCCTGTGGACGGTGCAGTTGGGGCTGCGCGCCTTCATCGGCCAGTACGACGCGGAGTCGGCGATGATCATGACGGGCTCGGTGCTCTCCGTGGTGCCGGTCCTCGCCGTGTTCCTGCTCGGGCAGCGCTACTTCGTGCGCGGCATCGCGACCACCGGCGTGAAGGGCTGAGGGGGGATGGCGATGCCGAACGGGACCGTGCGACGACCGCGGCTCAACGTGGCGTACGGCTCATGGGAGTTGATCTGGTCCCACGTCCACCGGGTCCTGGTGGTCAACCTCGGGATCGCGGTGACGAACCTGCCGCTGCTGCTGGCGCTGCAGATGACCCACCAGCCCTGGCGGCACCCGGTGTTCTTCGGGGTGCTCCTGCTGGTGCTGCCGGGTCCGTCGCTCGCCGCCGCGTTCGCGTACCTCGGCGCGACGGTCGTGACGGGCGGGGCGACTGGAGCGGCTGCGGCGACCGGGGCCTCGGAGGAGCAGGCGCCCGTACGGGTCTTCGTCGCCGCCTACCGGCGGCTGTTCCGGCGAGCGGTGCTGGTCTCGGCGCCCTTCGTACTGCTCGTCGTCGCGGCCGTGGTGGACGTGGTGACACTCCGAACGTCGGCGCTGGGGGCGGCAGTTGTCCCGATGGCGGTGGTGGTCGCGCTGGTGGCGACCGTCGCCTGGCCGGTGGCGCTCGCCCATGTGGCCGGAGGCGGGACGGTGGGGCGACGGCTCTTCCTCCTGGCACCGTACGCCGCCCTCCGGCACCCGCTGCTCACCCTCATGAACCTGGTTCTCGCGGCGGTGGCCCTGCTCCTGGTCAACCAGGCCCCGCTGATGGGCCTGGCGGTGCTGCCCGGGTGCGTGCTGTTCGTCATAGGACGCAACTGCCAGGTCATGGCGGACTTCACGGATCGGCGCGCGGCAGCCGATCATGGAGTGCCTGGCGTACCTGTCGCGCCTGCGGTAAGGGAAAGGGGAGCAGATGCCGCCAGTGAAGAACGGTCAAGGGCTGCGCACGTCTGATCAGTTGGCGGGGTTGCGGGACCGGATCCGCGACGCGGCCGAGGCCGCGCGCAGCACGCCGATGCCGGAGCTGCCGTTCTCGGCATACCGTCGCTTCGAGGACGACGGCGACCGCCTGGCGTACGAGGACCTCTACTTCCGGCGCCGCGCACACGTGACCGCCCTCGCGGCCGAGGCCCTGATCGACCAGGACGCTCAACTGGATGCCCTGGCCGACGCGTTGTGGTCCGTCTGTGACGAGTACACCTGGGCGCTGCCCGCCCACGAGATGCACGCGACGCACTTCGGTCGTGGCATGGACCAGTGCCTCGACCTGTTCGCCGCACTCACCGCGCAGCTCCTCGCGGAGACCGTGCGGGTGTGCGGCGACCGGCTCGACGCCCGGGTCGCGGCGCGCGTGCGCACCCAGGTGGACCACCGGGTCCTGTCCCTCCTCGCGGACGACGACCGGCTGCTTCTCTGGGAGGGCTGGGACCACAACTGGGCGGCGGTGTGCGGTGGTTGCACGGGCCTGGCCGCGCTGGCCCTGTGGGAACCGGGACCGCGCCTGACGCGGGTGATCGACCGCTGTCGCGCCGCGCAGCTGACCTATCTCAGCGGCTTCGGCGAGGACGGCGGTTGCGCGGAGGGGGTCGACTACTGGGTCTTCGGGTTCGCGCACTTCGTCTACTTCGCCGAAGGGTTGCGCGAGTTCACCGGCGAGGACCTCCTCTCGCACCCCACGGCACGGGCCGTCGCGGGGTTCCCCGCGGCGGTGCATCTGGGCGGTGGCCTCTTCCCGGCATTCTCGGACGCGGGGGAGCGGACCCATGTTCCGGCCGGACTCGCCCACCGGCTCTCCCGGCGCCTGGACGCCCATGTCCCGTCCGAGGCGATCGACTGGGACCTTTCCAGAGACTGGGCGGACCTCTCCAGAACCCTGCGCTGGGCAGCCGACGCCCCCGAGCCCACACCGCCCCCGCAAGCGTTCGGTGCCACCTACCTTCCCGACCTCGCCTGGGTCGTCGACCGCGGCCCCGACGCGGCCTTCGCGGCCAAGGGCGGCCACAACGCGGAGCCCCACAACCACAACGACCTCGGCCAGTTCGTCCTGGCCGCCCGAGGCGAGGTACTCCTCGCCGACCTGGGCGCCGGCGAGTACCGCAAGGGCTACTTCGACGACGCCACCCGCTACGACTTCCTGCACGCCGCGTCCCGCGCCCACTCCGTCCCCCGCGTCGACGGCCGCGAACAGTCCGCCGGGCGCGCGCACGCGGCACGGGTGCGGTCCTGCCAACCGGCCGACGACGGCATCTCCTTCTCCGTCGACATCGCAGGGGCTTACGAGGTGGACGGCCTGACGTCGCTGCGGCGCAACTTCGACTGGCGCCGCGAGGCCGGCGAGCTGCTACTCGTGGACGAGGTGGAGGCGGAACGGCCCATGCCTCTGGAGGAGGTGTTCGTCAGCCGACTGCGACCGGCGGTCCGACCGGACGGCATCGTCTGGACGGGCCGTGCGGCGCAGGCCCGGCTGCGTCTGCGGCTGCCGGATGACTGCACCACGCAGGTCGAGGTCGACACGGTGCACACCACGAACCACGACGGCGAACCCGACACGGCCCATCTCCTGCGCATCCGCACCGAGTTGACCGAGCGGAGGACACGGCTGGCGTTCTGCTTCGAGGTGGGGGGTGTGGGTACGGGCGGCGGGCGGCCCTGAGGACCTGCATCCCCACAACAGAGACGGACCCCCATTAGCAGGGGCGCAGAACGGGATCTATCTCCGCCAGACTCTCGCGCAATCGACGAGCTCCCAGGACTACACGATCGTCGCTGTCGCCCGCCATCACCTCGCAGAGTCGTAGCGCCTCGTCCAGGTCGACCGAGAAGATGCTGAAGACGTCGACGACTGCGGTGTGGATGTAGTCGGCGTGATGGTCGTTGGCGACCGCCAGCGCGGACGCGACGATCGTCAGTCCAGTCAGGTCACTTCGCCGAAGCAAGGCCTCCGTGGTCCGGCGGGTGACAAAGGTGTCACCAGGATCGAGTACCAGCCCCATCAGCAGCTCCGAAGCCTCCGGGAGCTCGGCGAACCCTGCCAGGCCGTAACCGGCATCTGCCCGATCGCGCCAGTCGTCGCTTCGCCCGAGCTCGCCAAGGGCCACGACAACCGCATGCCGCAGGTCACTGTCCACTGACTGGCCCGCCCTTTCCCAGGATGCGGGTCACAGTATCCAGGGTCGCGGTGGTGCGGGATGATCAGGCCGGTTCCGCGATATCCGCCATCGGCAATCACTGTGGTGTTCCCGACGGCATCCTGCCCGAGGCCGTCGATGACTCGCCCCGCAGCGGACTTTGAGATCACTAACAACGGGCCGAACCCTAGCGTGCGACCGCCTCTCGGACACCGGCCAGCCGCAGCCGGTTCTCCCGTAGCCACTCCGGGCCGACATCGATCGGGACCCGCACGGCGATCTGTGTCGACGGCGAGTCGTGCACCGTCACCTCCACCGGGTCATCCGGAACTACCTCCAACCAGGCACTACGGTCACCCGCTGGCCACTCGACTCCCTCCTCGGCCTCAAGGGCACCGAGGCACCGCTCCCACTCGTCCAGGTCCTGCAGTGACACCTGCAGTCCGACCCGTCCGCTGACGAAGTCGCTCTCCACGACGATCTCGGCGGCGTAGTACCGCTCCTTTTCCATTCGCCGAGGATCACTGCATCTCACCTCGACGGTGACACTCTGGGCCGGGTCTGCGAACCGGAAGAGTTCGACCGCCTGTGCTTCGTCGATCACAGCTGCTGCCTCTTGAACACTCGATGGACCCGGTTGCGCTTGATCTTCTCCCACACTCCGTCTCGGCCGACAGCCCCGCGACGCACATGCGGGGCATCACTTTCATCCATAAGAAGGGCCCCAGCTGCCAAACCCACGCGCACGCGTCACACAGGCCGATCCGGGGCGGCAATTGAACGGCTGCCGGACGTCAACACCCGGTGCGCCGGGGGATCCTGCGACGAGTCTGTCGCGGGCGACGTCTGGGCGCTACCGTCATGGCATGCCTGAGCCGGCGATGGTTCCACCGAAGGTGACGTGGTTAGAACAGGCGCGTGATCTGCGGCGATCTCTGGCGCGTTTGAATCGACCCCATTATTGGCTCGTGACCCGGGCGCCGGCATGGCTCGTGGGATTCGGCCTGCTGTATGTCCTGGGAGGCGTGACCCTGGGGTGGCGCACTGCCTACGAGGTTTTGGTCGGCCTCGCGGCGCCGGGTGATACACCGGTCCCGGCCTACGCGTACGTACTGGGTTTGCTGGGCTGGTTCCTGGTACCAGCCATCATCGGAGGAGTTGCCGGCTACCTCGTCACGCATCAGATCGAGCGACGCAGAACGGTGGACGCCGAGGAACTCCTCGCACGAATGCGGCGCGAAGCGGGGTTCTCAGCAGATTCACAGGGCTCTGAATGAAGTCGCTTCAGGATTTGCACGCCGAGAGTGGCGAATCGCGCGCTTTTGTCGAGCAGTTTGTCAACGGACCCCACGGGGGCCGCTGGAGCAGGGCGCAGGACCACTGGTCACGGACCGTGGAGTACATCGCGCACAACGCCAAGGAACTGGAGAACATGCAGGCGGAGTTGGCGGAACGCCGGGCTGAGAGCCTCGCCCAGACGCTGGCTTGGACGCTGGCCCGGGTGCATAAGTGTTGGGCGTGTGCCCTATGACGACACGGCACCCTTCGGATGAGGAGGGACTGGTGCCGCCGCGCAGGTCGCTCGACGCCCTGCTCGGGGAGATGCTTCACGAGACTGTGCCCGAGGCGCGGGCAGAGGGAGCGCGCCGGGCAGCCGCCTTGATCGCGGACGTCGGGATGCGACGCGACCCAACGGCCGCCGACATTGACGAACTGCGGCGAATCCTCAGTACGAGGGCCGCTTCGAAGAAGCAGTGGAGAACTCGCGGCCGACGGTTCGGAAGGAGCACGAGCCGGTTCTTGACGGGGCTCGCGGAAGGAGTGACCGAAGCGCGCCGGAAACGGGGCGCTGGCGTCGCGACCCACGGCAAGGGCCATGCGCAAGATCGTGAGGCGAGCCTGATAGCAGCTCATGACATCCGTCTCGGGCTACTCGGAGAGGCGATCGGCGATCCGGCTCTCATGGCGGCCCTGGACGTCTACGACGAGGCTTTCCCTGCCGAGAGGCACCGACAGTTCCTCTTTGTCGAGGCCGTGTACCGGACGTACCTCCTAGAGTGGCGTGTCGGGGTGATGACGCGTCAGGAGCTCTTCGGGAAATTGCGGATCTTCTTCCACAATCGAATCGTTCTGGAGTACTGGGAGGCGACTCGTTCGCATCGGGCAAGTCTTGACCAGAGCTCTGACGAAGCAGCGATCGGCCGCATGGCCGACATGCTGGTTCTGGAATTGATGGAAGCAGACACGGAGGAATGGTGGGTCGTGGGCGAGCCGCCCCGTGATTGAGCCGGGCAGCTTCTGTTCTTGGTTGGCTGCCAGCTTCGTCGCCAAGCTCCGGGCCGAGGCGACGAGATCCGCGCGGGGGAGGGCGTTCGGCTTTCCTTGCTCAGACAGTGCGACCTGAACCTGCTCGGCCGCTACCGGTTCACTCCCAGCGTCCCGTCTACTGGTCTTCTGCGCCCGCTGCGGGACCACGCTGGCACGCACCCCCTTCGCTCAGGTCGCGCGCGCAGCACCGTGGCGCAGCCCGTCGAGGAGGAGGCGGGTGATGGTCCGGGCCTCATCCAGCCACCCCTCGTGCACGCGCAAGGCACAGATGCCGCCAAGAGCCCGCAACAGGGTGGGCCCGGTGACGTCGCCGCGGACGGTACCGGCCGCGCTGCCGGCGTCGATGAGCCGCGTGAGGGCGTCGCTCATGCGGGTGCGGGCGTCGTCAAAGACCTGTGAGTCGCTCGCCATGATGCTCTCCAAGGCCACGGACATGCCCTTGCCCACGGCGGCGTGATCCACGAGCAGCAGCAGGAAACGACGCAGGGCCTCCTCCGGAGCGCACTGCGCCAGCAGGTCGTCGGCTGCGGCGACCAGTTCGTCGACCTCTTTGCGGTAGACCTCCTCGATCAGTGCCTCGCGGGTCTCGAAGTGGCGGTAGAGCGTCCCGACGGCCACCCCGGCGCTTCGGGCGATGTCCTCCACGTGCGCGTCGGTGTCACCGTCGAGGAACGCCTCGCGGGCCGCGGCCAGCAGCGCCTCGCGGTTGCGCCGCGCGTCGGCGCGCAGAGGGCGTGATGCCGTCAAGGAAACCTCCATAAGGTGAGTCTGGTTCAGGTTAGGTGTACCGTTTCCGGAGTCCGGTTCATTTTACTGAGGGGATCTCCAGTGACGACCACCGACAAGAGCTTGGACGGACTTCGCGTGCTGGTCACCGGCGGCAGCCGGGGGCTGGGCGAGGCGACCGTGCGCCGGTTCGTCTCCGCCGGCGCCACCGTGCTGACGGCCTCCCGTACCCGGCCCGCGACGGACAGCGGCGCCACGTTCCTCGCGGCCGACCTGTCCACGGAGCAGGGCGTGGCCGATCTCGGCCGCCGCGTCGTCGAGCACGTGGGCGGCGTGGACGTTCTGGTGAACAACGCCGGTGCGGCGAGCGCGCCGGCCCCGACCCTGAACCGGTCCGACGCTTCCTGGCAGGCGGACCTTGAGATGAACCTCCTCAGTGCGGTGCGCCTGGACCGGGCCCTGGTGCCGGGAATGGTCGAGCGCGGCTCCGGCGTCGTCGTGCACGTCTCGTCGATCGCCAGCCAGTTGCCCCAGCGCACCGAGGCGTCCTACGCCGCCGCCAAAGCCGCGCTCAACACCTACAGCCGGGAGTTGGCCACTGAGGTCGGCGAGCACGGCGTGCGCGTGGTCTGCGTCCTGCCTGGCTTCGTCGTTACCCAGGGTGCGACCGCCCATCTGCGCCACATGGCCGAGGAACAGGGCCTGACCACCGACGAGATCACCCAGCAGATCGTGGATCACCTGAAGGTTCCCCTGGGGCGCCCCGGAGACCCCGAGGACGTCGCCGAGATGATCGCCTTCCTCGCCTCCAGCCGTGCGAAATGGCTCACAGGCGCACAGTTCCGCGTCGACGGCGGCATCCTCCCCACCGTCTGAAGCCCGACCAGCGCGAAGAACAGGACACCCGGCATGCCCATCAGCCCCATCACCCTCACGTCAGTGATCATCGACGCTGCCGACATCGAGACGGAAGGCGCCTTCTGGCACCGTCTACTGGGCGGCTCCGTTCACCGCACACCCACGCATCACTTCATCCAGGCTCCCGGCCTGCCGGTGGTCGTCGTGCAGTCAGCGCCCGGACACGTCGCCCCGAGCTGGCCAGACGGCACCTCTCAGCAGATGCACCTCGACTTCGGTGTCCAAGACCTTGCGACCGCAGACCGCACGGCCACCGAGGCGGGCGCCATCCGCCTGCGGCCAACGGAGGAGAGCACTCCGGAAGGCCCCACCGGCAGCCGCGTCTACGCCAGCCCCGCCGGGCATCCCTTCTGTCTTCGCGCAGCCTGAACGAGCGTCGTATCCACGTGAGGGCTGACCCCGACGCCCGTTTAGGGTCTGGGGTTTATGCGACTTGTAGAGATGGAGATCGCCCAGCATGACTGGAAGAGCATGCTGTGTGGGTGCGGCGCCTCGGCTGAACACCTAGCCCGGGATCTGCTGCAGGTCGCGGGCGGGGGAGTCCGGCAGGAAGCGAACCACGTCAGCCTCGAAGAGCACGTCTGGTCTCCGGTGGTGCTGTGGGAGCCGGCCCCCGCGGCGGCATCCGTCGCTCTGGCGGCCCTCGCGGACGATGTGGAACCGGCATCCCGGGAGTGGTTCCTCGACCTCCTGCAGTACGTGGTGGCGGGCGAGGGCACGGACGGGGAGTCGGCCCGGCGGGGGCTCGATCTTCCGGAGACGTGCAGGAGCCTTGCCCTGCAGGGCCTCTGGCTCCTCTATGGAGAGGTGATGTCGAACCGGTCCCTCGGGGCCGTGGGCACCGCGTTCGAGATCCTCACTGCGGTGGAGCCCGATCGGGCCCGACTGCAGCGGGTTCGCGAGATCGCGGCCGATTGGTTGCCGACGTGCTGCCGAACCGGCCTGTGCGATGAGGACCTCGGCGTCGTCGATCGCTGACATTGCCTGCGGCGCGGGTAGTCGGCCGTGTGCCGACCGTTCCGTACTCGAGGGTGCGCGGGCTCCAGCGCTCGCCACCCGGCGCCCAGCGCGCGCCTGATCGTGTGTCGACTAGTGTCGCTTCATCATCCGGACGCCGGCACCTGCAAAGGCTTTCGACCGACGCAAAGCGGACGAGGCTTCGATGCTTCGATGGGCTGCCGCCCCGGCAGGGAACCGTGGAGGCCCCTTGATCGTCCGGTACAGACGTGACTGATGTGAATCCTGAATCCAGTTCTGAGTCCAGTACTGCTGCTGTGACGCCTGAAATCCCCGCCGACCAGCGCGATTTGATCGGCGATCTCTCCGGGATCGTCAGCGACTACCCGTACGTGGACCCGGAACTGGCCCTCACCGTCCTGGTCGACGCGGCGAAGGGCGCCTTCGCGCGGCCCGCCCCAGGCGACCAGGGAGTGAAGGAACGGACCGGCCACGCCATCCTTCTCTACGCCACCTGTTGGTACGTCGGCTACCGCCTCGCCGAGACGGGCGTCCCCACGGCGTACGCGGAGGCCGCGAATGCCCTGAACACCGCCCTCGCCTCAGCGCTCTGCACCTGCGCCGACGGCCCTGGTTCCCACCCCGACGATATCGACGACCCCGAGCACCTGGTCGAGATCGGCGCCGCCCTGCTTTCCGAGGAGGGGCGGGTGTACCTCGCCGAGGTGCACGAGCTTGAGCCGGCGGAGATCGCCGCTTACGACTGTCCCGCGTTCCTCGACCACCTCGCCGGTGAGATCAGGGTGGGCGCCAGTCCCAGCTGAGGGCCGGGCCCCGCCTTTGCGTGGCCAACGCCGACTGCCTGATCTCAAACGTTGTGCCAGGGCGGCCAGGGGAGCCCCGGTGTGAGCATGTCGTGGACGCAGCGGCGCAGTCCGTCGTTGGAGTCGACCGGTGGGAGCCACGGCACCCGCTGGAACAGGTCGTTGCATTGGTCGGTGGTCGGGTCGTTCAGGAGGGCTCGGAGCTCGTCGGGGACCGGGTCGTCGACCAGACACAACCAGGCGAGCGCGGCGCCGATACGGATCTCGGGCGATCGTCCGGGATTCGACCACAACTCCCGGGCCCACCCCGGCGCGTGTTCATCCTGGTGCTCGCGTGCGAGCTGGGCGATCGCCAGGATCAAGCTCGCACGGACCACTGGATCGTCTTCTACGGCCAGCCTGCGGTGCAGAGCTGAGCTGGTGCGCGGCATCTGGCCGGTCGCCACGGCCAGGACGAAGGCGGTCGCCGAGCGGACTGCGGCGTCCGGATCGGAGAGAAGAGGGAACAGAAGATCCAGGTCGTCGGTGACGGCGTCGCGCGCAGCCTGAATCGCCCAGTTCGTCGGGCACATCGTGGTGCCCTCCACCTCCAGCGGATCCTCGGCGACGTGGAGAAGTCCTTCGCGTGTTCCGTCCCCGAAGTGCTGGCAGCGTCCGATCTCCGCGACCAGGCGAAGAGTGTCCGCCCGGACGCCGGGAATCCCGGACGCGGCAATGCGGACCAGGAACGGGACTGCCAGTGCTCCCACCGCGACCGTGCTGCCTTGATGGTGGAGGTTCTCCCACAGTTCCCCCAAGGCCCGGTCGGCGGCTTCGGCATCTCCGGAGGCGAGCGTCGTCAGGCGAACGGGTATCTCCTCGCCCGGTCCGTAGCGGTGCGGGAAACGCTGCCAGGGGATCCTGTCGTACTGGAATCGGTCTTTGACCTCCCGCGGAATCGCGCCCATGACCGTTCGCACGTCGACATCCGTACCTGCCCACGCCTCGGGCCAGCCGGCCCAGCGGTCATCGCCCATGGTCAGGCCTTCCGGTCCACCGACACCATCCGGACGCCGGGAGTCTAACGACCAGTGATCAAGAGCGTGCTGCTGCCCGACCCGGCAGGGCCACTGTCAGTGGTGGCGGCTACGTTGCATCTCGGCAGGCGAGTGGGGAGCGGGGAGCGGTCCATGGTGGTCGAGGTGGGGTATGCGGAGGCGTGGGACCAGGAGGGCCGGGTGCCTTGGCGGCCGATATCGGTCGGGGAGGCGGGGGAGCGGGATGCTGCTGGGCTTCCGTACGTGGTGGTGTACACGGTTGCCGGGCGACAGGCTCCGTTGGAGGTCCGACTCGTCTCCTGGCGTGACCACTACGTAGGGCTGTGGGTCTATGACGTACACGGGCGCCGTGTCTACGACCTGGACATGAGGCTGCTCGACGACCCGGCGCGACTTCTGCGCCGGTGCACGATCGGCTGGAACTACCCCGGTCCGCAGATGGCGGAGTTCGACGAAGCATGTCCGCGGGTCACCGTGGAGTTGTTCCCGGACGGAAAGGGCCGGCGGGAGGAAGAGCCGCGAGGCGCGGGCGGTGGCGTGCACGTCACCGTACCCCAAGTGGACGACGGGGAACGGTGGATGGAGCGCCCTGCCTTCGGGGAATGGCCCCTCCTCTCGTCCGAGGTCCATGGACTCACGGAGCCGCTGGTCTTCGAGGTCGGGGAGGCGGTGGCCGCCGACGGCGCCGGCAAGGTCGCACCCAGCACTTGCTGGCGTCCTCCCCGCCCCGCGCAGCCTGGGCCCCTGACTGAACTGTTCCAGGCAGGGACGTGTGTGACTGACGGCTACCACCCCGTGATGACGGTGGTGGAGCCGCGTCAGATCGGTTCCCTACGGGTGCCCAGCGGCCTGCTGGCTGTCTCCGGTCCGGACATCGACGATGGAGACGGGCCGCACCTTACGATCCCCGTCCCGCCAGGCATCCATGTGCTGGAAGAGGCTCAGGCCCACCATGCCTACACCTGGGATGGGCAGGAGGTCACGCGTACGGACCCGTTGGCCGTCCGCGTGCGCGTCAG
Organism: Streptomyces sp. KL116D; assembly: GCF_030766975.1. Classification (NCBI taxonomy): domain Bacteria; kingdom Bacillati; phylum Actinomycetota; class Actinomycetes; order Kitasatosporales; family Streptomycetaceae; genus Streptomyces; species Streptomyces sp. KL116D. The sequence goes on along the minus strand of NZ_JASERH010000136.1, from coordinate 459,812 downwards.
TGACGCCCCCGCCGTGACCTGGGAGATGGCCCGCCGTCCCGTGGACGACCCCCGCCTGCTCCGGGAGGACGAGATCTTCGGCTTCGGCACCGACGGCGCCACGGGCTGCTTCGCTGACGCGGGGGCCTGGGAGCCGCTCCTCGCTCTCTTCGGGAAGGGGTTGATCGAGGGGGACCCGGACCTGGCGCCTGACGTGTTCGAGGACATCGAGGACTCGATGTACTTGCTGCGTACTCGGGACCGGGCTTCCGGTGGTGAGTTGGTGGCCTTCGCGACGACGGGCGACGGTACGTACCCGGTCTGGGTCGGCCGGTCCGAGACAGGTGACGTGGTGGGGGTTGTGGTTCTGGTGGACGGGCGGGTGGAGTTGGTCCGCTAGAAGGCGTCCTGGCCGCGACTGTGCGCCCTCGGCTGACCGGCGGCGGTGCCACGCCGCGTATGCCCCCACTCCCGAATTCCCATTGGCCCACCGGGCGTTGGGCGTCTGCGCTTAACTGTTCAGTGGCGGTGCAAGCTACCCAACGAGGTCAAGGGGAGACGGCGTGCTGAAGAGAGTTGTCGCGGTCAGCGCGGCTGCAGTGTTGGCATGGGGCCTCAGCACGACGACTGCGAACGCGGCATCCATCTACGTGCACTTCCAGAACACGGCCACCGGCCACTGCCTGGACTACCGGGCCGACTACGGCGTCTACGCGACCGACTGCAACAACAGCGGCTACCAGACCTGGCTGATCAACGCGACGACCTTCGAACTGTCCGCGATGCGCCAGAACGCGGGCGACCGGCTCTGTCTCGTGGCCCGCAACGGCGCGGCGACAATGAAACCGTGCCTCGCCAGTGACCCGGCGGCCCTGTGGGTCCTGGCCCCCACGACCGTAGGGTTCGAGCTGATCAACAACGTGACGGACACCTGCCTCGGCGAGGGCGCGGACGCCAAGCATCTCGTCAAGCTGGTCGCGTGCACGGGCGGCAACTCCCAGCAGTGGCAAATGCAAACCGTCTGACCCGCGGGTCTCAGGTCGCCGGCGCTGCGATGGCCCTCCCATCCGCCTGGTCCAGCGCGCTGATCAGGACACGGGTCGCGCCGAGCCGCCCCTCGCAGCGGTCGCAGCCGGAGTTCGCCCCTCGCAGCGGCTGATGCACCTACGGAACGCGCAAGCCGAAACCGCTCCCCGCCTCAACCCCCGCAAGGCGAAGACGAATCCCGCACGATCAACTCGGTGGGGAGCACGAGCTTCTGGCGCTGCGAGCCGGGGTCGGCGATCTCCTCCAGGAGGACTCGGGTGATCGTCGACCCGATCTCCTCCACCGGCTGGCGCACACTGGTCAGCGACGGATGCGCGTAACGGGCGATGTACGAGTCGTCGAATCCGACGACGGCCACGTCCTCCGGTATGCGCCGACCCTGCCGCCTCAGTTCGAGCATGGCCCCGGCCGCCATGACGTCCGACGCGGCGAACACGGCGTCCAGCTTCGGTGAGCGTGCAAGAAGTGATCGCATGGCTTCCATCCCGCCCTCCTCGGTGAAGTCGGACGTGGCGACGGGACACTTCTCGGGCGGCATGCCGGCTTCTTCCATGGCGTTCTTCCATCCCTGCAAACGGCTGCGGGACACGTCCATGTCGAGTGGGCCGGTGATGGTGGCGATGGCCGTCCGGCCGCTGTCGACGAGGTGCCGGCCCGCCGACTTCGCGCCGCCCAGGTTGTCGGAGCACGCGTGGCTCAGGGACTCCTCGGCGCTGCGCCGACCTGCGAGTACCGTCGGCAGACCCAGGTTCTCCAGGATGTCCGGCAGGGGATCGTGCTGGTGGACGGAGACCAGCAAAACACCGTCCACCCGCCGCTCCGCCACGTGGGCGGTGAGCTGGTCGCGTTCCTCCCTGTCCCGCACCAGGACGAGTTGCAGTTGCGTACGGGTGTCCCGCAGTGCCGCGCTCACCCCGCGGATCACGGCGGAGAAGTAGGGCTCCGCGCCGAGTCGGCTCTCGGATTCGGGGATGACCAGGGCGATCGAGTTCGTGCGCCGGGTCACCAGGCCGCGGGCGACGGAGTTCGGAACGTAGTTGAGCTCGGCGATGGCCGCGAGCACGGCGGCCTTCGCCGCATCGCTGACGAGATCCGATCCGTTGACAACCCTTGAAACGGTGGTCCGTCCGACCCCGGCCCGAGCGGCCACGGTCTTGATGGTCGGCCGCTGCGGTGCCCCCATGTCGTTCTCCTCGTCCCCTGCCCATTGAACGCCGTTAGCGAGCACATTGTGCCAGATCATCGGGCCAACGGACGGGTGCGAAGGGTGAGTTGGGGCGGGGGCCGCGCGACATCTTTTGGCAACCGATTGGTTTCAAGTTGTTGACACGGTGCTCCGGGGCGGCCAGTCTTCGAGCGCCCGGCGGAACGTTCCCACTGCCATTTGGGCACGTTCCCATCCCATCGATGGGCACGTTCCCACCCACCTGTGGGCACGTTCCCAAACTTGTCGGGCCGATCGTCAGGACGGCGGTCGGCCCGTCTCTCCGGTGCGTCTGCGCCGTCTGGGAGGACCGTTGAAGAACACCCGGAAATTGCTGAACAAGCGAGGTTCCGCCCTCATATCGGTGGTGGCGGCCCTCGGTCTCCTGTCCGCCTGCGGTGGTGGTGGCGGCGGGACCGGCGGAGGCGTGAAGGACGGCAAGACCACCATCACCATGGGCCTGTTCGGTGTGATGGGCATCAAGGAGTCGGGGATCCTCGACGAGTACGAGAAGCAGCACCCGAACGTCGAGGTCAAGGTCGATGTCGCCGGTGACGAGCAGACCTACTACACGGCCTTCCAGACGCACTTGACCGCCAACAGCGGCCTGAAGGACATCCAGGGCATCGAGATCGGCCGGGCCAAGGAACTCATCGACACCCGCGCCGACCGGTTCGTCGACCTGGCGAAGGTGCCCGGCACCGACCACTACCTGCCGTGGAAGCAGAACCAGGTCACCGGCAAGGACGGCAAGGTCATCGGGCTCGGCACGGACACCGGCCCCATGGCCGTCTGCTACCGCAAGGACTACTTCAAGCAGGCGGGGCTGCCCACGGACCGCGACGAGGTCGGCAAGCTGTGGGCGGGCGACTGGAAGAAGTACGTCGAGGCGGGCGAGAAGTTCAAGGCCGGCTTCAAGGGCGGCAAGGTCGCCTTCATGGACAGCTCCAGCGGTCTGTTCAACGCGATGATCTACGGCGACTCCCAGCAGTTCTATGACAAGAGCGGGAAGCTGATCTACCAGGACAACCCCGCCGTCGCCGATGCCTGGGACCTGTCGGCCAAGGCGGGCGCCGCAGGCCTGAGCGCCAAGCTCCGGCAGTTCCAGCCCGGTTGGGACCCCGGCCTGGCCAACGGCACGTTCGCCACGGCGGTCTGCCCGGCGTGGATGCTCGCGCAGATCAGCGAGAAGGCCGGCCCGAAGAACAAGGGCAAGTGGGACGTCGCCAAGGCGCCGAAGGGCGCCAACTGGGGCGGGTCCTTCCTCGGCGTCATGGAGAAGAGCCCGGTCAAGGACGAGGCGACGAAGCTCATCGCCTGGCTCACCGCGCCGGAGCAGCAGGCCCGCATCTTCAAGGAGCTCGGCAACTTCCCCTCGTCGGAGAAGGCGCTGGCCTCACCTGAGGTGGTGGGTGCGAAGTCCGACTACTTCAACGGCGCCCCCATCGGCCAGATCTTCGCCGCGGCCGCCAAGGACATCCCCGACGAGCAGGTCCTGGGCCGCAAGGACGGCACGATCAAGGACATCTTCTCCCAGGGACTGCGCCTGATCGAGACCCAGCACAAGAGCGCCGACGAGGCGTGGAAGACCACCGACGAGCGCATCCAGAAGGCCGTCGGCTGACCTCTTTCCCGGCTGCCACGCACCTGCGGGGTGCGTGGCGGCCGGGGGCCCAGCCCGCCAGTCCACCGCCCACGTAAGGACCCCTCGTGGCACCACACACTTCGAGTGCCGCGGCCGTCGAGCCGCCCCTCAACGACAAGGACGGCAGCTCCCGACCCGCTTCCGGGCTCCGCAAGAGCCGGCCCCCGAGCTGGCGGAGCAAGCTGCTGCACCGCCTGGACGTGAAGGGGGCGCCCTACGCCTTCATCGTCCCGTTCTTCGCGATCTTCGCCGCCTTCAGCTTCTATCCGCTGCTCTACACGGCGTGGATCTCGCTCCATCACGTCGAGCTCGCGACGATGGACCTGATGGAGTGGATCGCGTTCGACAACTACGTCAACCTCGTCAAGGACGAGCGGTTCTGGAACGCGCTGACCAACACCATCACCATCGGTGTGCTCTCCACCGTCCCGCAGCTGCTCATGGCACTCGGTCTCGCGCACCTGCTGAACTACCGGCTGCGTGGATCGACGTTCTTCCGGGTCGCCGCACTGACGCCGTACGCGACCTCGGTGGGCGCCGCGGCGCTGGTGTTCACCATGCTCTTCGAGCGCGATTTCGGCATGATCAACTGGGCGCTGAGCCTGGTGGGCATCGATCACGTCGACTGGGAGAGCAACAAGTGGGCGGCGCAGACGGCGATCTCCACGATCGTCATCTGGCGGTGGACCGGCTACAATGCCCTGCTGTATCTCGCCGCGATGCAGGCGATCCCGCGCGACCGCTACGAAGCGGCCGCGATCGACGGGGCGTCCCGCTGGCAGCAGTTCCTGAAGGTCACCGTGCCCGGGATCCGGCCCACGATCGTCTTCACGATCGTCCTGTCCACCATCGGCGCCACCCAGCTCTTCGGCGAGCCCCTCATCTTCGGCCAGGGGCCGAACGGCATCACCGGCGGCGCCGACAACCAGTACCAGACCCTCGGCCTGCTGCTGTACGAGGAGGGCTGGAAGAACTACCAGATGGGCCGCGCGGCGACGGTGGCCTGGGCCATGTTCCTGCTGCTCGTCCTCGTCTTCGTCGTCCAGCGCCTGCTCAGCAAGTGGCGTTCGGCGCGCTCGTCCTGACCAGGAGTTGCTCCCCATGACCACAGACACTCTCCAGGCCCCTTCCGTGACGGAGCACGCCCCGGCCAGGCGGCGCGGTCTCCGGCTGCCCACGAAGATGAAGGCCGGGCGTCAGCACCACGCGGGCCCGCTCGCCTACATCCTGCTCGGCATCGCCACGCTCGTCTCGCTCTTCCCGCTGTACTGGACGCTGGTGGCCGCCTCGTCCGACAACACGCGGGTCACCCAGACCCCGCCGCCCTTCCTGCCCGGGCCGAACCTCCTCGACAACCTCGGCAAGGCCTGGCAGGACGCGGCGTTGGGGAAGGCGATGGCCAACAGCCTGATCGTGGCCGGTGCCATCGCCACCGCCACCGTCCTGTTCGCCACGCTCGCCGGTTTCGCCTTCGCCAAGCTGCGCTTCAAGGGACGCAACATCCTGCTGATGCTCGTCATCGGGACGATGATGGTGCCGCCGCAGCTCTCGGTCGTGCCGCTGTTCATGATGATGACCGACCTCGGCTGGGGGCAGAAGCTGCCCGCCGTCATCTTCCCGACGCTGGTCAGCGCCGTGGGCGTGTTCTTCATGCGCCAGTACCTCAGTGACGCGCTGCCCGACGAGCTGGTCGAGGCCGGCCGCGTGGACGGCGCCCATTCGCTCCGCATCTTCTGGAGCATCGTCCTGCCAGTGGCCCGCCCGGCCATGGCCGTCCTGTTCATGATCACGTTCGTGCACGCGTGGAACGACTTCTTCTGGCCGTTCATCGTGCTCGACATGACCAACCCGACGGTCCCCGTCGCCCTGACACAACTGAGCGCCGGCTACGTCCGCGACCAGTCCCTGATCATGGCCGGCGCCCTGCTCGGCACCCTCCCGCTGCTCGCCATGTTCGTCGTCTTCGGACGCCAGATCGTCGGCGGCATCATGCAGGGCGCGGTCAAGGGCTGACCCTCCTCCACCACATCTCGCATTGCCGACAGCACAGTTCATCGGAAGGAACTCCGTGGTAACCGCAGTCCGACACGTCGCGCCCCAGGCCGGGACTCCCGAGACGCTCGCCTTTCCCCCCTTGTTCCTGTGGGGCACGGCCACCGCCGCCTACCAGATCGAGGGCGCCGCTGCCGTGGACGGACGCACCCCGTCCATCTGGGACACCTACTGCCGGACCCCGGGCCGCGTACGCAACGGGGACACCGGTGACGTGGCCACCGACCACTACCACCGCTGGCGTGAAGACGTCGCGATGATGGCCGACCTCGGCGTCGGGGCGTACCGCTTCTCGCTCGCCTGGCCCCGCATCCAGCCGACCGGCCGCGGCCCCAGCGTGCAGAAGGGACTCGACTTCTACCGCAGGCTCACCGACGAGCTGCTGGAGAAGAACATCAAGCCGGTCGCCACCCTCTACCACTGGGATCTCCCGCAGGAGCTCGAGGACGCCGGCGGCTGGCCGGAGCGCGTGACCGCCGACCGCTTCGCCGAGTACGCGTCCCTGGCCGCCGAAGCACTCGGCGACCGCGTCCACACGTGGACCACGCTGAACGAGCCCTGGTGCAGCTCCTTCCTCGGCTACGGCTCGGGGGTCCACGCCCCCGGCCGGACCGACCCCGTGGCCGCGCTCCGTGCCGCACACCATCTCAACCTCGGCCACGGCAAGGCGGTCCAGGCCCTGCGCGCGTCGCTGCCCTCCCGTGCGCAGATCTCGGTGACGCTCAACTTCCATCACGTGAGGCCGCTTTCCGAGCAGGCGCAGGACGTCGACGCGGCGCGCAGGATCGATGCCCTCGCCAACCGCGTCTTCACCGGCCCCATGCTGAAGGGCGCCTATCCGGACGACCTCTTCCAGGACACCGCCAGGCTGACCGACTGGTCCTTCGTCCGCGACGGGGACGTGCAGGAGATCCACCAGCCGCTCGACTTCCTGGGCGTCAACTACTACTCGCCCACCCTCGTCTCGGGTGATGCCCCGGAGTCGAGCCACGGCTCGGACGGCCACGGCAACAGTGCGCACAGCCCGTGGCCGGGGGCAAAGGACGTCGCCTTCCACCTGACCCCGGGCCCCACCACGGCGATGGGCTGGTCCGTGGACCCCACGGGCCTGAACGAACTGCTGCTCCGGCTGGACGCGGACTTCCCCGGCCTGCCGCTCATGATCACGGAGAACGGCGCCGCGTTCGACGACTACGTCAACCCGCAGGGCGAGGTCAACGACCCCGACCGGATCGCGTACTTGGAAGGACATCTCGCCGCGGTCCACCGCGCGATCGCGGCGGGCGTCGACGTCCGCGGCTACTTCCTGTGGTCCCTGCTCGACAACTTCGAATGGGGCTACGGGTACAGCAGGCGTTTCGGCGCCGTCTACGTCGACTACCCGACCGGCAAGCGGATCCCGAAGGCCAGCGCCCACTGGTACGGGAAGGTCGCGCGCAGCGGGGTGTTGCACACGTCGACGGAGTCGGTCGACTGACGGCAGGCCGGTCCGCGGCCGTCGGCGTGGTTCCGCTGACGGCCGCACTTGTCGGCAACTCCATCAGAAACGCCTGCTTGTTGGAGTGGCGTGTAGCACGCCGGGGTCTTCTGTGAACACGGTACGGAGCCGTATCGGGTGTCTGCGTAACCTAGAAACCCCCAAACGGGTTCAGCGATGAAGGCGGCGTGGCAGTCTATATAGCTGTGTGGACGGCTCAGCCGACTGCATGGCTACTGGCACGCCGGTAGCTGCCTATTGGAAGAGAAGGTCTGACCCTGCGCTCCGGCCAAGAGATCAGAGGGACAGACCCCGTCAGGCGGGGGCTTCGCGGCTCCCGCCTGTTCCCATTGGGGATTCCGTCGTGGGGCGTGCGGACCATCTGGCAATCCCCGCCCGCGACGTGGCGGGTATTTCGCGGCGGTGGGCGGAGCGGAGACTTCTGTCTCGCGTGCTGATTGTTCTGGCGCTGTTCTCTGCTCGGTGAGTGGATGCCTGCAGAATTTCGAGTGAGCGCCTGAAGTAACGATTCTTTCCGCTCGCCCGAACTCGCCTGACTGCTCGTACCTTTCAAGTGCAAGTGAGCCGCAACTCCGGTGGCCTCGGCGGCAGTTGGAGTAGACCAATCGACTCTGTGGTCAAGTGTGCGATTTCATCGCGGGTTTCGAACGCACGTAGGTTTCGCTGTCGGCCTGCATATATGCATCCGCTGTCGCATCTGATTCCCGTGCCGCCCGTTCACCGACGCTTTCGCTCCTGCGGAACGCGCCTGCGCGCCATCCGTGTTGACTATACGTCAAAAGGATCACAACAAAGGAAACATCCGACCTGCGATTAAGCCTGAGATTCTCTGGACGCCAGGGTTTCTTTGCGGTAATTCTTGCGGTGCCGACCCCTGTGTTCTGGCCGGAGCGCGACGGGTCGCTTTCCAATAGGTAACCGGCCTGCAGCCCCTGAGGGGGCTGCAGGACCCGGCCGCACATGCGAGATGAGCAATGACGCGCCTGGAACACTTCGACCATCCCGTCCTGCGTCCTCGGAAGATCACCCGCGTCGGCGTCGATGCGCTGATGCACGTCCTGAGCCAGGAGTTCACCCCCGACCAGATCAACCTCAGCACCGACTACCGCATCCCGCGCCAGTGGAGCCCCGGCACGCGGCGCAGCATCTACGTCAACGGCGCCCACGCCCTGGACGAGCTCCTCGACGACCCCCGGATCCGGCGGGAGCTGCCGGCCGCCGCAGCCGTCGAACTCACTCAACTCACCCTCGACGCGGAGGCCCCGGGACGTCACATCAGCGTCGCGATAACCCGCCAGGGCGTCACCGCGTTCATCGAGTCGGACAACCGGGACTGGGTCAGCGGCCGCTCCCAGGAGGTCAAGCACGCGGTGGAGGACGGGCACCACCCCGCATGGGCGGTGTGGCGCGTATCCCGCCGCCGCGGCTACCTCGTCGCGGGCCTCGCGCTCGACCTCCTGGCCGTCACGCTCGCCTGGATCATCGCCGGATCCCAGATCGTGCACTCGGCGGCGGCCCTGACCATCTCCCTGATCGCCCTGCTGGCCATTCCCGCGGCCGCCGTCGCCCTCGGCGACCGCTTCGTGCACCGCTGCATCGTCAAGATCCGCAAGAACAGCCTGTCCTGGTTCTGGACCCCCTGGAGCATCAGCGAACGGATCGCGTTCTGCGCGCTGATCGTCGCCCTCGTCGTGGGCCTCATCAACCTCTTCAACACCCTCGGTTCCGCCGACGACTCCAAAGGCCTGCCCGCCCCGACCCACGCACCGAACATCACCGCCACCGAGCGGGGGATCTGATGTGACCACTCAAGCAGAACTCGACGCCCCCGGGCCGGACTCCACCCAGGAGCCCGGCCCCCGGGCCGCCACCACCGGCGAGAACCCAGGTGCCGACTGCGCCGACTTCGCCGACTTCTACCACCGCACCTACACCACCTACCTCGCCTACGCCTGCCGCTACACCACCAGTCGCGACGGCGCCCAGGACATCGTCCACGACACCTTCACCGACCTCTACGCGCGCTGGAACACCATCCGCCAGCCCACCTCTTACGGCGTGCGCGCCCTGCGGCACAAGCTCCAGGACCAGGCCCGCAACTCCGCCCGCACCATCCCCACCTCCACCTTCGAGGAGAGCGCGCTCGCCGAGAATGCGCCCGTCGAAACCGTCGTGCTCAGAAGGACGCTCCTGGACGCACTCAGAACCCTTCCCCCCACCCGCCGCCGCATCGTCGTCGCCTACTACATCCAGGACCTCACCACCGACGAGATCGCCACCTGCCTCGGCATCACCCCCAGCACCGTGCGCGCCCACCTCGTCCACGCCCGCCGCGACCTGCGCGACCTGCTCACGGACCCGCCCACGCCCCGGGCGGGGACATTCGAGGAGCCGCCCGCGCGGCCACCGTCGGACACCGGCACCCTCACGCCCGCCGTCGGCCCCGCCTACGACCGGTACGTGGACACGGTCTACCGCTACATCGCACTCCTCACCGGCACCGGCTCCGCCGCCGAGGACCTCACCAGCAAGACCTTCCGCTACGCCCTGACCCACCACACCGCCACGGACGACGACCCCAAGACCTGGCTCATCGCCACCGCGCGCACCTTCGTCGCCGGCCGCCCGGCCGCGGTGCCCGGCCCCCGCGGCGACCGGCACGACGCCGTCACCGCCCTGCGCGACGCCGCGGCCCAGGAGCCCGCCGCCAAAGCCACCGTGAACATCGACACGCTCTTGAAGGCCTTCAACAGCCTCAACCCCGCCCAGTACGAGTGCATCGTGCTCCGCTTCTTCCAGGGCCTGAGCGTGGCCGAGAGCGCGCACATCATGAACCGCAGCGAAAACGCCCTCAAGGTCCTCCAGCACCGGGCCCTGAAAGGCCTCGCACAGCACTTCGAGCCAGACGTCCGACCACACAGCGAGCCGCTGCAACCCGCTGACATCACCCTGGCCCTCAACGCGGTCGTCGCACCGCGCTGCTCCCACTACATCAAGCTCAACTCCGCCACCCAGCAGCGGATGCGGGCGGCCATCAAGCGCCGCAGCGGTGAGGAACTCATCCGATAGCTCCGCCGAGCCGAGGCGGCGACGGGGGAGAGGCACACTTCGTCGAGGGCTCGCGTGCCTGGCCGACTGGCAAGGCGCCCTGGACGGCGAACAAGGTCCCCACCCACATCGATCGCTGGCGCTGTTCCTCTCCCCGCGTCTGGCGTGGATGATGGCGAACTTGTTGTCGTGCACGATTCGTCAGCCCGGTGAGGAAGTGGCCATGTCGTCTCAGCACCCCTTGCTTCCACGGTCCGCGCCGTCGGCCACGGGACTGCCGCCGCAGGCGCTCGACGCATTGCTCGACCGGCTGGAAACGGTGTCCGGCGCGTGCCACTCGATCATGGTGGTGCACCGGGGCCAGGTCGTCGCCGAGGGCTGGTGGGCCCCGTACTCGGCCGACCGCCTGAACCTGCTCTACTCGCTGACGAAGTCGTTCACCTCGATTGCCGTGGGACTCGCGGTCGGAGACGGGCTGTTGTCCCTGGAGGACCGGGTGGTGGACGTGCTGCCGGAGCACGTCCCGGCCGATGTCAGCGAGCAGGGCCGTCGCATCACCGTCCACCATCTGCTGTCCATGACCGCCGGACACCCCACCGACAGCCTGACCGAGGCGTGGGAGCTGGAACCCCGGGACCTGGTGAAGGGTTTTCTGCGCCTGCCATTCGCCGCGCCGGAGGGAACGCGGCACGAGTACGACAACTCCACCACCTTCCTCCTGGCCAGGATGGTCGAGAAGGTCACCGGCCGCGCTCTGCCCGAGCTGATGGACGAGCGTGTCTTCAAGCCGATGGGCATCGACCAAGCCGAATGGGACCGGGTCGCCAGCGGTGCCTCCTTCGGCTTCCAGGGACTGCACCTGACCACCGAGGCGGTGGCCGCCTTCGGTCAACTTCTGCTGCAGGGCGGCCGGTGGGGCGGCCGACAACTCGTCCCACGTGACTGGGTGGACTTGGCGACCAGCCGGCACATCGACTCCGGCTGGCATCAGGAGGGACAGCCCAACACCGACTTCTTCTGCGGATACGGCTACCAGTTCTGGATGTCGCGCCACGGCTACCACGGCCATGGCGCCTACGGGCAGCAGTGCGTGGTGGTTCCCTCGCACGACCTGGTGATCGCCGTGACCGCCGAGGGAGAGTCGCAGGAGGTCTTCGATGCCCTGTGGGAATGCCTCCTGCCGGGCCTGGAGTCGGCGGTCGGCACTGGCACCGCGGCGGCTGCTGCCGAAACCGGGCATGAGGCGGACGGCGACCTGGACGACGCACACGTAACAGAGCGACTTCGGAAACTGGCCCTGCCCCTGGTGGCGGGATCATCGCAACCGGGACGGTCGGTGACCGCCAAGCTGGACGCCTCTGCGGAGGATTCGGCGTTGCCCCATGGGACGGCGGTGGCGGTCGATCCCGTCGACGGTGGATGGGTGGTGCGGTTCGAGTCGGTCTTCGACGTCGAAGTCGGCCACGGCCACTGGCGGGAGAGCGCCCCACTCGGCCGACCGATCGTCGCGGCCGGCGCCTGGCAGGGCGAGCTGTTCGTCGCCGACCTGTACGTCATCACCACCCCGCACCATGTCCGGCTGACCATCGACGGTGAGACCGGTACGGCGATATGGAGCACCCCACCCCTGACCGGCCCGGATCTGAGGCTGCATGTGCGATCACCGCTGATGACACGGCCGGACGTCTCGTAGCGTGCCGAGGTCTGGGTGGAGTCGACGGGCGGCCCTCTGGCCGTCGTCCCCGTCGCCCTGGCCGCCTGGGGTGGGTGCACGGAGAGTGGTGTCCTGGCGGGAGACGCCACCGCTCCTGACGGCTACGACCGGGCTTGCGCGGTGGACGGTTTGGCCGGTGTGATCCCCGTCGGCGAGAACGGTGCGCAGGCACTGGTGCTCGCGTACGAGTCGGCCACCAGCTGCTATCTGCCTGAATCTCGAACGTTCCTGCGGTGGCTTGCTGTTGGACGGTCCGGCAGTGCTCATGGACTCCGCCGAAGCGGGTTCCGCCTTGGGCATCGAGTACCCCGATGGCGGGATGCCCGGAGGGTGCTTCGGGCGGGCGCGCTCAGTTGCGGCGCGCAAGGTTGGGCAGATTGCCCGCAGATCTTCGAACGCTGGCCGCGGGGGCCCTGGCCAAGTGGTCTCCGAGGGGTCTGTCTGGATCGAGTGGGCAGATTCAACGCATGGGCTTCACGACATGTCCCAGGACTACAAGGCCGATCGCCACGGTGAGGAGCGAGGGCGAGTGCAGGTTCCAGCTGACCAGCAGCAGTAGGGCTCCTGCCCCCAAAGTCTTGGTTGGCGCACTCGCTGCTGGAGCCAGTGGCCCGGCATGCGGCCCAGGAGAATTGCGTGGATCCCGAGGACGGCCCATATGAAAGCCAGGATGAACAGCGCTATGGCCAGCACACCAACGATGTACAACCCAACCCCCTGGTCCTGCTGCTGTCGCATCACGTGACGCCGTAATTGAACCTCGGACAGGGGAGTTCTGAGCTCGTTTCGCGGTCCTTGCCCACGTCGTAGGGGGCGGTGGGCCGTCGGGTTCTCCCAGGGTCTCCGAAGGTCGGCGACTGCCCCATGCAGGCAATCAGCAGGTGCCCGGCCCGCGCCGGTGGGCGCGGCTCTGCGGAAGCTCAGCCATCGTCTTCTGAGCGATCTGCAACAGGGGGACACGACGATCCTGCAATCCGATGCAATCAGCCCCGCCCCAGGTCCTGGAGCCTCACCCCCTCGGCACCACCCTCCCCACTTCTCGTTCGCCGTTGCACCTGACGTGTAGTCATGATCGTCCGATGGGGTGGCCGGGATCCGAGCCTGCAGGTCCGGGGGAGCGGACGCGCGACCATGATCATCGTCTCTCCGGGCGCGGCATGCGTCCGTACGGCCATCGGCCGGGCCGAGGCACTCCACCCTTCAGTGAAAGCAGCTCCGCGATGCCCTCCTTGCGTCACCGGCTCATTCAGGCGGCCAGCGTCGCCGCCACCACGCTCGCCCTGGTCTGCGCGGCGCTCCCCAACGCTTCGGCTGCCGACGTCCCCAAGACGGTGGACATCGAGCGTGGTGCGACCGCCGAGGTCCCCTTCACCTACCAGAACACCGGTGGCAACTACGGCATCGCCCCGTCCGGTGCCTCCGTGGTCTTCACGGCGCCCGAGAACACCACCTTCGCCGAGCAGACCTCCGTGCCGAGCCTCTACAGCGCCAACGGACAGAGCTGGGGCTCCACCAACGTGGGCCTGCGCAACTGCCGGCGCAGCAACAACGACCGCACCCTGACCTGCGACGCCTACGCCAAGAACGGAGGCGACAGCAGCTGGAACAACTACACCTATCGCCAGTTCCGCCCCAAGGTCACCGTCGATGCCGACGCTCCCTTCGGGAAACTCCCCACGGGCACCGGGACCTTCAACTTCCGCACTCCACAAGGCAACCGCTACAGCCCCACGGGCACGCTGAACGTCAACGTCCCGGTCCCTGTCATGTGCCTGGTGGCACCGAAGGACGCCACGCTGCACGACCCGGTGCGGATCTGGAAGTGCGCAGACATCGACAAGGCCGAGTACGCCTCGGAGTGGAGTTACGCCAGCAACCGCCTGGAGTCCACGGACGGCACCTCCTCCGAGGGCGTCACATGCGCGTACAACTGGCCCACGCAGCAGGACCAGGTCCAGATGTGGCTCTGCCAGAGCGACAGCCGCGTGGACTGGACCCGTCAGGGCTCCCAGTTCGTCCACAACGACACCGGCAAGTGCATGGACGCCGGCAGCGGTCGCAGGAACGGGGACATCGTCACGCTGAAGCCGTGCGCCAGCGGTGACCCCAACCAGGTGTTCACCTGGTCCGGCAGCACGCTCGTGGTGCGCTGACCCCGCGTTGATCCCGCGACCGGGGCACGAACACGGTGTCCGGTCTTCGCCGCCCTGCTCGGTGGCAGGGCGGCGGATGCGTTGGCTCCGTCGCGCGGAGGTCTGGTGGTGATGCCTTCGTCCGATGTGGGCCCGATGCGGGGGTGCGGTTCCTGGAGTCAGAGCCCGACGATGAGCTGGATGCAGACGATCTTCACCAGGATGGCGAGGGCGAAGAGCGTGGAGTATCCGGCGTTGATGCGGCTGTCGGTGGCCCGAGCGTTGGCGTAGGCGAGGATCGCGGGGTTGCCTACGTAGCCGGAGAGCAGCCCCATGGTGCGTTCGCGGCTCTGGCCCAGCAGGCGGGCCACCAGGATCATCAGGGCGTAGCTGACGACGGCTCCGATGGCGAGAACCGCGAGGAGTTTCAGGCCGAACAGGGAGAAGGCGTTCTGGCGGAAGGAGTATCCGGACGTCAGGCCCACGACGGCGAGAAAGAGCAGGAGACCGATCTGCCTCAGGGTGAGATTGGCGCGGGTGGGGAGGGTCCACACGAAGGGTCCGGTGCGGCGGCGCCAGCCGAGGATCATGCCCATCACGAGCGGGCCGGCGCCCGTGCCGAGAGCCAGGGTGGTGCTTCCGAGGGTCAGCGACGGGATGCCGATGAGGAAGCCGAGGGCGAGGCCGAGGCCTAGGCTGACCGCGCTGACCTCGCTGACCTTGGTCTCGGTGTCGCCGAGGTAGGTGCTGACGGCGTTCGACTGCTGGCGGGGCATGACGACGCGGAGTCGGTCGTCGAGCTGGAGGACGAGGTCGTCGTGGGCCAGCATGTCGAAGTCGCCGCGCCGGACCCGGCTGACGAGGGCGCCGTAGCGCTCCTTGAGGCCCAACTCGGCGATGGTGTGGCCGGCGAGGGCGGGATCCGTGAGCAGGATGCGTCGGTAGTCGACGGTGTGACGGTCCTCGAGGAGATCCTGGGCGGCAGGGGAGCCGAGGTACGAGGTGGCTGCGTCCAGGTCGTTCTCGCCGCCGGCCAGGACGACCTGGTCGCCCGGGGCCAGGACGTCGAGGGCGTGGGCGACGACGGTCTCGCCGCCCGCCGGGCGGAACTCGGTCGCCAGGACGCGCCGGTCGGCGACCCCCGGCACGTCGGCCCAGCGGACGGAGCGGGTCACCTGCACCGTACGGGCGACGAGTTTCGACGGGAGGCCCGAGTCGGGGTCGCGCCGGGCCTTCCACCTGCGCCGGGTGGCGATCACCGCGACGAACACGATGGTGATGACGACGGCCAGGGGGTAGCCGATGGCATAGCCGACGGCCGGCTGGGCGGGGTCGTCCGAGGCGGCCTGGGCGGCGGCGAGTCCAGGCGTGGTGGTTCCGATGCCCGCGTAGCCGCCGGCGAGGAACGGGCCGCTGATCCCGAAGCCCTGGTGGCCGACGAGGCCGACGACGACCGCGGTGAGGGCAAGGGCCACGACGGCGCCCGCCATCACCGCGAGCTGGCCGCGCAGTTCGCGGAAGAACGCCGGACCTGACTCGAGACCGACCGTGTAGACGTACAGGGCGAGTCCGAGCGCGGAGACGCCCGCGGGGACGGCGGGGCCGATGTCCGGGTCGAGCGCGCCGACGAAGAGGCCCACGAACAGCACTCCCGCCGCGCCCAGTTTCACCGGCCCGAACCGGACCATGCCGAGGAGCGCTCCCGCCGTGATCACGGCGAAGACGGTCACCCACGGATTGTCCGCGAAGAACTGCCACACGGCCGGGCCCTTCCCCTGCTGCGAAGCACAAGTGCCTGACCGGGCCATGATCTTTCAGACCGGGAAGGGCCGCCATTCGGGACCGCGGCCCGACAGGGCGCAGGCGTGGAGGGCCCCGGCTACGCCTGTGGCCACCGGGGCCCTTGCTGCGGGAGTGAGTGCTGGGGTGGCCCTCTGTGAGGAACAGGGGGTCGGGCGGAGCGTCTGGCGCGCAGAATGACTTCATGTCAAAGCTGCTGGCGCGGTCGGTTCGTCGGTCCTCCTCGGGTTCAGTGCTGTCCTTGTGGTCGCAGGACTCTGTGTTGTCGATCGGCTCGGTGGGTTCGGTGCTGTCCATCGGCTCCGTCGGGTCGGCCCTGTCCGTGGGCTCGATCGGGAGCGCCCTGTCGGCCGGCTCGGTCGGCTCCACTCTGTCCCTGATCTCGACCGGGTCGTGGTTGAGCACGGGGTCCTTGTTCTCCGCGCAGTCGCGGTGGTCCGTACTCTCCTGGCGCTCTTCTCGCAGCTTCTTGGCCGTGGGAGCGGTAGGGGCGGCTACGGGAGGTGCCGCTCTGGTGGTGATGGGGATGGTGCAGTCAGGCCGTCGACCGGCATCGAGGTGAGGCGCCCCTGGTGGACGGGCTGGACCAGTGATCACTCTGCCGAAGGGCGGCCATGCCGAACGACGGGCCGTGGAGGCCATGGGGAGCACCCACCCGCGCTGCGTACCTCACCGGCGACGAACCCTTCATCGGTGTGGACGGGAAGTCCGTGGCCGATTTCTGGCGTTACTGTGTGCCGAACCTGATGACGAACACGTCGCGGGGGCTGCTCGCGCAGTTCCTGGTCCACACCGCGCTGGGCAGTACGACGCAGCCCGACGAGTGGGACTGCTACGACGTGGTCGGCGAGGACGGTCTGCGGGTCGAGGTGAAGGCGAGTGCCTACCTGCAGTCGTGGGAGCAGCGGGAACTCTCGCGGATCAGCTTCTCGGTCGACAAGCGTCGCCCGTGGACGGCCGGCGTCGGCTTCGCGGACGAGGCGACGTACAACGCGGACGTCTACGTCTTCGCCCTGCACACGGCGATCCGGCACGAGGACTACGACCCGCTCGTCGTGTCCCAGTGGGAGTTCTACGCAGCGTCGCGCGCGGCGATTGCGGACTTGAACCAGAAGTCGGCCGGCCTGGCGACGGTGCGCCGCATCGCGCAGGGGCCGGTCGGCTTCGACGACTTGGGCGATCTGATCCGCTCGGTCGGTGCGACGGCAGGGTGAACGCCGGAGGGAACTTCTTGGTCATCGCCTTCAGGCGGAGCGGCCGGCGGAACTGCGGGCGGCGCTGTCGGCTGGCCGCTGGTTCCTGGTGCTCATGGCGTGGAAGACCTTCTTCGGTTCCCAGCGGGACTCGTTGAGCATGCGCACGACGCCATAGGAGGCGATGTCGCGGTCTCCGGGCTTGTCGTAGTTGGCGAAGGAGAACCACAGAGCGGTGTCCACGCCTTCTTCCTCGAAGACGTCGAGCAGTTCGTCGAAGTAGCGCACTTGCTCGTCCTCGTCGGGGATCGCTCCCTGGGGTGGCTGCCAGGCCATGCCGCCGAGCTCGCCTGCGCCTTGGTAGGCGCAGGTGCCGTACTCGGTGACGGCGACGGGTTTGCCGTGGGCGAGGGCCTCGCGCAGGTGGGCGCGGAAGGTGCCGGCGTTCTGCGCGGTTCGATAGGCGTCGAGGCCCACCAGATCGAACGGGGCCCAGTCGACCGGCTCCCACGCGCCGGAGGCGTAGGTGATCCTCCCGCCGAAGTGGGCACGGACAGTCGTGACGGCGTCGGCGAGGAAGGCATTGAGGCGTTCGGGGACCGGGCCGAGGGACATCCACCAGTTCATGTCGGCGGTGGCCATGGCGCGCAGGCGGTCACGGTGGGTGTCACCGGGCAGGAAGTCGTGGGCGAAGGCACTGAGTTCGCAGCCGGCGACGAACACCACCGGCGCGCCGTTCCGCCGCAGTGCTTCGGCGCGCTGCGCGCAGTCGGCGAACAGCGCCAGGATCTCGTCGGGGCGAAGGTCGACGGGGAAGGGGGAGAACCACACTTCGAGGCCGGCGTCCGCGGCGAGCCGTGCGGCGGTGTCCAGCCGCTCGGGATCGCGGCCGGAGATGCGTACGGCGTCGCAGTGCAGATCACGCGCGAGTGTCGTCATGTCGCGCCCGACCTGTGCGGCGTCGAAGGTCTTTCGGGTGAGGAAGGGGTCGGGGAAGGTGCCGGTGTCGTAGGTGATGCCTCGTGCGCGCACGTCAGTGGCCTTCTTCGTGGTTGAGTCCGTGTTCCAGCAGGTCGAAGGCGAGCTCGACGTTCTTCGCCAGGGCGCTGCCGGCTTCCTTGGGGGAGGCTCCGTCCAGCAGCCGCTGGAAGTACGTCTCCTGGAGGGTGAGCAGGGATGCGGCGATCTGGGCGGCCATGAGCGCGGCGGGCGTGGGGCCGTGTTCCTCGGCCAGGACCTCGGCCAGTGCCTGGCGTTGCTGGTAGAGGAGACCGTTCGCCGCGGCCTGGAGCGCAGGGCTGGCCTGGATCACCCGGACGCGAGCGAGGAGGGCATCCAGGACCGCCGGCGGTAGCTGTGCGGTGGCGAGCATCCGATGGTGGGCCCGCAGTGCGTCGAGGAACGACTGACCGGCCGGCCGCTGGGCCACGATCCCGGCCAGGTCGTCACCGCTCGCGCCGTGCAGGACCAGAGATTCCTTGGTCGGGAAGTACGCGAAGAGTGTCGCCTTGGCGACCTCGCCGGCCTCGGCGATCTCGTTGACCGTCACCCCCTCGAAACCGCGCTCGCTGAACAGCCGCAGCGCCACTGCGGCGATCCGCTGCCGGGTCTGTTCCTTCTTGCGTTCCCGAAGCCCTGTCACCCAACCAGAATAATCAGACTGGGTTCAAAAACAAACTCGGTATGGTTTTTCACTTTGGCGTCTCGGCTGCTGGAGCGACGGGCTCGTGTCCTGGGGCGGCGCAACTCGTGTGACCTGCTGGAGTGCAGGAACATCCGCTCATCGAGCCATGTCTGATGCGCAACTCGAGTGAACTCTCATCTCCAACTCGAGGTGCCGAGAGCGTCAACCCGTGGTGCATCCACAGCACTCGATAAACGTCGACGATTTTGTCAACACTCTTGTTCCGGCAGAGGTGCGAGGGATAGCTTCCTTCCCGGCGGGGCCGTGTCACCCGCAGCACCGCATCGTCCACTCCACTCACCCAGGCGTGCGCCCGCGGACCACGCAAGGACGGCGCACCCGCGTCGTGCGCCGTGCCGCGCACGTGGTGGCCCGGTGACCCAGCGGCCGGTTCGGCGCACCGTTCAAAGGAGTCCTCGCATGCCGCTTCTGATCAGATGGTGTCGGCAGAAGGCGACCGTCTTCTGCGCTGTTCTCGCCGCAGTCGTGGCACTCGTCATCGCCGGAAACCTGGCGTTCGCCTCCGGCGCTACGAGCGCCGCGCAGGGCACCGAGACGGCCGACGCCGCGGCAGCGAACAGCGCCTCCTCCGGGATTCCTCCGGCCATGACCTGCGCCGACGTCGCCAGGCTCGACCTCGCAGGCGCAGTCCCCGGCGTGCCCTTCCAGATCAGCTCGGCCAAGCCGCTGGCCTCCTCCGACAACGCGTTCGGCGCGTGGGCGGCCTGCGACGTGACGGGCGTCATCGCCCCGCAGATCCACTTCGAGCTGCTGCTGCCCCAGACCGGCTGGCAGGCGAACTACCTGCAGGTCGGCTGCGGGGGCCTGTGCGGCAACGTGAGTCTGAAGTCCGGGGCTCCCGCGACGAACGGATGCGCCCCGCTGACCGACGGCGCCTTCGCCGTCGCCACCAGCGACGAGGGCCACTCCGGCGGCGGGGGCCTGTTCGGCACCGATCCGACCCTGCGCGCGGACTTCGGCTACAAGTCCGACCACCAGCTGGTCCAGGCGGCCAAGGCCCTCATCAAGAAGTACTACGGCCGGGACGCCGCGCACTCCTACTTCGACGGCTGCTCGCAGGGCGGCCACCAGGGACTCACCGAGGCCCAGCGCTACCCGACCGACTTCGACGGCATCATCGCCGGCGCCCCGGCGAACAACTTCACCGCGCTCAACACCTTCTCCCACGCGTGGACCGCCCAGTCCGTCTACCTCGACGGCGGACCGGCCACCCTCACCACCGCCGATCTGGAGCCGCTGCACAAGGCGGTCCTGAAAGGCTGCGGTGCCGGTGCCTCCGACGGAGTCATCACCGACCCGCTGAACTGCGACTGGGATCCGGCGAGCATCAAGTGCAGGGCGGGGCAGACCCCCACGAACTCCGACTACTGCCTGACCGCCGACCAGGTCACCACACTGCGCCGGATCTACGCCGGACCGACCGACGAGCACGGCAAACTGCTCTACCCCGGCTATCAGCTGCGTGGCTCGGAACTGAACTGGGCCGGCGTCATCATCCCCACCACGGCGACAGGCACCACCGGCGACATGGCCTTCGTCAAGGACGCCATCCGCTACCTGGCCTTCGACGAGCCGCGCCCCGACCTGACGTACAAGGACGTCAAGTTCACCGCCGCGTACTTCAAGAAGATCATGCAGCCCAACGAGGGCATGTACGACGCGACGGACCCCGACCTGAGGGCGTTCAAGAAGGCGGGCGGCAAGCTCATCCTCTGGCACGGACTGGGCGACCAGCACATCCCTGCCGTCGGAACCATGGCGTACTACAAGGCCGTGACCAAGACCATGGGCGGCACCTCGGCCACCAAGGACGTCGCGCGGCTCTTCCTGTTGCCGGGCGTCGCCCACTGCGGCGGCGGACAGGGACCGGACCGGATGGACGCGCTGACCGCCCTGGTCGACTGGGTCACCGAGGGCCGGGCGCCGGACAGCCTGATCACCAAGTCCGTGGACAGCAGCGGTAGGACGACCGCATCGCGTCCCGTGTACCCCTTCCCGTACATCGCGAAGAACACCACGGGCGGCCCGGCCGACGAGGCGAGCAGCTACACGCCCGTGCTGTCGTCGGCCGAGTCGAATCTGTCCCTCAACTGGCGCGGTTCCTTCCGTTCGGGTTACGAGAAGGTCGGCAACTGGGTTCACGGCAAGTGGGTGGTGAGCAACGGCAAGTCCTGAACCCTGAGTTCCGTGAGATGAGCACCGCTGTCCGGCGGTGGTGCTCACCGCACGGATCCGGCTGGACCGTGTGCGCCCGCCCTGCAGGTGCACACGGTCCAGTTGGAGCGGGTCCGGATCACGCGGCGCCGGCGAGGAGGTCCTCGGACAGCTCCCACAGGCGCCGCGCGCCCGCCGGATCGACGGCGTAGCGGGCGACTCCGTGCAGGGTGCCGGAGCGTCGGTCGACGATCTCGGTCTCGTTGCAGTCGGCGAAGTATCGGCCACCGACGCCTTCGAGCAGCGGAGAGGTGGCGAGGAGAGCCGAGGTGGCGGCTCCCTGCTCGACGGTCTTGATCAGTTCAGCAGCTACGCGGCCGCTGCCCCCGCCGTCCATGTGCCGTTGCAGGTTGGTGTAGATGGCGCCCGGCATCAGGGCGTTGGCGGTGATGTTGTCGTCGGCCCAGCGGCGGGTCGCCTCCACCGCGAACAGGACGTTGGCGGTCTTGGACTGCCCGTAGGCCAGCCACGGGTCGTAGCGGCGGAAGGCGAAGTTGACGTCGTCCCACACGATCGGCGACTGCTGGTGGCCGGTGGAACTCACCGCCACGACACGGGCGTTGCCGTCGGCGGCCAGCGCGCCGTGCAGGCCGGTGGCCAGGGCGAAGTGGCCCAGGTGATTGGTGGCGAACTGCCACTCCCAGCCCTGCTCCGTGTACTGCTCGGGGCAGGCCATGACGCCCGCGTTGTTCACCAGAACGTGCAGCGATCCCTGCCAGGCGGCGGTGAAGGCCGTGATGGACGCCGGATCGGTCAGGTCGAGGTGCGCGGCCCTGACGTCCTGGTTGCCGGTCGATCCGGTGATGTCCTTGGCGACGCGTTCTCCGGCCGCCACGTCCCGCACGGCGAGGGTGACGGCAGCGCCGGTGGCCGCCAGGGCGCGGGCCGTCTCCGCCCCGATGCCCGATGAGGCGCCGGTGACCACGGCACGGCGGCCGGTGAGATCGATGCCGGACACGACGTCGTCGGCGGTGCTGGCGAACCCGAAGGGGGTGGTGATGGCATTCATGAAACGGGACTCTCTGCTGAAGGACTGTGGTGTGCAGCGCCCACGGACGCTGCAGGAATGACGGAGGCGCCAGTTGGGGCGCGGTCAGGGGACGAGCAGTTGGTCCTGCTCGACCGGGGGCGTGCCGTCGTGCCAGGGCAGGGCTTGGCCGAAGCGCACCAGTTCGCCGTGGAGGGTGGGGTCGACGTGCTGGGCGAGGACCAGGTCGAGGACGGCGCGAGCGGCCCGGTCGGGGGACTGGGCCCGGCTGTAGTCGCTGAACCACGGCCGCGAGGTCGCGGTGTCGACCATGCCGGGGCACACGGCCGCGACGAGCGTGCCGTCGGCCAGGTCCCGCGCGCGGCGTTCGGTGGCGACGGCGCGGACGGCCGCGACCTGGGCCACCTTCGAGGGCACGTTCAGCCACAGCGGCCAGCCCGCCTCTGCGGCGGTCTGGTGGTGGATGGCGCTGCGCCACGACTCCACGGCGTACTCGACCTGTTCCAGGCTCGCGCCGTCGAACAGGTGGTGCAGCCGGACGTCGAGATGGCCGAGCGTGCCCAGGCTGCTGGCCACGACGAGCAGCCGTCCACCCGGGCGCAGCACGGGGCCGAAGGAGCGCAGGATCGCGTGCGTGGCGGTGTTGGAGACGTCGATGAACTCGTCGGCCCGCTCGGCCTGCGACTCCTCGGGCAGCAGGCGGGCGACCGCGTTGGAGATGACGACGTCCACCCCTCCGTACTGGGCGTGCAGGTCCTCGGCGAGACGGGCGACGGCGTCGGTGTCCGTGACGTCCAGGACCCGGCCTTCGACACGGGCGCGGGAGGCGGGCAGCTCACTGATGTCACGGGCGGCGTCCGCGACCCGCTGCTGGTCGCGACCGGTGAGCAGAACCAGATCTTGCGGGCCCGTGCGAGCGGCCAGTCCTGCGACGAAGGCCCGGCCGAGTCCTTGGTTGGCCCCTGTGACGAGTGCGATGCGCGAAGCGGTCATACGTCCACGTTAGGAACCTCGCATCCATGAGTCCAACGAAAGTTAGGCACAGGTAGTATGCGTAAACATCATGGACTTCACGGATGTGTCACTGACCGCACTGCGCGTACTGCGCGCCGTTGCCGAACAAGGGACCTTCACCGCGGCCGCGGCGTCGCTCGGCTACACGCAGTCCGCGGTGTCCCGGCAGATCGCCGCGATCGAGCGTGCGGCAGGCACGGAACTCCTGGAGCGGCGCCGCGACGGGGCCCGGCTCACCGCCGCGGGCCGTGTCGTCATGCGGCGTGCCACCGTCGTGCTCGACGAGATCGCCGCCACCGCCAGAGAACTGTCCGGCCTGCCGGAGCAGACCGGTACGGTCCGTCTGGGATGGGTGCCCAGCGTCGGGCCGGTGCTGCTTCCGCAAGCCCTCACCGCACTGCGCGCGAGCAACCCCGGGCTCGAGGTCGTCGGCCGCGAGGGCGGCACTCCTGCGCTGGTCCGCGCGCTGCGGGCAGGCAGTCTGGATCTGGCCCTGCTCGGCTCCGAGCCGCCGTTCCGTGCGCCGGACACGGAGTCGCCCCCGCTGGCACTGCAGACGCTCGCCGAACGCCCGCTGCGTCTCGCGGTGCCCGCCACCCATCCACTGGCCCGCGGTGAGTACGTCGACGTGGCCGATCTGCGCGGGCAGCGCTGGATCGCCGGGTCCACATCAGGGGAGGACCGCCTGATGGGCGTGTGGCCGGGCCTGGACGAGCGTCCCGAGATCGCCCACGTCGCCCGCGACTGGCTCGCCAAGCTCCACCTCGTCGCCGCAGGGTTCGGGCTGACCACCATCCCCGCCTCGCTCGTCGCGGCCGCGCCTCCCGGAGTGCGTGTCCTCCCTGTCCGAGGCGGTCCGCAAGAACAGCGACGCCTGGTGCTGGCGCGGCTCCCCGCCCCGCCCTCCCCGGCCGTGACGCGGGTGGCGGCCGTTCTCCGTGCGACGGCACTCGACGCATCTACGCCCCGCCTCTCCCCGTGAGCGCGGTGGTGTGGCGCCCCGGGGCCGGTCACTGGGGCGGCACCACTTTGAAGTAGAGGTCCAGGAGGGAGGCGTCGCCGCGGACCTCCAGTCCGTCCTTGGGGATGCGGTGCCACAGGAACAGGGCCAAGTCGGAGGCGGTGGCGGTCAGTTCGGCGTGGCAGCATCCGCTGCCGTGGTTGAGCAGTGCTCCTTCGGTGTCCAGCTGCACGACCCAGATGCCGAAACCGTCCGACTGCCGGAACCACATGCGCTCGCCCTGTCCGGGTGGTGCGGGGGACCAGCGTCGTCGGGCGGGGGCCATCACCTCGAAGGTGTGGGTGACGGCGTCCATGGCAAGGCGTCGCTCGACCGGCCCGGCGGAGCCGACGGCGTTCTCCGCGTCCCAGCGGTGCACGGCCGCCTCGATGGCCTGCATCCGCTGCCAGAACCCGACCGACTGCTCACTGCCCCAGGTCCACACCCGCTCGGCCGGGTCCCGGCCGGCCAGCAGTTCCGCCAGCCGGGCCGCACCCTCCCGGAACCAGTCGAGGAGGCTCGGGGGCAAGGGGCCGCGGTGCGGGGCTCGTTGAGGATCGGGCCAGTCGCCCCGGGCGGTCGGAAGCCGGAGCCAGGACCGGTCGGCGCGCTGCGGCCAGCCGTGTCGTCCCGCGCCCACCACCTGGATCACGTGGCGGTGTACGGATCCCAGGTGGAACACCAGATCTGCCATCGACCAGCCGGGGCACGACGGCACGAGAGCGGGACTGCCGTCCCCTTCCTGCGGTGTCGCCCGGCCGGCCGCGGCCTCGAACGCCTCGACATCGCGGCGCAATTGCGCGACATAGTCCATGCTTCACGGTCGGTCCTCCGGCCCTGTCCGCGCAACCACCGAGCCCGCGAGGAGCAGAGCCCGAGGCCAGGAAACCCGCTGTCTGTCGAGCGTCGATCAGCCTGCCGCCCGGGGCGGAAGCGGAGGCTCGATGTTGACCGGCCGGTGGTGTCGCACGCGTCCCGGCTCAGGGTGCGGTGGCTTCCCAGGCCGCCTCGATCATGCGGAAGACCTCGTCCACCGTGGCCCCGGGATCGTCGGCCCGGCAGGCCAGCGCGTAGGCGTCGATGGTGAACCGTGCGGTTGCCTGGCAGGCCGTAGCGCTCCGGGACAGGTGGGGGTCGGCGGCCAGTGCCGTTGCCAGAGCCTGTGCGTGACGCAGGCTCATCGACTCCTCGTACTCCTGCAGGGCCGGTGATCCCTCGATCAGGCGTCGGACGGGGGCGCTTCCCTCCGCCGTGCAGTGCTGTACCAGGGCCTGGACCTCGCGGTGCAGCGCGGTGATGAGCGGCTCGTGCGGGGGCCGGTCGGTCACGGCTCGTGTGAGGCGCTGCTCGAAGTCCTGGTCGCGTTCGAACACGAGGGCCTCTTTCGAGGCGAAATGCGCGAAGACGGTGGTGACGGCCACGTCGGCCGCGGCCGCCACGTCCCGGATGCCCACGGTGTCGTACCCGCGCTCCAGGAAGAGGTGCAGCGCGGTGTCGGCGATCTTCTGGCGGGTGGCGGCCTTCTTGCGTTCGCGGCGTCCGGACGGCTCGGTCATGGTCAGACACTAGCAGGTAGGAAAACAGAACCGTTGTGAAACACTAACGGTTAGGGCTATCTTCGATCGCATGAAGAAAATCAGCTTCGCCGCCTTCGGCGGTCCCGAGGTCCCGCAGTCTCGTGGAAGCGGAGGAGCCCTCACGCGGGCGCCGGCCGGATACGCATCGCCGTGCGGGCCGCCGCAGGGGTCAACCCCGTCGACTGAGGATCCGGGAGGGCTTTCAGGTCCTGAGCGCATCCGGTCCAGCTGCCCGCCGGGCTCGGACTGGACGCGGCAGGAGTCGTGGACGAAGTGGGCGAGGGCGTCGCAGGAGCCGAGGTCGGCGACCGTAGCCTTCGGTGAAGGCACGGACACGCACGCCGAGTTCGCCGTGCTGTCGGCCCGCCCGGATGCCCGAGGGCTGAGCTTCGAGGAGGCGGCCGGTTACCCGTCGGTGGTGGCGACCGCGCTGCGCATCATCGGGGAGGTGGGCGTGCGGCCCGACAGACACTGCTGGTCAGCGGAGCGTCCGGCGGCGTCGGATCGGCGGGAAGCTGCAGATCGCCCGCGCCCGCGCATCGCGGTCATCGGCATCGGCCGGGGCGGCGAACCAGGACTAAGCTGCGGGCCTGGGCGCCCTCGCCACGACCTACGACGCGTGGGTTGGGTCGAGCGCGTGCGGCAGTTGCCGGGCCGACGCGGCCCTGGACCTGGCCGGCTCCGGCGTGATCCCCGAACTCGCCGAGCTGACCGCGACGCGCGCAAGGTGGTGCTGTCCATCGCCGACCTCGGTGCACCGCGACCGGGCGTCCGCTTCTCCGGCGTGGCCGCGGGAGCGTCCCGGACGTGCGCTCGTCCGAAGCCGTCGACCTCATCACCCGCGTGCAGCGCTCCACATCCCGGTCGAGAAGTCGTACTCCCTCACGGAGGCGGCGATGGCGCACACCGATCACGCCGCGCCGGCCACACCCGCGGGCGCAGGGCAGTCCCGGGTCGCCTGACCCGCAGCGCCTTCGCCCCACGCCGAACGTCCGGATCAGGCGGTCGTCTCCTGGGCGTGCCGCTCGTTGGCGCGCGCCGACCTCGGCTCATGTGCTCCTCGGCCCATGCGCGGAGCCCGGCCAGCGGTTCTCCCAGGGTCAGGCCCAGCGGGTGAGCCGCAGTGGACGCGGGGCGGCACCGCGGCCTCCACCCGCCGGTGCACCAGGCCGTCACGGGTCATGTTCTGCAGGGTCACCGACAACATCTTCTGCGAGACGCCGGTCATCCTGCGTTGCAGCTCCGCGAAGCGCACCTCCTTCGGGGCGGCCTCGGCCAGGACCTGATGGCCATGGAGGTCCGACTTCGTGCCGATCCGATCGAGCAGCCGACGCGTCGGACACTCCGGATCGAACAGATCGCCGCGCTTGCCCGGAGCAGAGTGCTGGGAGGAGGGGGTCACCTGGAGCTCACCACCTGGGGGAGAAGTGCGGTCTTGCAGCAGCCACCGTGGTTACCTATCGCTTTTGTTGTCACCATTCGTAACCACCAAGCAGCACCATGCCTCGTCAACTCCCAGCACATCCACGGACATCGCTCGTCACCCGTCGAGCTCCGCCGAGTCCCCGTCAACGGCGTCGACCTCACTGTGGCTTGCCGGCGACGGCCCGGCGGTGCTTCTGCCGCACGGCTTCCCGCACACCTGGCAGCTGTGGACCGATGTCCTCGACTCCCTCGCAGGCCAGTGTACCGGGCGGTGATCGCGCCGACCCGAGCGCGGCGCGGGCGGAAGCACCCGCGCTCCGACGGCTACGACGCCGGCACGCTCGCGGACGATGCCGAAGCGCTCCTCGGCGCCCTCGGAGAGACGTCGGCCGCCGTGGTCGGCATCGATGCCGGTACCCCACCGGCGTTCCTGCTGGCCATGCGCCGGCCCGATCTCGTCCGACAGCTCGTGGTCATGGAGTCGCTGCTCGGCAGGCTGCCCGGTGCCGAGGAGTTCCTCGCCCACGGGGCACCGTGGTGGCTCGCTTCACGCGGTGCCGGGCCTCGCGGAAACCGTACTCAGCGGGCATCGAGCCGACTACCTCGACTGGTTCCTCACCACCGGCACCCTGGGGAGGGTGGCCCCCGCCGTGCGCGACGCCTTCGTGCACGCGTACACCGGCACCGACGCCCTGCGGTGCGCCTTCTCTTCTACCGGGCTCTGCCCACCAGCGCCGAACAGATCCAGGACGCCGTCGACACGGGCCGGCTGACCGTCCCCACCCTGGCCATCGGCGCCCACCCGGTGGAAAGCCCTCGAACAGCAGCTGCGACCGGTCGCCGATCACCTCGTCGGCTCACGTGCTCAGCCGACCGCGGCCACATCATCCCGCCGCACCGCCCCAAGAACCTGCTCGCCCTCGGAGCCGTTCCTGGCCTCGAGGTTCCGCACGATGACCTTGCCGGGCCCGCAGGAGCAGCTTTCGGGAGGCACCGGCGGATCGCATCGCCGATGAGCTTTCGGTGTACCGGACGGTCCAAGTCGGCACACTACAACGGGAGAACCCGATGGCCAAGACGCACGTGGACGATCCGATGGCACACATCGCCCGCCGCATGTTCGAGCTCCTGAACCGATCTGCCTGGTCACCTTCATGGCCGACGAGTGCAACGAAGAACTGGCCGCACTCGGCCACCGCACCTACTGGGACGGCTACTTCGCCAGCCGCGCCGCACCACTGGGACGAGTACCGCTCACGTCGTGCACGCAGCCTTCTACAACTTCGCCGACGGGGAAGCCGCACGGCACATCCCCAGCGCGTGGGAGACGATCCCGCCCGAGGCGTCCGTCGCCGCGCGAGAGCGGGGCAGCACGGCGCCTCCCTGCGCCGCATCCTCGGCGACGAGCTGGCCGGTTCCCGGGACTGGCGCGTGCCGCGGACCTGACCACGAAGGCCGCGACGAGCGCCCCCACCGAAGGCCGCGTGATGTACGCCGGCATGCGCACCTTGAGATCCCCGGCGACCCCGTCGCCCGGTTGTGGCACTCCGCGAGCATGCTGCGCGAGCACCGCGGCGGCGGCCACATCGCCGCTCTCTCGGAGCGCGCATCGGTGGCACGGAGGCCCATGTGCTCTCTCCGCGCTGGAGCAGGCATCCACCCGCCCGAGTCGTTCGGACGCATCCATCACTCCGCCGAAAGAGCGCCTGGTCGCAGTCATGGACGGCCTGCGCGAACGCGGACTCGTCGACATCGACGGTCACTTCACCGACGCCGGCCGCGCGACCAAACAGCGCATCGAAACCGTCACCGACGAACTCGCCGCCCCGCCCTACGAGGCGCCGTCGGCCGCCGAACTCGACGAGCCGATCACGGAGCTCGAACCCATCACGGCGGCTCTGGTGGCTGCAGGCTCGCAGTGAGACGCTCTGGTCCGCCTGATGATTCGCCTCGCACGATGAACCGCACGAATCCGCCCGCCCGAAGCTCGCGCGCAGCTGGCACTTTGCTGTCGCCGGAGTCGCCGGAGTCGCCGGAGTCGCCAGGAGTCGCCGGAGTCGCCGGAGTCGCCGGAGTCGCCGGAGACGCAGAGGCGGACCCTAGTCCCTCGCCCCGTAGGCGTGCAGGAAGGTGCGTCGACGGCGGCGCCCGCGATCTCCCTGGTCTCGGCGGCGCTCACCGCGCGCGTCCCGAGCCGCGACCGATGCCTCCATCGGCGCGAAGTGAGCAGCGCCAGGAACCGCTCGGCCGCGCGCGCCGGGTCCGCCGCGCGCAGCCGCCCGTGCGAGCGCGAGCCGCGCGAACCGGTCGGCCAAGGCCTCGCCGAGCGCCGCCCCGCCGTCCGGCCCTGGACGACCTCGGCGAGATCGGGGAACGTCGCGAGCTGCGCGTGCGTCAAGGCCCGCAGCGCGGAGGCCCGTTGACCGCAGCACACCTTGAGGAGCCGCGTACCCGACGTCCGCGAGCCCGGCGCGTAGATCGTCACCGGTCGCGCAGCCGCTCGACGACAGCGAGGTTCTCGGCCATCACGAGGTCGGCGGCAGCCGCTGACGGCATGCCGGAAGAGGTTCTCCTTGTCGCTGAGGTGGTTGTAGACGGTCGGCTTGGCGACCCCGGCCTCCTCCGCGATCTCCGCACGCACGCCTGTGCGTAGCCGCGCCGCGCGAACAGCGGCGAACGCGGCGTCGAGGATCGCCTGCCGCTTGTCGATGCGGCCCCGTGGAGCGGGCCGTCCCGCGGCCGCCGTCGTCGCTGGTGTCACGGGCGCAGACTACCCCGCGCCCAGGGCGAGTTGAACCCATGAGTTCAATCTCCCGAACTGCTGCGCGCCGACCGCTCAGCCCATTACTTTGAACTCATGGGTTCAAGTTGGAGCCCATGGCGCAGTGCGGCCGAGATCCCGGAAGGGGCAGCGCATGATCGTCAACACTCTGCGGTTCAGCTTCAAGGACGGCACGTCGCCACTAGGACGAGGAGGCCGTGCTCGCCGCGATGTGCGGCGCACGGCGAGTACCGAACCGGTCGTGGTACCCGGCACGGTCGGCCGGTACTACGGGCGATCCGACGGAGGGCTGCTACGCACACCTACCGGTGCCGCGGTGGCGGACCTGGAGGCGCTCGAGCGCTACCTGCATCGAGCCGGTCCACATCGACGGCGACTGGCTGATCATCCCGCATCTCGCGGCAGCTCGCCGCGTTCCGCTTCTCCGACGACCCCGACCCCGACCTCGACGCCAAGATCCTCGCTCTGCACACCCGCAAGGCTCGAGATGTACGGAGTGGGGCCGCCTCCTGGACGCGATCCCGCGCAGGGCCTCGTTCGGCGATCGGGACCGACTGAACCTGTCCGCGACCACTGAGCGTAGGGGCATCCAGCGCTCGTGCGCTCGTGCGCTCGTGCACTCGTGAATCTCGTGCGATCGAAGCCGAGTCCAGAGATGTAGGAGTGATGGGCCGAGGCCCGCGTGCCCGGATTGCCCGTGTGTCGGCGAGTACGCGGTTTTGGATACGCGGACGATATGCGCCCGCTCGTAGCATCGAGGGCATGCGTGTGCCGATCGTCGAGGACCAGCCCTGTACGGCAGAAGCTATCCGCGACCGCCTGCGACCGGAGGCGATGGGGAACGATCGTCTCTGGCGTGAAGGCCTCGCCGGCGCGGCGGAGACCACGGTGCGGAGGCCCGCCGGTCTCAGCGTGCGCCTCAAGCTCACTCTCAGCTACGCCGGATTCCTCATGGTCGCCGGTGCTTGCTGCTCGCGCCGTCGGACCTGGTGGCTCCTGCGGAGTGGCTGCAGACCAATGAAGCGCGTGGAGAGCGCACATCCGCACGACCTGCGTGCGGGGCTTCGCTGCCCGTCGCGGTCGCACGTCATGGCGGTGCTGCTGGTCGTCGGCCTGCTGGCGCTGGGATCCTGCCGGCCGTACTGCTCGCGCCTGCTCACCCGCATCACAGACGCCACCCGCCGCGCCGCGACGGGTCGCTGGCGCACCGCATCGACTGCCGGCCGCCAGGACGAGTTCCGCGAACTCGCCGACGCCTTCGACGCGATGCTCGGGCACGGCTGGAGGCGCACGTCGTCGAGCAGCGGCGGTTCGCGCCAACGCCTCGCACGAGCTGCGCACCCCGCTGGCGATCTCGAAGACGCTCCTGGACGTGGCCCGCGCCGATCTGACCAGGCGACACCGGCGCCGGCTCCTGACCGCCTCCACGCCGTCAACACCCGGGCGATCGACCCCACCGAGGCTGTCTGCTGCTGCTCAGCCGGGCCGAGTCAGCGGTCCTTCACCCGCGAACCGTCGACCTGTCGCTCCTGGCGGAGGAGGCGTCGCCGAGGCGCTGCTCCTCCCTCGCGGAAAACAGGAACGGCGTCGCCATCGAGACCACGCGGCGACGATCGCTTCGCGCGAGCGGTCGCCGCGCTGCTGCTGCAGCTGACCACGAACCTCGTGCACAACGCGATCGTCCACAATCTCCATGCCCGGGCATCGGCGCGGTCGACCACCAGCGCGCAGCCGGCACCGTGACGCTCACGGTGGAGAACACGCGAGAAGCTCGGCTCTGCACCTGGTCTCGACGCTCACCGAGCCGTTCCAGAGCGGCACCGAGCGCGTGCGCGCCGACCATGACGGGCGTCGGCCTCGGCCTGGCCATCGTGCGACCATCGCTCGAGCACACGACGGCACGCTCACCTCACCCCGCGCGAGACCGGCGGCCTGCGCATCACCGTGCAACTACCCGCGTGGACATCCCCGCAGCCGTGACGCAGGATCCACCCGCGCTGCCACCTGTGCCGGGCCAGTCCAGAGCTCATCAGTGGCCTCAGAGGCGGCAGCGCCGAGGCGGCGGCCTATAGTCGATCACATGAGTCGCTGGCAGGAACTTCTCGACCGCGTGGAACGTCCGGAGCCGAGTACGCAGCGCCCGCTTCGAGGCGCTGGGCCGTAGCGGAAAGTGACATGCACGGCGCAGGCTGCGCGCTCTGCGCGGCTCGCCGTGCCCGCCGGCAGTCGTGTGCTTGACGCCGGCTGCGGAACAGGGCGGGTCACGATCCGGCTGTCGGAGCTCGGGTATGACTGCGTCGGATTCGACCTCGATGCGTCGATGCTGGACGTGGCCGGAAGCAGGCGCCTCAGCTGCCCTGGTTCCAGACCGACGCCACGGAGTTCGACCCCGCCCTGCTCGGCATCGACGCCGACTTCGACCTCGTGATCGCCGCGGGCAACGTCCTGGCGCTGCTCGCCCCGGGACCGAAGCCGCGGTGGTCGGCAGGTTGGCTGCTGCGCTCGCGTCCGGGCGGCCTGCTGGTCGCGGGCTTCGGCCTGGACGCCGCCCACCTGCCCGTACCGCCTTCTCTCACGCTGCAGGAGTACGACGCCCACTGTGCGGCGGCCGGACTCACTCCCGTCGATCGCTTCGCAGCCTGGGACGCGGCTGCCTACGACGACGGCGGCTACGCGGTCAGTGTCCATCGCCTTGGTTCCTGACCAGACGTGACAGGCCCTGACCGAGGTGTGGTCAGGGCCTGGCCTGGACGCGATCAAGCCGCGGGCGTCGGCGGCCGGCCGTAGTCCTGGGCCTACGACGGGCCGGGGCCTTCGCCGAGGTTTCCGTTCCGGGCGGGGTGGGCGAGGTGATGCCGCTGCCTGCACCGCTGCTGTAGTGGGTGCCGAGCTCCTTGTGGTACTCGGTGTTGCCGAGGTGCTTGTCCTTGTCGAACTCCGGAGCGGACTTGATCTGCTCCTGCTGCGCGCGACGCTGATGGTCTTCGCCTCCGCGTCGATGCTGGTGATCGTGCCGGCGGGCAGCAGGACCTCCTGCCGAAGATCCACATCCCGGTGTCGACGACGATGTACCGGTCTCCGACGTCCTTGGAGTGCTTGTCGACCTTGCCGATGCTGCCGTCCATCGCTTCGACCTTGTATCCGGTCAGATCGTGTCCGGGCTGTGGCCGGCGGCGGACGGTAGTTCCAGATGTTCTCGCTCATGGTTCCTCCTCCGCGGATCGGGTGCACGGACGGGTGACACGTTTTGTGCCGTACGCCCTTATTCGTTCCGCCTACGCGAGTTCCCTGTCGTGCGCGAACAAACCGGCTCGTCCGCTTCGGGTCACGCCGCGTGGTTGCACGTCACGCCCGAGCCGAAGCCCAGCTCCTGTGCCGCCGAGCCGAGCAGGCTGGGCAGCAGGATCGGGAGTGCTGACGGGAGGCGAGAACCCAGGCGGCGAAGGCTTCCACCCCGTCCACGACCGCCTCGAAACGCGCAGAGTGATAGACGTCGAATGAATGCAGCCCACCGGGCAGTTCGGCGTAGACGACGGCACTGTTCGAGGCGCGCCGCAGCTGCGCGACGAAGCTCCGTGCGCTCGACGGTGCCGCGCATGTCCTTGGTGCCATGGGCGACGAGGAACGGTGGCGCACCGGCGTGTACGTATCCCTCGAGGCTGCTGGGCAGGGGCGGGCTCGTCCGGTGGTTCCCGAAGAAGTGTCCGTAGTAGCCGTAGAGGCAGATCGCCGCGGTGACCGACGTGTCTCCGACTCGAACTCCGGGCTGGAACGAGGGGTCGTTCGGCGTGAGTGCGCAAAGGGCCGCCGTGTTCGATCCGGCGGAACTGCCGGCCACGAACAGTTGTGAGGGGTCGCTGTACTCGCTGCCGTGTTCACGCACCCAGGCGATGACCTTCTTGGCGTCGATCTGGTGGCCGGGGAAGATGGTCTGGGGTCGCAGCCGATAGTTGGCACTGATGCACACCCAGCCCTGCGACGCCAGGTGGTACAGCAGCGCGGGCGCGCCTCGCGGTTCTTCGCTCCGCTCGCGTAGCGTCCTGCGTGTGCGGTCGACGGTGCGTCCGCTCTCAGCCGCGTGTGTGGGCGAAGAGGCTCATGGCACCGCAGACGAGGGCGACGATCGCCATTGCAGTCAGCATCCAGCCTGCATTGACGTAGCGGTGCTTGCGCAGCACCACGCGCGCGATGTGGACCAGGTTGTACGAGAGTGACTTGAGCTCGAATTCTTGGTCAGCCTGAGCCACCTTGGCGGCTGCCTCGCTCATCCTCAGGTGGGCGAGATCACCGAAGTACCAAAGCACCTCGGGACAGTAGGTGTCCGGGTCGTCGGGGTGGACACCCAGAAGGGCGAAGGTGCCCTGGACGTTCTTCACGTGCCGAGACCACAGAGCGGCAGCCGCGCATCCGACCGCGCCTATGAGAGCCAACGCGGACAGCGCAAGAAAGCACCAGGTCTCAGGTCCCGAGGAGTGCCTGATGTCTGCCTGGGGCGAGACGGGCCGCGCGGCAATTCCCTGAACAGCAAAGTGACCAGCAAGCCGTTCACGGTAGAGAATGATCTGCGCCTTGGACTCGGCGATCTTGTACCAGTCGATGGCTCCGTTCATAGGCCCGCCAGACGTACTCCCCGGAACCCGACGCCTTCTCCGTCATGAACTTGACATGCCCTCTGCTCGGAACCGCGGAACGCGTGCATCCCGTGCGAAGACGGGGCCAAAGCAGCCCCACTGTTTCGTACCGGTCCACGCCCCAGGCGGAGCCGGCTTCATGCCGCCGGTCGACTAGGCGGCGCGATATATCGGTGGCGGGTGGCATCGTGGACGCCGAGATGCGGCCCAACCTGAGGTTGCCGCCCGTCGTCCCTCCTGGGGTCGGGCGGTGGGAAAGGTCCGGTCCCTGTGGCTGCCCAGGCGGCATCGACCGAGGGGGCGGTGAAGATCGGTGCGCCGGATCCATGTGAGCCGAGGGCGACCAGAGCGAGCAGGGCTTCGTGCCCGGCGGCCTCCACGGCTATGCGGGGGTGATGCCGATGTGGCGGAACCATCGGTCGGCGATGTCGCGGACCAAGCCCTGCCCTGGGAGTACGAACAACTCATCGGGATCGGCAAGCAGCACGTTCGAACGGGGTGAGCCGGCCCGGACGGAAACGCGCCGCCTGCGGCGATCTACGACCTGATGCCGTAGTACGTCGATCACTCGTACGCGGGTGCAGTCCTCGCCGTGATCGTTCTCGCCGTGGCGGCAGGAGTGGGGCGTGTGTCAGTGAGTGACATCATCGGTTTCGTCCCGGTCGTCTGGGACCGCGTGGTCCTGCACGACGGGTGCACGACCCTCGTGCCGTGCGAGACGGCGTCCGGCGAACCGGCCGTCCTGCTCCTGCACGGTGACGAGGCGGAGAAGGACGCGCTGCTGCTGCTGCTGCTCAAGGCCGGCGACGTCCCGCCCCAGCGCCACGGGAGCTGTTCACAGCCCCGTCCGGGACATGCGACCCGCGCCCATGGCGCACCGACTCGCTCCCCGGACGGACCAGGGGGCTGTAGCTCAGCGGCAGAGCGAGTGCCTTAACAGCGCATCCATGGTGCTGGTTCGAATCCGGTCAGGTCCACTCCGCAACTACCAGCCTCACAGGTTTTGCTTTGCTGCCCTTACTAGATGAGCAATGCCATCCCGAGTGCGCGTCCTTCGCTGATCCAGCTCCGGCCGGTGGTCTGTTTTGTGCACGTTCGTGATTTCAGCAAGTAAGCCTTCACCCTTGCGGCTCAGCTCTTCGTTGTCGGTGAGCATCTGCATCCGGAACAGAGCCTCCTGGGCCTTGGACCTGAGGTCATATGCCCGGATCTGCACAGCCTCAGCGGCTTCCGGAGGGGCTGCTCATGCGTACAGAACCACAGGTGCACGAGACATCGCCGGTAGTTGACCAAAGCTGCTGCGTAGGCCGTGTGTGCGTCCAGCCGTTCCTGACGCAGCTTCTCGCCCCGTGTGAACTGGTGGCCTCTCTCCGAGGTGCGCCGCTGAACCCCCAGGGTGATACCCGAACCGAGCAGGGTGCCTAAGACGGCGATGGCACTGGCGATTATGGCTTCCACCCCAGTAGAAGACCACGGCTGAAGTGGCTCCGTGATCGATTTTTGCAGGAGCAGCTGTCGTAAGCGCTGGGGAGCAAAACCTCTCTGTGAGACAGAGCTTGTGGCCCCACCGAGCCTCCGCCCACTTCTGACGTCGATCTGCATCGCTGGTTCGGCACGCAAACCAGCTGGGCTGACCAAGACCCCGATCGCCCGGCCTGGCACGACGCCCCGTCAGTGAAGAGGATCCGCGAGGTGATCGCGGCCAACCCACCACTGGGGGCGCCGTGAGCCCGAGGAAGGCGAGATCCGGTCAGAGAATGAAGACGCTCTGTGCGGTCTCGGTGTGGTACGTCTCGCCCGGGTAAACCAGCCATTCCACGGAGCCGGTGCAGTCGGGGCCGCTGTGAACCTCCACGATGGCGTCGGTGTTGTTGGCGATGGAGGTTGGGAACCAGTCCACCGAGTAGCAGCCGCTCGGGTCCGAAAAATCCTGGCCGTTGATGGTGAGCACCCCTCCTGCGGCATGAGCCGAGGCGGGACTGAGACAGCGAGAAGAGCCGATGCGGCCATGGTGCCGAGCACGGTGGTCATGCGACGAAGGTTCATGATCAAGTCAACGCCGGTCACCAGCGACGGTCACCCGCGCATTGCGGTGAATTCGTTGCAGCCCACGCCAATCCTGAACTCCCCTGCCCGGTCGGCATTTATGTGAGCCATGACCCGGTGGATCATCGTGCGGGATCTCTGCGGCAGGGCCTCGTAGCCGCGTGTCAGGCGGCGGTGCTGCACTCAGCCAGCCCCATGTCCGCTCGGTGGCACCGTTTGCTCAGCGGCTCGAATCCCCGCCAGCCCGCGGCCGCCGCACGACCTCCACATCGATGCCGAGCCCGGCGCCGCGGTTGAAGAGTGCTGCTCTGGTAGCCGCCGTCGGCCCAGAGTCGCTGTTGGAAGGAGAGCGTGCGTGATCCTCGCCGACACGGAGGCTGCGGCGCTCTACGCTGGTCGGTCGCGTGAAGTTGTGTACCGCTGAAGACGCGAGGGCGCCGCGTTACTGACCGCCGGGATGAGCAGCGTCGAGGTAAGACCTGAAGGAGCTGCCTGCGCATCGTCCAGTGCGAGCCGCTCCCGAGCCCTCCGTCGTTCGCGCGCGCAGGCCGTCTGAGTAGCGGTACTCAGGCGGAGACGAGCCGTGCGGCTGCAGCCTGAGCCCCATGCACTCTGCAGCGGGTGTTGACGATGCTTGGTGGCGCTCTGGATCACGCATGCTCGACATGCGTGCTTGACCTCGGATATGCGATCTACGAGGCGCATTAGAAACTTCGGCCGTCCGAGGGGCGTTCGGGTGTGCTGCTGCGCGCGTCTCAGCGCGTGCTCCTGGCTGTCTTCGCAGCCTGCCTGCGGTGCGGTGCTGGGCTTCTACCGTGCTGGCACCGCGAACGGCTGCTGCAACTCAGATGGCGCTGGCTGGGCTGATTCTGGTGGCGCGCCTGCTGGCCTGGGGGCTCGTCTGCATGAGGCTCGTCGCAGGGCTGTGCGGCGTTTAGAGCGTCGTCGCCTGCGCCGGGAACGGCGCCGCTGGCGCATGGCCGCTAGTGCACGAAAGGGGCATTGCTCGACGTGGTAAACGAGTCAGGTGCGCTGCGCCGTACCAGGCGTCCTCTGGTGGGCCTGGGCCCTGACGGGTCTTCAGCCCGCGAGAGGCGGGTCCCTGCTGTGCAGCAGCGCGGCACACCCATTCCTTGCCGCCGAGACTGGCGGCGTTTTTCGCCCGCAGACAGGCGACCGGCACGAGCGGCCAAGACCGCATAGGGTCGATCCGTATGGGGCGCGACCGCGCGAGCACGGCCGGCGCCGCAAGCCGAAGGCCCTGAAGACCCAGCTGGGCGATCTCGATGACGGCCTGCAGCGGGCGTCGTCGGCACGGGTGTGGTGGTGAGCGGCGCGGGCGGCGCCGACGCCGCGCCCGCCAGCGTCTGGGGTGAGGTCGCCGCATGCGAGTCCAGCGGCAACAGGCACATCAACGCGGCTTAACGGCTGCTGCGGCGGACTCCAGTTCCGGCGCGTCGACCTGGCGCACGTGTGTGGCGGCGCCGATACGCGAGCCGCGGCCGACCTCGCCACCAGGTGCAGCAGATCCTGATCGCGAGCGGCGCTCGCACTCGCAGGCGGAGCGTGGCCCGTGTGCAGCGTCAGGGCCGGCCTCACTCATGGCGGGCCAAGTCTTGCAAGAGCGCCCACGGTGCAGAAGGCGGTGCCACCAGCCGGCGTCGGCGAGCCGAGCCGAAGGTGGTGGCGGGCACGGCGGCCAGGGCCGTGGGCTTCAGCCGCTCCAGGTCGGCACGTGCCTACCGCCCGGGCGTAGCAACGGCGTGCTACAGGCTGCTCCGCTTCGCCTCGGCGGCATGGCGGTACGCGGGCGTGAAGACATCGCACCGCCGACGCGCAGTGGAACGCTTGCCTCAGGTGGTGCACCTGAAGGCGCTGCGCGGCGACCTGATCGCACGGTCAGAGGTGCAGCGTCTGGCCGGGGTAGTCACCACGAGTGCCGACCGCACCAACGAACGCTCCATCACGATCGGGTGACCAACCGGTAGAACCGCGTCCGTGGCAGCTGCGTTCTACTGGCAGGACCGGTAGCGGTATCCGCGCCTGGACGTGATTGCCCTTCCGGTCATCGAAGGTGTGCTTGCACCGAGTTCCGCTTGATCCTGAAGGTGTACGACTCGCCCCGGAACTCAGGAACAAGTCCTAGCCGCGTGCAGTCGACCTGCCGGTCTGAACGAGCTTCTTCCCCATCAGCTGATCTAGCGAGGGACTCGTGCCTTTAGGTATGATGGAATCGCTTCTCAGGGCTGCTCTGACCTCAACTGTCCTCACGGGTATGCACTGTTGACCTCAGATAACTAGATGCGTGTCGTGTGTATAGTGATCGCCGTGACGGTGACGCGGAAGGTTCGCCGGTACTCCGGCGGCGTGTACGCACGCTTGGGGCTGCACGTGGTGTGGTGCCCGAAGTACCGTCGCCGGGTTCTGGATGGCCGTGTCGCGCTGTCCGGCCGCGCTGAGCTGGTCGAGGCGAAGGCGGCAGAGAAGGGCTGGGAGATCATCGCCCTTGAGGTGCTGCCCGATCACGCATTGCACCTGTTCGATCAAGCACGAGCCGAAGGCTCTGCGTCCTACGTCGCTGAACCGGTTCAAGGCTTCACCTCCCGCGTGCTCCGTTCGAGTTCCGCACCTGAGGAGTCGCAGGTGCACGCTGCTGGTCGTCAGTCGTTCTTCGTCGCCTCGGTCGGCGCGGTCAGCGCGCGGACACGGTGCGAGTGCATCAACGCCCGAGTGGGAACGGCCCTGGACGAAGAAGCAGAAGGAGGGACAGGCGTGATACGCGCCTACAAGTTTCTCCTTCGCCCCACTGTCCGCCAGCGCCAGGCGCTCGGCGAGATGCTGCGGATCACTGCTCGCTCTACAACGGCGCCTTACAGGAACGCCGCGACGCCTATCGGCATGCCTCGAAGACCAGTATCAAGTACGGGCAGCGGTCCGCGCAGCTCAAGGAAATCGCGCCTTCGACCCGGAGCGTCAGGGCCGCTGGTCGTTCAGTTCGCAGCAGGCCACCCTGCGCCGTCTCGACAAAGCGTTTGCCGCGTTCTTCCGCCGGGTCAAGTCCGGCCACCCGGGCTACCCGCGCTTTCGCGTGAACTGGTTCGACACGGTGGACTTCCCCAAGGACGGCGACGGATGCCGCTGGGACTCCACCCCGCACGACCCCGTCACCCGCGTGCGCCTCCAGGCGTCGGACACGTCCGCGTGCACCAGCACCGGCCCGTGAAGGGTCGCGTCAAGACCGTCAGCATCAAGCGCGAGCGGTCGGCGGTGGTACGTCATCGTCGCCTGCGACGAGGTGGCCGCCGAGCCGCTGCCCGCCACGGGTACGGCGTGCGGCATCGACACGGCGTCACGCATTTCCTCACCACCTCCGAGGGTGCGCACGTCGAAAACCTCCGGCCCGGCAAGCGCAACGCCGACGCCCTCGCCGAGGCTCAGCAGTGCCCTCAAGGCGTTCCCTCGTCGCAAGCGGGAGAGCCGCACCACCAAGCACCGCCGGGCCGTGGAGAAGGTTGCCAAGCTGCACCGCAAGGTCCGCCGTCAGCGCCTGGACCGCGCGCACAAAGCCGCGCTCTGCCTGGTCCGCGACTACGACCAGATCGCGCACGAGCGGCTGAGCATCGCGAACATGGTTCGCACCCCCAAGCCGAAGCCCGACCCCGAGGCCGGAGCGTTCCTGCCGAACGGCGCCGCCTCGAAGGCCGGACTCAACCGCGGCATTCTTGACGCGGGTTGGGGGGTGTTCCTGGGCATCCTCGCGCAGAAGGCTGAAAGCGCCGCTCGCGTACTGATCCCGGTGGACCCCCGCAGCACCTCGCGCACCTGCGCCCAAGTGCGGGCACGTGGACGCGCAGAACCGCGACGGCGAGAGGTTCCAGTGCACCTCATGCCAGCACATCGACCACGCCGACCGCGTGGGTGCCTGGAACGTCGCACTCAGGGCCGGGCTGGTCCTTCCCGACGTGGCATAGCCACCGACAGGAGAAGCCCCGGATTTATCCGGGGAGGAGTCACGTAGAAGAAGATGTCTGCGTCTGCGGCGCTGTTGTTCACCTTCCGGATCCGCCAGTTCAGGTCCTTGGTCGCCTGCGAGGTTTTCGGGCCGAAGATGCCGTCTGCCATGGCGAAGGTGAACTGTGACCGTCGCTGTCGTACTCGGCGCCCTCGGCCCAAAGGATCTTCTGCCAGAAGCAGGCGGCGTTGGAGGTCGCGAACGTGGAGATGTCGATCCTGCCCTCGCCGTTGAGATCGTCACCGTACCGTCGTATCCGCGGATCCATCCGTCAGACGTCTTGGCCTCGGCAGGAACCGTGGATGCGGTCAGTGCGATGCCCAGGACGGCGAGGCTGGCGAGCGACTTCTTCACGTGGTCCCCCATGCGTTGTGTGTGCGTCGAGCCGGTTGCCGCGGTGCGGCAGATGCTGCTGGTCACTGTGGAGACCTCTTTGCGCGCTGAGAACCTGGAACTATTCAGGGTTGACCCGGGAGGAGAGTGCGGAACCCTGGCTCTCTTCGTGGTCATCGGCCCGCCCGCCGCGGGCAAGAGCACGTGGGTCAACGAGCGCGCGAAGGGCGGCGAGCCGATGCCGCTGCGGGTGTCCTCGCTGCCGAATCCGTACTGTCGGTCGCATGTCGGCGATATATCGGTGACTGGTGACATCGTGGTCGTCGCGTTGCTCTTCCGAGCAGCCTCCGCCGCGTCCCACGGGAGCTTCCGCCATGTCTCAACCCGCATCCACCACCAACCGCGCGTACCTGATCACCGGTGGCAACGCGGGCATCGGGTACTTCACCGCCGAGCAGCTGGCCGGCACCGGTGCCACGGTCGTGCTGGGCAGCCGGAGCCCGCGGGCGGGCCGAAGCCGCCCTCGACGCGATCCGCGCGCGCGTGCCCGGAGCTCGGGTGCGGTCGGTGCGTCTCGACCTCGCCGACCTCGGCTCCGCTTGCAGGCGACGGCGGAAGCGCTGGAGGTGGAGCACCTCGACGCGGTGGTCCACAACGCCGGCGTCCTCCTCGAAGAGCCGGAGCGGACGGAAACGGGGACGGCAGCGAGACCCATTTCGGCATCAACCACCTCGGGCACTTCGCGCTGACCCACTGGCTGATGCCCTTGCTGGAGGCCGCGCCGGACGCCCGCATCGTGACCGTCGGCAGCTTCGCCGCCAAGTCGGAGCACCTGGACCTGGACGATCTGCAGACCCGCACCGACTACCGGGCCAAGCGCACCTACGCCCGCTCGAAGCTGGCCCAGATGTACTGTCGGGCTCGAGTGGACCGTCGCCTGCGCGCCGCGGGCAGCACGGTGTCGAGCATGGTGGTGCACCCCGGCGGGGCACTGAATGCACTCACCCCGTCGCGGCCACCTGTCCACGTAAGGCAGGCCGGGGCGGCACTGCGCGCGGCGCCCGCCGCCCTCCTGCTTCAGGGCAAGCACGCCGGGGCCCGGCCGGCGGTCCGGGCGGTGCTCGATCCGCGGATCGCCGGGGGTGAGCTGTGGGGCCCGCGCATCTTCGGCCTGCGGGGCCGCCCCGCACCGCGAGCGGCTGTGGGCGCAGCTGGAGGACCGCGAAGCAGCAC
Organism: Streptomyces sp. KL116D; assembly: GCF_030766975.1. Classification (NCBI taxonomy): domain Bacteria; kingdom Bacillati; phylum Actinomycetota; class Actinomycetes; order Kitasatosporales; family Streptomycetaceae; genus Streptomyces; species Streptomyces sp. KL116D. Next base: position 417,540 of record NZ_JASERH010000136.1, on the reverse strand, counting down.
GTCGCCTGTGGGATGCGAGCGCGAAGCTGACCGGTGTCTGACCGGTGTCGCGCCTGCCGCCGGCCGGTAGTCCCTCGGGGCGCCATGAGGCCAGCCGCGATGCAGGTCGGACGCGTGGCGGCCGGGGTTCGGGCGGAGTGAGAGGGTTCCGTCGCCGCCCGACGCTCCAGTTGCTGGTGGGATTCGGATGGGCCAGTTTGGTTGGTGTTGTGGGGGTTACTCAAAGCGTTGCCCGTCTGAACCATCCCACCCTCAGGAGGAGACATGACGAGCCCCGATCAGGACCCGAACCAGAACGAAGGACCTGCGGACGGCGGCGCCTCCGGAACGCCGGGTGTCCATGACGGCGGTGCCGATGGTGGGGCGGAGGGCCCCGCGGACGAGTGGCGCCTCCGGTACGCCGGGCGTTCAGGACGGCGGTGCCGATGGTGGGGCGGAGGGCCCCGCGGATGGTGGGGCGGCGGGAACGCCGGGGTGTGCGCGACGGCGGTGCTGACGGTGGAGCAGGGAGGGCCCGGCCGACGGTGGCGCCTCCGGTACGCCGGGTGTCCATGACGGCGGTGCCGATGGTGGGGCGGAGGGCCCCGCGGATGGTGGGGCGCGCGGGTACGCCGGGTGTGCACGACGGCGGTGCTGACGGTGGAGCTGAGGGCCCGGCCGACGGTGGCGCCTCCGGTACGCCGGGTGTCAGGACGGCGGCGCCGACGGTGGGGCACGGCGAGTCCGGCAGCGGCGCTTGAGTATCCCCGCCGCGGACGTCCAGGACGCCGCCACCCGGCGGGCCGCGGCGTCCTGGAAACTCGGCTGACCAACCTGAGCCGGCAGGATTTCGCCCACGACGTCTGGGGGCGCGCGCCCTGCTCACCCGCGCCCGCGGCGACTTCACCGACTGTTCTCCGCCGACGCGGTCGATGAGCTGGTCTCACGGCGCGGGCTGCGTACGCCCTTCCTGCGCGCGTGGCCAAAGAGCGAGCGCCACGCTGCCGGAGCATCGATTCACCTCGCCCGGCGGCGTGGGCGCCTCGATCGGGACCAGCTCGACGACACCGCGCTGTGGCGCAGCTTTGCCGACGGCGCCACGTTGGTCCTCAGGCGCTGCAGCGCACCTGGGAGCCGTCGCCGACTTCAGTTCCCGCCTCGGCGTCGAACTGGGGCACGGTGCAGGCCAATGCCTACGTCACCGCCGCAGAGCCGAGGGTTCGACGACCACTACGACGTGCACGACGTCTTCGTCACCTGCAGGTCTCGGGCAGCTCAAACGCTGGATCATCCATGAACCGGTCCATCCCAGACGCTGCGGGACCAGCCCTGGACCGACCGTCGCTCGGACGTGGCGGAGGCGGCGAGCGCGAAGCTCACCTCGGCGCCGTGCTCACTGCCCGGGGACGTCCTCTATCTGCCGCGCGGTTGGTTGCACGCCGCCGAGGCCCAGGGCGCCGTCTCGATCCACCTGACGCTGGGGTCCACAACTGGACGCGCCATGCTCTGGCCGAGCAACTCGCGCAGTCGGCCTTGCAGTTGCTGCGCGACGACCCCAGATGCGCAGATCCCTTCCCTGGGAGCTGACGGGCCCAGGGCGAGGACGACCTCGCCACGGTCCGCGCTACGCCTCATCGCGGCACTGGCGGAAGCGGACGCCGCGCCGCAGTTCCCATCGGGCCCGGCGCCGTCAGGCGCGCCCGGCACCGCTGGGGCCGCTCGCCCAGCTTGCGGCCGTCGACGATCTCGCGCCCGCCACGCAAGTGCGGCTGCGCGACGCCCTGGAAGCACGGCTCGAAGGGCGCCGTCTGCACTCGCGTGTCGGCTGGCTCGACTTTCCGGACGAACAACTCCCGCTGGTGGAAGGCCTGTTGGAAGGTCGGGTGCACGCGGCAGGCGACCTTGGCATGGATTTCGCCGACAGGCTGCTGCGCGCGGGCGTGCTCGTGCCCGCCGGACCACCTGGACCATGACGTGACGGGAGGAGACGCCGCGGCAAGGTTCTTGCTGCGCGGACGCCGCCCGGTTGCGCGGTGACGCACTCGCCGGCACGGCACCGTGCGGCGTCACCTGGATCCTCATCGAGTACCTGGCGGGCTTTCGGCCGCCCAGCGCTCGACGGCCTGCCGCTCCAACCCGAAACCAAACAGCTCGTCTTCAACGCGGCCCACGCCATGAGGGCACGCATACTGCTCGTCCGGCGCCACCACCGCAGCAGGGCGCCCGAGCGGACCCCGTGGCTGGGCCGTCCTGCGCTACGCAGACGACGGCACGCACCGGCGAGACCTGGGGCACCTGGCAGCGGGACGAGGACCTGGTCGGTATCGTCTGACGCGCTCGCCGCTCCCGGCGAGACCGGCCGCCCGGTGGTCCTCGTCTGCACCCATGGCCAACACGACACCTGCTGCGCCGTGCGAGGCGACCGGTGGCGCGGGCGCTGAGCGAGCGCTGGCCGGAGCTGGTCTGGGAATGCACACACGTGGGCGGTGACAGGTTCGCCGCGAACGTCGTGGTCGCCGACGGCGTCTACTACGGCAATCTCGATGCCACCTCGTCCGTCACCGCGATCGCGGAACAGTTGGCCGACCGCGTGCACCCGGACCATCTGCGCGGATACACGAACCTCTTCCCGCCCCAACAGGCCGCTGTGGCAGCAGGGTCACTGAGGGAGTTCGGACCGGCGGGCCGCCATCACTACGTGGTGGAGGACACGGCGCGATTCGGCGACCGCTGGAACGTCCGCGTCACCGGCCGGACGCCCGGTCACCGGTGTACGACGTCGAGGTGCGTTCCTACCGCACTGCGCCGCGGCAGCTCACCTGCCGGGGATCTCGATGAGTTCAGCGGTGGTCTACGAGAGCCGGTTGAATCCCATCGAATGACGGTGACCCCGAGGGCGGCATCAGGTCGTCGTCCGCACCGCGAGGACTCCTTCGGATTCAGCCGCGGCACTGACGGCACTTACGAGATCGTCGACGACGCCACCTCGACGCGCCTGCGCGGCGACCGCTGGCAACAGCGGCTGGCCCGCGCCTACGGCCACGCCGCCGCCCTACGCTACGCGGCAGAGCGCGGTTTCGAGATCACCGAGGACGCCGAGCAGCCCGACGGCGGTCGCCGACTGCTGCTGCGCCGTGTCGTGTGACCGCTCCGCGACGACCGGTCCGCACAGCGAGGACCGGGCGGGCGACCGGCCGGTGCCGTCCGGGTACAGATCGACGATCTGTGCCCGGACGACGAACCGTGCTCATGCACCTGACTACGGCCCAGCTGGTCAGCGCTGCAGGGTCAGCAGACCGGGACGGTAGGGCAGGAGGCCGTAGTCACCGCCCGAGCTGGGGCTGCGCCCTGGTAGAGGAGTTGCAGGTTGCAGGGATCGACGGTCATGGTCTGATCGGCGCTGGTGCGGATGAGTTCACCGTGGCTGATGTCGTTGGTCCAGCCGGCGCCGCTGCTGGCCTTGCCGGCGAAGGGATTGCTCTCGGTCGCGGCCTGGGGCGTCCACGAGCCGTTCAGGCTGGTGGCGGTGAACGAGCGGAAGTAGCGCCCCTGCGGCCGATGGCCTCGACGATCATGAGGTAGCGGTTCTGGCCCTGCAGCTGTGGACCTGCGGGGCCTCGAACAGGTTGTTCGTCGTATCGCTCATGACCACGGTCGAGTTCGTGCCGAAGCTGCCCGGGAAGTTCCCGATCGGCATGCTGGCCCGGTAGATCTTGCCGTTGTCGCCGGCGAAGAACAGGTACATGTTCGTGCCGTCACCGATGAGCGTCTGGTCGATGGGCCCCGTTCCGGAGTCGGAGATGCTTCCGGAGAAGAGGACCTGCGGGGACGACCAGCCATCGTGGGATTGGTGGGGTCGCTCGACGTCCGGTAGGAGAAGGCGGTCCCGCCCCACTGGTAGGTGAGCACCCAGATGTTCTTCGGAGCGAAGTAGAAGAGCGTCGGCGCGACGGTGGCGGACGACATCTTGTTCTGGCCGGCCGAGGCCATCTCCGACCAGTTGGTGAACAGGTCGAAGTTCATCGACCCCCAGCTGGTGCCCGTGTCGTGCGTCGTCGCGTAGACGAGTTGTCTGCCGTTGTAGGGGACGACGGTGAAGTCCTTGAGCGAGACCCATCCCGACTTGGGCTGTGCCAGCGCGCCCGTCGATGTCCAGCGGTAGGTCGACGGAAGATCGCACGCTCCGGTGTCGTCGTCGCCGACCTTGACGAGCTGCCACTGCTGGTTCGTGCCGCCCCAGTCGTCGTGCACTGGACGACGTTGGCGTTGTCGGCGGTCGAGGCGCCCTGTACTTCGAGGGCCTTGTTGCTGTGCCGCGAGATCAGCCGCACGTAGCCGTCCGAGCTGTCGGCCAGCCGCCACTGCTGGTTGGTGGCGTTCAGGTCCGCCCACTGGACGATCGAGCCGCCGTTCGCGGTGGACCAGTTGTAGACGTCCAGCACCTTGCCGGAGAGACGGGACTTGATGCGGTAGTAGCCGTCGCCGGTAGGGACGAACTGCCACTGCTGCTGGTCCTGGTCGTTCCTGGACCACTGGGTGATGCGGGCGCCATCGGTGGTCGCCCTGTTGTAGACGTCCAGGGCCTTGCCGCTGTTCCGATTGACCAGCACGTACGAGGCGTTGGTGTCCACGGTCGCCGCTTCGGCGGGCTGTGCGCCGAGGAAGGCGGCCACGAGCAACAAGGGTGAGAGGACGGTGAGCAAGCGTCTGAGCAGGCGCCTTGGACGGGCCGGGGATGGGCTGCGAACCCACATCAGGGGGCCCTCCTGGGGATGGGGGCGAGATGAATGAGCGGAGCGGCCGCGCGACGGTAGTTTCGAAGACTTTTCGGAAAGTTCTCGGATTCTGTGACGCCACAAGTTAGGAACGAGAGGCTCTCTGGTCAAGGTCTGTCACAGAGCTGTCCGTAAACAGCGGGTGGCCCAAGGGGGCCTGGGAGAAGGCAAGTTGAGGAATATGCCATTCGCGCACTTGCCCCTGCCCTGGTTCGACCTGGCCTGCTGACGTCCTGCGAGGTCGGTGCGAGGGTTCGCCCGGCAGGCCCGATCCGACCTTGAAAGTTTCGGTCGAGTACCGGAATTTTTTCTGCGGGGAGTATTGACGGTTCACCGCCAACTCCTCAATCATCCCTGTCTGAAGAACCGGCCATGGTTCGGAATGTCGAACCATGTCGGCCCTGGGGCCTGTGCTGCCGGGCAGGACCCCGCGCAGCCGCACGACAGATCCACGCACCAACGCACCTGCGTCACACCCCGTTTCGTTCCGGTGGGTCCGCATCAGCGCATCCTGGCTCTTCGTGCCGACGGAGAGGTGCGCGACGCCGCGCGGCGGCCGGCTGAGCCGTTCCCCGCACGTCAGTCCGTACGTGACATCTACTTTGGAGGCACAGCCATGGGCTTGCACGCCCCTCCCAGACCCCTTGCTCACCGTCAGATCCGCAGCCTGCTGCCCTGCTGATCGCCGGCGTCCTCGGTGCCGTCCTCGCGCTGGCCGCGCCACCGCCCGCACACGCAGCCGAGAGCACGCTCGGCGCCGCGGCAGCGCAGAGCGGTCGCTACTTCGGTACCGCCATCGCCTCGGGCAAGCTGGGCGACTCGGCGTACACGACGATCGCGGGCCGTGAGTTCAACCCGGTGACCGCCGAGAACGAGATGAAGATCGACGCCACCGAACCGCAGCGGGGCCAGTTCAGCTTCACCGCCGGCGACCGTGTCTACAACTGGGCGGTGCAGAACGGCAAGCAGGTGCGCGGCCACACCCTGGCCTGGCACTCCCAGCAGCCCAGCTGGATGCAGAGCCTCAGCGGCAGCACCCTGCGCCAGGCGATGATCGACCACATCAACGGCGTGATGGGTCACTACAAGGGCAAGATCGCCCAGTGGGACGTCGTGAACGAGGCCTTCGCCGACGGCAGTTCGGGTTCCCGCCGCGACTCCAACCTGCAGCGCACCGGCAACGACTGGATCGAGGTCGCCTTCCGGACCGCGCGCGCCGCCGACCCGGCCGCCAAGCTCTGTTACAACGACTACAACATCGAGGACTGGACCTGGGCCAAGACCCAGGCCGTGTACTCCATGGTCCAGGACTTCAAGCAGCGCGGCGTGCCGATCGACTGCGTCGGCTTCCAGTCGCACTTCAACAGCGGCAGCCCGTACAACAGCAACTTCCGCACCACCCTGCAGAGTTTCGCCGCCCTCGGCGTCGACGTGGCGGTCACCGAACTCGACATCCAGGGTGCCTCGGCCACGACCTACGCCAACGTGACCAACGACTGCCTGGCCGTCTCGCGCCGCCTCGGCATCACCGTCTGGGGCGTGCGCGACTCCGACTCCTGGCGATCGGGCGACACGCCGCTGCTGTTCAACAATGACGGCAGCAAGAAGGCCGCCTACACCGCCGTCCTCAACGCGCTCAACGGCGGCACCACCACGCCGCCCACGGGCGGCGGGGCACGATCAAGGGCGTCGGTTCCGGCCGCTGCCTGGACGTGCCCAACTCCAGTACCACCGACGGCACTCAGGTCCAGCTGTGGGACTGCTCCAGCGGCTCCAACCAGCAGTGGACCTACACCGACGCCGGTGAACTCAAGGTCTACGGCAACAAATGCCTGGACGCCGCCGGAACCGGCAACGGCACCAAGGTCCAGATCTACAGCTGCTGGGGCGGCGACAACCAGAAGTGGCGCCTCAACTCCGACGGTTCCATCGCCGGTGTCCAGTCCGGCCTCTGCCTCGACGCCGTCGGGGCCGGCACCGCCAACGGCACCCAGATCCAGCTCTACTCCTGCTCGAACGGCAGCAACCAGCGCTGGACCCGCACCTGATCGGGCCTGTCACGAAGGGGAGCGGAAAACGATAACGGCTCGCGGTGCGGCCTCCCGTACCCTTCCATGACGACATGCCTGATGGTCCCGGGTCGCCGCCCTGATGGCGGTGACCCGGGCGATCGGCGCTGCCAGGGACTGGGCTAGCGGAGGGCCGGCCGGATTGACCATGCACGATGACCAAGTGGACGTGACCACCGAGATCGTCGCGACCTTGATCCAGGAACAGTTCCCCCCATGGCGAGGCAAGGCCATCCGACTCGTGTCATCGACCGGGACGGTCAACGCCATCTTCCGCATCAGGGAACGGTCTCTCCGCGCGTTTCCCCCTGCGTCTGGCCGATCCTGCCGAGACCCTGGCGGTTCTGGAACAGGAAGCCCGGGCGAGCGCGGAGCTGGCAAAGGCGTCCCGGTTCCCCGCTCCCGAACCCGTCGCCCTGGGAAAGCCTGGAGCGGGTTACCCCATGCCGTGGTCGGTCCAGACGTGGGTGCCGGGAACGGTCGCCTTCGATGCCGACCCGAGTGGATCGGACGCTTTTGCCGAAGACCTTGCGGCCTTCATCGCAGCTCTGCGCAGCGCTGAGACGCGCGGGCGGCGTTTCAGCGGCCAAGGTCGTGGCGGCGTTCTCGCTCACCACGACAACTGGATGGCAGAGTGCTTCGAGCAGAGCGACGGGCTTCTCGACGCGCCCGGCTGCGCCAGGCGTGGAGCCACTTCCGAGTTGCCACGCAAGGGCGCCGACGTGATGAGCCATGGTGATCTGATTCCCGGCAGCTGTGCTGGTCGCGGGCGACCGGCCCAGCGGCGTACTGGACACCGGCAGCTTCGGCCCGGCCGATCCCGCGCTGGATCTGGTCAGCGTCTGGCACCTGTTGGAGCCGGGCCCGCGGGAAGTGTTCCGGCGGACGCTGGGCTGTGACGATCTGGAGTGGGAGCGCGGCAAGGCATGTGGGCGTTCCAACAGGCGATGGGTGTCGTCTGGTACTACGTCGAGAGCAATCCGACGATGAGCGGAATGGGACGCCGGACACTCGACCGCATTCTGGCGTCGATGGAGTGATGCGCCCCGACCTCAGCGTGCGAAACTGCGCGTCATGGCGCCCCCGACAGTCCGTGGACTTGCTCTGCCCGCCGCGCTGACCTCGCTCATCGATCACGACCTCTGGCGTCACCCGGGCGACGCGGTGCTGGCGAAGGCAATTCCGTGGTTGAAGGACCCACTTGCCTTCGTGCCGAACCCCGAGCAGATGGCGTACGCGTCCCAGTCAATGGACATGTTCGCCGATGATCCGCACTCCGCCTCTTTCGCCAGGCACGCGGAAGCAGGGGTGTCGCCCCACTCGAACTGCCATGGCTCGACGTTGAACAGGCGGTACTGATCGCCATCACTCGCAACCCCGGTGACGACGGTGCCTTGGCTCTCGACTACCGGACCGGCTCCTCGGATCCCCGCGTCGTCGGCAGTGACTTCTGGACGGACGCCCTTCTGTGCCGGTGGCGGGTCGTAGCACCTACGTTCTCGGACTTCGTTTCGAGCTTGGGCCTGTAGGAGGATCACTCTGCGAGGCGGCGCTTCCACCAGGGATCCGTGGGTGGTGAGAACGGATCTGGCAGGGTCCGTGTCAGAAAGCGGTCGTCCAGAGGAGCAACTGCTCCGAGAAGTTCACGGCGAGCCTTGCGATGCATGGTTGCAGGGCCGCGCCTTGGAGCAGTGTGCGGGCGTGCATGTCCCGCCAGAGGGTGGTTCCCTCGCCCGTGGTTGGGGCCGTGGTCCGGCCATGAATGAAGCGCCTGAGCCCATGCCCGGAAGGCGTGGGCGACGTGACCGGGAGGCAACCGGTACCGAACTTCGAATCGTGCGATCTGCCGGTTCGTCGCAGTGGACAGACCAGGGATGACCTGTCGACTTCCAGCGCTTCCGCGACGGGGTTGTTCGGTTCTGATCTCGCCCGGTGACCGGTGAGGTATGGGCACTTCCAGCGGGGAAGACGAGTGACCGTCCGACGGTAGAAGGCATCGGTCCGAAGAGCAAGCGATCAGCTGGCTGCTTGATGTTCGGCGCGCTGGCGCGGGGGTGGCGAGCCTTGTGCCCCCGGACGGCAGATGGCAAGGTCCGGTCCGATCAAGCCCCGGTCCGTTCCACGGATAAGGAGTCACGATGGCGCACGGCTACATCGGGTCGATGAAGGCTCGGCCTGATTCCCGCGACGAGGTCGTCTCGATCTTGCTGAGTGGTGTGGACGGCCTACGCGAGGCAGGATGCCACCTCTACGTCGTGAGCGTGTCCGACGACGATGACGTGACGATCTGGGTGACAGAGGTCTGGCAGAGCAGCACCATCACGATGCTCTCACTGGAGCTGCCGGAGGCGAAGGCCGCGATCGGCAGCGCCATGCCGCTGCTGACAGGAGATTTCACCCGGCAGGAGTTGACTGTTGTGGGCGGGTTGGGGCTCTAGACGTTGAACCGCCCTCCTCGATCAGCGCGAGGTAGTGGCCCGGAGGCCGCGGGCCGTGGCATGAGCCGAAGTTGACAGTGACCGGGGCGAGCTGCGGCGACGCGAGACCGGGCAGATCCAGACCCGCTCGAGCAGCGATGCCACCGAGCAGTGGATCGACACCGTCTTCGACGGCGAACCGGCCAACTGTCCCGACGGCCGGACCGACTTCGGTGCGGTTCGCCCCCGCGCCTCAACTCGCAGCCGCCGCCTGTCCGGCCTCCACCGCGCCCCGGCCCCCTGAGCAGCGTTCCACTGCCTGGGCTCGCCGACCGCGACTCAGCCCGCGCCCCTGCACCGAACACGGCGCGCGACCTGCGGGGAGCCGGATGCCGGTCAGCGAGGATCCCCGGGGAGCTCACTTCACGATGACGTTGTCCCCGGACGAAGTCGACGGTCCAGTAGTGGTGTTGCCGTAGTACACCCAGCGCCATGTGCCCGTCTTGACGCCTTCACGGTCGTCCGCAGATCACCTTCGAGCTGCTCGCGTACACCTTCTTCACGGTGGTGCAGTGGTGCTCCCGGTGGGCTTGAACTGCAGGCGTCACCAGGCGGCCGCCGTAGGAGGCGTACTTCCTCGTCTCCCAGTTGGCCTCGCGTGACCTCTCCCGGTCACGGTGATCGTCTGCCCGTGGTCACCGGCTCCGGCGAGGCGTTCACGGTCAGGCGGGAGCTGCGCTTGACGTAGACGGTGAGGCCCTCGTCATCGACGTCACCGCCGCCGCTCCTGGAGTACACCTCGCCGCGACCCTCCAGGCCCGGCCTCGCCGTTGGACATGTCCCACTCGCTGTGGGTCGAAGTACATCGTCTCCTTGAAGTCGCAGACACCCGCGCTCACGTTGATGCAGTCGCTCGTGTCAAATGATGGCGTGCCACAGCCGCTCACCCGTGTGTTGCCGCGGTAGAGGAACGCACCGAGGCTTGTCACTTCCACTGCTTGGTGTCGACATCTCGGCTGGAAGCGCGAGGTGGGCGCCCCGACTCGTTCGACACACCGATCACGATCGGCTTGCCGCTGTTCACCTATGGACACGGTGAACGAGACCCCACCCTCGGCCGCCCGGCCGGCGCCGCGGCCACGCCCGTGAACACCGCTGCCGCGCCGACGGCCACGGCAGCTCTCCAGATCCTCTTCTCCACCTGATCCCCGATCTCTCTCCCGGAACGCCGGAAAGTCATCTTCCGGCGCCTTTCAGATAGCCGGGAACCCAACGGGGTTGTGCATCCGCGGATCACGATCGGGCATCAGAAGATCGCCGCCTGCATCTCGACGATGCACCGGGCACGGAGAGGTCTCGAGCCGATCGCGCGAACTCGCAAGGTGAGCGGATGCCGCTACTGCTTCGACGTCCCCAACCGAACGGCATCGCGTACCTGCTGGTGACGTGCGCCAGGGGCGCCGTGGCCGGAAGTACCCAGGACGCCGAAAGGCCGGCGATCCGGTCGAGGGAGGAGATCGCTTCGACCGGGTTGTCGGTGAAGGGTGCCGGCTGGGGCCTGTACGTCCGGTGAGACGTGCCGCGTGGTCAGCGCGTCCCCTCGACGAAGACCGCATCGGCGGACGGACGTGCACTGCCATCGCTCCCCGGAGAGTGCCCAGGCATGCCTACGATCACCGGCCCCGGGCAGGAACCAGCATCGTCGCCGTCACCCACCTCCGTGACGTCGCGCCGACGTATCGTGTGCGCAGGCCGTTCTTGCGGATGCAGAGTACCCCAGGAACCCGAGCGTCGAGCCGAGCACGCCAGGCACCGAACGCGACCTTGGCTTCTCTCCGGTGCAAGCGCGGACGGCGTCGGCGGCGTGCACGAACACCGGTACGCCGTGGTTGCTTCGCAGGCGTTCGGCGAAGCCTGATGTGGTCGGAGATCGCCATGCGGGTCAGGACCAGGCCGCGGATGTCGTCGAAGGACTCTGCCCAGAGAGCGGAGTTCCGCGCTGCAGGTCCTTCTGCCAGTGGCCGGGCAGTCCGGCGTCGATGAGCGTGATGCCCTCGGCGGTGTTGCTGATGAGATAGCACGCCACGAGGTCGTTACCGAGGCGGTGCAGATGGGGTGCGAGTTTCATGCGACTTCCTTCGGAGGCGTGGACGTAGAGCGGGAGGAGCCGGTTTCGAGGGCAGGGACCGTCGCCGTGTTCGCTAGCTCATCAGGCCGTGCAGTGCGGTGATGGTGCCGCGACCGGTCGGGGTGGTGAAGTCGCGCACCATGCTCGTGACGAAGCTCGCCACCGACGTCACGGTGCCGCCCGCTGCCACGATCTGGCCAAGAGCCGCGTTCTCCGTCCGCTCCGACATGCCACCGCTCGCGTCGACCAGGACGATCACGTCATAGCCGTCGGCCAAGGCGTCGAGCGCGGTGTGCAGGACCACGATCTCCGAGGTTACGCCGCAGATGGCCAGCGTTCTGCGACTCTCGGCGGCGATCGCTTCGCGCCATGCCAGGTCGTCCCAGCAGCACGGGCCGACGCGCACGAACGGGGTCGTTCCGGGGATTTCGGTGATGACGCCGGGTCCGTCAGGTCTGGGTGCGACCGACACGGTGAACGGGATGTCCAGCGTCTGCGCCACCCTGCCGAGCACTCCGGCCGAGCGCCTGATGGCCTCGGGGCTGCTTGTCCTGCTCAGGGCCACGATGCTGTCCTGCAGGTCGGCGAAGACTATCTGCACGGTGCGAGGATCAATCACTGTTCTCTCCTCAAATCATTCAGAGCTTGAATGGTTCGAAGACGGTAGCATCTTTGTCATGAGTGATGCCAAGTGGTCCGAGACCCTCAGCTTCCGGCTCGGCACCCTGGGCGCGCTGATCGCCGATCAGTACGCAGCTGCTCTGGCTGTGCACGATCTGAAGCCCAAGCACGTCGGCCTGCTGGGAGTCCTCGACGCAGGTCTTGCCACCTCGCAGCTCGAGATCGCCAAGCTGATGCGGGTGGCGCCCAGCCTCGTGGTGTCCCTCGCCGACCACCTGGAGTCGATGGGCGCGATCGAGCGGCTCCGCGACCCGGCCGACCGCCGCCGCCAGACCTTGACCCTCACTGATGACGGGCGCGATCTCCTTGCGGAATGCACTGCCAAGGCCCTCGCCCTCGACGCAGAACTCACCGCCGACCTCACCTCGTCCCAGCAGGCTGCGCTCACTGCGGCGCTCGGCCGCCTGGCGACGTCCTATGGACTGCCCGGGCGCGACTGATCAGATGCAGATGCGGCCCCAGCGTGAGCCGCCAAGCCCTACTCGCACTGGCTCACCCGGACGAGCGCGATCATGGGGCGAGCACAACCGGATCCGGATCGTAGAACGTAGAACAGGGAATCCATGACTCTGCAGGAAGGCCAGCGAGTCAAGCTGGCCGCCGATCTCCGCCTGACCGACCCGATCGAGATGTCCGGGGCGGTGATCGGCGTCCTCTCCCTCGCCGCCGACGCCGAGGGAACCGTGGGAGAAGTCGTCGAGCACGTCCGCGATGACGCCGACGTCCGCGAGTACGAGCGGCTCAAGTCGCTGCTCGACTCCTACGGTGACGGCATGCCCCCGGAAAGCAAGAGGCAACTGGAGCAGAAGGTCGGAGCGCTGGAGCCGGCATGGATCGCGTTCCAGGAGCAGGGGCCGCTGGTGACGGTGCAGGTCCGCTTCGACAACGGATTCGTCCTGAGCGGGTCATCGCAGGACCTCTACGTCCCTGTGTGAGGGCGGTGGCGAGGAGGCGAGGCGCAGAGGGTGTCCCAGACCTTCAACCTGTAACGGGGCCGGCCGTATGGGTGCATACGTGATCGGTAGAGATCTACCGGACCCGCGTCTCAGTGCAGTTCGGTCGGCACGTCCTCGGCTGCGGTGTGGAGGAGATCGCTGCGGATCCATCCGCTGCGGCCCTTGGCGTTGCCCGTGGTCATCTTGACCTTCCACCAGCTGTGGCCGCCTTGGTAGGCAGCGTCGCGATCGGAGCACTTGTTGCCCTTGTACACGATGCCGACAGAGGTGGAGCGTGAGGACGGCTTGGACCGGAGGGAGGCCGCTTTCGCGGTGATGTAGCAGCCCTTCGTGGCGGCTTCGACGGTTCCGGCCGCGACAAGGGCGGATGCGGCGAGGCTTGCGGTCAGGGTCAGAGCGGTGACGGTCATGCGGATGTGCGCGGTGCTGGTGATCTTCTTCGGCATGGTCCGCTCAACCGCCCCGGGACCGGTTCAGGTCACGCCGCCCGGCCAGAGATCACCCGGATGAACGGGGAGGAGCTCGCCGACCTTCCTCACGTGCCCTCGTCCGGTGCACGGGCCGGCCTGTGACAAGCACCCGCGTCTCGTTGCCGACTTCGGTTGCGGGTACCGGTGTTCAGGGCACTGGGGGAGATGACTGCTGGGCTTGTCCTGCGGTGTTCGTCGCGATGCGGGAGGCCTGCGCGACGAACTTCATGTCGTCGGGGTCACTGCGCCTCAGCACGAAGATCTTGGCGAGGGCGAGCAAGCTGGGCCCGCACAGCAATGCTGCGAGCCACCAGGCGTCCTGGGCGACGTACACGCCGGCGCCGAGCATGGCTATCGCCATGACCACGCCTGCCGCGAGGCCTGCCATGTGACGGTTGTGCTTGTTCTGTTCCCGGCGTTCGCGGGCCGCACGTTCGGCTGCCTCGGTGGCGGCCTGGGCGCTACGGTCCGCTGCCGCGCGCTCCATGTCGAGTCGCTTCATCAGGATCTGGTGTTCGCGCTTGAGCTGGGGCTCCAAGGCCCGCAGCGCGATCTCCAGCTTGTCCGCACCGAGCGCGGCGCCCCACTTCACGGCGATGTCCAGGCCTGCGGAGATGACCGGGTCGGGTGGCGTGGTCGCCGGGGGTGTGGGCGTGGGTTCGGGGAGGTGGGGCGGGTTCGGGAGGTCGGTGCTCATTCGTGGGCACCTCCTCCACCGCTGTACGAAGGCGTGTGATCGGTCTGGGTGGGCTCGGGTGGTGGACCGAGGCGGAGGAACAGGCGGGCCAGGGCGTGGTCGAGGGTGGCGGCGGACGGTGGGGCCGCCTCGGCGCTCTCGGTCCTGCTGAGGCCGGGCAGGTGGTCGGCCTCCCGCATGAGGCCTTGAAGATTGATGCGGGCGGCGTGCTGGAGGAGGCCGCGGGAGCCGGTGCTGCGGAGGTGGTCCAGCTCTTCGGCGTTCACACTGCGGGTGTTCGTACGCAAGATCAGGTCGTGCTGCTTGTCGAGCTGTTTCCAGGTGGCTGGGGGACGTTGAACGTGAGACTCGGCCGGTCTCTGCGGCGCTTCGGACGGGATCTGGTCCGACCTGGTGTCCTCTATCCGATGGACGAAGGTGTTGACCAGAGTGGTCCAGAGGTGAATGAAGATCTCGTTCTTTGCCACGAGCGCCCCCCGGGTGAGTCCCTGTCAACGGTAGCGGGGGAGGAGTACGGGAAGGGAGTCCTGCGGCGACATCGGCTTCGTGGAGTGGCGACCGCTGATGTGGACCCGCCGGGGAACTGCGCCGCGGCGGGCCGAACGGGGGTGAGCGCCGTGCCGTCGGCCTGCTGCTCGACTGCCCCGGTTGGCCGGGGGTGCGTGCACGGCAGAGGCGTGCACGATCCGTTGTCATAGGGGCCTGGCAGAGTGCGCGGTCATGGACAACGACGCTTTCTGGAACGTCATAGAAGCTGCACGGGCCACGGCGGCCTCGACGGGCGAGCCGTTCGACGAGGCTCTCGTCAGCCGGCTCACGGAGAGACCGTGCCAAGAGATCTTGGAGTACGCCGAGCACTTTGATGAAGTGCGCGACGCCTTGTACCGCTGGGACGTGTGGGCGGCTGCGTACCTCATCGGGGGCGGCTGCTCCGACGACAGCTTCATGGATTTCCGCGCTGGTGTGATCGCCCTGGGCCGTCAGTGGTACGACCGCGTGGCGGCCTCCCCGGACAGCCTCGCCGAGCATCCTGAGGTGGCTGAGGCGGTGGGAGTCCATGACGAGGCTCTGTTCTATGAGGACGTGAACTACGCGGCCAGCCGAGCTTTCGAACAGATCACGGGCGACGCAGACGCCTTCTACAAAGCCTGGCGTGACTTTCACAGCGCCGAGCCCAAGAACACGCATCCCGCTGATATGGGTGTCGGTTTCGACTTTGACGACGACGGTGAGATGAGCCGTCGGCTTCCCCGCCTGGCAGCCCTGATCCTCGGCTCAGACCCGTGAGGCCTGGCTCTTTCCGCGAAAGAAGCGGCCTGGGCCGGGGGGTACGGACGCCTTGCAGACCCGTGCGTGACATCCTGGCCCGGTGCTCCTGAACGACCACTCCCGCAGTGTCGACCTGCGCCCTGCGCGCTATCAGTTCGGCACGGTCCAGGGCGACTCGTACGACGACAACTGGCTGGTCGTCGAAGGCACGGTGATGACTCCGGAGGGAAGCTGGGCCTTCGCCGATCCGTGTTTGCTCACCAGCGAGGCCCGTCAAGTGTCCTCGTGGCTGCGCGCGGTGGCCGACGGGACGGTGGACGTCACCGAACCTGATGCCGAAGGTGAACTGTCGCCGGACACGTGGTTCATCGAGCCGGTCGTGGCTTTCAGCCTCGCGCAGCGGACCTTGAGCGGGACCGCGGTGATTCGTGTTCATCTGTCCTTGGAGGCCGCGCCCCCGTGGCAACGGGGTGACGACGGGGCTGACATCTACCAGTACGCGGTGGAGGTCGAGATGGAAGCCGCGGCGCTGCGTCACGCGGCTGATCAGTGGGACCTTTCACTGGCCTCCTTCCCGCCCCGCTGAGCACCGTCCCCTTTGCGACATCCGGACCCTTGTTGCCGGAAGAGTCAGCTCACGCGCCCAGGAGACGGGTTTGGCGTCAGCGCCTGACTTCCATCGACTCGCGTGGCGGGCGCTCAGCGCCTCGTCTCGTACCGGGTCAGGATCACGCCGCAGGGAAGCGTCCGCGTCTCCACCAGGTTCAGGTTCACCCAGTTGTCCAGCACGCTGAAGAACGGCGTGCCGCCGCCCACCAGGACCGGCGCGGTGGCCAGCACGTACTCGTCAATCAGTCCGGCCCGCATGGCCGCCCCGGCGAGCGTCGCGCCGCCGATGTCCATCGGGCCGCCGTCCTCCGCCTTGAGCCGGGTGATCTCGGCGACCGCGTCGCCGGTGACCAGGCGGGAGTTCCAGTCCACCTTGTCGATCGTCGAGGAGAACACCACCTTCGACATGTTCCGCCAGCGGCGCGCGAACTCGATGTCCGCCGGGCTGGCGTTGGGCTGCTGGTCGCCGGTCGGCCAGTAGGAGCTCATCGTCTGCCACAGCTTGCGCCCGTACAGCGTCAGGTCGGTCGCCTCCAACTGGTCGGACCAGAACTGGAACATCTCGTCGCTCGGCACGCTCCAGCCGATGTCGTCGCCGGGCGCGGCGATGTAGCCGTCCAGGGACAGGTTCATGCCGTAGATCAGTTTCCGCATGGTGCCAGCCTTCCGTGAATGGGTCCCGCGCGTACAGACCGACGCGGCACGGGAAATTCATCGGTGGCGAGCTTCGCCGGCATGCAGCCCTTGACCTTCTGTCGCACTTCCCCGTTGGCTTGGGCGGGTGATACCCACCGATGATCGACACTTTCCCGCAGCGCTCGCCGCCGCGATGGCCGTTCCCTTCGACTACGCAGGCGGTGACGGGGTCGACTTCGAGCCTTTCCCGGCCTTCCTGTCCGTCGAGGAGACCACCGACTGGTTCCGAGCATGGACGGGGAACGGCGAACTGAGCGGTGATGACTTCCGCGTGTTCGGTCAGAACGGCTCGGGTGGGTATGCGGCCTTCTGGCTCGTCCGCCCGAGCCGGCCGCTGGCCGATCAACCGGTCGTCTTCCTCGGGTCGGAGGGGGAGACCGGTGTTGTCGCACGCGATCTGGGCGAGTTCCTGTGGCTGCTGGCAGGTGGCTTCGGCCCTTGGGAAGCAGCTACCTCATACGAGCCCGCCTGGACCCCGCGCCCCAACCAGGAGCTGACGGCAGTCGCTGAACGGTTCGCCTCGGGCCGGCGTCGGTCACCCGCCGCAGTGATCGAGTTGGCCGCCCAGGAGTTCCCCGGCTTCGATGACACCCTCATGGAGCTCTGCCGCTGAACCCGGCAGATCCACCATCAAGGGCTGCGGCTTCCGGCGTTGGGCATAGAGTGCGGTCCACGGCCCGTCGCGCTCACCCCCGTGGTGCGGCGGGCCGATGCACGTGCGCCCGGCGCTGGCAGAACAGGCGGCGAGGGAGCCCGCTCGATCGGCTGCAGCCTCCCGTTCACGATGCGCACCTGGTCCCGCTCCGGGCGCGCATCGGCGGCTCACGGTGCTCCCGGATCCACCGGCGCGGAAGGCGGCACCACACCCTGTCGCTCGGTCAGGCCAGGCATGATCGCTGCTGCTCCTCTCGCGGGCCTGCCGTCGCGACTGCTTGCGAGCGGTGGGCGGGGGAGTCCGGGCGTCCTGTAGGGATGCGCGATCTGCCGCGTTGGGGCGACGTGACTGAGCGTTACCGTTGGTATCTGAGTGTCGTACAAGACCCGGCCAGGCGCGACGGGTGTAGGCCTCCAGCCTCTGCGGCAGTGCCGTTCCGCGGGTATGGACGGCTGCAATGTCATGGGTTTTCTCGTCGCTTCGCAGCGTGGCCGATGAGTTTGTGGGCCGCGGCCGGTCCAAGCTTGTGACACCCCAGGAAGGGACACTGCCATGTCGGAGCTTCTCGTCGACTTCATCACTTCCCTCGACGGCTACGCATCGGGAGAGGGCTGGCCCGGGTTCTGGGGCCTGGAGGGCCCCGAGTACCTCGCGTGGCTCGGCGAGCAGCCCGAGGTCACCTACCTGATGGGATCGAACACCTACCGCTTGATGTCAGGCTTCGCCGCGGGCGAGGTGCCGGCCGGGCAGGACGAGTTCAGGCCCGAGGAGGAGGCATCGGTCGACGAGCTCTCGCAAGCGTCCAAGGTGGTGTTCTCCTCCTCGCTCGAGGAGCCGCTGAAGTGGGCCAATTCCACGCTCGTCCGCGACGATGCCGTCGAGACCGTCCGCGCCATGAAGTCGAGTGGCACGGGGCTCCTCAGCACGATCGGTAGCCTCAGCCTGTCCCGGTCGCTGCTGCGAGCCGGGCTCGTCGATCGCTTCCGGGTCGTGATGTTCCCGGTGATCACCGGGGCCACGGGTGAAGAACGCATCTACGACGGCTATCCGGACGTTGCCCTGGAGATGATCGAGCACCGCACCTTCGACGGCCGCATCCAGCTGGTCGAGTACAAGCCCCGCGTGCTCGAGCACCCGCCGCTGCACGTCCCTGCGTGACGCGGTCCCGACCGTCGGTTTGGACAACCGTCAGGCCGGCGTCGGCGGTGACCTGACGGGCGCCGGCAGTGACGTGCCCTCTCCGGCTTCCTTGGTGCCGAGGACGCTCGCCAGGAGCCACTGCCGCCCGCGACGGAGTTGCGCGCCAGCGTCAGTTGATAACTAGTTCTGGGATGCCTTGCGCGCTCTGAATGCGGCTGCTTTGACTCGGCTTCGGCAGGCCGTGGAACAGAAATGGCGGACGGCGTTGCGGGAGCCGTCGACGTAGACCCGGTCGCATTGCGGGGCGGTGCAGACGCCGAGGCGTCCGGCGAGGGTGCTGCCGATGGCCAGGGCGAGGGCGGTGGCGCATCCGGCGCTCCAGCCCACGGAGAGACTGTCGTCGGAGCCGTGGAAGTGGACCTGCCAGGGTTCGCCGTCGACGCTGTCGAGTTGGGGCCGGGCGCCCGTGGTGCGCAGGAGCACGTTCACGAGTTGGGCTGCCTCGTCGATGTGATTGTTGTCCACGGCCTCGAACACGGCCCGCATCTGCTGGGCGGTGTGCACGAGGTAGGCGGCGTGGTCCGGCTCGACCGCGGAGCGATGCGAGGTGAGCGGCAGTGCCTCGTGCACCGCTCGCGGCAACTGCTCTCCGCGCGGAGCGGTGTAGGGGCGGCCCTGCCGGGTGCCGTCAGTCAGCGCATTCACGAGGGAGACGGCCGCGTCGAGCAGCGTCACCACGTGACCATCGAACATCACTTGACCGGTCACTCCTTCGACCCTTAGCGTCCTTACGTAACCGACGATAGTCGTTTCGACGGTCACGCACGAGGGGGACTCCGTGAAATCTGCGCGCAGCGGGAAGCACTTGCCGCGAACGGTGCGACTGCTGATCGTGGCACGGGCGGTGAACCGCCTGGGCGCCTTCTCCCTGGCGTTTCTCACCGTGCTGATCACCACGAGCTTCGGCGCCAGTGCCGCGGTCGCCGGATACATCAGCGCCGCCTTCGGGCTCGCCACGATTCCCTCCCGCCTCATCGGCGGACGCCTCGCCGACCGCCTCGGCCCCCGCCGCACCATCGCGATCGGACTGACCGGGTGTGCGGTGGCGCAACTCGGCCTCGCCTGCGCCAACGGCCTCACGGCCGCCGCATGTTTCGCGGTACTTCTGGGACTTGCCTACGAGATCTACGAGCCGCCCAGTCAGGCAATGATCGCGGACGTCGTGGCACCCAGTGACCACGTACGCGCCTACAGCCTGCTGAACGCGGCACTGGCCGTGGCCGGAATGGGGGCAGGGCTGTTGGCGGCCGCGCTGGGCCGCTGGGACCTGCGCTGGCTCTTCGCGGTCGACGCCCTCACCTGCCTGCTCTGCGCCCTGGCGGTGCGCCTGGTCCTGCCCGCGGACCAACCCGCGTCGACCGCCCGAAGCGGACAATCGGTCGCCGCCGCGCCGTGGCGCGACCGATCGCTGCTGGCGATGCTCGCAGCAGGGACCCTTTTCGCGGTGGTCTACCTACAGATCATGACCATGCTGCCGCTCGCCATGGAACTGCGCGGACTGCAACCCGCTGACGCCGGAGTCCTGTTCACCACATCCGCTGTCGTCATCACCGCCGGACAGCCGCTTCTACGCCTACGGCGACTCGCCGAACTTCCCGCCCACGCGGCCTTCGCCGGCGGCTACCTCCTGTTGGCCCTCGGCCTCGCGGGATACGCCCTCGCCCACACCCTGGTCGCCCACATCGCGGCCACCCTCGTGTGGAGCGTGGGCGACCTCCTCCTCGTGGGACGCGCCTACGCAATCGTCGCCGCCCTGGCCCCTTCCGGCGCCAAGGCACGCTACTTGGCGGTCTACGGCACCAGCTGGGGCATCGGCGCCATCGTCGCCCCGATCACCGGCACACAACTCCTCCACCATGCCGGACCCACAGGCTTGTGGTGCGCCATGTCTCTCGCGTGCTTGTTCCTCGCTGCCGCCCAACCTGCTTGGCTCCGCACCGCCAACAACCGCCGTGAGCACGGCGAGACGTCAACTCCTGATCAGCGTGCCGCTCCGGCCGCCAAGGCGTGACTCAGGTCGTGCACGCCGCCACGCCATGTCAGCGCCGGTAGCGGAGCGCCCAGAACTGCCCGACACCCATTGCCCTGGAGCCGCCGCACCATGGTCCGGCCCGCCGGCTGCGCCGTCTCCGCTACCGCATCGAACGGAAGGCTGGTCCCTCGCTGGTCTTTGCCAGAGGTGGTCGGCTGGTCGCTCTGGCGAAGGAAGTCCGAATGCACAGTGGCCGGCGTCCGTGAACCAACAGGTGCCGCACGAAGGCTGGTTAGGATGCTGGGCGTGGGAAGGCAGACGATCAGGCGCGAAGCTGTAGTGGCGGTCTTGTGCCAGGGCGGTCGGGTCTTGGTGATCCGGCGAGGTCCGCAAGCCCGACTGTCGGACTACTGGGCGCCGTTGAGCGGAACGATCGAGGCGGGCGAGAGCCAGGAAGAGGCGCTGGTCCGCGAAGTCCGCGAGGAGATCGGCCTTGAGGTCTCCGCCGACAGGAAGGTCTGGGAGAGCACGACCGATGACGCGTCGTTTGTGCTCCACTGGTGGACCGCCACCGTCGAGGGCGGCGAACTGAGGCCTGATCCCGGGGAAGTCAGCGAGACTCGGTGGGTCACTGCCGAGGAGTTCGGGCAACTGCACCCTGTTTTCGCGGGGGACCAGCCCTTCTTCCAGGACATTCTTCCGACGCTGTAACTCTGCCTGCCGCCACCCGCGACTTGTTCTGTGGACGGCAGGCGACGACTTCCGATGACGGAGCTTCGCCCCATACGATCTTGAGTCCGGATCATGGATGGCGGAGGGCGGCGATGGAACAGCCGCGGATACGCCTCGGCAACGATGATGTGTGGCTGGAACTGGCGCGGACCCGTACGGACAGCTGGCAGATCACCGCAGATTGGTCCTCCTGGCTGACCGCCGACTTCACCGCAGATCTCAGCGCTGAGGAGATCGTGGACTTCGCGGCCCGCATGCTTTCTCACCTGCGCGCGCCGTCGGGTGGACGCTTTTCGGCGGCGGTGACTCCCGGTCGGAACAATCCGCTGACGTTGAAGGCGGAGCCAGTCGGGGACGGGTTCGCCCTCTTCGTGCGCCTGACCCCTAACGGCGACGACGTTGTGTGCCATTTGCAGATGGAGATCGATCCGATCGCCACGTCGGAGCTTCGTGAGACCTTCAGCGCGCTGCACGCGGCGCTGGCGGTCTGAACCTCGGAGCGTTCCGGTCAGGCTGCCGTCGTGAGTGAGCATCCGCCCCAGCAGATGCCCTTGTATCAGCTGTATCAGCCTTCTTGTGATCCACAGAGGCGTCACGACAGGAGGAGGAGTGCGGGAGGATGCAGTCCGTGGACGGCTGCAAGGGGCGGGATGAACAACAGGCGTAACAAGCTCGGACGTTGGAAGGCCCTCGGGGGTGCGGCGTTGACCGTCGCGGCCGGTCTCGCCGTCCGATCGCAGACCGGTGGC
Organism: Streptomyces sp. KL116D; assembly: GCF_030766975.1. Classification (NCBI taxonomy): domain Bacteria; kingdom Bacillati; phylum Actinomycetota; class Actinomycetes; order Kitasatosporales; family Streptomycetaceae; genus Streptomyces; species Streptomyces sp. KL116D. The sequence goes on along the minus strand of NZ_JASERH010000136.1, from coordinate 395,486 downwards.
GACTTCGCGAAGTACGCCGGTGATGCTCTCTATACGGTGTTGGTGTGTTTCCTCGTGGCGCTGATAGCGCCCCAGCTGCGGACCACCGTCGTGGCCGGTACCGCGCTGGCATTCAGCTGGGCGGTCGAGTTCCTGCAGATCGTCGGGATTCCGCGCCTCCTGCAACCGCTCCTCGGGGCAACTTTCAACGCGCCCGATCTGCTCTGGTACTTCGTGGGGGCGGGTATGTATTGGTGTCTCATGGTTCGCTGTTACCGTCGACCTCGTTTGCGATCAGCGCGTAGCTGAGAAGGTGCTCGATCCGCCTCGCAAGGCAATGACCCAGTAGCCCTTGGCCACCGGGCCGGGCGACACCGCGAACTAGCGCGGAGTCGCCCGGCCCGAGCCCTTCTCGGTCCGTCAGCGGATCGTCGGAACGTACTGGTAGCAGTAGCCAGGGTTTCTCTCGTTGCCCATGTACCAGGGGTCCCCGTAGTACATGAGGTCGTAGCCCGTGTGCGGGCCCACGTATCCATCCGGGGTCAGGCCGTCGATGTTCTTCTGGAACGCGATCACCGCGGCCTTGGTGGCCGGCCCCCACACGCCGTCCTGTGCGACTGGGCCGCGCCCCGCGCACCGCCAGGACACATGCCGTAAGCGCTGCCGCAATCCCGAATCGGGCCATGCCCGTGCTCATCCCCATTGCTGACTGCTCCCCGGGCCTGACCAGGCATACGCACTGAGGCAGGCCATGTTCCGTGGCGTCGACACTGAACGCGCCGGACGTCCCCTAGTGATCATGGGTAGAGGGCGCCGGCTTCTGGATCCGCCCTGACTACCCACACTGCCGAACCGCGAGGTCACCCTGGGTGGTCCGCCTGACGGCTGTGCGCGGCTCGCCGGCCGCAAGGACGGTTCGTTCAGGGAGTCGATCTCAGGCGATGGAGTCAGGGCCTACTGGTCCTCACCCACGACGAGGTCTCCCGGCGACCGACGACCGACGACCTTCGCCGAAGTCATCCGGCCTCGACCAGCACGAACATTGCGCGACCCCCACACCATGGCCCTCATCTGCAACTTCGGAGTGCACATGCCTCACTGGACGTGTGTGTTCATGTCTCGCACCATTGGCATGATTGGAGACGCGAAGATCGAAGATCACGGCACTCAGCCGCCGCGCCCACCAGACGCACATGTACAGCAGAAGGAAGAAAGAGGATGGGAAACATGGAGCAGCGGACTTTCGGCAGGAGCAAGCAGCAGGTGTCCGTTGCCGGTCTGGGCACCTGGCAGCTGGGGGCTGACTGGGGTGACGTGCAGGAGGAGGACGCTCTGGCGGTGCTGGATGCTGCCGTCGAGTCCGGGGTGACCTTCTTCGACACCGCCGACGTGTACGGGGACGGCCGCAGCGAGCAGCTCATCGGCCGCTTCCTGCGCCGGCGCCCGGACGCGGATGTACTGGTGGCGACGAAGATGGGCCGCCGCGTGGAACTGGATCCGGCGCTGTACACGTTGGACAACTTTCGCGCGTGGACGGACCGTTCGCGCAGCAACCTCGGGGTGGACCGTCTGGATCTGGTGCAGCTGCACTGCCCGCCCACGCCGGTGTTCTCCTCGGACGCCGTTTTCGACGCCCTCGACACTCTCGTGGAGGAGGGCCGGATCGCGGCGTACGGAGTGAGTGTGGAGACCTGCGCAGAGGCGCTGACCGCCATCGCGCGCCCTGGCACCGCGAGCGTACAGATCGTCTTCAACCCGTTCCGGCTCAAGCCCCTGGAGGAGGTACTGCCCGCGGCAGCACAGGCCGGAGTCGGCATCATCGCCCGGGTCCCGCTCGCCAGCGGGCTCCTGTCCGGTCGGTACACCAAGGACACGGTCTTCGCCGCGAACGACCACCGCACCTTCAACCGGCACGGTGAAGCCTTCGACCAGGGAGAGACCTTCGCAGGCGTCGACTTCGTGACGGGTGTCGAGGCCGCCGCCGAGTTCTCGGCGTTGGCGCCCGAAGGTGCCAGCCCGTCGCAGACGGCACTGCGCTGGATCATGCAGCAGCCCGGCGTCTCCTCGGTCATTCCCGGCGCCCGCAACCCCGAGCAGGCCCGTGGCAACGCCCAGGCCTCTGCTCTGGCGCCGCTGCCGCAGTCGACGCTCGACGCCGTCCAGGCCCTGTACGACGACAAGATCCGAGGCCAGGTGCACCACCGCTGGTGACCCCTGTTCGCCGCATCGCACGCAGAGCAGACCAGTTCCTGGTCGAGCGGAGCAGAGACGGGGGACTGGGAGACTCGTCAGACGTGCGCAGCATCTCGGGGTGCTGCGGGGGCCACCAAGGACACTTGGCGGCCCCGCACGCCTGAACCTCCCTCGGGAGGTTGGTGCAACGCCGGCCGACATCTGGGCTGGGTGGGGTTCGCTTTAGGGAAGGCGCTGAGCTGAAGCGCTGTCCATGGACAAGCAGGCGGGTGCGGTTGAGGATCGGCTGGTGACCGATGACGATCTCGTCCTGGCCGGCCGAATGGCTCACCGACTGGCTGAACGGAACCATGCCGGATGGGCCCTACCCGAACCGTGTGCTGGTGGCGCAGGACTGTCCCGCGCGTTGACGGTGGACGCGCGGCGCGGCGATGGATGAGCTGAGCGAGCAGCCCACCGCCGCCGGCGCCATCGAGAGTGCATGCCGCGCCACGAAGCGCGCTGCCGCATTTTGGCTCGGTCGGCAGGAATGGGAAGGCGGGCCGGAGCAAGTGAGAGAAGTAGCTCCCTAGCCCTCAGGGGCCGTGGTTCCGTGCTGAATGCCGTTGAAGTAGTGGCCCTTCTCGATGTCCGCTATCAGCGGGACGTGCAGGGGCCGCCAGCCCAGGCGTTGCCGTGTGAGCGTGCTCGACGCCGGAGTGTCGATCGACGCCAGGGGGCCGAGGAAGCCGAAGTGTTGGCCTGCGTCCTCGGCGGCGATGCTGACGACCGGCACATTCTGCCGGCGGCCGATGGCTTCGGCGATCTTCCTGAAGGGCACCCCCTCGTCATCGACCGCGTGCAGCCGCGAGCCGGCCGGAGCGCCCTCGACGGCCAGCCGGTACAGGTGTGCCGCGTCCATCCGGTGCACCGCGGGCCACCGGTTCGCTCCGTCGCCGACGTAGGCGGACACGCCTCTCGCCCGGGCGATGCCGATGAGCGTGGGCACGAAGCCCTTGTGGTCTCCCTCGCCGTGCACCAGCGGCGCGAGCCGTAGTACGGCCGAGCGCACGCCCCGCTCTGCCAGGGCGATCACGGCATGCTCGGTCGGAACCCTCAGGGCCAAGGCGCCCAGGGCTTCCGCATCGGGCACATCCGCTTCCGTGCCCGTGCGGCCGAGCCTGAGGCCCATGGTTCCCAAGGTCACCACGAACGGTTTGCCGGAGCCTTCGAGAGCTTCCCCGATCGCCTGGACGGCGTCGAGTTCGGTCCGGGCGCGCGCGGCCGGATCCGTGATCTCGCTGATGTGCTGGCTGGCAGCGTGAATGACTCCGTCCGCGACAGTGGCGCCAGCGCGCAGGCTGTCGGGGTCTTCCAGATCGCCGCGACGCACCTGCGCGCCGACCGCCTCCAACGCCGCAGCGGACGAGTCCGAGCGTGCGAGGCCGATCACTTGATGACCTGCTCCGAGGAGCTCGCGGACAACGGCGGATCCGATGTACCCGGTGGCACCTGTGACGAAAATGCGCACGACGACGATCCCCTTGCGGTGGTGAGTCGGCCGGGCCGCGGAGAGCGGCGGGCCTGTGCGTCAACGGTAGGAAGGGGAGATGCCGTGCGTCCAAGTCCCGTTCCGCATCGCGTGATACGAAACGGTCATCACACGTAGCCTGCTGGCATGCCCGACGAGTCCTCTCCCTCGGCCGACCTCGATCTGCGTCTGGTGCGCTACTTCACGGTCCTCGCCGAGCACGGCAGCTTCCATCGCGCGGCCGACGCACTGCACCTCGCCCAACCGTCTCTGAGCCGACAGATCCAGCGTCTCGAACAGCGTATGGGCGTCCGTCTCCTCGACCGCTCGAAGCAGGGGAGCAGCCTCACCGAGGCGGGCCGGATCTTCCTGCCTGAGGCGCAGGCGCTCCTGAGATCCGCCCGACAAGCCCTGGCGACGACCCGCGCCGCCGCGGGTCCCGACCAATTCACCCTGGGACACGTCGGCGGCCTCACCGTGACAGCCATGGTGCGTGACCTGCGCAGACGCCGCCCCAACGCACACGTCCACACGAGGCACCTGAACTTCGATCAGGTGAACGCGGCCCTTCTGGATCACCAGGTCGACGCCGTCCTCGCTCGAGAACCGTTTCTGACCTACCAGTTGGACGTGACGGTCCTGTACGAGGAGCCGCGTGTCCTGATGGTGCCCACGTTCCATCGCCTCGCCGGTCGTGCGTCGGTCACCGTCGACGACTTCGCCGACGAAGCACTGATTCGGTACAACGACGCCGCGTACGACGCCTTCTGGCGGCTCGACCCGCGCCCGGACGGGCGTCCGGCACCTGAGGGCCCACACGCCCTGACCACGGCGGACAAACTCGAACTCGTCGCCGGCGGTCAGGCCGTCGCTCTCGCACCGGCCGGTGGCGACCGTGCCCCTTTCCGGCCTGACCTCACCACGATTCCCGTCGAAGGGATCGAACCGTGCCGTGTGGTGCTCGCCACCAAGGCGAAGGAGCGTCGTCCCCACGTCAGGGAGTTTGTCGGACTGCTGCAGGCCAGTTCGTCGCGGCAGGTGACGTGACGCGACTGAGTCGTTGAGTCCTATCCCTTTCTCAGGTCGGCCGATCGCCGACGCCTTGCGAGGGGAGTGGGTGCGGGATGCCCGCCCAGGGACGGTGTCCGTTTGGCGGCTCGACTGACTATGGCGGTCTCCACCTGTGCGATCCCCAGGCCGGTCAAGTCCTGGGAGAGGAAGCTGTAGAGCGCGGGCAGGTCGGGGAAGTAGGCGGCCGCGTGAAGGTTCGAGGGGCCGGATGTCGCGAACGCGCCGTGTACCGAGGGGTGGTCGGCCAGTGCCTGTCCCGCGGCGGCCAGGTGGTCGGGGGCCACATGCAGCAGCAGTTTGGCCTCGATGGGCAGCCCGAGGCGGTGGGGATCGACCAGGACCTGCGTCACCAGCCGCCCTTGGGCGGCCAGTTGGGCGACCCGTCTGCGGACCGTTGTCTCCGGGTGACCGGTGTGGGCGGCCAGCGCGGCGGCGGAGAGCCGGGCGTCGGGGGTGAGGGCGTCGAGCAGGGACTGTTCCACTGGGTCGGTGTCGACGCCGTACAGCCCCGGAGAGCCGGCGATCCCGGGCCCCGGCCCCGTCTCCGGATCCTCCCGGGTCAGAGCCGTGCGCTCGTCCGGAGACAGGACGGCGTGACGCCACTCGGAAGTGAGCCGGAAGACGTGCAGGATGGTGGCGCTCTCCAGGGAGGTGACCGCCTGCGTGGAGGGGAGTTGGCGGAACACCAGCGGGTTCGGCGAGCCCGGCTCGGTGCGGGCCACCGCGAAGATCTCGTCACCTGAGGTGGTGACGTCGATGAACGGGATGTCCTCCCGCGCCGCGAGCGCGGCCACGATCGTGTCGAGCTTTCCCCGCAGCACCCTGATCCGTAGGAACAGCGCACCGGCCGAGCCGCCGTTGCGCGGCCGGGCGACCGGGGAGATCACCACCCGCACGGTCCCGCTCGCGACGAGCGCGTGCAGACGGCGGCGCACCGTGGCGGGGCCGAGGCCGAGCACCTGTGCCGCCCGCTCGGCGCTGAGACGGCCGTCGCACTGCAGGGCGGCCACCAGCCGCTGATCGGTGAGGCTGAGTACGGAATCCGCCGAAACGTTGCCCATGAAGGCGAGTTTCGCTCATCCGGGCGCCGCCTGCGGCCTCTTCCGCCGGGCCCGGTACCAGCATGGAGAACACGCACTCAGCGCGCTGTCCTCGCTCCCCGACGGACGAAAGGTGGTTCCCGTGTCCCTCTCCGCCACACGCGAGAAAGTACGGTTCACCAGCGGTGACACGACGTGCGCCGCTTGGCACTATCCAGGCACCAACGGCGGCTGCGTGATCATGGCGGGCGGAACCGCCGTGACGAAGGAGCCCGCCTCGGACCGCTTCGCCCGGCGCTTCAACGAGGCCGGCTTCGCGGTCGTTGCCTTCGACCACCGGCACTTCGGGGAGAGCGGCGGCACCCCGCGCCAGGTCGTCCGCTTCGCCGAGCAGCGCACCGACTGGCAGTCCGCGATCGCCTTCGCACGCGAACTGCCCGACGTCGACCCGGAAGGAGTCTCCCTCTGGGGCTTCTCCCTCGGAGCCGGTCACATCCTCCAGGTGGCGGCCGACGATCCGGGCCTGGCATCGGTGATCACGCAGTCACCGGTCGCCGACGGTCGCGCCCTTGCCCCCAACGCGCTGCGCGCCATGACGGCCCTCGCCCTGCTGCGGCTCATGGGCCTGGCGGTCGCGGACGTACTCGGCAGTCTCGTGGGAGGTCGGCCGCTGCTGATCCCCACGGCGGGCGTACGTGGTGAGGTCGCTTCGCTCACCACCCCCGACGCGATGGACGGTGACCGTGCCCTGGACCCCGACCACCGCTACTCGGACTGGGACCAGACGGTCGCCGCACGGATCGCGCTCCACATGGGCGGGTACCGGCCCGGCCGGCACGCCTCCCGGATCCGGTGCCCCCTGCTCATGGTGATCTGCGACCAGGATCGGAGCACGCTTCCCGGGCCGGCGCTGCGGGTCGCCGCGCAGGCCCCTGACGCGGAGGTACTGCACGTTCAAGGGCGGCATTACGCCCCCTTCTTGGAGGCTCATGAAGAGGTCGTCGAGGAGGAGATCGCCTTCCTGCGCAAACACCTGCACGGTCGCGGTCGGTCCGACCAGGGCGTGTTCTGACCAGGAGTGCCGTCCGCGTGGTGTGCCACACGGCGTGCCGCACTCTTTCGGCGGCCCGTGCCCTCGATTGCAGGGCCGCCACCAACCCCCGCACGGCCTGCCGCCAGATGCTCGGGCGGCAGGCCGTGCGGCCCACGCCGGGGCGGAGCCGACGAACGCTCAGATCAACCTGCTGGTGGGGGGCCGGCATCAAGCGCTGACGGAGGTGGCCGGCGGGCGCCTAGCGGAGCTCGATCTCGCCACTGCGCGTCGGCACGGAGTCGAGGGCGGCGAGGGTGGCGGGGTCGAAGCGGACGGCGCCCGCGGCCACGTTGGCGGCCAGGTGCCCGGCGTCGGCGGTGCCGGGGATCAGTAGGACGTTCGGCGCGTGGTGGAGGAGCCAGGCCAGGCCGGCCTGGGCGGGGGTCACGCCCGCGGAAGCAGCGGCGGCGATGACGGCGGGCTCATCGGTCACCTTCGGCATGCCGGGGAAGGCGCTGCCGAGGGGGAAGTACGGCACCCAGGCGATGTCCTCGGCGACACAGATCTCCAGCATCTTCTCGTCGTCTCGGGCGACGAGGCTGTACGCGTTCTGCACACAGGCCAGTCCGGCCGGTACGGCCCGGCGCAGGTCGTCGGCGTCGACGTGACTGATGCCGATCGCTGCGATCTTGCCCTCGTCGCGCAGGGCCGTCATGACGGCGAGCTGGTCGTCGAGGTCCACGACCTGGTCGCCCTCGGCGACGAGGCCGGGCGCGCGGGCGGCGCGGCGCAGGTTGACCAGGGGGAGCTGGTCGAGTCCGAGGCTCGCCAGGTTGTCGTCGACGGCGGTGCGCAGCTCTTCGGGGCGCTGGGCGAGCCGCAGCGGGTGCGGGCCGCCCGAGTTGTCGGGGGTGGCGCCGACCTTGGTGACGACGAGGACGTCGTCCTCGGGCCGGATCGCCTCGCGGATCAGGGCGTTGGAGTAGCCGTCGCCGTAGAAGTAGGCGGTGTCGATGTGGTCGATGCCGAGCTCCACGGCGCGGCGCAGGATGCCGGCGGCCGCGGCGCGGTCCTCACGGAGGCGCGGGAGCTGCATGGCGCCGAAGCCGATGCGGGAGACGGTGCGGCCGCCGAGGCGGCCCGCTCCACCTGCGCGCGGGGCGCCGGTGGCGGTCCGGGCGGCCGGGTCGGCGGAGCCGGTGGGAGTGGCGGGAGTGGAAGAGGTCATGACGATCCCATCTCATGCGAGAATGGAGTGAAACGGAGGAGCCTCCGTGTTGTGAACCGACCGTAGCACAAACGGAGGTGCCTCCACTTTGCCCGCGTCCGAACGGCAGCCCGCCGACGCCATCCGCCCCGACCGGCCCGTGCGCGCCGACGTGCGCCGCAATCGCGAGAAGCTGCTGGCCGCGGCCCTGGCGGCGTTCACCTCCGCCGACACCTCGGTGCCGCTGGAGACCGTCGCCCGCCAGGCCGGCGTCGGCATCGGCACCCTGTACCGGCACTTCCCGACCCGCGAGGCCCTCGTCGAGGCCGTCTACGCGGCGGAGCTCGACGCCGTCACCGACAGCGCCGAGACCCTGCTGCGGGAACTGCCCCCGGAGCAGGCACTGCGCGCCTGGATGGACCGCTACGCGGATCTCGTCTCGGCCAAGCGCGGCATGATCGGCGGCTCCACGACGGGCTGGGCGCCCGGCCGGGGGGCGACCGTGTCGACACGGGACCGCCTCACCGCGGCGGTCGCGACCCTGCTGGACGCGGGCGCCCGGGCCGGCACCCTGCGGGCGGACGTCGACCCCGACGACGTCATCACCCTGCTTCTCGGCGTGTTCCTGTCCACCACGTCCGGCGACCGGGCCGGGCGCACCCGGCAACTGCTCGACCTCGTCGCCGACGGCCTGCGCCCGCATCCGGACGACGGCTCCTGACCTGCCGCCCCGGCCTGGTGATCTCGAAGCGCTACGAAAAGAGTGCGAACGTCCTGATCTCGAACCAGACCTTCAGGGCTTGGGGACAGTGTTCGGCGAGGCGAATGACGATGAGCGAGACGGAACTGCTGGCCCTGCTACGCGAACTGGACGACCCCGAAAGGCTGGAAAAACCGCTGTACTACGACCGTGCCGCGACCGGCCTCACGTTCAGCAGGCTGATCCGCCGACTCGAAGCGGACTTCGGCTCCCCGTGCGAGTCCGAGCGGGACACCCAGGACTCCAGCCAGTACGGACGCATCCACGTGCCCGCAGACGCAACGATCTGCGGAACACGGATCGTGGTCTGCGTAAGCAAGTTCGGCTCCCTCGCCGAGGTGTGCGCCGACAACCCGGGGGCCTTCCTTGGCACGGACGAGGCCCGTGACGAGGGCGCGCTGGATCCCGCTGACCTCGCCACAGTGGAAGAGGCTTTGACCGAACTCAGGTACGTGAGCGTCCCCGAAGAACTACTGGAGAGCGACTACACGGGCCCCAGCGCGCTGGAGCGCTTCGCAGCGCGGCCCACGTGGTGGACGCGATTCTTCGGATTCATGTGATCGGCCCAGCGAGCCTAGCGAACAGCTTGCCATCTCGCCGAGCAGGCAAGGGTTCTCAACCGTCATTGGCTGAGGTTGCCGCTCGGACACGTCAGGCGGGTCGGCTGACGTCCAGTCGTTCGGGCGACGGCTCGTACCCGGCTGCCCTGTAGGTGGCTACGGCGGCGGTGTTCGAGCTCGGGGTGGCGACGAGCGCACTTGAGGCGCCCATCTCGCGCAGTGTCGACGCAGCAGCGAGGCAGATCGCCGTCCCGTGGCCGTGACCACGATGGTCAGCGTGGACACCCATCGGCTCCAGCAGGCCGGGCCTGCCGGGCCCGGCCGACCAGATCGTCACCGCGGCCACCGCGTTGTCCTGGTCGTCGTAGCCGATCAGACAGCGGGCATCGGCGTAGACCGGCCCGGCCGCCAGGACGTGCCAGATCTCCTCGGTGAACCTCGGGCTGCCGAACGCCGAGCGGTGCACCGCGGTCCGTGTCCCCGCCGTCTTCGGACCGGCTACCTCGATCCGCAGGCCGGAGTCCTTCACCGGCTCGGAGAGATCGTGGCGCAGAGGCGTCCACGGCTCGTCCGGATTCCAGCCCGCTTCCAAGAGGGGCTCGCGCAGGAGTGCACCGTTGGGGAGCTCGAGACCGACCTTCCCAGGTGGCAGGACTCCGCGCTTCGGATCGTTGAGGTCCGCCAGCAGCTGACGCGCCAGAGTCTCGTCCTGTCGTACGTCCGGCGCGGTCGTGAGGCGAAGCACGTCGGGAGCGTCCAGGTACCCGACGGCAATGATCCGCCCGTCGTCGCTCCAGGTGCGGACGGCAGCGGCCAGCCTCTCCGCACCCAGCGCCCAGGCCCAGCCGAGGTCTCCAGGATGGAGCTGCAACGGCGTCCGGTCGTCCTGCCATGCGCGAAGCGCGTCCACGACCCCGATGAGTCCGTCGATACCGGGTTCGCTCAGAACGATCGTCATGGCCGCATCCCACACCACCGCGGCAACCGGCCGCACCTGGATTTCGCTCCAGGAGTCAGATCCACAGGACACAGCGTTGTCATGGTCTGTGGAGGCTCGTTATGGCGCCGGGCCCGCCTTTTCCTGGCGCCGGCGTTGGCGCCGCCCGTGAAGGAGCTCGCGCTACGACTTCTCGGCGTTGCGGGGTGCTGTGTCGAGGACGGCGTCCAGCATGCGCCGGGAGTTCTCCAGTTGGCTGATCGTCTCGGTGATGCGGGCGTGTTCTCGCTGCAACTCCCCGATGAAGGTCGGGCAGCCGAGTGGCACCTTCAGTTCGTCTTTGCCGCGCACGCAATGCACGATCTTGCCGATCACCGTGGTGGAGAGTCCTGCGGCGAGCATGGCCCGGATGTGGTGCACCGTGGCGATGTCAGCGTCTGCGTATGCGCGGTAGCCGTTGTCCGATCGTGCCGGGCGAAGCAGACCTTGTTCCTCGTAGTAGCGCAACAGCCGCCTGCTCACGCCGGTTTCGTGAGCGAGGTCGCCGATTCGCATCCTGGGACTGCTCCTTGACCTTCACATTGATGTGATGCCCTACGGTCCCCAGTATCGCCGAAGGGGAAGAGGGGGCCGGATCATGCCGGGTGCAGTGATCATTGGTGCGGGGCCGGGGATCGGGCAGGCGGTCGCTCGTCGGTTCGCCAGAGAGGGGATGGCGATCACGCTGATCGCCAGGGGCCCAGAAGCGCTGCGCGGTGTTGCGGACGGGCTTGCTCCCCATGATGTTCCGGTCATGACGTTGCGAGCCGACAGCACCGACCGGGCCGAGCTGGACGCGGCCCTGGACCGGGCGGTCGGCGAGCACGGTGTACCGGAGGTCGCCGTGTACAACGCCGCGCTGGTGCGCCCGGACAGACTGGGCGAGTTGTCGGTGCGCGACCATATGGAGGCCTGGGCGGTCAACGTCGTCGGCGCGCAGAATGCCGCGGCGCACCTGGCGCCGGCCATGGCGGCACGGGGGAGCGGAACCTTCCTTGTGACGGGCGGCATGCCCGAGCCCAAACCGCAGTACGTGAGCCTCTCCCTGGGCAAGGCGGGTGTCCGGACCCTGATCACACTGCTCGACCAGCAGTACGGTTCCCTCGGAGTCCACGCGGCGAGCGTCACCGTGGACGGCCCGGTCGCCCCCGGCACCGACTTCGACCCCGACGACATCGCCGAGCACTACTGGCGCTTGCATACCCAGCCGCGCCACCTCTGGGCACGCGAGGCACTGCACACCGGCCGCTCCTGATAGCGCGCTGCCGTTCGCTCGATGTCTGTACTCCATCGCCCGGCACCATCGAGAACGGCGGGGCAGGTAGGCGCGGACAGGGTGGGCATGCCAAGAGGGCGACCGGGCCGGACGCGTGGAGCGTTCGGCCCGGCCGCCCTTCGTCGCTCGGTACGCGCGACAGTGTGCCGGGGAGATCGTATGGCGTGCCGGAGTCCGGGGCGTGCTGGTCAGGGTTGGAGCGGCAGGGTTGTGCAGTTGGAGGTGGTCGGCTTGCCGGCCAGGCGGTCCGTCAGCCAGGAGATGGCGTCGCCCTGGTCGGTGAGCAGTGGCACGAGGTGGTTCGTGAGGATCTTGTCACCGAGGTTCGGCAGGATGAGAGGCTTGTAGGTGATCGTGGCGCCCTTCGCGCACCAGTCCTTGGCCAGTTGGCGAACCTGCCCGCGCGGCACGATGTCGTCCTGCACGCCGGTGGCCACGCGCACCGGACCGGTCGGTTTGAGGGTGCCGATGCGCTGTCTGTCCAGGGCGGCCTGCGCACGGGGTTCGGAGGCGATGACGTCGGCGATCGAGGCGCCGCTCGTCGTCCACTTGGTGCTCTTGGCGAAGCCGTAGCCGAAGAGTGCGTCGCCGACGCACATGGTGGAGGCGTCCTTCAGCGCGGCCCTGCCGGTGTCGTTGATGTTGGCCTCGACCACCGCCCGGAGATCGGTGTCGGACTGGACGAATCCATTGATCGACCAGGCCAGGGCGCCGGCCAGGGCGCTGCCGTCGATGCCCTTCATGGTCGTGGTGAGATCCGCCGGTGGCGCTCCGGCGTAGGTGCCCGCGAGAGGAACGTCCGGGGCGTAGCTGGGCTGGAGTTCGGCGGCGGACGCGCTCGCCCCGCCGCCCTGGCTGTAGCCGTAGAGCCCGGTGGGCGAGGAGGCGGTGACCGAGGCTCCGGGTACGGAGCGTGCGGCGCGGGCGGCGTCCAGCAGGGCGTGGCCCTCGTCCAGCCGGTTGACGTAGGTGTGGAGCCGGTCGGTGGAGCCGAGGCCGACGTAGTCGGTGAGGACGACCGCCGCTCCGGTGGCCAGGATCCGGTAGATGGCCAGGGCTTCGTAGCCGGCGGACACCGTGTCCCCGTTGAGGGTGAGCGGGTGCTCCAGGGCGAACGAGGCGGCGCACTGGTCGCCCTGCCCCATGGTGCCGGGTGCCACCGCGACCAGCGGGCGCGGCCCGGACTTCGTCCACTCGGCGGTGGGTTCGATGTACGCGCCGGTCACGGCGACGGGCCGGCCGGCCGAGTCGGTCGACTTGTACATCAGCCGGGTCGCGGTGCCGGGCATGGCGCGTCCGTCGAGGCCGGGGATGCTCAGGCCGAGGGGCATGGCCTCGGTCCGCAGCAGGGTGCCGTTGGCCTCGGGCAGTTCGGTCGGAGGGGTGTAGAACTCGGGAATGGTGACTCCGCGGGAGACGACGGAGTGCGGGTCGTCGGCGACAGCGGGCGTGACCGTCAGACCGAGGCAGACGGCGCCGGCGATCGCTCCGGCGAGCGGCGCCGAGGTGGCGAAGGCAGTGGAACGGGAACGCGCTCTCTTGCGGCTCAAGATGGGCTCTCCTGTCGTTCGTCTCGCATGGCTGGAGGTGGTGACGGCGTCTCGGAGGAGTGGTCAGATGACGGTGCCGACGTCCTGCGCGGTGATGCTGTCGAGTGCTCGCTCGGCAACGGCGGCGATGGTCATGGACGGGTTGCAGGCGCCGGTGGTGCCGGGGATCAGTGCGCCGTCCAGGACGTAGAGACCCTTCTGGCCCCGTACGCGACCGTCGAGGTCGCACACCGTTCCCATCGGGGCTCCGCCCAAGGGGTGCCAGGTGCTGTTCACCAGGGAGTTGGTGTCGATGAGGGCGCCGAGGCCGCGGGAGACCTCGGTCACGCGGCGGTGGATCGTGCGGTAGCTGCCGCTGTCGCCGTTGCGGGGCCAGTGCAGGGACACGGAGTCGGTGGCCGAGTCGTAGCGCAGGTGGCCTCGGTCGGGGCTGACTCCGAAGCCGACGAGCATGGTTGTCCTGGTGTCGATGCCCAGAGGTGGCAGGGACGCCTGGATGATCGTGTTGGCGGTGAGCGGATCGTCCCAGGCCTTGCTGCCGTAGACGACGGGGCCGCCTTGTTCCTTGCCGAAGTCCTCCTGGAGATTGGTCCAGGCGTAGATGCGGTCACCGTTGGTGCCCCAGCCCTCGCCGACTCCGTCGGGCAGGTCGGGAATGGCGCCGGTGGCGTCCGCGCGGACGAGCAGTTTGCTGGTGTTGACGCTGCCGGCCGCCATGATCAGGGCCCGGCTGGTGAGGATCTTGTGTTCCAGCACGTTGCCGGAGTCGTCGGTGCGATCGACGGACACCTCCCAGCGGCCGTCGGCGGCCCGTGCCACGGAGGTGACGTTGTGGTGGGTCAGTACGGTGACCTTGCCGGTGGCTTCGGCCTGTTGGAGGTAGGTGACGTCGACGGAGTGCTTTCCGCCGTTGTTGACGCCGAGGGCGCAGTCGCCGTTGGTGTAGGAGGGATTCATCTCGCCCCGGAGTTCGGCCTGCGCGTAGGACCAGTCGATCGGCATCGGGATCTTCTCGACGGAGAAGCCGGCCCGGCGGGTCCTCGTGGCGAAGGTGCGTGCCGCGTAGTAGGTGGGTGTACCGATCAACTCGTCCGGTGCGGTGGCCACTTGGAGCATGCGGGCGACTCGCGGGTAGTGGATGCGGTCCATGCGCCGGTAGTCGAGTGCTTCGGGCAGCCAGGTGGTGAATACCGCTTCGGAGGGCTGGAGGGTCATGCCCTGGTACACGAGCGAGCCGCCGCCGACGCCGGCCGCGCAGACGCTGAGGATGTTCTCGCCGAGCACGGGCTCGAGAAGCCCTGCGTACGGCGCGAAGTTCAGTGGTGTGCCGAGGAGTTCGGCGAGCGGGCGGGCGGCTTCGGGCAGCGTGCCGTACCACAGGGCTCGCTTGTCGAGACCGGACACGCGAGGGAAGGTCTCGGAGTTCGGGCCCGTGGGCCAGCGGCGGCCGCGTTCCAGCACGGTGACCGGTACGCCGACCTGGGCGAGGCGCAGCGCGGAGACACCGCCGCCGAAGCCGGATCCGATGACGACGACCCGGTGTTCTTCCCTGGTCAGGCGGGTTCGTGCCGGAGCCGCTGATGCGGTCGCGGTGGGCAGGGCGGCACCGGCGGCGAGTCCGGCGGCGCCGCTCAGTACGGCGCGTCGGCGGGGAGTGGGCATGCGTGGCTCCAACGAGTGGGGGAGAGCGGGGAGTTCGGGCCGTGTCCACGGGAGGGCAGGTCCTGCCACCGTGGCGCCACAGCGTCAAGCATGTCCATGCCAAATGTGAGTGAGCGCAAGCGGTTACTCGCCGGTCACCTACCGAAGAGTAGGAGCGGGTGTCACTGAGTGACAAGATGTCTGCGCGTGCTATTTCGTCCGCTTGGCGCCAACGGGGCACGCGTGCCCTCACGTTGAGAGGTGCGATCGATGCCGGCCGCGCCGTGGGCGCGGCCCATCCGCACCGCTTTCCTCCCGCGTTCGCGGATCCGGTGCGGCCCCGGCCCGTCGGGCACCCCCGGATATGCTGCGGTGCACTGGATTCAGAGGGTGGTGGGGTGGGGTGCGAGAGGCGCCGTCAGGGGTGCAGGAACAAGAGGATTCGACGGGTGACCGGCCGTCCTTCGTCGAGCGTCGAAAGGCGGTTCTCCGCTTCGAGATCGCCCGTGAAGCAGTCCGCTTGTTCGCCGCGCAGGGCGTTGTCGCCACCACCGGGGAGCAGATCGCCCAGGCCGTGGGTGTGTCCGCCCGTACGCTGTGGCGCTACTTTCCCACCAAGGAGAGCTGCGTCCTTCCTCTGCTGGCGGTGGGGCTGGACTTCGTGGTGGACCGGTTGCGCCACTGGCCGCCGGACCAGAGCCTGCTGGACTTCTTCACCGAGACCTGTCAGATCAGTGATCTTCCGTCAGAGACGGGTGTCATACTCGACCTCATCCGCATGACCTCCAAGGACCCGGCGCTGCGGACCGTCTGGCTCCAGGCGCACGACGACGCCCTGCCGGTCCTGGCCCGGGCGCTCGCCCAGCGCTCCGGAAGCGACGCCGAATCCTTGCGCGTCGCTGTGCACGCCGCGACCCTCAACGGCGCGCTGCGTGCGGCGGCGGAGGACTTCGCCCTACGGTACGAGGGCCGGACCGCGGCCTCCGGCGCGGAGATCGGCGAGTGCCTCGAAGCGGCGTTGCGGGCGGCGATGGAAGGGTTGCCGTACTGAACGCTGCTCCAGCAGCGGCCTGGCAGGCGCTGGCGCCTTGCCCGGCCCCGCGCCGCCGACCCGGTCCTGCGGGTGCGGGACAGCGTTGCGTCCATCCGGACTCGCTTCAGTGCGGCCCAGGTCGTTCCTGACGGCTCGGGTGCGTCGGGCTGAGGGAATCACAGGTTGTTCGAGTAGAAGCTGGCGAGCCGGTCGACAGCAGCGTCTACATACTCGGGCTCGTCATACATCTCGTAGTGGCCGGCGCCATCGATGACCATCAGGTCGACCGGGTTGGGAGCCAGCTTCCACAACTCCATGCCGGACTCGTAGGAGCCGGTGTTGCCTTTGCGCCCGGCGAGGATGACCTGCAGGGGCTGAGTCATGAGCTGGTCCACCAAGTGGTACGCGTCGTAGCCCAGAAGCAGCGAGTCACCGCGGGAGAGGCGGCGGTTCGTGGAGTGCTCGTTCCGGCCCCGCTCGGTGCGGTAGAAGGTGATCGCCTGGGTCGTGTCGATGTCGGTCAGCCCGGCCGCTGCGGCTTCCTCCAATGTGTCGGGCAGCCAGTTCACGCGGGAAAGTTCGCCAGAGCGGCCTTCTGCGATGCGCGCGTCGGCCATGGCGTCGAGTGCGGCGGCTGCGCCGTCCGGCTGGAAGCCGCGGAACGACGTGCCCATGTTGCTGGGGACGACCGTGCCGACCGCCCTGATGCGGTGGTCCGTGCGGGCGGTGTGCACCGCGTACCCGCCGCCGGCGCAGATCCCGAGGACGCCGATGCGCCGCGAGTCGATGACGGAGCTCGTGGTGAGGGCGTCGATCGCGTAGGAGATGTCCTCACCACGGCGGTAGGGGTCTTCGAGGTCGCGGGGCTCGCCGCCGCTCTGTCCTTGGTGGGCGGGGTCGAATACGAGCGCCGCGATGCCGTGGGCGGCGAGGCGGGAAGCGTAGTTGGCGCCGATCTGCTCCTTCACGCTGCTGCCAGGGGTGGAGAGCACTACGGCGCGCAGGGGCGCCGCTTCATCGGCACTGTCGGGCAGGTAGAGATCGCCCGCGAGTTCGATCGGGCCGCGCGGGATCGTGATGCGCTGAAGCATGAGAACCCTTCGTGAGATGTTTGTTCCGTAGCCGGTTAGTACGAGATGGCATGTCGTACAGTTATGAACTAATTCAGAACCGTACCACCTGGATGAACGGAGTGCGCGCGTGACGGTCGACGGGGCGCAGCTGTGGACGCTGAACCAGAAGCTGCTGAGTGTCGTGATGGATGCCTGCAGCGGGGAGCTGGCCGAACTCGGCCTGGAAACGAAGGAGTTCTTCGTGCTGGCCGAGGTGGCCGCGTCGCCGTACCCCGCAGAGATCGCGACGGCGCTGATGCTCCCCAAGGCGAGCGTCACGGTGTACGTCCGTAACCTCGTCGCCAAGGGATTCATTCGGCGTGAGATCGACGACGCGGACCTGCGGCGCCATCGGCTCGTGCTGACCGCCGAGGGCAAGGATGCCCGGGGTCGTGCGCTCGCGGCGCTCGCGGCGGAGTACGACCGCAGGCTGGCCAGGATCACTGCGCAGGATCGCACCGAACTTCAGCGCATCCTCCAGGAGATGCTCAAGTCGCCGGAGTGAGGCTCGGGTGCTGGGTGGAGGCGGCTGCGGCTCCAACGGAGGGTGGAACGTTCGGTCCGCTGAGCGGCATGGCGTGAGGCGAGGCTGCTTCATCCCGGGTGGGTACCAGGGTGCCGTCCACGATCGGCACCGCGTCCTTGGCGAATTCTCCCTTGAGGGGTCCGGATCGCGTGGCGAGTATGGACCGGCTTGATCTAGCCGGCAGCTGGCAGGCGGTATCGGCAGTTACCTGCGGACTGTCGGCGCCTCCGCCGATGCTCGTCCGCGATTACGAAAGACGCCCTCGAGGGCGCCCTCCGTGCTGCCTTGCGGCTGTCGGTGTTGCGCGGGGGCATGTCTGTGCATGGGAGGGCTCAGCGTGCCCCGTCCGCGGCGTTGCTGATGGTGGCAGGCGCGTCGTCAGGCGCGATTGCTGTGCCGATGCGTGCGAGGAGTCCCGTGACGCCTCGAAGGAAGGTTTTTGACACCAGTTCGGGGTTGAAGAGGCAGCCTGCGGCCATGGCGCCGTCTCTGAGCATGACGAAGTGTCGGGCCGGCCGGGTGGGCGGCTCGTCGGTCGTCTGCTCCAGCAGCTCCGTCATGGTGTTCAGGAACCATTGGCGGTGAGCCAGGACGAATTGGTGGACCGGGTGGGCGGGGTCGGGGTATTCGGCTGCCGCGTTGAGGAAGGCGCAACCGCGGAAGCCGGGGGACAGGATGCCGTGGGTGATGGATTCGGCGACGGCCTGGACTTTGCCGGCGGCTGTCTCGCTGCTCGCCAGGGCGGCGGCGACCTGTTCTCGGATTCCCCGGTCGGCTTCGTCGAGGTAGGCGAGGACGAGGTCTTCCTTGCCTGTGAAGTGTCGATACAGGGTCGCTCGGGTCACCTTCGCTTCCGCGGTGATCCGGTCGATGCCGACGGAGTGGATCCCTTCCGCGTAGAAGATTCTGGCTGCCGTGTTGAGCAGCCGTGTTCGCGCTTCGGAGGTGCTGCCACCTTCTGGGCTGGGACTCATCGGGCCACACTAGCAAACATGGGGGTAGAACGTTCGGTCTTGACGTGGGGATCGTTGGATGCGTCTAATGGCAATACCGAACGTTCTACCCCGTGTTGGTCAAGGTGTCGCGGCCGGGAGGGTGCGGCAGCGACCGCTGCCGCACACGTGTCCGCGGCGAGCGGGCCGCCGCGCGAAGCGACAGAGCTCAGCTCCAACGCCTCGAAACCACAGCCGAATCGAAAGGTCACCCCATGCGAATCCACGTCCCCCGTCGCGTCGCACTTGCTGCCGGAGCTCTCGCTCTGCTCGGTGCCGCCGCTGTTCCAGGCGTGGCGATGGCGACCGGTGAAGCCTCTTCCTCCGCGCCCAGTTCCCCGAAGCCGACCGTCGTCCTCGTCCACGGAGCGTGGGCGGACTCCTCCAGCTGGTCGCTGGTGATGGAGCGACTGCGCAAGGACGGCTATCCCGTGCGCGCCATCGCCAATCCACTGCAAGGGCTCACCAGCGACACGGCCTACGTCTCCAGCTACCTGTCCGAGATCGACGGCCCGGTGGTGCTGGTCGGCCATTCCTACGGCGGCGCCGTGATCACCAACTCCGCCGCTTCGGACCCCGATGTGAAGGCTCTGGTCTACATCGCCGGCTTCATCCCGGCAAAGGGCGAGACGGTGGGCGACCTCGCTGCCAAGTCCTCGCCGTCCATACCGCTGATCCCGACGGCTGTCCCGGACGGTACGGACGTGTCCATCGATCCCGACCACTTCCGTGACGCCTTCGCCGGCGATGTCGACAAGACAACCGCCGCGGACCTGGCGGCGGTTCAGCGGCCCGCCAACACCAAGGCGGTATCCGACGCCAGCGTCCAGGAGGCGTTCCGCTCCATTCCTTCCTGGAGCCTGATCACCGGTCAGGATCACGCCATCGCTCCTAACGTCCAGCGCTTCATGTCGAAGCGGGCCGGGGCGCGCATCGAGGAGGTCAACGCCTCCCACGCAGTGATGATCAGCCGTCCCGGAGCGGTCACGCAGGTCATCGAGGACGCTGCCCGCAGCACCCGGTGAAAGCATTACGTCGAACCCCAGAGGGGGAACCCGCCAGTGGGACGCTGAGAGCTCAGAGGCCCTGCCTGCGGCAGCAGCTTCCGGCGGCGTACGTGGTGGCGACTGCTGCAGTCCGCCTGGGCGCACACAGGGCCTCAATGATCCCGGTCTCGGTGTGCCTGGGCCGGACTGCCTCCGACACCGGCCCACGGCTGCAGTCGCGGGCCGGTCTCGGAGCGGCTGGTGACGGACCGTCAGCAAGAAGTCAATTGTCAAGATCTGCCCGAGAGAGGTGCCATGTCGGCGACGACACACCAACAACTCACCCGCCTCACCGACACCTTGCGACGGACTGTCCATGCGGAACGGGTGGTAACCGCCGGGCCGGACTACGACTCCGGCCGAAGCATCTGGAACGGCGCCGTGTCCGCCCGTCCCGGCGCCATCATCCGATGCGTCGACTCGGCTGAGGTCCGGGCCGCTGTGCTGGCCGCGCAGGAGTACGGGGTGCCTCTGTCCGTGCGCGGCGGCGGCCACGACTGGGCGGGAAGGTCGCTGAGCGACGGCGGTCTGACCGTTGACCTCACCGGGATGCGCCGAGTGACGGTGGATCCCGTGGCCGGAGTCGCCGACGTGTCAGGAGGAGCCACGGCCGCCGATCTCGTCGCCGCTGCCCACCCCTTCGGCCTGACGGCGGCGACCGGCTCCGCCGGCTCGGTGGGCATGGCGGGGCTGACACTCGGCGGCGGCTACGGACCGCTCAGCGGTCGCTTCGGCCTCGCTCTGGACAGTCTGTTGTCCGCGGACGTGGTGCTCGCGGACGGCTCGGTCGTCACTGCCGACGCGGAACGGGAGCCGGACCTGTTCTGGGCCCTTCGCGGGGGCGGCGGGAACTTCGGCCTCGTGACGTCGATGCGGGTGCGTCTGCACCGTGTGCCCACACTCCTGTCCGGCATGGTGATGTATCCGTGGGATCAGGTCGAAACAGTGCTGGCCGGGCTGTCGGACATCCTGCACGAGGGGCCTGACGCGCTGACTGTGCAGTCCGGGGTCCTGCCCGGCCCCGACGGCAAGCCCGTGGTGTTCCTCTCGCCCACCTGGAGCGGCGACGACACCGAGGAGGGAGTACGCGCGCTGGCGCGGCTCGACACCCTCGGCACGGCTCTCGTCTCTCAGATCGCCCCCACCACGATGCCCGAGATGCTTGCGGCCATCGACGCACAATTCCCTTTCGGCCGGCACGTCGAGATCCGCTCGCGTTCGGTACTGTCACTCGCCCCGGGAGTGCGTGACGTGCTGAGCCTTGCAGGCTCCACCCTGACCTCGCCCCACTCGGCCGTATCCGTACACAGCCTGCACGGAGCCGCAGCCCGCGTCCCCGTGACGGACACGGCGTTCGGAAACCGCGACCCCCACCTGATGATCGAGTTCATCGCCCTCTGGGAACCCGGTGACACCCGGGCGGCAGAGCATCGCGCCTGGGCCGGCAACGTGACCGCTGCTCTCGAGCCCGAGGCCCTGCCGGGTGGCTACCCCAACCTGCTCGGCACGGACGAGGCCGCACAGATCGCACATGCTTACGGCCCGAACACCGAGCGGCTACTCGAGCTGAAGCGCCGTTTCGATCCGGACAACGTCTTCCGCGCGATCCCATTGCCGCTCGAGCGCTGACCCCATGGTGCGGTGCTCCCACGCGCCGTGGCCAAGGACTCCTGGGGCTGCCGCGAACACCCCACTGATTCTGGATTCACGCTCAGTGAAAACGCCCTACTTGAAGACCGAATTCGAGGTAGAGAATTGAACCTGCGAAACAATGTGACCCGTGGTGCAACCGCCACTGCGTTGCTGGTAGCTGCAACGGCGCTGGCCGTGCCTCAGGCCATGGCCACGGCCACGGATGCGCGTATGGGCACCGAGCTCTCGAGCGCTACGGACGGGACCGTCAAGCCGCTCGGCAGGCTCGGCGCTCTGACGAATCTTGTCATCGAACGCCTTCGCGTGAGTGACAAGGTGGCAGAGTCCAAGTT
Organism: Streptomyces sp. KL116D; assembly: GCF_030766975.1. NCBI lineage: Bacteria > Bacillati > Actinomycetota > Actinomycetes > Kitasatosporales > Streptomycetaceae > Streptomyces > Streptomyces sp. KL116D. The sequence continues at coordinate 373,996 of NZ_JASERH010000136.1, read as the reverse complement.
CGGTACCGACTCGCCCATCGATGACCCTGCCCGCGAGGAGCAGGTGCTGACGCAGGTCCGGGACAAGGCCTCCGATCTCGGGGTGGACCCGGAAGCGGCAGTGGCGTTCTTCCAGGATCAGATCGCCGCGAGCAAGGTGGTACAGAAGGGGCTGTTCGCTCGCTGGACAGCGCACCCGGAAGAGGCGCCCACGACGCGCCCCGACCTCGGGCAGATTCGCGAACAGCTCGACCGGCTGACCACGGATCTGCTGCAAGAGCTGAAGAGCACGGAGGAACTGCGCGACAAGCCTGTCGCGTGCACGGTGCAGCTTGCGCTGGCCGCTGCGTCAGGGGCGGTGCGGGAAGAGTTGGACACCCTTCACCGCCAGGCGCTCAGGACGGCGCCGGACTCTGTGTGCCGCCCGAGTGAGGCGTCCGGTCGTAACTGACGGACGGGAGCGCGGTCTTTGACGTGACTGCCGCTCACATCGCTTCCTGGGGCGAGGTGCGGCACGTCGGTCATGCCTCGCTGTCCCGAGCCCGGGCCGGTTGTGCTCGATCAAGCACAGGCCCACGGCGCCTTGTCGGGCGACGTGGGCCTGTGACGTCTGGTTCGGCGCACCCGTAGGAAATGAACGTGAACTCGGAACTGGCCGAGTCGCGGGATGTTCCTGGTCCGTGCCGGTGCCGCAACGTCTAGGTCCAGCGGAGACCGGCCCGCCTGACGTCATTCCTCACTCGGATGTCAGCAGCCCTCGGCTGACCTGGTCGAGGAGCCCTTCGACTCCCAACAGGAAGGTCTCGCACACCAGATCCGGGTCGAAGAGGCAACCGGCAGCCATCGCGCCGTCGCGCATCATCACGAAGTGACGGGCGGCGGGTTCAGCGGAAGGCTCCCGGATCTTGGCCAGGAGGCCGGTGACCGTGTCGAGGAACCATTGACGGTGGGCGAGGACGGCCAGGTGTACCGGGTGATCGGCGTCGGGGAACTCGGCGACGGCGTTGAGGAACGCACACCCGCGAAAGCCGGGTGACCGGATGCCCTGGGTGATGGCCTCGCTGATCTTCCGGATGGTGTCGGCGGCCGGAAGGCCGGCGTCGACGGCGGTGTCGACCTGGCCGCGCATGGCACGGTCGACCTCGTTCAGGTAGGCGACGACGAGGGATTCCTTGCTGGGGAAGTGGCGATAGAAGGTGGCCCTCGTTACGCGCGCTTCCGCGACGATGCGGTCCACGCCGACGGAGTGGATCCCCTCCGCGTAGAACACCTGGCTGGCCGTCGTGAGGAGCCGGGACCGGGCTTCGGACGGCCGGCCTTCAGTTTCGCTGCGCACCATGCCGCCCAGTCTAGCGGGTAGAACGTTCGGTCTTGACAAGCGGTGGCCTGCTTGCCAGCCTAGGAGGCAGAACGTTCATTCTTGTGGTTGTGGCATCCGAGCGCCGGCCTTGTCCGGCGGCATCGGGTTGTCGCCTGGCCGCCGGAATCTTTGAACTGCTCCCCTCTCCGGGTCCACTGAAAGGGATCATCGTGAGCGCCACTGCTGCTCCGTCTGTTGCCACGGGGACGGCCTCTGCTCTGCGGCGGCTGTACTTCGTCCGGTTCGCGTTTGCCATTGTCTGGGCCCTCGTGATGTTCACGATGACCAAGGAGATCAGCCCGGTCGCGGCCGTGCTGCTGGTGCTGTATCCGCTGTTCGACGTCGGGGCGGCGGTTGTCGATGCCAGGTCGTCGCGCGACGACGGATCGCCGACCCTGCTGTACGTGAACATGGCGGTCAGCCTCATCGCGGCGGTCGGTGTGGGTGTCGCCTGCGCGTCCGGCGTTCCGGCGGTGCTGCGTGTGTGGGGTGCCTGGGCGATCGTGTCCGGGCTGGTCCAGCTGATCGTGGCTGTGCCCCGCCGCAGGCTGGGCGGTCAGTGGCCGATGATCGTCAGCGGTGCCATTTCGATTCTGGCCGGGGCGTCGTTCGTTTCGTCGGCCGGGGCGGACGATCCCGCGCTGACCAGTGCGGTCGGCTATGCGGTCCCCGGCGGCATCTTCTTCCTCATCTCGGCTCTGCGGCTGGGCCGCACGGCCAAGGAGAGCTGACGCGTCTGCTCACACGTATGAAGTCGTTGTGATGGGTGCGGGTCCGGTCGGGGAGAACGTCGCCGGAGCTGGTCGGAGGTGAATGCTCCTACGGGGCCCGCATGCCCACTCAGGACACTCCTGCGGTGCACGGCCGTGATCCGCGCGGCCCGACAGGTGCCGGGAGCGCGCGTGCTGGTGCTCGGTCGGTGTGACATGTCTGCCTCGCAAGTGCGTCGGACCTCCGTCGGTCGACCTGCCCACGGAGGAGAACGCCCCGCCCTCCAGCGGGCACCGGTGGTTCGGGCGGACCCGTGCAGCTTCCCCATCGGCCTTCCAACGGCATCCCCTGAAGCGACGCACGCAACTGGCACTGTGTGGGCTGCTGTTCGGATGCGACTCAGTGTCCGACACTCATTCGCTCCCCGGCCGACGAGAAGCCCCTCTGGCTGGTTGGCCGGCTGGCCGGCCGAGTTCGACGAGGCGCAGGGGGGCCGGGCCGCCTAACGCCCACGGGAACTGCTCCCGGTGATCTGGATGCCGGGCGACAACGTCGCCGGATGGCCTGGACAAGGTGAGGTCGACTTCTGCGAGGTGATCGGCGCAGAACCGTGAACGGTGTACGCCACGGCTCATGGGCTGACATCCTGCGATGGAAAAGGTACTGGCGGTTCCGCCGCCCTTTCGTTGACCCAGGTCCGCCCCGCCACGACGTCCCCGCCGGCCGCCCGACCAGCACCGGCCCGCGGACATCTCCTTGACGACATCCCGCACCCGAGGTCAGCGGCGCGGTCTCAGCCCGTCGACGACGATGGTGAGCATGCGGTCGAGTTGGGCGCGCTGCTCGGGTGCGCCGGCTACGGAGAGCACGCTGGCGAGGATGCTGCCGACGTCGACCGGATCGATGTCGCTGCGCAGTTCTCCTGCCTCGGCGCCGGCCTCGAGCACCATGCCCAGGACTTGCTGGACCTCATCGCAGACCGGTCCCGTTCCGAAGCGTCCGGATGCGCTCATGGCGACCAGGGCTTCACAGATGCCGCGTCGTTCGCCCGCCCACTCGGCGAAGCGGTGCATCCATGCGTGGAGAGCCTCTGCGGGTTGTTCGGTTTCCAGGAGGGCTCGTGCGTCATCGCGCAGCGGGCGGATCTGGTCGCGGTAGACCTCTTCGACCAGGTCCTCTCGGGTGGGGAAGTGCCGGTAGAGGGTGCCGCTCCCCACGCCTGCGCGTTTGGCGATCGCATCCAGAGAGATCGCCTTTCCGGAGGCGAAGGCTTCGACTGCCGTAGCGATCAGGTGCTCGCGGTTGCGTTGGGCGTCGGCGCGCAGGGTGCTTCGTGGAGGCGTCATGACCTTCCGATCAGGAGTGGCGGGCGAGGGGCGGGCAGCGAATCGGGGATGTCTCCGGTTAGTGTACGGTGATGAAAACGGGGACCTCCCCGTTTGCTGATGATGGTCGACTCCGCCTATTCGACGAAAGGCCCGCCATGCCCGCAGCGCTCATCACCGGCGGCACGACCGGAATCGGCAGGGCGACCGCCGAACTGCTGCATGCCCGTGGGTATCAGGTCGCCGTCACCGGACAGAACCCCGATTCCCTGGCGCGGGCCAGGCTCGAGCTTCCTGACGACGTACTCGTCGTCCGGTCCGACGCACGTGTTCTGGACGACACCGACGCTCTCGTGGCGACGGTGGCCGAACGTTTCGGGTCTCTCGACCTGCTGTTCCTCAACGCGGGGATCTTCCACCCCGCACCGGTCGCCGACGTGACGGAGGAGTCGTTCGACAAGCAGGTCGAGGTCAACTTCAAGGGCCAGTACTTCACCCTCCAGAAGGTCCTTCCGCTCATGAACGACGGCGGATCGATCGTGCTGACCGTGGGCATCGGAGCCCGTCGCGGCAGCCCTGGCGCCACGCTGGGGGCAGCGACGCGCGGCGCCCTGCTGGCGATGCTGCCCTCGCTCGCGCTCGAACTGGCTCCGCGCAGGATCCGCGTCAACGCCGTGAGTCCCGGAGCGACCGAGACCCCGCTGTTCGACAAGCTGGAAGTTCCCCAGAGCGGCCGGGACGCCCTCCGCACGAAGATCCCGTTCGAGCGCTTCGGATCCGGCGCGGACATCGCGGAAGTCGTCGCCTTCCTTGCCTCGGACGCTGCCGGATACGTCACCGGTCAGGACATCGCCGTGGCCGGCGGCTACGGGCTCGGCGCCTGAACTGCGGGCACGTGGCGGCCGCCGGCCCGCACCTCTCGAACACCACGCACCACAACCAACAGGAGAACGCGATGCCACTGACTCTCGACACCTACCGACTGCTGGGCCGTTCCGGCCTGCGAGTCTCACCGCTGGCGCTGGGCACGGCAACCTTCGGCACCGAGTGGGGCTGGGGCGCCGAACGGGAGGACGCGCGCAAGCTGTTCGAGCGCTACACCGAGCTCGGCGGCAACTTCTTCGACACCGCCAGCACCTACACCAACGGCAGTTCCGAGCGCCTTCTTGGCGAGTTCGCCCGTGGCGATCGCGAGCGCCTGGTGCTCGCGACGAAGTACTCGACGCTGCGTCAGACCGGTGACCCCAATTCCGGTGGCACGCAGCGCAAGAGCATGCTCGCGTCGGTGGAAGGCAGCCTGCGGCAGCTCGACACGGACTACATCGATCTCCTCTATCTGAACGTCTGGGACTTCAGGACTCCGGTGGAGGAGATCCTGCGCGGCCTGGACGACCTGGTGAGGCAGGGCAAGGTTCTGTACGTGGCGATCTCCAGCGCCCCGGCCTGGCAGGTTTCACGCATGCAGGCGATCGCCGACCTGCGCGGCTGGTCGCCACTGGTCGCGCTGGAGACCGAGTACAGCCTGATCGAACGTACAGCAGAGCGCGATCTCATCCCCATGGCACGCGAGATGGGCCTGGGCGTGGTCCCCTTCTCGCCGCTGGGTGGCGGGCTGCTCACCGGCAAGTACAGCCGGGACGATCTGAATCCGGCGGATGCCGTCGCCGGCGAAACCGCCGGCAGCCGCAAGAGCCTCAACGCCGCCCTGGGCATGGTCACCGAACGCACCCTCGCCCTAGCCGATGTGGTGAAGGAGGTGGCCACGGAGCTGGGCCGCACACCCGCTCAGGTCGCACTGGCCTGGACCTTGCACGCCCCGGGTGTGACGGCACCCATCATCGGCGCCCGCACCATCGAGCAGCTCGAGGACAACCTGGGCGCCTTGCGGGTCGACCTCACTCCTTCCCAGCTGGCCCGCCTCGACGAGGTCAGTGCCATCGACCTCGGCAACCCGCACGGCCTGCTCGCCAGCGACCACATCCGCACGGTCACTTCGGGCGACATGAAGATCGAAACCCGGCGCTGATGCACAGCACGAACACCGACATCCATGCGTACCGCCCAGTTTCGGCCATGGAACGGAGCAACCTCGGCATGAGTAAGTACAGCGACAAGAATGTCGTGATCACGGGCGGCAGCAGCGGCATGGGACTCGCGGTGGCGGAGCTGCTGGTGCAAGACGGAGCCCGCGTGGTGATCACCGGCCGGTCCCAGGCCAAGCTCGACGCGGCGCGCGAGCGGCTCGGTGAGAACGCCGTGCCCGTCCGGGCCGATGTGGCCTCACTGTCCGACCTGGACATGCTCGCCGACCTGGTGAAGAGCGAACTCGGCTCGATCGAGGCTCTCTTCGTCAACGCCGGCATCTCACCCCTCACGCCCTTCGAGTCGACGACCGAGGAGGCGTACGACGAACTGTTCGCGATCAACGTCAAGGGTGCCTTCTTCTCGGTGCAGAAGCTCGCTCCGCTGCTGAGCGCGCACGCCGGCGTCGTCCTCACCACCTCGATCGCCAACGTCATCGGCATGCTGGACACGAGCGTCTACGCAGCCGGCAAGGCGGCGCTGCGCTCGATGGCTCGCTCCTTCTCCCGCGAACTGCTTCCGCGAGGTATCCGTGTCAACGCGATCTCCCCGGGCCCCATCGACTCGGGAATCCTGGAAACGATGAACCTGTCCAAGGAGGCCGTCGAGCAGTTCAGGGCGGAGCGGACCGCGAGCAACCCCATGAAGCGTTACGGCACCGTCGAGGAGTTCGCCAAGGCAGCCGCATTCCTCGCCTTCGACGCCACGTACACCAGCGGCATCGAGCTTGCTGTGGACGGCGGTGAAACCCAGCTCTGAACCAGGCCTGTCGTCCCCCCCCATGGCGCAAGGGCCGGCAGCAGCCGGCGGAGCGATGCCGTCGGAGAAGTGCGCGATCGCCTCGGATCCCTGAACGGCCTGTTCTTGAACGCAGAATCAACAAGGCGAGAGTGTTCGAGAACAGCCGCGCGCTCCAATTCCACGCATGTGCCGGCCAGTTGGAAGGAGTGGATGGCCAGGCACAACGCGGCCATTGTGATGGCGCTGCTCGTCGCGCTCGGCGCGAAGTACGTCGGGAGGCGATCAGCGGTCGTGCCGGGTGAGCATGCCACCACTGGTGGGGATGACGCGAGTGTTTCGCGGAGCCGGTCCGTCACTCGTACGGGCGACCTCATCTGGCGCACGCGCCGCATGCCGTCGAAGGTCGAGGCAGCCGGTGGCCCTCGTGCGATACGGCGTCGGAGCACTACGACCGGAGGGTGACCGTCATGTCCCAGCAGCCCGCGCCGTCGGCCAACAGTGGCTGGGTGACCGGTGGTGTCGTCTTCGCCGGAGTTCTGCTCCTCGTCAACGGAGTTCTCGCCGTCCTGCAAGGCATCTCGGCCATTGCCGAGGACGACGTGTACGAGCGGGTCGGCGATTACATCTACAAGATCAACCTGACGGGATGGGGCTGGCTCCTGCTGATCCTCGGCATCGTTGCGGCCCTGGTCGGCGGCGGCATTCTCAAAGGGGCCGCGTGGGGACGTGCGGCGGGCATCCTGTTCGCCTCGATCAGCATCGTCCTGCAGTTCCTGTTCCTGCCCTACGCGCCGGTCTGGGCGGTCGTGGCCATCGCCCTCGACGTCTTCGTGATCTGGGCGCTGGCCGTGTACCGGCCGTCCGCGGCGTAGGAGACGGTGTCTCGGTGGCGCGCCCCCCCGCGAACTGGCGCGTGTCCCATCTGCGCCGTTCCCTCGGGTCGCGGTACGCGGCCGGAGGAACGGACGCCGAGAGCCGGGAGCGGGCCCCGGCCGCCGACGCGCTGCACCGGATCGCCGGCCGTGTCGGACACACGGCCTCCCGGCTGGGCTCCCTTTGGCGCGAGGCACCCGTCCGTGCGCACGACGACTCTTCGCTGAGCACCGAGGACGTCAGCAGATTCCTGCGTGACTGCGGCGCGGTGCTGTGCAGGGCGGGGGAGACCACCCAGCGGGTGGAGGAAGTGATCGTGAAGCTCGGGGCGCGCTACGGCATGCCCCGGGTGCACGCCTTCGTGCTGCCGACCGGTGTGTTCGTGCGGATCGGGGACGGGCCGGGCGCGACCATGGACTTCACACCTGTGCGCACGGACGAGCTGCGCCTCGACCAGGTCGGTGAACTCTACGAGTTCCTCGACGAATTGCTGCACGAGCGCCTGGTTCCGCCGGACGAGGGCAGGCGCCGCCTCGCCGAGATCGAGGCGCGGCCGCCGCGTTTCCCGGCGGTGCTGCGGATCGCCGGATACGTCGTGCTCACCGTCGGCCTGGGCATGCTCACCTACCCCAACCCCATGGCACTCGTCGGCTACGCGGCCCTCGGCCTGGCCGTGGGGTTGCTCCGCCAGGTCGTCGCCGGCCCCCTGCGGCTGTTCTCGCTGGCGCTGCCGGTCGTGGCCGCCATCGTCGTGACCGTTCTCGCCTACCGCTTCAGCGGCCCGCTGCTCGGCGAGAGCGCGAGCAAGGTGATCATTCCGCCGCTGCTTGCGTTCCTGCCGGGTGCGGCACTGACCATGGGAACGATGGAACTGGCCACGGGCTCGATCGTCTCGGGCACCAGCCGGCTCGTCTACGGGGTCAACGTCCTGGTGCTGCTGGCGTTCGGCATCTCCATCGGCGCGCAGCTGATGACGGAGCACCCGGTTCCCGCCGGAACCCACCTGCCGTCCTTCGGGGCGTGGTCGGCCTGGGCCGGAGCCGTGCTGCTGGGCGTGGGATTCGCGCTCAACTCGTCGGCGCCCCTGGTCACTCTGCCCTGGCTGTTGACGGTGCTGCTGGTGGTGGAGACGGTTCAGCAGATCGGGCGTTCGCTGGGTGGGACCCTGGTGGGAGCCTTTCTCGGCGGTATCGCGCTGCCGCTGATCGCCCGTGTCGTCGAGCAGTGGCGGTCCGCGCCGCCCGCGCAGGTCACGTTCCTGCCGGCGTTCTGGATGCTCGTGCCGGGTTCCCTGAGTCTCACGGGGGTCGGCGAACTGATCGAAGGACACGCGTCCGACGGCCTGCTCACCACCGTCAACGCGCTGCTGACCGTGGTCGCCGTGGCTCTGGGTGTGATGGTCGGTGCGAGCGTCCTCCACCGGGGCGGGGGCGTGGAAGCGGCGGACGAGGATGAGAGCGAGGGCGAGGCGACGCAGCAGCCCTGACCGTCGGCGCGCGAGATGAGGGGCCCCGCATCGTCGGGCGAGGTCCTCCGCCGCCGCAGACGCAGTGCCGGGCACCGTCCCGGCCCGCCCCGCGACCGGCGCAGCGCGGATCCTCGCCTACGGCATCCGAGTGCACCTCGTTCGAGGCGCGTCACACGCCCCGAGGCGGATTGTCGTACGGTCATGACGATCGATCTTCGTGCAGCGCAGCCCATGCCGTCGCATCCCCGCCGCCGGGACAAGAGATGCCCCCTGCCGCCGCCGGCCGAGCGGCTCCGAGTGCGGCGAGCCTGGCAACTCACCGAGGTGCAGGTGGCCCAGGCGTTCGGTGTCACCGCGGCGACCGTCCGCTCGTGGGAGACGGGCCGTACCTCACCGGCCGGTGCCCGCCGGGCCGCCTACGCCGCTTTCCTCGCCGGGCTGTCCCAGGGGCTCGCGTCCGACGCGACCACCGGGCACGCCGTCTCGCACGGCGATGGCCCCTCCCCACGCAGGTGCCGCACCACACCCGCCACGAAACCGCCGTCCGTTGCGGAGCAACGGCCCGTACCCCGGCACCGTGACCGGGTGATGACGGTCGCTACGACCCTGCTGCCGCGCGCATGCGGACCAGTGACGGGCCTGGATGTGGGCCCCCGGCCGGACCCGGTCTCGCCGGCCCGGCTGCGCAGGTTCCGCCTGATGGCGGCCGGGGTCGGCGTCTGGATCGCGGTGGGGTATCTGCTGGCGACCGTGCCTGTCGTCCACCTGTGAGCGCTGCGGCTGTGGGACCGGCGGCGGTTCCACAGCCCGAGTGCGCCGTACTCGGGCTGTCCACCACCTCAGCAGGTCGAAGGTCGCTCGGGGCGTCAGCGGCTGGTCGTCGATCACGGCCCCGGATGAGGTCTGACGGAGGCGGAATACGAGACCCGGCCCATCCCCGAGCGGGGCGACCATGAGGTGACATGCACGCGGAAGGATCCCGGCCGGTCGGGGCTCTCCAGGCCGGACGGAGTCCGGGTGGCCGCGGCCGATCCACCAGGTGGTCGGCCGGGGCCAGGCGACATGCGCGGAGGTGAGAGGATCTGCCGCGTGACAGTGCATACCCATGACGTGGAAAAGGCAGCCGACGTGCTGCGTTCCGGAGGGCTGGTGGCCCTCCCGACCGAGACCGTGTACGGGCTGGGTGCCGATGCCGAGAACCCGGCGGCCGTGGCACGCATCTTCCAGGTCAAGGGGCGTCCGTCCTCACACCCGCTGATCGTGCACATCGGCGGCGCCGAGCAGCTGGACCAGTGGGTGGAAGAGGTCCCCGCGACGGCACGACTGCTGGCCGAGCGTTTCTGGCCGGGGCCGCTCACGCTGGTACTGCGCCGTGGCCACCGGGTTCCTCTCGAGGCGACCGGAGGTCTCGACACGGTGGCGGTGCGCGTGCCCGACCACCCTGTCGCCCTCGCCCTGCTGTCCGCGTTCGGCGGCGGTGTCACGGCCCCGTCCGCCAACCGCTTCGGCCAGATCAGCCCCACCGCGGCCGACCATGTCCACGCGGAACTGGGTGACGCCGTCGATTTCGTGCTGGACGGCGGTCCGTGCACAGTCGGTGTGGAGTCGACGATCGTCGACGTGAGCGGCGACGCGCCGACCATTCTGCGGCCTGGCGGAGTGACCCGAGAGGACCTCGAAGCAGCCCTGGGCCGCCGCCTGGAGGTCCCCGAGACGAGTTCGACCAGGGTGCCGGGCCAGCACCCCTCTCACTACGCGCCGCGCGCCAGGGTGGTCCTGGTCGAGCCGGCGAAGGTCGTAGTCGAGGCGGAGTCCGTACGGGAGCTGGGACACAAGGTGGGCGTCCTGCTGCCCGCCTCGTTGGCCGGAACACCGGTCGAGGCGCACGCGGTGGTGGCGGTCCCCGATTCGCCGACGGCTTACGCGCGCGCGTTGTTCGGGTTTCTGCGCGACCTCGATCAGGAGGGATGCGACGTCATCGTCGCGTCCTTGCCGGACGAGGAAGGGCTCGGTCTCGCGATCGCCAACCGACTGCGCCGTGCCGCCGGGCCTCGCGGCTCCCTGTGACAGAAGGAGACCCTCCTCGGGCACCGCTCAGCTCTGCGGTGAACTGTGCGCCGGGAGAGCCCCGCTGGACAGCCCCAGCAGGATGAGGAAGACCACGGCGCCCGTCAGTGAGCCGTAGAGCCTGCTGTAGGTGCTGAACACCGCTGCGTGGACGGCGAATCCGGCGGATGCGCACAGCCACACCAGGGCGGCCACGGCGCCTCCCGGCGGAAGACCGCCAATAGCTGGACGCGGACCACAGGCGTTCAGCGGACATGGGGTCGGCGGTGGGGGCGGGCCGTGAAGCGGACGTGCAGTTGAAAGCCGTACGGAGCCATCGCTTCCGCCGTGTCGGAGGCGATCTCGACGAGTGAGGGAAGTACGGCGCAGGGCGTGGAGTCGGGGCGCAGACGTACGCGCAGCACCGCCTCCAGGTGCCCCGTCCTCGGCTTGCCCCGCACGCGGGTCCGGCACTGGGCGACACCGTCGAGATCCGTGACGAGACCGGCCAGGGCGTCCTCCATGGCACGGGTGCGCAGAAGACCTTGGGACGGAGGCAGGGGCATGCGCCGCAGCCGTTGGTCACGGAGCTGCCGTGCGCCCCAGACGGCGAGCAGGAGGGCGGAGACGGCCGCGCTCGCCATGACAGTGGGCGTCCACCATCCCTGACCGCGCATCGAGGCGAGAGGTGCGGAACTGACGAGAGGGGTGTGGGGGAGGAGGGCGGACCACCGCTCGGGAACGGCGGTCCGCCAGGCCGTGCGCCCCAGGGCGAGCCAGGCACCCGCTGCGGTGGCCCCCAGGCCGCACAGGCCCAGCGTGATGCGATTCAGGACCGTCCGGCTACGGGGCATCAGGGGCACGGTCCTTCTGTTCTTGGGGTACGCCTGCCGTTCCAGATGCCTGCTGCTGATCGCCGTCGCCGACCCGGCCCTCGGCGCAGGCCCAGGTGCTGTCGGGGCGGACCCTGACGCGCAGCGTCGGCGGGCGCCGCAGGCCGCAGCCGTCGAGGGCTCGGCGTGCCGTCGCCGCCACGTCACGCCTCGCGGTCTCCCGCTCTCCGAAGGCCAGTTGGGCGCGCACCAGCAGGCGCCGCCGCCCTGCCCGGACCCTCGCGGTACTGATTCCCGGGACGTCCTCCACGGCATCACGGACCACCAGGGCGACCGCCTTGCGGTCCACGACCGCTCGCACCTGGGCGGTGGAGGTGACCACGGTGAGCAGGCCACGTCGTCCGGGACTGACCGCGAGGAAGACCATCAGGATTCCGAGGGCGGCGAGCGTGCCGGCGCCGATGCCGACGACGGCGTCGTCAGGACCGTGCCGGCCCAGCCGGCTGACCACCTCGGTGCGCCAGGAAGCGGGCGACCGGTGTGCCAGGTGCACCAGGGCCATGTCGTATGCCAGGGCGCCACAGGCCGTGGCGGCTGTCAGGGTGAGGAGTGCCATCGGCAGCCTGCGTGGGGACCACCAGCGCATCGGCGTACGCGGGCATGTTCCCCGGTGCGCGGGAACGGCGTCGTGCGCAGCCGTCGGCGTCGTCATGGTGTGCGAGGCCTGCACGGGAAGGAGTCCGTTGACCTGAACCCGTGTCGGGCCCACGTGAAGTCCCGTCAGTTCGTGCGTGCGATGGGTGACATGGGCCTGAATCCGCCGGACCGTCTGAGGCAGCGGTGCCGGGAAGGGCAGGGCCACCTTGACGGCGACGTCCGCCCTTCGGCCGCGGACGGTCGCGGAACTTTCCGCGCTCCCGGCGAGGATCGGCTCGGCCTCGCCGGCCGCACGACGGGCGATCTTGCGCACGGCCCTGTCCGAGACGATCGTCGTGCCGCGCTCTCCGGCCGCGGTCATCGTCGCCCCCGCTCGAAGCTGTCGCGCAGGTCCTGCACCCGGCCTCCCGAATCGAGCCAGTGTCCGGCCGCGGAGCCGACACCGCCGAGGGCGGCCACGAGCAGGAACGCCCCGAAGCCACCGAAGAATCCCGCGAAGGCCAACGCCATGCCGGCGAGCATTCCGATGAACGCCCTGCTCACTGCCACCTTGTTCATCCCCTCTTGACCAGGGCCACGACCGCCCTGGTCTCTGACTGTCGGCAGACCTGGACGGCCTTCGCCTCTGCGGTCTGTCGGTACGTCCGACCTCTACTCCACGCGGTTCTCCGCTCCCGGCGCGTCGGCGTCGTCCTCGGGCAGGTGGACGTCATTGATCGTGACGTTCACCTCCACCACCTCCAGGCCCGTGATGCGTTCCACGGCGGAGATCACGTTCTCCCGTACGTCGCGGGCGAGATCCGCGACCGGGACCCCGTACTCGACCACCAGGTCGATATCGATGGCCGTCTGCCGCTCGCCGACCTCGACCTTGACTCCTCGGCCGACGTTCGGCCTGCCGCCCGGCACCCGGTCGCGCACGGCGCCGATGGTGCGCGACAGGCCACCGCCCATGTCGTGGACCCCCGGAATCTCCCGGGCGGCGATGCCGGCCACCTTCACCACGACGACGTCAGCGATGGAGGTCTTGCCGCGGTCGGAGGCAGGTTGGCCGGCCCCTGCCGCGCCGGTGGAGACCGCCGTCGTCCGGTCCGTGCCGCCGGTCCGGTCGGTCGGGATGCTCTTGGCCGTCGGAACACTCTGTGTCTGCGTACTCATGGCGAGTCCTTCTTCCTGGAGTGGTCGGTTGCCCTTACCTCTGTGGACCCGCCCCGGATGCGTCTGTGACGCGTGAGCGTGAAGAATTCTCCGAACGCGTCGGCGCCTCGTTGGAGTGAACGGTCACGACGTGGCGGCCATGCCCCGGGCCCCGTGCTCCGAAGGGAGCGGGCATGCCCGCCCGGCGCCGATTTCCCGGAAGCGCGTCACAGGCATCGACGTGAGTGTGTCCAACTGTCAGAACGCGACGAGAGGAGCCACCCAGTGGCGGGTGTCCGCAGACACACCGGGCCGCCGGACACCCGGAGCCCCGGCGACGACGGGTTGTTGGCGATCCGGGCCGCGGAGGGGGACGAGGATGCCTTCGCTGTGCTCGTGCAACGGCACGCACCGTCCTTGATCCGGCTGGCCACCCGCCTGCTCGGCTCGCGAACGGAGGCCGAGGACGCCGTGCAGGACGCGTTCATCAGCGCGTGGCGGCGGCTGCCCGAGTTCCACGGCACGGCCTCGTTCGGCACCTGGACGTATCGCATCGTCACCAACCGCTGTCTGAACGTGCTGCGCGCCCGCAAGCCGGTCGCACCGCTGGAGACGGCGGGGCAGGTACCCGCACCCGAGCACGCGGTCTCACCGTCCCGGATCACTGAGGCCCGGGACGCCGTACGTGAACTGCGGGAAGCCCTCGATCTGCTGTCGGCCGAACAACGCGCGTGCTGGGTGTTGCGTGAACTGGACGGCAGACCGTACGACTTCATCGCGGACGCGGTCGGAATCAGCCAGGAGGCTGTCCGGGCGCGTGTCTTCCGTGCACGACGATGCCTGACTCAAGCACTGGGGGCCTGGCGATGACCGCTCACACCGACCCGCCCAACACACCCTCCGACGGTACCGAGGACGAGCAACTGCCATGTGGTCGCCTGCTGTCGGAGGTCTGGGCCGCGTGGGAGGACCAGGCGGACGACCCGCACCTGCACGCATGCGCGCACTGCGGCGCGGCCGTGCGCGACCTCGACCAGTTGCAGTCGGCGATGGGTGGCCTGCGCGAGGAGTCCTGGGACGGCGTGGTCCCGGACGCGGCTTCACTGACCCGCAGGGTCATGGATGTCGTCCGTCTGGAACTGCGTCCTGGTCGTCCGCTGCCTCTCGGAGAACCGGACGAGGACCTGTGGGTCATGGAGGCAGTCGCCGCGCGGAAACTGCGCGCGGCCGCGGAGCAGGTGCCTGGGGTGCGGGCCGGATCGTGCCGCCTTCGGCTCTCGCCGGAGCAGGGCGACTCCGTGGTCGAGGTCCGCATGGAGATCCATGCGCCGTCCGGCGTCGCCCTGGCCGCCCTCGCCGACGACGTACGCACACAGGTCCGCCAGGCGGCGGACCGCGACCTGGGCATGCCCGTCGCCTCCGTGGACATCCGTGTCACCGACCTCATCGACAGCTCCACCGACCACCAGGAAGGTCGCGACTGATGACCAGGACCTCAACTCCCGCCTCCCTCGTCGAGGACATCGCCCGCGCCGTGACGGATGTGCCCGGGGTGGCCTTCCTCAAGCCGGATCTGGCCGGGCGGCTGCGGTCCGCCCTGGCCGCGCCGGAGCGGACCGGTCATACGGCAGTCCCGTCCGGGGTGCGCCTCGCCCGTCCGCAGGACCCCGACGGCACGTGGCACGTCGACATCAAGCTCGTCGCGTACAGCCGGACCCGCGCGGTGGACGTGGCGCGCGCCGCTCGCCGGGCGGTCACGACCTGCATGGCGGCCTCCACGCCGGGGAACGGGACGGTCCGTGTCACGGTCACTGTTACGGGAGTGATCTGAGTGGCGGTGCGTACGGAGATCTGCCGGACGAGCTCGGCCGGTTCCAGACTGCTCGCACGCGCCTGATCAGGTGGGCCGTCGACGCTGTGTCCGGCCGTTGCCCCGGCCGGCACGTGCGATCCCGTCTCGTTTCCCAGGGCCGGGCAGGCGGATCAGTCGTCGTACATGGCGATGAGACGGCCGACGACACCGCCTTCGCGCAACTGGTCGAGACCGTCCGGGATCTTGTCGGGGGTGATGGGGTTGAGCGGCGGATTCAGTTCGCCCGAGCGCATCAGGTCGTACAGCTCCTCCAGGTCCTGCTTGGTTCCTGACTTGGAGCCGAGGATCTGCAACTGCTTGAGGATGACACTGTTGGTGCTGATGGTGGACTCCAGTCGGCCCATGCCCACCTGCACCAGGGTGCCGAATTCCCCGAGGGTTTCGATGGCCTGGGCGGTGGTGGTGCCGAACCCCGCGTAGTCGACGATGAGTTCGAGGTTCTTGTCGGTGAACTCGGTGATGGACTCGGCGACCTCGACGAGGCCGATCTCGGCGGCCAGTTCACGGGTGGCGGGATTTGTCTCCGCCGCGTACACCTTGGCTCCCTTGAGGACCGCGACACGGGCACCGATGTAGCCGAGGCCACCGAGACCGATCACGCCGATCCGCATGCCCTTCTTCGCGCCACCGCGGGTGACCATGGCGTGGTACGAGGTGAGGCCCGCGTCAGTGGCCATGGCGCCGAGTTCGAAGGAGACCTCGTCGGGGAGGCGCACGAGATTGGCGTCGGTGGCGCGGATCCTCGGGCCGTAACCGCCGTCCCAGGCGCCGTAACCGATGGCGTCGCCGTCGGGCATCATCGGGGAGAGCCCGACCCGGTCACCGATCTTCCAGTGCTCCATCCCCTCGCCGACTTCGGCGATGATTCCCGCGTTCTCGTGACCGAGCGTCATGGGGATGCGGGGGAACAGCGCCATCCAGCCAGGGTCGTCGAGGGCGCTGACGTCGGAGTGGCACAGGCCTGCGGCCTTGACGTCGACCACGACCTCGCCCGCTCCGGCGGTCGGTGGCCGTACCTCCTCCTGCGTCAGCGGCTTGCCGGTTCCGTGAAAGCGCCAGGACTTCATGGTGTCGGTGTCCGTTCCTGTGGATGGCGTGTTCGTCGCGTGTGACCGGTTCGCGGCTGTCGGGGGCGCCCATGGTCGAGGACCGTGTCGCCGTCCGTGTCCGGCGCGGACGTACAACTGGACGATTGCCATCCTTGTCTGTGCGTTCGCGAAGGGCAACCGGTCGCATGTGGGCGGTCGGTGTCGGGCAGGGCTGTCGCGCTTCCGTGCTGTGGCGGGCTCATGGAGGCAGTGAGGACACGGCTGAGCGCAGTGCCGTAGGCGCAGGTCACCGGGCAGCGAGCTTGTCCGGCTGGCGGTCGAAGAGGTGGCCGATCTGCCCGATCCATCCTTGGGCTGTGTCGGCGGGGGCCGGGCTGATGGCGGTGCTGCGCAGATCGTCGTCGTCAGCACTGTCTCCAGCGTTGCCTGGCCGGAACGAGGCACCCCCCGTCCGACATATGTCGGTGACCGACGTATGCTGTTCTCATGACTGACCGTGCGATGCAGGAACCGACCCTGCTTCTCCTCACCGCGCTCGCAGACGAGCCACGTCACGGCTACGCGATCGCGCGTGAGGTGGAGGCGATCTCCAGCGGCCGGGTGAAGATGCGGACCGGCACGCTGTACGGGGCGCTGGAACGCCTCTTGCAGCAGGGACTGATCGAAGTGCACAAGGAGGAGGTCGTGGACAGCCGGCTGCGGCGCACTTACACCTTGACCTCTCCCGGCCGTGCGGCCCTCGCCGCCGAAGCCGAGCGGATCGCCGCCACGGCGCGCGAGGCCGCTCGGCGCCTGAACATCTCCGGCAAGGCGGCCACCGCATGAACCCGGTTCTCCTGCACCTGTATCCCGCGAGCTACCGCCGGGCATTCGGCGACGAGATCGCCCAGTCCTACGGCGAGGCGACCGAGGGAGCGGGATGGCGTGCCCGCCTCCACGAATCCACCGACGTCGTCACACACGCCCTCCGGGTACGCCTGGGCGTCAGCTCCGCCCGGCCGGGCGGACAGTTCTTCGCCGCCATCACCCCCTTCGCCCTGGCGGCAACGGCCGCGTACGCCGCGTTCAATCTCATCGGCACCACCTCCGACTGGTATGTCATGGACACCGGGAGTGTCGGTCCGCTCGTGACCCTGCTGAACGTCTGCTACCTGCTGACACTGATCGGCACGGTGACAGCGCTGGCAGGGCGCCACCTTCTCGGGGTGCTGTGCTCGCTCGCCGGCGCAGTGGGCAGCTCGCTGGCTTTCCTCTTCCCGGTCTGGCGAATGCCGCTCGATCTGCACTGGCACCTCGTGGGATTCCTGGTCACACCGATCCTGATCGGAGCGCTCCCTCTGCTCTGCCCGCCCGATCTGCGCCCCGCGCCCCGGGTGCGCACCACGGCAGGGGTACTCTCCCTGGCCGTATGGGCCGTCCTTGTGGTGGCCGCTGTCACCGTGATCGACCCGCTCGGGATCGGCCTGCTCCTGCCCTGGAGGCTGGGCATCCCGACAGCCGCGGCCCTGTTCCTGGTCGGCCGACGGTCCTTCGCCCAGATCCGCACCACAGGCCGGCTGGCCGGCGCAGCCGCACCGTTCATCGCCACCTTGTACTTCTCCGGCTACGCGCAGAACGACGACGTTCTCTCGGCCGTCGGAGCCCTGGCGGTCACGGCCGTGGTACTGCGGCTGTACCGCCGTACCGGGTCCAACACGGTGAACCCGGCCTGACCACGGGAGAGTTCGCCGACCGCGAGTCATCTGCATCGGGGGACGACGGACGGGCAACAACGATCGCCGTCCCCTGAGCCGGCCCGAACGCACGTGGCCGAGCACCACCACGGCGCCGGCCATTCTGCTCATGCCCTGCCCTGCCCTGCACGCAGCCAAGGGGCTGTTTCGGCATGCCTTCCTCATCCCTTTTCCCCTACCGGCGACGTTCGTCGATCGGCTCTCTTGCCACAGGAGTTCCCATGTCCGTGCCCCTACCCGAAACCGGCGGCAGCCCGCTCACGCCGGGCCAGGAGGACGGGCAGCCACGGTCCCGCGATTCCGCCAAACGCGGGCGCCTGGCCGCGGTCGACGGCCTCCGGCTCCTTGCGGCAGGAGCCGTAGCCGCCTACCACTACCTCGGCACCCCGACCCCCCGATTCTGGGGCAGCGACTACGAACTGGCCCAGGCCGCACCGCTCCTCCACGCCGTCAGCAGCTACGGCTGGCTGGGCGTCGAGGCGTTCTTCCTGGTCAGCGGATTCGTCATCTGCATGAGCTGCTGGGACCGAAGCCCGGCGCAATTCGCTGTCTCCCGCATCGCGCGGCTCTTCCCTCTGTACTGGGCCGTGGTGCTGATCATTGTCGCCGCGGGGACCGTCACCGTGCTCCTCGGACAGCGATCAGGAGCACCCACAGACCTGCGCACCACTCTCGGCAACCTCACCATGATTCCCAGCCCGCTCGGTCTGGACTTCACCGACGGGGTCGCATGGACGCTCTGGGTGGAAGCCCGCTTCTACCTCCTCATGGGCGCCCTGCTCCTGATCGGCCTGACCTACCGGCGCGTCATAGCCTTCTCATTCCTGTGGCTGCTCCTGGCGTCCATCGGCCGAGAGCTCAACTCGGCCGCCCTCGACGAAATCCTCCTCAGCCAGTACGCCGGGCTCTTTGCCACCGGTATCGCGCTCTACTTGATGCACCGTTTCGGGCCCAACTTGCTCCTGTGGCTCCTGGCCGGCTTCGCCTGGTGCTACACCCTGACCGTCCTGGACGACCGCGTCGCCGGCCACGCCGACTCCAACTGGGCGGTCAGCGCCGCCGTCCTCACCGGCTTCCTCGTCCTGCTGGCCCTGGCCGGACCAGGGCCGCTGCGCCACATCCAATGGCGGTTCCTCGTCTACGCAGGAGCCCTGACCTATCCCTTCTACTTGGTCCACCAGAGTCTGGGCATCCCTGTCGCCCGCGGCATCCTCAAGGCCGCCCCTGGACTCGGCCTCCTGCCTTCCGTTGCTCTGGGGCTTCTCGCCTCCATCCTCTTGGCCGCCGCGTTGAACGGGCTGATCGACCAGCGACTCGCCACCCCGTTCCGTCGCCGTCTCACCGCCGCACTCCATCCCACCGGGACCGAGCCGCACCCTGCACACCCCATGCCCGCCGACACGTCCACCGACGAGCACTCGATGGCAATCCCCCATCCAACGCGCTGACTGGCTGCCCGCCTGCGTGCACGGCATCGACACAGCCCTGCTGCCGCCGTTGTGACGGGAGTTGGCGGGGTGACGGAATGGATCTGGGATGACTGAAACCGTGCGTGCCGGCAGGGCATCTGGCGCGTCTGCGCGTTGACCGCGTCGCTCTGTGACGTTTGCATGTCCGTGGTTCTCCGTATGGGGTACCGAGGCAGAAGGTGTCTGGGGGGAAACATGCAGAGACGTATGAAGCGGGTTACAGCAAGACGCGGGCGGGTCGCGGCGAGCGCGGCGGCCGTGGTCTGTGTGATCACGGCGGTCCTGCCCGGAGCGGCCTGGGCCGGGCCCGCCGACGGCGCGATCGGGGCCGGCGCCGACGTGGTCGGTGTCGAGAGGGTCAGCGTCGCGGCCGACGGCACCCAGGCCAACGACGATTCCGCCGAGGTGTCGATCACGCCGTCCGGTGACCGGATCGCCTTCTCCTCGTACGCGAACAACCTCACCCCCGGGAACACGGGACGGAACGACCGGGTGTTCGTCCGCGATCTGGCGACGGGGCAGAACCAGCAGTTCGGCGGGCCCGCGATGGCGCCGCCCATGCTCAGCAGCGACGGGCAGGTTCTCGCCTATCTGGCACCCAGGTTCGACCACATGGCCCTCTATCAGAACCACCTGAGCCTGGGGTGGTCGTCCTCCTACACCTGCTCGCTCAACAGCTGCGAGGCGTCCATGGGCGCGAGCGAACGCCATCAGGCGTTCAGTGTCAGCTTCAGGTACCCGGAGCAGAATCAGCGCGTCGAGGTCCGCCGACCGGACACCGGCGAGCTGCAGACCGTCGACATCATCCACAACACCGCATCGATCCGGCCGTCCCTCAGCGGCGACGGAACCCGTCTCGCCTACCAGGACGGCGGCGAGCAGGACATCCTCCTGTGGGACTGGGCCGACAACAACGTGACCTACCCGATCGAGGGCCCGGACAGGGCGGCCGAGCTCGTGCAGCTCAGTGACGACGGCAACAAGATCGTCTACCTCTCGGGCGCAGACACCTACGTCCACGACATCGCCTCCGGCACCGACCTCCAGGTACCCGGAGTGAAGGGCGTCGCCATCGACCCCACCGGCCGCTACCTCCTGCACACCCCGTCCGGTACGACCGGGCCGGCACCGCTGACGCTGCGCGACCTGCAGACGGGCACCGACGAGACCGTCACCGACCGCCCCGCCACGGCCGAGATCGACTCGGTCAGCGCCGGCGGGCGCCATGTGGTCTTCCGGTCCACAGCCGAGGACCTCGTCCCCGACGACACCAACGGCAAAGCAGACATCTTCCTGCGCACCCTGCGCTGACCACCTCGGCCGCTGATTCGCACTTGAAAGATCCCCTGCTGGCCTAGGGCCGGGCGGGTTCCCAGGCAATCCCCGAACGCAGCATCTGGCCTTGGACGGGCGGTGTCGCCAGAACAAGATCGCTCCTCAACTTCTGAGGGGAATGCCGCGGCGACTGGGGGGAGGGGCCGTGGCTTACCCCCCGCTCGCCGGTGTGACCCAGCGTCATAATTGGTCGGCGCGAGCACGGCGGATGGGCTCGACCGTAGGCCGCGGTGCGGGACTTCGGACGGTACGACACCTGTCCCGACGAGTGTCGTACCTCGCTCATATCATCGCTCGATGACCTCTTACGAAGGCACTCATCCCACCGTTCTCGTCCAAGTCGGCGACCAGCACGCACAGATCGACGAACAGCTCGCCCCCACGATCCAGGCGATCTGGGAGTGCGGGTTCGACACCTTCACCTGCTGCCAGGACATCGGCGAGAGCAACGCGGGCTGGCCGCAGAAGCTGCCGCACATGCGGGAGTGGGTGGAGTCCCGGCGCGGCTGGATACTCATCGACTTCCCGGTCGACAGCGGCCTCGCGTTCCTCTCGGCCGTAGCGAACGCCGGCCCGCGGGACGCGTTCTACGTGCGGATGACGCACTGGGCAGCTCCCGACGCGTGGGACGTGAAGGTCAAGCCGATGGACGTGGCAATGTTCAAGGAGGAGCTGCCATCGCGGTTTCGTCTCCAGCTGCTCCAGATTAGTTTCCCGGCGTACGACCTGCCGGAACTGACTCGGCGCCTGCGCGAGCACGCCGCCGGCCACTCGGTACCGCCCGCCCCCACCGACTGGACCACCGTCGGCCGCTAGGGTGCCCACTCGGACGCACTGTTCAACTGGCAGACCAGAACGCTCAGTCACAGTGACGGCGAACCCTGAGCATCGCCGTGGAGGGTGCCGCCAGCGGCTCCGGTGCCGTGATCCCCAGTCACGCCGAGATCAGCTCATGTCGGTCAGGCTGCCTTCTCGAGCCGACGTGAACGCTCCGGGAACGCGCCCGCCACGACGAAGCGAGCGCCTAGCTCAGGACCTTTCCGGGGAGTGCTGGACACGCGGTAAGAGTGGCGAAACAGGAGTCGCCGACGAGCGGCATCCCCAAGGGCAGCGCATCTGTGTGGGTGAGGCGCAACGCTCAAGTCGTTGTAGTCGGGGCAGCCGGATTCGATGAATAGCCGGGCAGGAGGGTGAATACGAGGAGGTAGGCAGCGTGCCGCACTTTGCGCGCACCCACGGCAATAGATCATCGGCCGCTATGTGTGAACATCACATCAACCGAAGGGCGGGCGTCAGCTCGCACGGCATCCGCACCGCGCTCCTGGGGATCATGTCGACCGTGGCCATCGGCTGCGCGACGGCTCCAGCGGCGGCGGTCGCGACGGCACCCGCGCCGATGAGCGCCTCCCCGCAAGAAGTGGTGCAACCCCGTGTGCACGCGACCACGTCCGGGTCGCCGATGAGCTCCGGCGACCCTGACGGGCAGCGGCCGGCCGAGCAGTCGTCCGGCTACGGTGATACCGGCTCCGGTCACGACGTCGGGGAGTACGGCGACTCCGGGACCACCGACATCGGGGACAACGGTTACGGGGACACCGGGTACGGCATGGAGGAGACCCCCTCCACCTCGCCCTCGCCGTCGACGACCTCCTCGGTGGCCCCGCCGGTCTTCCAGTCGCAGTCCGCTACTCCGCCGGCCCCCTCGTCGACGACGTCACCGTCCGCGTCACCGCGCGTATCCGCGCCGCCGTCGTCCCCAACCTCGACCACCCCGACCCCGCAGCAGCCCGGAGCATCCCAGTCCGGCCCGCCCAGGGCCGAGTCCTCTCCTCCTGCGCAACTGGCGAAGACCGGGGGGAAAGCCGCCAGCTACTTGCTCGCCGGTTGCGCGGCCGCGCTGATCGCCGTCGGCTGTCTGTGCCGGGCCATTGTGCATCGGCGCCGCTCCTGACACCGGAGCAACGGGCCCGGGCCTATTCGCCCCGCCTCTCGGTTCTGGCTCCTCGATGGATGGGACCACGACGACACGGGTGCGGTGCTGGCTGCGCAGGGCGGCGAGGGGGTGTCCCGATCGGCTCGCCGCCTGCTACACGAGGTCAGCGGTCCCGGCTCATCAACGCGATCCGTGAGTATCGAGGCCCCAAGGACGAGCCGAAGGGCTTCGGGGCGGAACTTCCACGACCTGGTCGTCCGCGCCCGTATTCAGCTCCGTGGCCCGATCGTGCCGGTCTGGGCCAACGTCCGCCTCCACCTGACCGCAGACATCAAGGAGTTCATCGACGCGAACGCCGAGTGGCTCACCGTGTTCAAGCCGCCGGCCTACGCTCCCGATCTGCATCCGCAGGAGGGGATCTGGTCGCTGGTCCGCGGCGACATACCGGCAACCTCGCCGCCGCCGACCTCGACCAGATCACCCGGGCGGTGAAACGCCGACTCCAAGAAAGCCAGTATCACCCGCTGTTGGTGGATGGTGGATGGCTGCTTCGCTGACACCGACCGTCACTTCGCGGTTGGCAAGCACAGGATCGTGGAGCAGCCGTCCGGCGGCACAGTAATCCTGAGCCCACGTCACGAGTTCAGGTTGAGTGGTCGAGACGGTGCAAGCCTTCTTCCCACCGCCGTCTCCGCTCCGCCTTGCTCTGCTGCCACCATGCCGGTGTGCCTCGCTCTCCGAGAGCGACCTTCGCGGCGTGGACCCGCTCGCGCGCGGCACGCTCCGCTGCGGTGTCGTTCTCGCGGAGCGCGACACCTACCGCCCGGCGAGCGGCCATGAGATGCGAGCGCAGTCGCGCCGCGATGTCGTCGGGCACGGTTGGATCGGTGGCTCGCCACTTGCGTCCGCGGATCACCACGTAGTGGCCGTCCGGGGTGTGTTCGGGTTCGGGGCTTCGGCTCACGTTCGAGGTATTCCATGGGTACGGCGTCCGCGAACCAAGGGCCCAAGGCCGTGCGGCGGCCCTGGCTGGAGGGGGGAGTCCAACCAGGGCCGCACGAGGTGGCGCGCGGAGGGCGGTCGCCTCTCGGCGAAGGGCTCCATGGGGCTTCAGCCGAACGATCGTCCCCATGGGCTATAGGTGAGGCCCGGGGACACTGTCCCCTCCGCAGCCACAGTCAGTTGAACGACAACCTGTACGCAGATGTCCCGAGGTAGTGCCCCGCCCCCGGGTGACCTGTGGCACAGCGCATGGGCTCATGATCGGGCGGCCGCGCGCGGTCAGTCGGCCTCGACCCGGCCCCCGACCCCGGGCCGGAAGATCCGTCATCCGCGCGGAGTCCAGGACCGCATCGCCAAGCGCCCGGTGGCCTCCGGCGAGTCCGGCTCCGGTCTCTCGAGGCAAGGACAAGCTGGTCGCCGACCGGTGCGGCGGCACCCAGGGCACCTCGGCCGGCGCCCACCATCAGACGGTGGCCCGGACCACGGGTGTGCCCACCACCGGAGCTCCGACTCGCTGGCTGCGGAACCTGCCGCTCGAACAGATCGTGCTCACCGCGTTCGCCCCTCCGCACCTCCAGCTCGGAAGGGGACCTTCGGGACTTCCCCCGCAGTCTGCGGTCCAGGGCCGACCTCACAGCGATCACGTCCGCCGCGCCATCGCATGCACGCCGGCATGGGGCAGGCGCGAAGCCTCAGCGTGGCTTCTTAGCTACTGCGCAGCGTTGTTGCTGTTGGGAGGATTGAATACGCAGAACTCGTTGCCCTCCGGGTCGGCAACGACGATCCAGCGAAAGCCGTGTTCGCCGAGTTCTTCGGAGAGTCTCGTAGCGCCCAGCTGTTCGAGGCGGTTGACCTCGGGCATCAGGTCTGTGGTGCCGAAGTCGAGATCAAGGTGCATGCGGTTCTTGCCCTGCTTTGGGTCTGGGACCTGTTGCAGAAGAAGAGTCGGTGCAGGAGCAGGCCCGACCAAGCTCAGGTAGGGAGGTCCGTGGAAGCCGCGCTGGTAGTCCAGCGGTGCGAGCGCGCCGAGCCAGAATTCGGCTTGCGCTTCGGTGTCGACACAGTCCAGGGTCACAACGATCTGCATGACGGAACGGTAGGGGGCTCAGCCCGCCCTGACGATCTAATTTTCGGTAGCCCCGGGGCGATGACTGACGTCAGAACAAACCGACATCGCAAACTGTTCTTCGGGTAACCGCATCCCGGCGGGCATGTTCCGTAGCCTTCGCCGGGCGCGATCACCAACGCATCCTCTTGCGCCTCACGCGCTGTCGTTGGGCTCCTGAGCAGCGTGGGCGGTTGCGGGGTCGCGTTCCAGGAAGAAGTAGTAGAAGGGGCCGTGCAGCGGGACCTCCTTGCCGTTCATGATTCCCATCAGGGTGGTGTCGTCGACCCGCTTGAAGTGGTCGAGCACCGGCCTGCCGTCGTAGACCATCGTTGCGGTCGACTCGCCGCGGAACTCGACGGTCCACAGGCTGGCTTCGCCCATGCCGAGTTCGAGGTTGGAGTACAAGCGGCCCTCCGCGTCTCGACAGATCAAGGGCTTGGCGTCCTGCAGCGTGTGGAACGTCTTCCCGTACCAGCCAGCCTTCGCGAGCATGCCGTTGAGCGGGTGGCCGGTGTCGAACTCGCCGCCCTTCCACTCGCCGAGGATCTCCTCGGGCCGCACGGTGGCCAAGGCGGCCCAGATTTCGTCGAGTTCGGCGGCCTCGACCGGACCTTCGGTCTCGCGCAGCGACCGGAAGCGGGTGCGCGCTTCGAACTGGTTCATGCGGTGTGTCCTGTTCTGGGTGTCGAGCCGCGCGGGCAGCTCGGGGGTGGTTGAGACCGAAGTTCTCTGTTGGTCGCGTGTGCAGAGGGCGGCTGCGGCGAGCCGGTCCGGGTCAGGAGGCCGGCGTCCCGGCTGCATCGAGGGGCTGTTCCTCCCGGGAGGGTTGGGCGGCGACGGGGCGGCGGGCTCGCCAGACCGCCGTCGCCGCCAGCACGAGGGCGAGGATGAGGAGACCCAATGGACCGGCGTCCCTCAGGAGCCACAGCAGTCGCCCTGTGTCGGTGGCGGTGTCGGCCTGGTTCTGAACCGTTGAGTTCGTCGCCCGGACGTTCACGTCGGTCACGGGAAAGAGCGTGAGCGGGCCGTCCGGGCGCTCGGTCCGGGCAGTCACGGTCCGGTGGAGTGTGCCGTCAATGGTCAGTCCGGTGGCGGTGTCGATCCAGGCGCGTTGTGCGGTGGTCGAGCCGTAGGTGAGGGGGACGGTCTCGGGCAGCGCGGCCAGCGCGGATGCGGAGGGCCGCTGGTCTGCGGGCAGTGCGCCGGCCACCTTGACGACGACGGCTCGCGGCAGGGACGGGGGGAGGCTCTTCGCGACGGCGGGATCGGCGAGTCGCCCGGTTGCCGACACGTCGTACACGTAGGTGTCCCTGCCCTCCACGGTCTTGTCTCCCGTGTACTTGGCGGTCACCGTCTTGCGGGTACCGGTGTCCCAGAACGGGTAGTCGCGACGGTGCGGTTCCAGCGGCCAGCCTACGGCGAGGCCTGTGTGGTCCTGGGCCCCGGAGCCCTCGGGGGCGGGGCGTTCGGTCAGGTCGCGCCGGTCCAGCGCCCAGACGTTGGCGGAGGCCGTGAGTTGCTTGCCGTCCGGGCCGCGCAGTGACGCGTCGTCGTGCACGACCGCGGTCCGCCCGCTCGTGTCGCTCACCTCGACGTGCCGGGTCATCTTCACCGGCACGTCCTGGAGGAACAGGTCACCGCTCCCGCCGCTCAGCGCGGGGGAGTTGAGCAGGGTGGCCGTGCCCTGGAGCCGGAACGTGGTCTCACTGTCTGCCGGTATCTGATGCAGGGCGGGATAGATCGTGAACCGTGTCACGGCCGATGCGGCCACCAGGACCACTGCTGTACCGCCGAGGATCCAACCTCGTTTGCGCATTGCCGTTCCTCCCGGCTGGGGCTTGTGCGGATCAGACCGCGCTCGGTGCTGATGCGGGGTACGGGGTGGTGCCGGGGGCAGTTGGGGCCGGCTGCCCCCGGCACTCTGGTCACCCCGGGGGCGCCGCAGTCCGGCGTCCGCGGGGGAGTTGCGCTCAGGACGGGCGGTTCGTGTCCGGGATGCTGATGGCGATCGGCTTGGCCTCGCCGAGGAAGAGCAGGACGAACTGGCGGATCGCCTCTTCCAGCGTCCAGGCGATGGACGGGATGACGGGCAAGGAGATCAGGCCTTCGCGGAACGCGACCAGCAAGGGCCAGGCGGCTGCGATCAGCGGCTCCAGGACGGGCTCCCTGGACAGCCCGATCATGTCCCCGACCCGGTCGCCGAGCGTGTACCTGGCGAAGGCGCTGATCAGGGGACGAGTGAGGCCGAGATCCAGTTCGGCCACGATGTCGAGGAGGACCTCGGTCAGTGCCTGCCCCTCGTCACTCGCGGCCAGGATCGGGTCCAGGACCTGTGCGGACTGGGCGTTGGCCGCGTCCCACGTGGCGGGGATGTACTCCTGCCGCACGCCGAGCATGGCGGCGCTGACCTGCCACACATGCAGGTAGGCGTCCGAGTCGGCCGTGCTGATCCGCACGCGCCAGTCCCTCATCCGCTTCATGACGAATGTGGCCAGGCTGTGCCAGGTGACGAGGATGTCCGCCTGGCTGATCGGTATGGTCTGGCCGCCACTGGTCTGCGTCCACCCCGGAGACTGGGGCAGCAGATGCCGTACGGCGGCGTGCACCATCCGGGTCTTCACGCACGTCACGATCATCGAGCCCGTCGGCCGGTAGGCGTCCAGGTCCCCGATGTCGTAGCCGAGTCGCGCGGTCTTGGCGATGCGGTCCTTCATGTCCGCGCCGCCCTTGGAGTAGTACACCGCTCGGGCCTCGCGGGGTATGGCGGTGCTCATCATGCCGCTGCCGAGACCGTACAGCGCCCCGACGTAGATCCCCTTGGTCTTGCTGAACTGGGAGCCGCGGTCGAGCTTCGTGCGGTCCGCCCAGGTCGGAAGCTTGCGGGCCTGCTCCATGAAGTCCCGTACGTCCGAGGGGAGTTCGGTGGGCAGGGGCTGGTCGTTGCGGGTCCACTTCGCCAGGGCGGCATTGACCTTGGCCACGTCGCCGCGGTCGATGACGGCCGCCAGTACCGGGTCCGCCTCGTCGTCCCACACCCACTCGGGGTCCAGGCCGGCGCCCGCGCCCGCCACGGAGCTGGCCGCCGGCCAGGTCCACAGGGGCCGGGCGCCGGCCGGTGAGGCCATGCTCAGCGCTCCGACGGCACCCAGGGCTCCGCCCGTCAATAACATCTTCCGTCTGCTCAACCCGTCCATTGCGCGAACTCCTTCTTGGGTGCAGGTCGTTGGAAGCGAGGAGTGGATCGCGGAAGCCTGCCATCAGGCGCCCCCGCGCGCCTGATGTGGACCCCTGAACGAGTCACCCCACGCCGGGCAGTGCGTGACCGCAGCTTGCGGAGCCTTCGAGACTCTGAATTGACTTACTGGCTCCGAGATGGAGCCAGCCAGGAGAAACTGCACACCTGACGTAGGAAGATGCGCATTCTGATCACTGTCGAGCTGATCGAGCGATGTGATTTCTCATTAACATAGCGAGGTCTGTCACCCTCGGCAATGGTGATGACGAGGCTCCGCATCTCTTCTCGTGGGACCGCGCGGGGGCCCTTCGCCTTGTCCGGCAGACCGCAGCCGCGGTCCGCCCTTCGACGAAGGCCCCGGCCTCCGGCGTACGGGACTGCCCAGGGCCTGTTCGACGACATCGCGACGGCCCTTGAGGTGGGTGCGGCGGATCGTGTCCGGCTCCCTGACAGTCGGCGGCCGGCCGCTGATAGAGCGCCCGAAGGCCGCGCCCTGGAAAGAGACCGTGACCGAACAACAGCTGGGCGCCCGCGCGGCGAACACGCCGGTCCTGCCTTCCCGCAGTCGTCTCGACGACGCGGGGCCTTGCACGCTGGGCGTGCAGCTCACCGCCGACTGGCATCAGAAGGGTTCCGCGGTGAAGCGCCCCACCAACCACCTGCCCGGCCACATCATCGCTACCGCCGCGACCGGAACCGCGGGCGCGCCCTGGCTCGGGGATCGCCGGGTGCCCTCATGCGCGGTTTTGGCGAGCAGCGGTCCGTTCCGCCGCTGCGGCACACGGGCGGCCTGTTCCTGGCCTTCGTCTCCGTCGGCGTCACACTGGCCGGTCCTGTGCGGGCCTGCTGACCGAACTGTCCGCGGGTGGGGTCGCCCGCGCGAGGCATCGCCCTCGTGCTGCTCCTCACGGCAGCAGGCGGTGGCGCGCGGCCGTCGCCACCGCAGCCGCCCGGGTCTGCACCTCCAACTTGGTGTAGATGCGGCCCAGGTGGGACTTGACCGTGGCCTCGCTCAGGAACAGGGCGCGCGCGATCTCGCGGTTGGTGAGCCCGCCGACGAGCTGGCCGAGGATGTCCCGCTCGCGTTCGGTGAGGGAGGGGCCCGGGTCACGGATCCGGGACACCATCCGGTCGGCGACCGTCCCCGACAGCACGGGGCGTCCGGCGGCCGCGTCCCGGATCGCGGCGAACAACAGCTCCGGTGGCTCCGCCTTGAGCAGGTAGCCGGTGGCGCCGGCCGCCAGGGCGCGGGTGATGTCGGCGTCCGTGTCGAACATGGTGAGGACCAGGACCCGCGGTACCGGTCCGCCCCGCTCATCGGGTCCGGCAGCCATGGAGGCCATCCGGCGGATGGCCGTCACCCCGTCCATGCCGTCGCCGAGCTGCAGATCCATGAGAACCACGTCCGGCCGCAGACGCGTGGCGGCCGCCAGCGCGTCCTCTCCGCTCGCTGCCTCGCCGACGACATCGATTCCCTCGGTGCTGTGGAGCAGCGCCCGCAGTCCCGCGCGCACCACGGCGTGGTCGTCGCAGAGGAGAACACGGACGGGGGCTGTCCCGCCACCGGAGTCCGAACCAGCCGGCTCGGATCCCTCGGTGTTCTGTCCGTGTTCGCGGCTCTCGGCAGGTCTCACGGTGTCGCCTCCTCTGCCTTGAGCGGTGTTCGGGTGGTCGTGTCTTCTCGCGTCGCGAGGGGCACGGACATCGTCACGACCGTCCCCTCGCCGGGTGCCGACTCGATGCGGAGCGTTCCGCCGGTCTGCCTCGCCCTCATCTCCATGAGGGCGAGGCCGTGGCCGCGTGTGCGGGCCTCCCGCCGGCGAGGGGCGCGGCCCGGTTCGAAACCGCGGCCGTTGTCGGCGATGTCGACGCAGAGGGAGTCCTTGGAACAGGTCAGGGTGATGACCGCCCGGGTCGCTCCCGAGTGTTCGCGTACGTTGGCGAGCGCGCCCTGACTCACGCGCAGCAGGGCCGTCTCGATCTGCTCGGGAAGATCTCCGGGTGTGCCGTCCAGCCGGAACTCGACGGCCGGGCCCGGCGCGGTCTCCGCGTCCGGCGGTGGCCCGCCGGGTGGCACGGCGAGTCCCCGCAGCGCATGCACCAGGGTGTGCCCGTCGAGGTCGAGCGGGGTCAGGTCGCGGACGAACCGGCGCGCTTCGGCCAGCGCACGGCCGGTGCCCGCCAGGGCTTCGCGGACGTGTTCCTGCGCGGTGTCCGGCGCCGTGCGCCACTGCCGGTCAGCGGCCTGCAACAGCATCTGCTGACTGGACAGACTCTGCGCGAGGATGTCGTGGATCTCCGCCGACAGCCGCTCCCGTTCGGCCAGGGCGCCTGTGTGCCGCTCGTTCGCGGCCAGTTCACCGCGGGCGCGGACCAGGTCGTCGATCAGCAGGCGCTGCCGGTCCGCCAGGCGCCGGCTGTGCAGCAGAACAGCCGCGGCGACGATGCCCAGGGCCACCGGCGCGATCACCAGGTTGGGGTTGAACGGGCCCGTCGCCACGCGTAGTTCGGACGCGACCATCAGGAGCGTCAGCAGCGCGGCCAGCGCCACCGCGACCTGCCCCGGCAGCCGGAGCAGACCGGTGAAGAGCAGCGGCAGGGTGCACCACGTCGCGCTGGGTTCGAGGACGAGCAGGACCAGCCAGACGGCAACCACCCCACCGAGGCGGAGGAGGTACCGGGTGGTGGGCCGCTCGCCAAGTCGCGGGGCAGGGGCCCATATTCGTCCGCTCAGATGGAGCAGCCCGAAGAGGACAAACAGTCCGAGGCTCCAGCCGGTGTGGGCATCCGGCCCGTCGTGCGTCAGCAGGCGCGTGATCGAGCCGGCGAGGAGCAGGACGAACGCGGTCTGCATGGCTGCCGTCAGCCACCACGCGTCGGGATCGGAGCTCCCCAGGCCCGCGTCATGGTGCTCAGTCACTGATTGATCCTCTTCCTGTGCGCGCCCTGTCCACGGGTCCCTACTCACCACATCTACCGCTGTCTCCGCCCCAGCACATCATCCGAACGGCTGCAGTTCCCATGGCCCTCCTGCGCCCCTGGACCGGGACCCTTCGCCCGAAGCGGCGCGGACGCGCCGCGCACGAGACTGCCGGGAGACCCAGGACGCGCGTCGCACGACGCGGCGAAGTCCCCTGTCCCGAAGCGGACTTGGGCGTCATCCGTTCAAGATCCCTCGCCCCTCACGAAATGTCTCGCGCATGCGCATTTGCTTCCTCATCCACAACGCCTACGGCATCGGCGGCACGATCAGGACGACTTTCAACCTCGCCACGGCACTGGCCGAACAGCACGACGTGGAGATCATCTCGGTCTTCCGGCACCGCCGGGTGCCGTTCATGGGCGCGCCCCCAGGGGTGAGGCTCACCCCTCTGGTCGACAGACGCGCCGCCTCTCCCGACTACGACGGCGACGACCCCCGGTACGCCCAGCGCGCCAGGGTCTTCCCCCGCGCCGACGGCCGCCACCACCAGTACAGCCGCCTCACCGACGAACGCATCGGCCGGTACCTGTCGGGCCTGGACGCCGACGTGGTCGTCGGGACCCGGCCCGGCCTGAACGTGCACATCGCCCGGCAAGCGCATCCGGCTGCCGTGAGAGTCGGCCAGGAGAACCTCACCCTGTCGGGTTACGGACTGCGCATGCGCCATGAGATGCGCCACCGCTACCCGTCGCTGGACGCGCTCACCACCGTGACCGAGGCCGATGCCCATGCCTACCGGCAGTTGAACCTGCCGGGGGTGAGGGTGGAAGCGATACCGAACAGTGTTCCCGCCCCATCCGTGCAACCGGCCGACGGCACCGCCAAGTTGATCGTGGCCGCGGGCCGACTCACCCCCACGAAGCGATACGACCTCCTCGTCACGGCATTTGCCCAGGTCGTCGCCGCCCACCCGGACTGGCAGCTGCGGATATTCGGCAACGGCGACGCCACCGGTGACACGAAACAGTCCCTGACCGCCCTGATCCGTGAACTCGACCTGAGCCGCAACGTCTTCCTCATGGGCAAGGTGAACCCACTCGAACCGGAGTGGGCCAAGGCCTCCATAGCCGCCTCGGCCTCCGCCAAGGAGTCGTTCGGCATGACCATCGTCGAAGCCATGCGCTGCGGTCTGCCCGTCGTCTCGACGGACTGCCCGGTCGGACCACGCGAGATCATCGCGGACGGCGTCGACGGACGCCTGACGACCTCCGGTGACGTGGACGGCATCGCGGCCGCACTGCTCGAACTGGTCGGTGACGACGAACTGCGACGGCAGATGGGTGAGGCAGCTCTGCGGAACTCGGCCCGCTTCGACCCGGCGCGCATCGCCCAGCGGCACCTGGACCTCTGGACCGACCTGCTGCGCCGCGGCCCCGTACGACGCCCACCCGGCGCCGTACGCGACGCCGCGCACCGCGCTCTCACCCGCTCGTTCGACGCGGCACATACCCTGCGCTCCGCTGCGGGCGGTGTACGGAAGATGAGCAAGCAGTAGCAGGCCGCCGCACCGAAGGAGCGCGACCAACACCCTCCATATGAATCCTTGCCCGTCGAGTCCCGTCGAGTCCCGTCGAGTCCCGTCGCGGGCCGTCGGCCGTGGTCGTCAGACGAACTTGGGAACGCTCGATTCAGCGTGTATCGGCCATGGCTGATGCGGTAGGCGAGTTCGGCTGGGACGTGTCGACGGACTCGACCGTACGCAGCTGGCGAGACGGTGACCTCGCCGTGAGCCGCCTCCGGTCAGAGGCCGTCCTGGTCATGCCAGTGGTTCTGCCAGCGCCGGTCGACCGGCTGGGCCGCGGGCTGGTAGCGGATGTCGGTGGACAGACGGAACACGCCGTCGGAGTCATGATTGTCGAGCGACGCGTGGATGATGTGCGCGTTGTGGATCATGACGTCGCCCGCCGTGAAGTCGGTGACGAGCCAGCGTGAGTCGTATGCGTTGGCAAGGGCGGGCAGGTCGGCGGTGAGGGACGCAGCCGGGCGCTTGAGCGTGCCCTCCGCCTCCTGTCGGAGCGTCACGTGATGGCTGCCCTCGAGGTAGATGAGAGGGCCGCGACTGACTGGGATGTCTCCCAGCGGAATCCAGGCCGACACCACTCGGTCCGTGCCCTCGCGGAGGTAGACCAGGTCGTAATGGGCCTGGGTCGCCGTTCCGATCCCGGCCTCGTCCGGGGCGACATGCCGGATGATCTTGCGGCGGTGGAGGTGCAGATCCTCCTCTCCGAGCAGCCAGCGGAAGAAGGCGACCAGTCGTGGATGACGACAGAGCGCCTCGTACTCCGCGCCGGGTACGACTTCGTTGAAGAGGGTCGCCCGCAGCCGCCCCCGGTCGACGCACCCGGGGTCGGCGGCGATGCCCTCGCCGGGATCGCTTCCCTGCCGGGTCAGTCCGCTGCTGGACAGGGCGGAGAAGTAGTGCCGGCGGAAGTCCAGCACGCTCGTTCTGTCGAGGAAACCCGGCATGTAGAGGTAGCCGTCCTGCTCGAAGCGGGCCAGTACGGTCTCCCGATCATCCAGTTCTTCGGGTGTGACCGGTTTGAGGGGGCCCAGCCGATCGGCATCGAGTTCGTAGCCGTTCGAGGTCAGCGGGTGAAGGGTGTCGGCCCGGTCTGAGGTGTTGTTCATGGAGGTCATCCTGGTGACGCATGCGTCCGGGCGGCCATGCATGAATTCCGCATGCTCTTGGACTTTCTGACTCCATCGTCGAGCTGTGACGTGCCAAGCCGCCGCCGCATTCGCCCACATGCTCTCGACGCTTGTCGGCGGCCGGCCGTCCTCGTCTATCTCCATGCGGAAATGAACCTTCACGTGGCCGTCACTGCTGTTCTTCAGCGAAGCGGATCCTGCTGGGGGTCTTCCGCCGCCTCGGCACGACGGGTGAAGACATCGAGCGGTTCAGGATGGTGGCTTGGGACATCCCGCCGTGGGCAGCCTTGTTGAGAATTCGCGAGCTGTTGCAGCACGGCGAGACGAAGGAGCGGCCAAACAGGCCTCCGAAGCGAGGCTTGTTGAACGGGACGTGCGCGGCCCGTCTGAGGACCCGGCACATCTTCGGAGACCCCTGATGCGACATGAAATCGAGTGTCGTACGCCGCTGAGGACCTCCTCGCTCTGGAGCGGTAACGCTGACAACGCTCATTGATTCCGTGTGGCCCGTGCTGTTGAAGCCCCGATACCTCACGCCTGCGAACCTGCCAAGCCACGGTCTGCCTCTACGACCAGCGCTCATTCCCACGCCAGGAATGAGGCCGCGTCACCACTGCATCCCCCGAATCATGCCGCCCTTTGCCCTTGCTCCTGCTCCGGCCGGTGGCGGCGGGTGTCGGTGGCGTCGGCTAGTGTCCAGCAGGCCATCGACAGGGGAGGCCGAGTGGGCACACAGAGCAACTGGTCCGGGGTCCGTGAACGTGTGATCGCGATAGAACTGGCCGGGCGCCGAGCCCGCGGCTGGAGCCGGCCGGATGACCAGCCGGTCTTCGAGCCGGTTCTGACGGCCGCCGAGATCGCTGAGGTCGAGGACCAGTACGGTGTCGAACTCCCCGAGGAGTACCGCACCTTCCTGGCCGAGGTCGGTGCGGGCGGGCCCGGTCCGGAGCACGAACTGACATCCCTGCGACGGATCGACGGGCAATGGGCGTGGGTCTGGGGGACCCATGACGTACCCCTGCGGCCTGACCCGAGCGGGCCGTTCGTCGAGTCGGAACACTGGCGCGACAGGCAAGCATCAACGCTTCGTGCCGCCGGCTACGAGCCCACCACCCCTGACGAGGAGGACGACTACTACGACGACTACCTCACGGCCTTCGGCGAGGCGGGCGAGAACCTCTGGTACCTGGATCGCGTTCGGGGTGCGGTCCAGATCAGCGACAACGGATGCGGAATGACCGGCTGGCTCATCCTCGTCGGACCACACCGCGGCGAACTCCGCGACCGGGACTGCGCGGACAACCCTCCGTTTGAACCGTACGCTGACGCGCACGGCATGCCCCACACGTTTCGCAGCTGGTACCTGGACTGGCTGCAGCGGCGCGAGAACGAGATGGATGCGGCACACTGAACGACTCCGCTGGACGAGGGGGTCGGTGGGCGAACCGGCAGTCCGCCCACCGTGCTGTGCCGGCGTCACCCCACACGCAGCAGAATCTTGGTCCCGGCTCCCGCACGCAGCCGGTGGATGGCCTCCACAGCATCGTCGAGTTTCATCACCTCGACCCAGCCGTTGGTGTCGTACTCGCCCGCGGACATACACCCGATCACACCGTCAAACTCTTCGGGCCGGTATCCCAGGGACCCCAGCAACTCGAACTCGCCCATCATGATCTCGTTCGGCTGGATCTCGAACGGCCCTTCGTGCCCCGACTGCAAGATCACCCGGCCGCCGGGAGCGAGGTTGGCCAGGCCGCTACGGAGCGCCGCACCGGCACCGGCAGCGTCATGGAACACATCGACACCATCCCCTCCCGTCAGGCCCGAGACCACCGCTTCGAGATCCTCGCCGACGGGATCTACGACATGCGCCCCGAGCGCCGCGATCTTGCCCCGACGCTCAGCGTTGGGCTCGGACACCACAATGTGCTCGACCCCTCGCGCACAGAGCGCCCTGCTTCAGGTCCACGTCGTCGGGCAGCCGATGGAACTGCCGCGCATCGATCGACACGAACTCCGCCATGCCACCCCCGTTGGCATTCGCCCCCAAGGCAGGGCGCCATAGGTATCGGATGTCCGGCTCCCGCTCCTCGTTACGGTGACCGTCGGTGCACTCGGTGGGGATGAAGCCGTGTCGCTCGTAGAAGCGGCGGGCCGGCTTGTTGATCTGAAACGTCCACAGAGTCAGACCTGCCGGTCGACGCTGCTTCGCCACCTCCACTAGATGATCGCCAATTCCTCGGCCCTGCCAGGCCGGATCGAGATAGAGCTGGTCCAGGTCGTCGCCGTCCAGCACCATGATCCCGACCACCGCCCCGTCGACCGTCGCCACCCAGGTCTCCAGACTGGGCACGACCACCTGCCGGAACCAGTTTCTGACCTGGTCGTTCGTATGAGCGCGACGCACACTGGGAAGCGCGGCCGTGAAGGAACGCAGCCACACCTCGGCCACTGTCGCGGCATCGGAGTCGACCGCACGCCGGACGACAAAATTGTTGATCTCCACGGTGCTGCATGGTCGCAGACGCACAGCCAGGCCGCATTCGACTTCCTGTGACGCTCGGACCCGAACGGAACCCGGTGAACCTCCACGGTCAGACAACTAGGGCGTGTTTGAGATGTTGATCAAGGTCGTGAAACGATCTTGGGATGGCTCGTGGAGATCTGACGGACGACCAATGGCTGCGCCTGGAAGCGGTGTTGCCACCGCTGCCGACGATGGGGCGCAAGCCGCGGGACCGGCGGCAGGTCTTCGACGGGATCTGGTGGCGGGCCCGGACAGGCTCACCGTGGCGGGACATACCCGAGCGGTACGGACCATGGGAGACGTCGTACTCGGCGTTCCGGCGCTGGCAGATCGACGGGACCTGGGCCCGCGTCCTGGAGAAGTTGCAGGTCAAGGCCGATGCTGCTGGACACGTCGAGTGGGAGGTGTCGGTGGACTCGACGGTCTGCCGGGCCCATCAGCACGCCGCTGGAGCCCGCAAAAGGGGGCTGACCGTGAGGGCCGGCCGGACGACGGCGGCCTGGCGGACGAACCGGCGGACCACGGGCTCGGCCGTTCGCGTGGTGGCCTGAGTACCAAGCTCCATCTGGCCGCCGACGCCGCCGGGCACGTCCTCGCCATCGTGGTGACCGGCGGCCAACGCGGCGACGCGCCGCAGTTCATCGAGGTCATGGACCGCATCCGGGTCCCCCGGCCGGGCGGCGGGCGGCCTCGTGTCCGGCCTGATCACGTGCTCGCCGACCGCGCGTACTCCTCCCGTGAGATCCGCGCTTACCTGCGCAGACGCAACATCGCGCACACCATCCCGGAGAAGCGCGATCAGGCCGGACACCGGCGGAGCCGGGGATCGGCCGGTGGCCGACCACCCGGCTTCGACCGAGAGAAGTACAAGGCCAGGCACAAGGTCGAGTGCCGGATCGGCTTGTTGAAGCAGGCCCGCGGCGTCGCGACGCGCTACGACAAGCTCGCCGTCCGCTACGAAGCGACCGTCCAACTCGCCTTGATACGGCAGTCTCTGTGACCTCATTTCAAACACGCCCTAGTTGGCCCAGGACCTCGTGTTCCGTGCCCCGTCCGTACTCCGCGGACGCGTGGATCGGCTCGTGCCGGCAGACCGGTGCGGGCAGGCTGAATGCGTCATCAGATTTGTCGGCTCCGAGCGTCCCATGGAATGCGTGTCGGTCCCGTTATCACGGAGATGAGACGCCGGGACCGACTGCCACCGCGCGGCGCGCAGCAGCTAACCAGGTTGCCGGTTCAACAGTCGCTCCGCCAGGTCGACTTCAGGCCTCCCCGCATACGGGTCAGCCCGTTTGGGCCGCCTAGCTCCCTGAGAGCCCGACCGATCTGCTTGCTGTGTGTATGTCGCTCCGGCGCATTAGATTGTGTCGTTTGACAGCTGGCTGCACTGGCATTTCGGCCGTTCGTGAGCCCCCGCCCTGCGCCAGGCGCGTCGACCCAGGAGTCCCACATGCTCCGCACCGTGCCACACGCCGGACGGAAGCTCGGCGTCTGGGGAGAATCGGGACACCCCGATGCGGTCCGTTCCCGCTCACAATTGGGGGCGCCAGTTTCTCGCGCGTGACTTGCCTCTCGGGCCCTCGCCGGTCGTGGGAGGCGAACCGATCGGGTAGGGGCCGACCGTGGACACAGGGAAATTGCGGTCTACCGTCACCGTTTGGTCAGACGGGAAGTTCGGCGACCGCGGGCTCTTCGCCCGCTACGCCTGGAACCTGCTGCCGCACGACCGCCCTGAACCGGTCCTACGACCCTGGAGGTCCGTACACAGTGGGCTCGGCGCGGCCCTGGAAGCGGTCGGTCCCCGCACCCTCGGTCCGGGCAAGGTCGGCGAGGTGAGAAGACCGCGAGGCCGAGGCGCAGCCCAGGGCCGTCGGACGGCTGCATACCGTCAAGTTGGCATCACTGGACGTGAGTTGTGCGTAAATAATGCAGGTGTGGCCAAGTTTTTTCACGCAAGACTTTGAAATGGTCACAGGAAGGTCACTAAGGTCGGGTCTCGGACCTTCAAATGATCACTCCCACGAGGCGAGTGACGGTGGAGGGCACCGCCCACTGGTCGTTCCGTGGGCGGCCGGAGGATGAAGGAGCCCGCCTTCGTGGCGTCCCACCGTCGACCCAAGCAGTCGAGCCGCACCCGGGTGACCGTGCTCACCGCGACCGCCGCCGCTGCCGTGGCACTCACCTCGCAGGCGGCCAACGCCGCGCCCAAGCCCGACAAGAGCGAGGTCAAGGCCAAGGTCGACAAGCTCTACGAAGAGGCGGAGCGGGCCACCAACCAGTACGACGGGGCCCAGGAGAAGCAGAAGAAGCTGCAGAAGGAGATCGACCAGCTCCAGGACAAGGTCGCCCGCGGGCAGGAAGAGCTCAACGAACTGCGCACGGGCCTCGGCGCGATGGCCAGCGAGCAGTACCGCTCCGGTGGCATCGATCCCTCCGTCCAGCTCTTCCTCTCCGCCGACCCGGACGAC
Source organism: Streptomyces sp. KL116D (assembly GCF_030766975.1). NCBI lineage: Bacteria > Bacillati > Actinomycetota > Actinomycetes > Kitasatosporales > Streptomycetaceae > Streptomyces > Streptomyces sp. KL116D. The sequence continues at coordinate 335,420 of NZ_JASERH010000136.1, read as the reverse complement.
TACCTCGACAAGGCGTCCACCCTCGACTCGCTCTCCACGCAGCAGTTGGAGGCGCTGAAGAAGGTCCAGGAGAAACAGCGCACGCTGGCCCAGGAGCGCGCCGAGGCATCGGAGAAGCTCAACGACCTCTCCGACACCCGCACCGAACTCGGCAAGAAGAAGAAGGAGATCCAGGGCAAGCTCAGCTCGGCGCAGAAGCTGCTCAACACCCTGACCGCCGCCGAGCGCCAGAAGATGGCCGACGAGGAGGAGCGCGCCAGCCGCTCCTCCGCCGACCGCGTCGACCTCGGCAACGAAGTGGCCGCCTCCCAGTTCGGTGCCGCCGCCCTGAACGCGGCCGCCTCCCAGATCGGCAAACCGTACGTCCGTGGCGGCACGGGCCCCAACTCCTACGACTGCTCAGGCCTCACACAGTGGGCGTACGGGCAGGCCGGGGTCCAGATATCCCGGGTCACGTACACGCAGGTCAACGAGGGAGCCCACATCGGCATGAGCGCCCTCAAGCCCGGTGACCTGGTGTTCTTCAACAACACCGAGCACGTCGGCCTCTACGCGGGCAACGGCCAGGTGGTGCACGCGCCGTATCCGGGGGCTTCGGTGCGCTACGAGTCGATGAGCACGATCGGTAGCTTCCAGTTCGGCGTCCGCGTCACGGGCTGATCGCGCCGCGGCCCGGTCCTCGTTCCCACGCGGGACTGGGCCGCACCCTCGTCAGCTTCGCCCTGCTCCTCCACAACCGTGTCGCTCCACGCTGCAGTCGGGTGACGCCACGGTGTCAGACGGATCCCGCTTCGACAGCTCGTTGCCGCGGCCGTCCCGAAGTCGCCGTTACTGCTGATCGGCCCACGACGGGCCGATCTCAGCGACGAGTTCCGGGATCACATTCATGGTCATCCCGGTCATCCGCGATCCGTTGACGACCACCAAGCGGGCAACGCTTGCCATCAACCAACCACGACGCCCGGCCGCCAACCAGGCACGGGCTCGTTAGCGCCGTCGTGATCCACCGTGCAACCGTTCTTCTCGTCGGTCGCGGCACAATGAGGCTTCATGGCCATACCTCCTGACCCTTCCTCCCTGTACCCCGATGTCGCGCACCAGGGCAGTCTTGGCGCGGCCCTCCGATTCGCAGCCGGGGGCGTCCTGTTCGCCATTCCGATCGCCAGCTCGGAATCCGAGCCGCTGACTCATGCTGCGGTCAGCTGCGCCGTGCCACATCGCCTGCCTTTGCAGATCGATGGATGGCGCCACGAGCGCTGCTGGTCGATCCGCGGCGCTGACGCCTTCGACAATATGGCTCTCATCGAGGGCAGGACGGCCGACTTGGCAGCGGTTGCAGCGGTTGCCCGCGCATGGCACGACGGCGAAACGCTCCGTGAGATCAGCGACGCCGCTCCGTTCGTCCATCTGACCGGCCGATTCGATCTGCGTGACCCAGATCCTGCACGCAGGATGGAAAGCGAATGGCAGCACCTGCGTCTTGAGGCGACTGAGCTGTCTTCATCCTGGTCTCCGGCCTATCGGAGCCTGGTCGAGGCTGCGTTTGCCGAGCCTGCACTGCGCGACCTGTACCCGTTCACCAGTCACTGGGTACTGCGCTTCTCGGCCACCACGCGCCCCCAGCTGACCCCAACCGGCCCATGCCTGACAGCGAACAGTGATGGCACGTACGGGGTGGGCAAGAGCATCGTGGCGCAGGACCTCGGCCTGTGCGCCACAGCCCGCGAGGCTGTGGCGCTGGCCGTACGAAACCTACCGGGTGTGGCTGATCCGAAGACCCGCTGAGCCTCCTTCGGCTGGGGCCACTCCGAACGCCCCACCATCGCCACCGCATCGGTGTTCACCGTCCCGGTGATCGGCAACGACGCGGGCGAGCCCTGCCGTGACCGATCACCTGAGCCGTGAACCCCTGCCTGGCGCTGGAACCTTGACCGCGTCGTGGACGCCAACGAGGTCGAGTCGATGTACCCCCGGGACCGGGCTTGCCGTACTTGTCCTCTCGCACCGTGGCCACTGCCGGTGGCGATGATGCCCGGCGCCCGATCGCCAAGAGAAGCGACTTCCAACTGGCAGAATCACCTGCCGTTGTTGTTCAGCGCGTTCCGCGGAGAGTTGAGTTCTGTGCTGGACGATGTATCGCTCTGTCGGAGGCCAGGCGCGGGGAACGGCTGGTGCTGCTGGAGCGGTTCATCGAGGTGGGAGCCGAAAGGACAGCGAGCCGCCGAGGGCAACGCCGCCGAGCGATATGAGTGACACCCAGACCTGACCTGACATGGCGGTTATCGTGCCATGCGGTAGTTCTCTGCGACGATCTCGCTGTGGTTGCTGTGATATGGGCGTTCGAGCCGTCCTGGATAGCCCCGTTCACCGGGCTGAGCCCACGTCAGTTCGGCAAGCTGATCACCGAGCTATGGCGCGAGGACGCGGATCCGGCGGAAGGCCGCCGCGCAGTTCATGCTCGACACGGCGACCGCACGGCCCGCCACGGCAGGGCCGGGAGGGCGCCCACATGACGCCGAACTCCCGGCCGGTCGGCGCCCGTCAGTGCAGGATCTTCCGCATCAGCGTGCACATCGTTTCGCGACGACGCAGCGAGCCGTCAAAGCCTTGCTCGTCCCACGAATCCGGTTGCCGGTCGTATGCCGTGTATCCCAGGCGTGCGTACAGTGCGCGGGCGCGTGGGTTGCTGTCCTCGACGCTCAGTTCCGCGTACCGCAGGCCTCGGTCCCTGACCCGCTGTTCCGCGGCGCCGACGAGGACGGTCCCGATGCCGCAGGACTGCAGGGCGGGGTGGACGGCCAGCTGCCACAGCGTGCCGGCGCCTTCTTTGACCCGGTAGTCGACACCGCCCTTGGCGATGGGAAGGCCAGTGGGCGTGCAGACCACCAGGTAGTCGACGTCGCCCTTGCTCGCGCGCTCCAACTGCCGGGCGACACCGGCGAGATGAAGGGAGGACCCTGCCCATGTGCACTGCGGCAGATCCTCGGGCTTCAGGTTTCGCACGGACAGCCTCAACGCGACGCTGATCACTTAGCACCTCCTGCGGATCAGCATCCCCACCGACCGGTTGCGAGGCAACGCGATCACCGGCCAAGTCGGTTCAGTCGCCCGCGGCGCCGGTCGAATCGTGTGCCGAACACGCGCTCGCCGACTGCGAATGGATCAGGAAGGGTCGGCCGCTCCGCATGATCGAGGACTCCGGGACTGCCGGCAAGTCACGTCATGCTGATCGCGCTCGGGCTGTGGAGTTGGGCGAAGGCCGGCTGACCTCTGGTGCTGCCTGCCTCGATGGCCCGACCCTTCCGGGCGGTGGGCTACCAGCCCGAGACGCTCCAGTAGGCTGCGCTGGTCATGGACACGCGCGCCGCACCCGAGCAGACCCGGAGCGACTCGATCGCTTCTGGTCCGCCGATCCGGCAGCTCTTCCGGGACGTCGTCGCCGATCGCCTGCCGGACCGCATGCCGCTTCAAGCGGCGATCCTGTTCGGCTCAGAGACAGACCACGACTGGGACGACCGGGCCTTCCTCGCCGAGTTCTACAACGAGATCCTCCACCAGGACACCTGTCAGCCCCACACCGCCGATGGCCTCGCCCTGCTCGCGGCACTGGCCGTCGACGACCGGATTTCCGCCCGGTACCGGTTCCAAGCCGTCGACCTGCTGTTCCGTGCAGCCACCGCCCCCGAGCGCCACCTCGCCGGAACCTGGCCGGCTGCCCCGCAACATACCGATCCCGACAGCGAGGCCCGGGCCCGCAACGCGGTCCAGTGGCACACCCCTGACATGCTGGCGCGCTGGCCCGCGGAATGCCCCGCAGTCCGGCCGGCTGGCCCTTGCCGGACTCGCGGTCGTCTTCCCGACGGACCGCACTCTGCCCGCCCTGACAGCACGTCTGCACACTTTCGTGAACCAGCACCCTCAGGACACCGACATCGGCGACTGCGTGCGGTTCGTCCTCGTACTCGCAGCTAAGGACGACAGCCGAACCCTCGTGGTGACCGAGAGGCTCACCAACACCTACTGGACCGGCACAGCGCGCGGAGTGCCGACACGGGCACGAGCTCTCCACCTCCTCGCCCAGATGCTGACCAGGGTCGCAGCCGGATTCACCCGGCCATGCGCCGGGCAGTGACGCCGCCAACGCTGCTACTGAACGTGTCACCGTGATGTCCGTTTGGGGCTGGCGGTCGGTGACGGCTGCGGTATGGCTGGGCCGCCCGGCCCACGCTGAGCGAGGACCTGGTCGCGGTGCTGGAGCGGGAACTGGCCGAAGGGCCCTTCGCGCACGGCTGGCCGAACCAGATCCGGACGCTGGAGCGCATCAGGACACTGACCGGGCGCGCAAGCTGCAATACCGCAGCGACGTCATCGACAGATGTCTCGCAGCCACTGGACTGACCTTGACGACATCATGCCCACAACCTCAGTGGTATTCCTGAACATTGGCGGGCCTCAAGATCCGCAACTGCTGCCCAAACCGGCGGACAAACGCTGCCCCAAGATGTCGCGGGACATGAGGTTGTTGACACCTGAGCAGGTCTTCAACGCGTCGTCGGCGAGTGCCGGAAGATTGCGATGCTCCTGGACGTTGGTTGGCTTTATGAAGATTGGTGAGGCTTCGAGGGCCAGCGGCGTGAGTGCGCGATCGTTGCGGCATTATGAGGACGAGGGCCTGATCGTCCCCGGCCGTTTCAGCAACGGGTTCCGCGACTACTGCCAGTCCACCATCGACCGGGTGCTCGTCATCCGCTCGCTGCTGGAGTCCGGGCTGCCCGTACGGCTGATCAGGGAAGCCCTGCCCGGTCTCACTGACGGATCCGATGCCGGCACCGATGTGGTGCGCGCGGAATTCCTCCATGAGGTGCAGCGCCATCGCGATCGGCTCGCCGCCCGCATCGCTGTGCTCAGCGATCAGCACGCGGCACTCGACGCCTACCTGCGTGAGGCGCGCCGTACCGATCTCGGACAGCCCTCTTGACCTTGACACAAGTGTCAGGCTCCTACGTTCAGTGCATGGAGATCAACAAGCAGCAGAACACCGTCGAGCAACCGGGACGAGCACTGGTCCAGTACTCGCGCAGGGGACCGAAGGACCTGGCCCTCACGACTGCTCACCGCCGCCCCACCCCGGGGCGCGGCGAGTATCTGATCCGCGTCGGCGCCGCCGGGGTCAACTTCGCCGATGCCATGCAGACCCACGGTACTTACGGAGGAGGTCCGCAGGCGCCCTACGTGGCGGGCTTCGAGGCCGCCGGCGAGATCGTAGGTGTCGGCCCGGACGTAGAGACTCCGCTGCAGCTCGGCACCCATGTTGTCGGAGCCGGACCGGGCGCCTTCGCGCAGTACATGACGATGCCGGCCGCGGGTGCGCTTCCCGTCCCGGCCGGCTGGAGCGACGCCGAAGCCCTCGGCCTGGTGCTGAACTGGGCCACCGCCCTGGCGGCACTGAAGCCGTTGGGCGAGATCAAGAGGGGTGAGGCGGTCCTCATACATGCCGCGGCCGGAGGCGTCGGGCAGGCCGCCGTCCGCCTCGCCCGCCACTACGGCGCACGCGTGATCGCCACGGCCTCACCGGCGAAGCATCACACCGTCAGGGCGCTCGGCGCCGACGAGGTCCTGGATGGCCGGCGCCCCGATCTGGCCAAAGAGATCACCCGCCTGACCAGCGGCGTCGATCTGGTCCTGGAATCAGTCGGACAGGCCACGTTCAAGACCAGCCTGTCCGTTACCAAACCCTTCACCGGACGCATCGTCGTGTTCGGCGCCGCCTCCGGCGACGCCACCCTCTCCACCCACGACCTGGTCTTCACCCACCCGGTCCAAGTGAAGGGTCTGCACATCGGTGCACTGGCGGTCGCGGCACCATCTCTCTACCAGTCGTTGCTCGTTGAGATCGAGGCCCTCATCGCCCACGGCGTGTACCCACCCGGCAACCCCCACGTGCATCCCCTGGCCGAGGGACCGAAGGTGCTGCAGCAACTCGAAGAGGGCCGGACCCAGGGCAAGCTCGCCCTCGACCCTTGGCGTTAGGAACGCCCGTGCTTCATCGGAATCCTCCGCTGCCTCCCGAGGGGAAGCTTCGGCTCGTGCAGTGATGTCAGAACCGCTCGATTGCCCGCGTGGCAGCCGGGATGGGGATCTCCCGCGCCTGCGCGTCGACCTACCTCCCCGGCGGCCGGTCCAGCCTCATGGCGTACTTCGCTCACCGGGGCCGTGGAACGCGAGACGAACTACGAGGGGGCCGCACCGGTCGTAGCGGAGCGCCATCAGGCGCAAGCGGTGGCGGAGGGCACGCAGGAAAGGCTGCCGGATGCCGCTTCGGCCGCAAGGTAGCGCACGGCGCGCACGAGGAATCCTCGCAGGAGCCGCTGCCGCGGCCGCGAACTCCGGGAAGGTCGTCAGAATGACGTCGTCGACCTCGCTGTCGACCTGGTAACTGGGCACTGGGCGAAGAGGCGCATGATCGGCTGAAGGAGGGCGAACGCATCGCGCGGGTCACCACTCGATCTTTCGCCCCCGTACGACAGCCTCGTGCCCACCATGGCCGTCATCGAGACCGTGGTGGCGGGTCTGGTGCGGATCTGGCACCTGGAGCCAGGAGCCACGTTCGACTTCGCTCGGCGTTCCACTTGCGGCTACTACCAGCGCAGCGTCGTCGGCGGACTCCGGACTCTACGACGGTACGCCGTCCACCTGCTGAGTTCTCACGCTTCAGCTCGTCCGACCGCGGAGCGGGCCCGAACCACGGACCCGCTCCCCATCGTCTGTGGAGTTCTTTCAACCGAGCCTCACCCGCGGCTCCTGACTTACGCTGCGGGAGCGCCCGGCCCCTGCTGCACGCTCGGCGGCTGCGGTTCCGCATCGCCGCCCGCCCTGGTGGGCACGATTCCCCGGAACCTGTGGGAGGCCCTGCGGAATGCGCCGCTTCCGTGGTCGTCATCTCTTCGGCATGAGCACGGTGTCGATGATGTAGACGTTGGCGTTGGCCGTCCTGACATTCCCGCAGACCACGTTCGCGCTGTCGTTGACCTTGTAGCTCTCGCCGGAACCCGAGGTCGTGAGCTTCGACTTCTCCAGCGTTTCGAAGGAGCCGTTCTCCAGGTCCTTCGGCGCGAGCTTCTGGCCCACGACGTGGTAGGTGAGGATCTTGGTGAGCTGGGCCTTGTCGTTGAGGACCTTGTCCAGGTCGGCCTTGGGGATCTTGGCGAAGGCGTCATTGGTCGGCGCGAAGACGGTGATGTTCTCGGCGTTGTTGAGCGTGTCGACCAGACCTGCCTTCTTCACCGCGGTGACCAGTGTCGAGAGGGCCGGGTTGTTCGAGGCGGCGGTGGCGACCGGGTCCTTGGCCATCCCGTCGAACGAGCCGGCACCGTCCTTGGGCACCGACGAACAGGCAGGCCCGAAGGGCGCGCTGGCCTGGGTCATGTCGTCGGAAGGGCTGGCCATCGCCGAGCTCTTGTCCGCGGACGTCGAAGCGCTGTCGGAGGCCTTGTCCTTGGAGTCGCTGTCGGAGCATGCGGTCAGCGCGAGCGGCAGCATGGCGGCGGCAGCTACGGCGACGGCTGCACGGCGGACTCGAGTCTGCATGACAATCCCTCAAAGATCGGTTGTATGAAGGCCGTTCGCCTCCATCGACGGGAATCCGGAACCACCCGGGGCGGCGGATTGGTGGATTCCCGATCGGGTGACGGGTGTACGACGGTGCCGTCCGGTGCGCGACGGGCGATGTCGCCGGTTCTCATGGCGAAGGAGCCGATCCGGCCGGTCAGGCCGAGGATGCCGAAGGCCATGAGGAACCCCCCACGAAGCCGGCGCAGTAGCGGTAGACCTGCCCAGGCGGTGGTCGACGGGCAGGAGGTGATCGTCCCGGGCGACCCGGCCAGGATCGTCGGGCCGCGGGTCCAGGGCGGTCATGACAGCGTCTCCACACCCCCTGGATGATGGTGACGTGGTCGGCTCAGCAGCCGGGCGGTTGTCCGTGGGTGGGATGGACGTACGCCGCGCTGACCCAGCCGTGCGCGTCGTTGTCGAAGTACCAGGTGGATGTCCCCTGTGCGCGTTCACCCGTGGTCTGGCAGAACAGCCGGATGTGGGCTCCCACGGGCAGATGGGACGTCGCCTTCGTATGAGTGGTCGGCGCGTCGCGGACGGCGAGGGGCGTCCAGGATGTCACCACAGCGGGGGCCGCAGGGTTGCTGTCCGTAGCGGAAACGGGCCAGAACGTGGTCGTCGAGGTGATGGTGTAGCCGTACGTGGCTGACTGGTTCCATCCGTCGTCGGGGCCGGGGCCGGGGCCGGGGCCGGGGTCGGAGGCATGGGCCGTGCCGGCGGCGAGCCCGGCGGCCAGCGCGCAAGCTGCTGCCAGGACTGCGCTGCGCATCCCGGCCTGGCTCTTCGGGTGTGTCATGACCGAACTCCCTGTGGTGCTCGCCCCCTGCCCGCTGCGTCCGCGGTGTCGATGCTGCGGCGCCGCATCCGAGTGCGCCCTCCACCAGTAATCCGCGCCAGCGGCCGGGCCGGATTGCCATGGGTGACAAAATGCGCAAATCATCCCAATCCGGCTCACGGATGGCTTCGGATTACCGGTGTGAGGGCGCGAAGGAAGCGCCGAACCCCGGTTGCCCGCGCCCTCACCGACCCCGGGCGGCCGGGGCCCGGCGGGACCCGTTCACCCGCCACGAAGGAGTGTTCGTCATGACCCGCTCACCACGCAGGCAGCCGCATCGTCACCGGAGCGGCGGCGCTCGTGCTGCCGCTGTCAGTGATCACACTGGCACCCGCGGCCACCGCAGACGACATGTCGGGACCCTTCGGTCCGGCCTGCTCGTCCGTGCCCAAAGAGGGCGCCGGGTCCTTCGACGGGATGGCCAAGGACCCGGTCGCCACCGCCGCCTCGAACAACCCCGACCTCTCCACCCTGGTCACCGCGGTGAAGAAGGCCGGTCTGGTCGACACCCTGAACAAGGCGGAGAACATCACGGTCTTCGCGCCGACCAACGAGGCGTTCGCCAAGATCCCCAAGGCTGACCTGGACAAGGTCCTCAACAACAAGGACCAGCTCACCAAGATCCTGACCTACCACGTCGTCGGCGAGAAGGTGGCGAAGGACAAGCTGGCCGACGGCAGTTTCAAGACTCTGGAAGGCGGCATGCTGACCACCGCCGGATCCGGCGACAGCTACAAGGTCAACGACAGCGCCAAGATTGTCTGCGGCGACGTCCCGACCTCCAACGCCACGGTCCACATCATCGACACGGTCCTGATGCCCAAGAGCTGAGGTCCCGCACCGCAAGGCACCAACCCAATCCGAGAGGCGCCCACCGGGAGGAGGGAGCGGCGCCTCTCACGCGCGCGTGCGTGGATGGCATGCCCGCCCTTGAAGTTGATGCTCAGGCCGGCAGTTCCAGCGCCGCCGGAGGGCTCATGGTCGCCGGAACCATCTGTCATCAGAACCCTGATCGTCGAATCCTGCTCGGCGCCGTCTCTCGCGCTACGCCTCCACCGTGACGACGACCGAGTGCCAACCGGACGCGCCGTCGGGAATGGGCGGCGTGCGCTTCTCGGTCTGTGTCTCACCGGTGCTGTCGGTGGCCCGCACCGTCAGCGTGTGGTTGCCCTTGGTGGCGTCCCAGGCATAGGACCACTGTCGCCAGGTATCGCGGGTGTCCTCCACTGCCAGCCTGGCCTCCTGCCACTCACCGTCGTCGACGCGCACCTCGACCTTCTCGATGCCCCGGTGCTGGGCCCACGCGACGCCGGCGACCATGACAGCCCCCTCCTTCGGGCGCCCGAACGGCTTCGGGGTGTCGATCCGTGACTCCGTTTTGATGGGCGCGCGTTGGGCCCAGTCACGCTTCACCCAGTACGAGTCGTAGGCGTCGAACGTGGTCAGCTCGATGTCCTCGATCCACTTGCAGGCCGACACGTAGCCGTAGAGGCCCGGCACCACCATCCGCGCCGGGAAGCCGTGCTCGAAAGGCAGGGGCCGTCCGTTCATGCCCACGGCGAGCATGGCGTCCCGCCCGTCCATCACGTCCTCCACCGGGCTGCCGATCGTCATCCCGTCCACCGACCGGGCCACCAGCTGGTCAGCGCGGCCACCCTTCGACGGCGCCTTGACGCCACACTCCCGGAGGAGGTCGGCCAGGCGTACGCCGATCCAGCGGGCATTGCCGACGTAGGGGCCGCCGACCTCGTTGGAGACACAGGTGAGGGTGATGTTCCGCTCGATGAGCGGCATCTTCAGCACATCGTCGAACGAGATCGTGCGTTCCCGTGTGACTCCCTTGCCGTGGATGCGCAGCCGCCAGGACGTCGCGTCCACCTTGGGTACGACGAGGGCGGTGTCGACGCGGTAGAAGTCGTCGTTGGGCGTCATGAATGGGCTGATCCCGTCAATGCGCAGTGCCGCACCCTTGGGAACGGGCGCAGCCGTTGACGACGGCGCCGGGAGCACGACGCTCTTGCGCGAGGCGACCGCGTTCTGGCCCTGGGAGCCGTTGAGCGCGCGTCCGACCAGGCCCGCACCGGTGGAGGCCGCGGCAGCAGCCGTCGCGGCGAGTACGAAGCCTCGTCGGTCCCACCCTGCCGAGTCCGCCCCCGGTGACGCGGGGGCCGGTGACGCTGATGCATCGTGCGCGTCATCGGAGCCCGTGTCCGTCGTGCTGCCGCGCCCGACATCCGGGCTGTCCGGGCCCTCGACCTTGCGACGGGTGGGACCAAGGCGTCCGATCAGCCAGTAGAGAAGACCGGCTCCCACCAGCGCGCCCACCACGGAGGGCAGCGCGTCTTTCATGCTCGTCGAGTCCGGACGGCTCGCAGCTGCCAGTGCCCCCACCACACCGAACGCGAGCACACCGAGTGAACCGATCAGCCTCCACCGGGTCGCCACCATGCCCAACACCAGGGCCAGTACGGTCAGTACGGCGAGGATCCCGAGCTGGAGCACCAGCTTGTCGTTTGTGCCGAACTGCCTGATCGCCCAGTCCTTCACGCCGGAAGGCGTGCGGTCGATGGCGGACCCGCCGACCGCGATGATCGGTCCAGATTCGGGTCGCACCGCTGCCGAGACCAGCTCTGCCACCGTGAGGGCCGCGTAGCCGGCCAGGAGACCGCTCAGTGCGCCCAGTGCCAAGCGTTTGACGCCGTCCAGTGGCCTGTGAGTTGTGTCGTGGTCCATAACCGGAATCCGTCCCAAGGGTGCGCCCGGATTGGTCCGTCACACCATCGAGGTATGCAGCGCCCAGGCTCAAAGGAGTAGCAACAGGCGAGCGCCTCCACGCCGGAACGAAGCCCGCGGTCTGCGCAGTTCCGCCGAACGGCCCTGACGGCCGGGAACTGTCGGCGCCGAGAATGCAGGCGCCCGCAGAGTGCGCAGCGCCACAAGTTGGTGATGAGCCGGCTGCGGCAGCGCTCGCCATGCACGGGTGAGACGCCGAGTGGGGCGTGGAGGTGGAGTTGAGTTCAGTCCCGCCTGGCCGCTCGCCGCCCGGGGCCTGAGGCCCGACGTCTTTGTGACGCGGCTTTCGGGAATGCCGCGCGAATCCACCTCGCGAAGGAGGCGTCCGCGAGCCGATTGCCCCTGATCCGTCGCGACAGCGCTCTGGGACGGAGGAGGGGGACCATTTCGCTCGATCGCGGGGACGGACCGGTCGCAGGGCCGGGCGTCGGATGCTCGTCGCCGGCGGCGCTCGCCATCTGTGCCGTCTCTGCACCGGTGAGAGCCAGGTCCTCTGTGCACGGCGTGAAGGGCACGCCATGAGCGAAATCCCGATCTGGGGGTAGAGGGCTGGTGGGCGCGCCGCGGATGCGAGCGAGTCGGCGGGGCATGAGGAATATCTGGTGCTGCCGCATCACAACCGTCGGCGGGCAGGGTCCAAGAAGACAGACCACTGGTGCACGCAGTCAACGAAGCAGGGAGATGTGGACATCGTGACGCAGCAGATCGCAACCGTTGAGCAAGAGGGTGCCTCGGTGAAGGCGAGCACGCTTTCCGAGACCACGACCGAGGTCGGCGCCGGGCGCCCGGGCGCGGACGAGCCGGCATCGACGCGGGGCAAGACCGCGATCGCGGACGTGGTCGTGGTGAAGATCGCGGGCATGGCGGCGCGGGAGATCCCCGGCGTCCACACGATGGGTGGCGGCCTGTCACGCACGATCGGAGCTGTCCGCGAGCGCATCCCCGGCGGCCGGGCCAACGTGGGCCGCGGGGTGAAGGTCGAGGTGGGAGAGCGTCAGACCGCCATCGACCTCGGCCTCGTGGTCGAGTACGGCGTGCCGATCATGGAAACCACCGCGGATGTACGTGAGAACGTCATCCTCGCGGTCGAGCGGATCACCGGCCTGGAGGTCGTCGAGGTCAACATCACGGTCAACGACGTCCACCTTCCCGAAGACGACGACGCCCCCACCCAGGCCGACTCCCGGGTCGAGTAGCCCACGGACGGCCGGCTGCGCTCGGCACGGACGGAATGATCAGCTGCCCCGTCGTGGGGCACAGGAGAGGAAGGCTCACGGTGAGCAGGGCGTTTCAGGGAATGCTCGCAGGAACGGCACTGGCTGCCCGCCGCCGGCGTCACCTCCACGTACGGCAGGTGGTGCGGCTGGAGCCCGGCGTCGCGCCCGGCAGCGTGATCGGCGCGCTCAACGCCATTGCCGAGGAGGCCCGTTCCGCGGTTGAGCCGCGTCCCCTCAGCGTCCACGTGCGGCTGCGCCGCACACACCACCACACGCCTCATGTCCACTGAGCCCGCCCCGATCCCCGCCCGCGCAGCCGCTGCCGAACGCATCGCCCCCTCGCACGGGGATCTGCGTCGTGCGCTACGCCGCACGCCCGTGGCGCTGTGGAACGACGACATCACCGACTACGCCGCCGCGCTCACCTACTACGCGACCCTGGCCGTGCTGCCAGGCCTGCTCGTGATGGTGGCGACGTTCGGTCTCGTGAGCCCCGCCACCGCGCAATCCCTGGTCGAGCACGTCACCGCCTATGCGCCGGGGCAGTCGGGCAACCAGCTCCACGAACTGCTCACCCGCATGATCCGGGAGAACGCCGGCGCCTGGACGGTCATCTCCACCGGCCTGGTGAGCGCGCTGTGGTCCGCGTGCAGCTATCTGGCGGTCTTCCGCCGCGCCTTGCACCACATGCATCGGACCCCCGACCGGCGCACGCCCCTGTCGCGGGCGCACCGCATCGTCCTGACTGCGTTCGCCCTGCTGGCTCTTCTCGTCCTGATCGCTCTGGTGCTCGTGTTGAGCCGACCGGTGGCCGAGGGCATCGGTCGAGCGCTGCATCTGGACTCCACGGTGACACTCGCCTGGTCGATCGCCCGCTGGCCTTTGCTGCTCGCTCTGATCATGCCGCTGGTCTCCACCGTGTTCCGTAACGGTCCCCAAAGCGCCCGCGCACGTCACCTCAGTCTTCCGGGCGGTGTTCTGGCCGCCGTGCTCTGGCTCGTCGTGACGGCTGGCTTCGCGCTCTACACATCCATGATCACCACCTACGGCAGGCTGTACGGATCTCTCGCCGGCAGCGTCGTCTTTCTGATCTGGCTGTGGCTGTCGAACCTGGCGCTGCTCGCCGGAGCCCAGTTCTCGGCCGAGCTGGCCGCATTGGAACGCACAGCCGACGGCCTTGCATGAGTGATCGGAGCGCGCAGCACAGCTGTCGACAGCGGGGGAGCGCCGCGAACGGCGAGCAAGGCTTTCGATTCAGCTGTGCGGGGGCCTGGTTCGGGCCGTCACGAGGGACGCGACAGTCCACGCCGTCGTGCGGTGCCAATGTGCGCTGCCGCGCAGCATGGCGTGGTCGCCGCCTGGTACGAGATGCAGCTGTGCCTGAGAGCCGGCTGTCCTGGCTCGCTGCACGAACACCGCCGATGCGTGCGGGTCGGTGACCTGGTCGCGGTCCCCGTGGAGCACCACGACCTCCTTGCCGCGCAGGTGCGCCACGGGTTCGCCCTCGGGAAGCCAAGGGGCGAGGGCCACGACGGCCCGGACTCTGGCGTCGCTTGCGGCACCCAGGGCGGCTCGTCCGCCCATGGAGTGGCCCACGAGAATCACGGGCACGTCGTCGGCCAGCCGCGACAGTTCGCGTAGTGCCAGGCGAGCGTCGTGCAAGGCGTCAGCGTCTGTGCCGTTCCAGCCGCGCACGCGGTAGCGCACCTGCCCGAGAAGAACGTCATCGGGCAGGGCGGCGGCGACAGCCTTCAGGAAGGGCCGTATCCGCAGTGCGGCAAGATGCCACGGCCGTGAGGGAGAGCGGCTGTCCGCCCGGCCGCCGTGCAGGAACAGCACGGCGGCGCGCGCCCTGATGGGTGTGTGCCACACCGTCAGGGCGCTGCCCGTTTGCGGCATGGCTTCGGGTGCTGTCGGCTCGCGGCTGGTCATTCATCCTCCTCGTCGGACCGAGCCCTGGTGTCCAATGATCGCGTGACCAGGCCCAGTCCGAGGCAGTGGCGCAGGCGGCGCTGGTGGAGGTCTGGCCCAACGAGATGCTTGCCGCTCCCGCGGATCGACAGCAGGCTCATCATCACCGGCGAGATGACACTGACGCTCGCCGCGGCGCGCGAGTGACACGTGCATTCCGCAAGCTGTCCGCTCTGGTGCGGCGCCGTGGTGGTGGTGCGCCGCGGTCGGGGACGGGAGTGGGTCCTGCCTCTGGAGGGCCGGATCCTGTTGGTCGCGGCGTTCTGGCGCACGGATTTGACGATGCGGCAGATCGGGCCGCTGTTCTGGGTCTCAAGGCCGACGCCCGTCCCGCAAGGACAACTCCCGCAGCAGTTGCGGGGCAGTCCGGGGTGAACCGGCTGAGGGGCGGCGCGTCGAGTCCGGCGCCCAGCCGGTCGACGTGGGGGCACCCGTGTAGACGTACGGCGGGCGGGGTGGATCCCGGGTTCTGCCGTGGCCGTTGCCGCGACCGTGCCGGCAAGGCCACCAAGAACGGGCCTTACGCACAGACCCTGGTTTCTTGGCTTTTCTTGCCCAATAGGCCGCCGGATTCACCCATCGCGACGCAGAATGATCAGCGACGGCGCCATGCGTCGTCTCCGCCGGTTGGTCGAGGGGGCTGCCGGCGCGAACTCACAGGACACAGAGGGGGGTTCTGCCGTGCGCAGTTCCAGACGCATGCTGGGTGCCACGTTCGCTGCGGTGCTCGGTTCCTTACTGCTGGCGGTACCGGGGGGTACGCCGGCGTACGCGGCGACCGGTGTGTCGTTGCCGCTGTACCAGCTCGCCGACATGAAGGTCGACGGGAGTCATCAGAAGATCTTCCTCAGCATGCCGGCCGGAGCCGACGGCCGTGTGGTGGTGACGGACTACAACGGGAAGAGCACGTGGCTCGGCGGGCTCCCGGGGGCCGGCGGGCTGGCGCTCTCGCCGGACAACCAGACCCTGTACGTGGCCGCGCGGGACATCGACACCATCGTGGCGTACGACACCACGACTCTGGCGGAGACCGCGCGGTACCACGTGGGTGACGGCACAGCACCGTGGGGTGTGGCGGTCGCGGGTGGCAAGCTGTGGTTCGGCTACGGCGTCAGCGGGGATCTCGGCTCGATCGACGTGCGCGGCGCCGAGCCGGTCGTCGAACTGGGCCTGGACAGTTCGCTGGACTTCGGGGCGGAGCTCGTCACCTCTCCCGCCGACCCGAACGTGTTGGTGGTCGGCACCGGTGACCCCAACCGCAACACCCTCACGGTGTACGACGTGAGCAGCGGCTTGCCCGTGATGGCCAAGCGGCGGGTGCTGTCCGGGACCGAGATGAACGGTCTGCGGGACATCGACGTGACACCGGACGGCCGTACGATCCTGACCGCTGCCCTCATCTCGCCGGGGTACCGGGCCTTCCGCCTCGACGATCTCTCGGACGTGGCGACGCATACGGCCCCGGCCTCGCCCCTGGCGGTCGCCGCCGGGCCCGACGGCACGGTGGCGGGGGGCGCCCAGAACACCAGCGCCGACGTGCCGGACGTGTCCTTGTACGCTCCGACTGCCCCGGCTCCGCTGGCCGCGGTCGAGCTGGGCGCCGCCACGCAGAGCCCGGTGGTCCGGGGCCTGGCCTGGGCGCCGGACGGGAGCCGGCTCTTCGCCGTGACGGGGGAGAGCGGGGTCATGGGGCTCCGCTTCCACTCTCTCCAGGTCGACACCACGGTGCAGACGGCGCTCACTCTTAACGCGCCGGCGACCAGCAGGAAGGGCCGGACGCTGACCCTCACGGGCACGCTGACCCCCGGAATCGCTCCCGGTACCACGGTCACGGTCACACGCTACGACGCCACCCACCCTGAAGGCGTCTCCCTGGGCGCCGTACCGGTGGCGGCCGACGGCACCTTCACGGCGGCCGACGCCCCGGCCAGGCCCGGCGAGGTCCGCTACGTCGTGGCGTACGGCGGCGACCACTGGCACGCCGCCTCCTCGGCTGAGGCGACGGTGGAGATCACCCGCAGCTGATTTCCTGCCCGGAGCACACGGGCCAGTGCAAAGGGGCATGCTCCCTTGCACTGGCCCCTGCGCTGGCCCGGGATCCGGCCCTGGAGTCGGCGCGAGCGCCACCCGCCGAGTCGTTCTCCGGCCAGCCTGCCGTAGGAAGTGAGTGTGGTTCTCGACGAGGTGGTGCCCGTGGTGATGGAGTCGTCGACGAATTCGACGAGTCGCTTGTTCCGCGCCGCCGGCAGTGTCCGTGCGCCGGCGCCGGGGGAGAAGTCGGGTTGACGGTGCGGCCTCGCGGATAGGCGCGGGTGGCGCGACTCGATCGAGGCAGCCCTGTCGCCGAGCAGGTGTCCGGGCCGGGCCGGCCCGGATCGCGCGATCGGATCCGCAGGCCGGCCAGCACCGGGACGAACGTGCGTCCGTCGCCTGGCTGACCCGGTGTCCGGTCAGCCAGGTCAGCGGGCTCAGCGCACGTCTACGCAGTCCCCGGTGGCGGTGACCGGCGGTGTGGTGGAGGTGCCCTCGAACTTGTAGCGGTAGCAGCGGTCGGTGGTGGCGGTGCGCGTCTGCTTCTCGACGCCCGCGAGGCTGCCGGTGCCCGTGACGTGGCTGCTGGTGGTGGCGTACGAGCCGGTCAGCGAACGCTCCTGGAGGCGCACGGTCTGCTGGGTGTAGCCCGCGTACTTGTGGGTGTCCCAGTTGGCGCGCTCCAGCTTGCCGGTGATCGTGATCGTCTTGCCCTTGGCGACGGGCTCGGGGGCCGCGTTGTTGCTCAGCCGGGACCAGCGCTTGAGGTACCAGGTCTTGGCGTTGTCGGTGTCCACGTCGGTGGCCGCGTCGGTGATCGCCCACAGGGAGATCTTCCAGGCTCCGGCGTCCTCGTTCGCCAGGTAGCTCTGGGGGTCGATCTTGAAGGTGGCCGTGCAGTTGTACGTGGCATCGTCGGACTGCACGCAGGGGTCGGTGTCCGCTTTGAACTGCTCGGAGTTGAGGAACCGCTTCAGCCCGCTGTCGCGGTCGGTGCCGCGCCAGATCGACGCATTGCTGCCGTAGAGCTTCGTTCCGCCGCTGATCGCCCATTTCACGGTGATCGTCTGCGTGTTCGTGGTCCCGACGCGGGCGCTGTTGCCGCCGTTGACGGTGATACCGGAGACGACGGTGGTGTCGGCAGCGCTCGCGGCCAGGGTCTTGGCCTTGGGCGCGGCGGCCTTCGCCGCCGAGGCGTCGGCAGCCGCGTCCTTGTTCTGCTTGAGCGCCTCGGCCGCGTCGGTCTCGCCCGCCGTCGCGGAGGGAGTGACGAGCAGGCCCACAGCGAGCCCGGAGGCGGCCAGTGCACCGACGGCCAGGGTCACCTTCTTGCCGGACGTCAACTTCTTGCGGGAGTGCTGGGGCATGAGGAGGCTCCGTTATGGACTGTCGGCGGGCGGACCAGCTCGCGGATGGGCTGGCCCACATCACGCACGGCCGCGGCGACCGCACTGTCTTGATCAGCGATGAAGCGAAAGGGTTGTACGTGCGCGACAGTTGAGGCGTGTGAGGTGCGCCACCCGGTCCCTCAATCCCTTCGTCGCCACGTTGAGGTCAACCGCTTTCGCGCTCATCCGACATGAGCGAGTTCCGCAGCGCGGGCTCAACCACTGCCACTGCTCCGCTAACCCGTCCTTCTCACAGCAGCAACGAAGAGATGACGCTGGAGCACATAGGGTCAGACGCCTGAGTCATGCTCGCGGGCATGGACGAGAACGCGCTCTGGCAGCTCATTGAGGATTGCAGGCGCACGGGGCCGGACCCCGATTCCGTACTGTTGGCGGGCGCGCTGACCGAGCACCGTTCCCAGTGCCCCGTTATTCGTGGTCATCGGCTTCGCCGAGCAGCTGTCCTGGGCGCTCTGCCGCTTGGGCCTCAGGGCGCTCGGACAGGAGCTGTCCGGTGAGCCTTCCTCTACATACGCTGCGCTGCCGTCGCCGCTGGCCGGCATTTGACCCGGATCCGAGAGCGGGCGGCACTTCGATGTGATTTCGGGAGGTGGCTGGCGGTCGCAGGTTGGCCGGGGTGTTCACGAGTTCCGACGGGGCCTGGGGCTGCTGATGCGTCCCGTTGGCCTGGGACGTGTTCAGTCGGTGCGATTCCGTGGCCGGGCGGGGCAGTGCCGTGTCGGGTCTACGGGTGCACCTTCCACCAGGGGTCTGTTTCGGCGCGGGCCAATTCGGCGTCGTACTGACTCGCATCGAAGTGGAACTCTGGCAGGATAGGGAGCAGGTGTGTGTGCCGCCTGCGGATCTCCCAGTGCGACCAGTGCACGATCTCTCGGACCGCTGCACGACCACGCTCAGGAAGCTGCAGCACCCGCCGGTGCAGTCGGGTTCTCAGCTTCAGGCGGCGGGCTACCTTGGTCGCCCGGAGAGGGCTGGGCCGCCCCGCCGGCAGGACGCCGGCGGCATACGGCCCGCGCGGCCGCCCGCGTCGACCACGCTGCTTCGATGATGTCGCGTCGCCGTTGACCCAGAGCCGCACCTGAGCAGCGAATCGGCCCGGCGGCAGAACTCTGATCTCCAAGCGATCGAGCATCAGACCACCCTACGGGTGATGTTGATCGGCACGCGGCCGGTTGAGCGGTTGTTTCTTCGCGCCGTCACAGAACCGAAATCGCGCACGGTTTCCTCGTCCGCGATGCACGAGTTGGGCAATGACAGGCACTCGCTCCCGCCGGCGAGGCCAGCAGCATCATTGCGCGCCGGTAGCGGACGGGGTTGCGCTTCGCCGCACGGTCTGCCGCGTAGCCGCTGCCCCTCGCGATCGGTCAGCCTTCGCGCACGCGTACCGGCTCGGCCATCGCGTCTCCCGGGACAAGTTGCACCATCCGCGTCCGGTGCTGGACTGGCGGCTGACCTAGCATCTCGTGCCATGAACGACGCCGAGGACGTCCTGGACTGGCTGCAGTGGTACTCCGCACAGTGCAATGAGGACTGGGAGCAAGGAATGGGGCATCAAGATCGACACGCTTGACAGCGCGGTTGGTCGGTCCGCATCGACCCGGAGGACACCGATCTCGAAGGAGCACGACTTCCTGCTGCAAGGAAGTCAAACGCAGCAAGGACGAGTGGGCCGCGTGGCGTGGACTCCTCGGCCACGGCCTTTCACGCCGCATGCGGACCCTGCAACCTCAGCGAGGCACTCATGCTCTTCCGCGAGTGGGCGGTGGAGAACACGTCGCAGCCGGACGGCCTTGGCTCGATCCTCCAGCCGAAGATGCCGCCCCACCCGGTGAACCTATGCGGTCAGAGCGCTAGTTGGCGGCTGAGCGCGATAGGTGGCATGTAAGGGAGCGGCCGGGGCCCCAGGGGCAGGCTTTTTCCCTGTGTGCCAAAGTCCTGGCCTGCTTCGTGCGATTGGCTCTGCGGCAGACGCTGGGCCGATGCGCGTGGTGGCACTGACTGCGACGGCTGGTCGTGTGGTCTGCCGGACACAGGTCTTGCAGCGGCGATGCCCGCAGGGCTCGCAGGCATCGTTCGTTCAGTTCTACGGGCGGAGGTGAGGCAGCGAGGGCGGTGGCGATCTGCCAGTCGAGGCGGGCGCGTTCGCGCGCGACAGCGACGTCGTGGTCGTGCGCGGGCGGTCGAGCCGCAGGAGCGCGTCGGCGGGCAGTCGATGCGGACCTGGGGGGCGAGGGTGCAAGAAGCATCGGAGCAGGCCTCGTGGGCGATCCGGGCGCCTGAGCGCAGATCGACTCGCGGCCAGCGAGGGCTCGATGCGCCCCCACTCCGAGGCGAAGGCGTCGTGCCAGTAGTCCTCTAGAACGTTGAGTACGCCTGTCGAGCACGGCAAGTCGGTGAGGACGCCCTCCAGCCGTGTCGCCGCCCGGGATCGCCGTTCCGGTACTCGTCGAGGGCGGCGGCGCGGGTGGCGCGGGGTCGTCGACGAGGTCGACTCCGCAGTGGCGGTGTGGTGTCGACGAGCGTTCGGGCGAGTTCGGCGGCTAGCAGAGCGGGCGGCGGCAGTGCCCGTACGGCCGCGAGCTGGTCCGCGAAGTCGGCGTTGTGATCACCGGCACTTTGGCTTTCGAAGAGGGCGGGGATGTAGTCGGCCACGACGTAGTCGTGCTCGCGCATCCGCCTGCGCAGGGCGGACGGAGGAGGCGGCGGCACCGTCGGACAGGGCACGATGCAGGGCAGTGGTGGCCGCGGTGAGACGTGCCAGGAGTGGATGGCTTCGAGCAGAGACGGAGAAGGCGATGTCCTCCTCGGCCGTGTCGGCGAAGCGCAGGAGTGATCACGAGTGCAGGATTTCACAATCAGTTGATCGGATCTCGCCGTGTCGAGCGAGGCTCGGAGCAGACCGCGCGCCTACACCGGCCGCAGGTCGACTCCTTGTTCTTTCTGCTGAGCCGAAGGCCGCAGGTGGTTTTCTCATGAGTACGCCCGAGAAGCGCCATGGCGAGCCGTGCTGGACGTGCGGACGGCTGCCGGTACACCGTCCACAGCGAGCGCGCCGCCGCGCACAGGCGTCGCCGAGCGCCAGGCCCCGCCCTTTCCTGGTCGCAGGCGGTCAAGACGCTCGCCTTCACAACGGACGTGCCGTTGCTGCTCGTGGCGCTGCGGGCGGAGGACCGGGTGGACTTCGCTCGCCTGGCTTGGCCGTGCTCGGTATCAGCCGCCCCCGGCTGCGCACGGCGGACGCCGGCCTGCTCGCCGCGGAGTGGCCTGGTGCCCGTGTCCCGCCGGTCAGCCACACCGGCCCGGGCTCCGTGCCTGGTCGACTACGGCGGTCGCGGAGCCGGATCTTCGGCCCGTCTACTGCGTATGCGCCGTGGAGAGCGGCCCATCGCACCCTTCAGATCGACTCCGCCGTCCTGGCCCGGCGCGGCGCGCTGGCTCTCCCGGTAACCGCCCCGCCCGCATGCGCCGGGCCCGCCCCTCGTACCGCTCTCTGCACCGCGCGGCCCTACTCCGGCGGCGCGGCACAGATCAGGAAGTCCCGGCCCATGGTGAGTACCGAAAGCCTCCTCGCGTTCGCCGCGATGTCCCTCGTCGCGACCGCGATCCCCGACCGAAGCGTCCTGTTGTCGTCGGCCGCGCCCTCGCCCACGGACGCCGCACCGCACTCGCCACCGTGCTGGGCAACCTCCTGGGCTGCTGCACGCCCTCGTCCTGGCCGTCGCCCTCGGCGTCGGGGCCCTGGTGCAGAGTTCGGCGACCGTGTTCACCGTCGTGAAGCCGGCCGGCGGCGCCTCACCTCTGCCCACCTCGGCGTCCAGGCGTACCGCCACCGCGGCCGGCATGAGCGCCGACCTGACGACCGGGGAAAGCGAACGGCGCGGTGATCTGCGCACACCGTCCTGGACGGCCTGCTGAGGTGGGCGCCACCAACCCCAAGGAGCCTGGTCTTCTTCGCCGCGGTCCTGCCGCAGTTCGTGAGCGACGGCGCGAACGTCCCGCTGCAGATGATGGTCCTCAGGCCTTGTCCCGGCTGCGATCGGCCTGGTCTGCGACACGATGCGCCTGGGCGCCTCGGCCGCCCGAACCTGGTTCGCCGGCTCCGACCGGCGGCTGCCGATGATCGGCGGCGCGGGCGGCATCGCGCTGATCGGCCTTGCGGCTCGCCGTCGCCGCCGCCGCCACTGAAGTCGCTTTCGAACCAGCGGCCGTCGGCCATGCAGGGGCTGGGCCGAGGCAGCGGGGAACAGCGCACCGCCGTGCGCGATGGCCTGCGCGCGCGCGGCGAAGAATGACACCCGACCTGACGCGCCTGCCGGGCATCAGGTCGGCCTGCCCGCCCAGGACATGGCGAGACCTGAAGTTGACGAACATCAGGATGCCGACCGGATCGCCCGCCCGGTCCAGATGGCCGGCCTGCTGTGCGAGGCGTAGCGCGCTCGGTCTTGTCGAGCACGGTGGCCCGGATAGGGAATCAGTCAGGTGCGGTTCCTCCGCGCACGCCGTGGCCATGCGAAGCGGCGAGACTCCGCCAAGCTCCATGGCGGCCAGGGTACGACTGCCATCGCCTGCGCCGATGCAGCTGCGCTCGCAGGACATCACCCGCGCATCGCGCGCAAGGGCTTCGAGTCCTCCCAGATGCTGACATCATCGCTGGACGGTGGAGCGGACGGTTGCGCCCGGCTCGCTGGATGCCGACTCCCTGCACGGTGGGTACGAGCGCAGGCACGGGACTCTCTCGCTCTTACCGCCGGCATGGCCGCCGCTCTGAGTCTGTTATCGCAGCTTCCCAAGGTCATCGACTCGACGTGGTCCGTAAAGTACGGAGCTTCTGATAGCGCGGTTCAACTCCGTGGACCGCGCCGCGTACGCACCGTCGAGGAACTCATGACTGACTACCTGGCTGCCGTGATGGTAGGTGCTCGGCCCGGCCCAGAATCGCTATGCGAGGATCCGGCCGCCTGGGACCGTCTCCATCTGCCGACCGGCATACAGCTTCCGCCCGACTACCGGGTCCTTGTGGACGCGCACACGCCCCCATTCAGATCAATGGGCACCTTTACCTCTCCCACCCCGCGACCGAGGGGTGGAACCTGGCGAGTACATCCGCAGCACGATCAGGCGTGGTCCGAGGTGTCGTGGGACGATCTCGACGCGGACGAGGACTGCCTGCTCTTCGACCTTGACGAGCTGAGTTTCGGCACCCGCAACGGGCTGTGGCCGATCGCGAGCACCGACCGCGGAGAGTTCATCTTCCTGATCGCCGCCCCTGATGCTCCGAGGTTCTTGGTGAGCTTTGACGAAACCTGGGCAGAGCACCGCATGAGCTTCGCGGAATGGCTCTACCGCTACCTCATCGGTGAAGACATGACCGGGCCCAACAGCGCAGCCTTTACCCCTGGCGTGCGGTTGCAGCACCTTCCAATGTCCGCCGGCGAACGCCCGGAACGCCCTGATACGGCCCAGACCGCGGCATGTGAGAAGCCGCTCGTCCACTCACGGCAGCAACCTGATGAGATCACCTCTTGGGAGGCCGTCCAGGGTCTCTGAGAGCTGCGGCGTTAGCCGGATCGAACCAGGTGGTGCGGGCCTCCGGGGAGAGAGGAAGATGCCGGCCGATGCATCGCTCCCGATGGGCAGGCGCTCAGATGATGGACCCGTCGATCTCGCCCACTGCGATGATGCCGATGCTCTGCACTGTGTTCTCCTCCATGGCGTGTGGTGGTCGTTGCCGGTGTTGGTGCGGGTCTGCGCGGTCGCGATGGCTGCCTCGGCCCCTCGTGTGCGGAGTCGGACAGAGGCCGGGTCACGGCAGCGTGACAGTTTTCTCCACAGCAGTGCGAGCACGGCGAGGCCTGCCGGGCAGGGCGCCCTCCCGGCTCAGCCCATCGCCAGCGGTAGGTCGGTATCGCCTGAGGTGTCCTGGGTAAGCGGCCTGGTCCGTCCGGTACTGGCGCCGATTACGAACATCACGGGCGCGGTGGGGAGTTGAGGTCGTCCGCGCCTTCGGGCTATGCCTGAGGGGCAATGGCCCGAGGCGCGTCAGCGGGTGTGGAGTTCCGCCTTGACTGTGACCGCCAGGGCAACGACGGTCAACAAGGAAAGCAGCGCCCAGGCCGGGGTGAAGCTGCTGGTGAGGTCGACCAGCAGGCCGAGCGCGGGCGGCACGGTGACGATGGCGATCTGGTTGACGGACATGGCCAGGCCCAGGGCGAAGCCGGTCTTGCCCGGTGGAGCGCTTCGGTGACGTAGGCGACCCACGGGCCGTACCAGCCGAATCCGAAGAAGCCGAGCCAGACGAAGACTGCGGAAGCTACGACCGGTGCCCGCCCGGCCGGTGTCATCAGCACGACCAGTCCGGCGATCGCAGCGACCATGCAGACCAGCACGATGGCATAGCGCCCGGAGCCGCTCCGGTCGCTCAAGGCGGCCAGACATATCCGGCCCGCAACGCCCGCACCCTGGGAGGCAACCAGGACCAGGGCGGCCTGTCCGGCGCCGACCGATGACGTCTGGTGGAGGTGGAGCACGGCTAGGACGGCCACGCCGTACTGCACCGAGATCAGACTGGTCCCCGACAAC
Source organism: Streptomyces sp. KL116D (assembly GCF_030766975.1). Classification (NCBI taxonomy): domain Bacteria; kingdom Bacillati; phylum Actinomycetota; class Actinomycetes; order Kitasatosporales; family Streptomycetaceae; genus Streptomyces; species Streptomyces sp. KL116D. Next base: position 310,974 of record NZ_JASERH010000136.1, on the reverse strand, counting down.
ATGATCTTCACCGTGGACGGTTCACGGAGCATGCGCAGCCGGGCGCCCAGTTGCGCCGCGAGCGGGTCCGACGGCCCTTGTCCTGTCGAGCGGACGCGGCGGGCGGGCGGCGGTAGCAGCCCAGCGAAGAGGGCGGCTCCGAGGAGTGCGACGAAGCCGCCGGTCAACAAGGTCGCTCGCCAGCCGAACCCTTCGGCGACGAGGGGCAGTACGGCCGATGCGAGCGCTGCTCCCAGGGGCAGACCTGCCTGCCGGATGCCCATCGCCAAGCCGCGCTGTGACCCGTCGAACCAGGAGGCCACCGACTTGCTTCCGCCCGGCTGGACGGTGCTGTATCCCGCACCGACCAGCAGGAGTCGCGACCAGCAGGGCCGCGTATCCCGGAGCCAGGCTCCCGCGCCCAGGGCCAGTGCGACGATGCTGGCACCGACCCCGACCACCCAGCGCTCGCTGTAGCGGTCGAGGAGCTCGCCGGCGACCAGCAGCCCGGCCAGCGGGACCAGTTGGGCCGCCGAAATGAGCAGTCCCAACTGTGCGGTGGTCAGGTCCAGGGCGCTCTGCAGGTGCACGCCGAGTGCTCCGAGGCCGCCCACGAAGAAGCCGGACGCGGCCTGGGTGAAGGTGGCGATGCCCAGCACGATCCAGCGATAGCGCCACGGGTCGTGAGCCCTGATCCGGTGAGTCGGGCGGCTTGTTGTGTCATACGGACCACGCTGATGTAATAGTCTCATGCAACTCAACTTACGGCGAGGGTGCGGTGAACCTGGCCGCGGACCTGGCCAACCACCGGCCAGAGAGCGCAGTTGAGCTGGCAGACCGCTGTCGCGCCGCCGGGCTCACGCTGGAACGCCGGGTGACAGCGGACGACCTCAGCCGTGGCCAGGCCGCGCTGAACGCCTGGGAGCAGATCGTCGACGCCACCGGAGAGCAGGAGCGCGCCGATCTGCTGAACCGGATGCTGGCCGAGCCGCCGCCTACCCGAGACTGACCTCCCACCCCGGGACCGGCTGGCACCTGCACTACCGGGACGCGGACCAGCCGCTCGGCTCCGTGCTGTTCACGCTGTTCGCGGTCGGCACCGCAATGCATCTCGCGGGCCGCGGCATGCACCGGCTACGGCGCTGCGAAGTAATCGAATGCGACAGGGCCTTCGCCGACACCTCACGAACCGGACGGCAGCGCTACTGCTCACATCGCTGCGCCAATCGCGACGCCGTGCGCAGGCACCGGGCACGAGTCGCGGTCGCCTGATCAGTCGCCGAGGTCGTTTCATGGCGTCCGCCGCGCCCCCGCCCGCGACCGGGCTGGCCAGCGACCCGCGCTCATGCTGGTGCTCTGTTCAGCGCATGGGCGATGCCCATCCGGTGGAGCGTGCTCTCGCAGTGCCTTACAGGTCCACGGAAGGACCTGGTGGGGCAGCGCGTGAAGGGGGACGCCCTGTCTCACAAGTGGCCTTGCCGCAGGGGGGAGTTGGTTTGCGGCAAGGCCCCTTTGAGAACGGCACGGTCGTCATGCGCGTAGCGGTCTCGACGGATTCAGCACTGCACGGCATCTCCATAATCGGGAGATCGGGGGTAGGGGAGCTTCATGGACTGGCGTGAGTTTGCTGTGCACTTGGCGTCGATGGCGCGTGGGTTCCTGGCCCGGGATAGTGTGGATACGACCCTGGACAAGATCACGGATGCGGCCGTCGGCCTGGTCGACGACTGTGATGCGGCCGGCATCCTCACCCTGCGCCGGGGGCAGGTGACCACCCTGGCGTCGACCGATCCCCTGGTGGATGAGAGCGACCGGTTGCAGGAACAGCTGGGCGAGGGCCCCTGTTTCGACGCCGCCCGCATCGAGCACCCCGTCTTCCGTCTGCGTGACCTGTCCACCGAGTCCGTGCGCTGGCGCGCCTACGCGCCCAAGGCCCACGCCCTCGGGATCGGCAGCGTGATGGGCTTCCTCCTGTACACCGAGGACAAGGACAACCTCGGCGCGCTCAACCTCTACTCGCACCGGCCCGGCGCGTTCACCGACGACAGCGAGACCGCCGGCTGGCTGCTGCCTCCCACGCCGCGGTCGCGATATCCGGGGCCCGTGAGCATGCCGGGCTGCAGCAGGCGATCGACACCCGCCACACCATCGGCCAGGCCATGGGCATCCTGATGGCCCAGCACCACATCGACGAGGACGAAGCCTTCAGCGTGCTGCGCCGCTACTCGCAGGAGAACAACATCAAACTGCGTGAGGTGGCACGCCAGTTGTGCGAGCAGGGCATCGCTGTAGCCAGGGCGGCTCTCCCGGCTCCAGCCTGAACCGGAGAGCCTCGGCGCGGCAGACCCACGGGGATTCACTGCCGCGCACGCCGTCAGACCGAAGTAGCCCGCCGCGCGAGAACCACACCTGCCGCTCGCCGACCGAGGAACGATCTCTCCTTGCCCGAACCCGCCACTCGGACTCAACGCCGTAACAGGACTGCTTGCCAACCGCGTCCGAGCGGCCTCTCCTGCCCGCCACGTGCACCGGCAAACGGCTGCCCGTCGTCGTCGAGCCGTCCGGGTAGCGGGCTGCACCTGCCTTTGACACGGCCGTAGCATTCGTCCGGCGTTCTGCGTTGAACCATTCATGCACCCTGACGAGACCACCATTGCCCCGCATGCCCAGCTCCTGGACGCTTACTGGCTCGACTCGCCCGCCCCGCATCCGGACACCTGCCTGTGCAGTCGCGACAGCAGCACGGCGCTCACTCAACTGCAGGCGCGGACGCGTCTGGTGCACGGGATCACGCTCGCCATGTTTGTTCTCGCAGGACTGACCTGCCTGGCCTGGTGACCCGGCGGCGCGCACACGGAACGCCTTCGCTTCGGCCGCTCCGTGGTGCGTACCGGGCGTCCGATGTCGCGACGGACGGGGCCACGACGGTCTCCGTACGTACCCCGCTGGGCGGGCGGATGGCCCTCGGCTGCGCCGGGCGGCGAGGGATCCCACTGGATCGGGCTTGGCCCTTCCGTATGCGGACCAGGCCCAGCGTCTGCAGCTGGCGCATCCGGTGGTGGACTGCGGACTGTGACCGCAGTCCGACTGCTCCGATCCGGGCGAGCGTCGGCGCCGCACGGTGCTCCCGTATCTACGACCGGATGAATGGGCGCCGCAGCTCCATACGGACGCCTAGCGGGAGTGTCCGGCCTGTCCAGCAGAGATGCGCAGCCAGCCGGACGGGGAGCAGCACCAGGAGCCGCCGCGGGACGGCGTGCGGACCGTCCCCTCGTGGGCGAGCGATTCGTACGCGTCCACTCCATCAGGGTGTGTACGAGATCATCCGGAATCGGTAGGTTGCGCATGCGCGTAGTGGGTCACGCGTTCGATTGCCCCGACGATGCGCGGGCCGTAGCAGCCGTGGCCTATTCCGGCTCGTTGGTCAGGCGAAGGCCGTGGTGGATGATTTGGTGGGCGATGTCGCTCGTGGTCGTGCCCTCCGTGTAGGAGCGGGCTTTGATGAGGACCAGGGCGTCCGCGACGCTGCAGCCTTCTCTTTCCGCGGTGATGCCGGCGGCCTGGTGGACCTCGCTGTGGAGGTCGGTTTCCCCGTACAGCCAAGGGTCCCCGCCCGGGCCGAGGAGGATGTCCTCGGTCAGGGCCGCACCGATGCGCTGGAGGTCTGCCGGCCGGGGCAGGCTTTCGTGGTCGTACACCGCCAGCACACCCAACCGTCTCTCCCCGGCTGTAAGCGGCACGGCGGCAGCGAGCCCGCAGCCCGAGATCATGCATGCCACACCCGTAGACCGGCCAGCGCGCCATCAGACCGGAGCCCCTGGCAGCCACCACACCACCGCTACGCGCCGCCTCCCTGACCGGGCCTTCCCCCAGCACCCACTCCAGATCCTGCGCCCGTTCGGCACGCTGATCGGACGTGGCGACCGCGAGGCGTCCCGATGCTCGGGCCGAGCAGTACCAGCGCCCCGCCCCCGACCCCGCACGCCGCAACCACGCTGCCCATGAACAGGGGACGGATTCCTGCTTCCTGAGCGACCAGGCGGCCATCCGGCGGCGTACGCCTCCTGCATCTCGGCGGCCGCCGGATGGCTGGCAGCCATCGAACGATGCAGCGCCGCCAGCCCTCGGAGCACCTCAGGCCGCCCTTGCTCCTGCGCCAGGAGATCGTGCTGCTCGGCCGCCGCGACCGATACTGGCGGCACGGGCACGCGCTGCGGCGGCACGCTGCCGCGCCATCTCGACATCATCACCCCAGTGCCGGTTCTCGCCCACAGTCTGAAAGTTACTCGCTCACGGTCGTCCGTCCTCCCGCAATGCGGCGGAACTCCTCGTGTGAACCATTCACACGGAGTAGGGACACAACTCTGGCTCTGTTGCTGCGCAAAGCCGCTGCAGGAAGGTGATCTGAGGGCTCAGACTCCTGGCAGGAGGACGCATCGGCGTCGAGGAGGGCGGCCATGGCGGACAGGTTGCGGATCTTGCTGGTCGACGACCGCGAGGACACCTTGCTTGCCCTGGAGGCCGCTCTGATACCGCTCGGCTATCCGGTGGAACGCGCTACCGGGGGCGCACAGGCGCTGAAAGCGGCTTTGAAGGGCGGCGTCGGGCTGATCGTCATGGATGTGCGCATGCCCCGGGTCAGCGGTCTGGAGGTGGCCCGCTATCTGGTTCGGCTGGATCAGACCTGCCGCATTCCCATCATCCTGGTCACAGGGGATGTGGCTGGACGATGCGCTGACCGGCGAGGCATTGGAGGCGGGTGTTGCCGACATCATCCACAAACCGATCGACGTCAATGCTCTCCAGGTCAAGGCCGGCTATCTGATGCGCCAGAGCGAGGAGTTCGCTGGCGCGCCGCGTCGGATCGTCGCCGGTAGGGCCGAGTGGCCGCAGGATGTCGGCCACGTGTCTCCTGCCTGCTCCGTGGACGGAGCAGCGGGAGAAGTGCCCGCTGCACGGTCCGCGAGGGAGAGGTCGGAGCCGCGCATTCGGTGAGCCGGTCCGGCGCTCTGCGCCTGACGACTGGCAGACGGTTTGCGTGCTACGGGCAAAGCGGCCGCTGGCAAGTGACAGAGGTGAAACACAAAGCTCAGCGTGTCAAGTACCCCTTGAGATAGCGCGAGTTGGCGTTCTACTCTCTGGTGGAGGCGTTGGGACCAGCGCCACTGGCAATACCGGCTGCTGCCCGCGCCCTGCCTGCCTCCCTGCTGCAGAGGCGGCTCAATGTGGCGTGGCCTGCATGCCCGCTGGGACCGCAATCGCCGACTGAAGCGATCCCAGCTCCCGTCCCCTGCCACCGGTAGAGCATCTCCCGCCTCCCGGCCCCAGGGGACACCACGTGCGGGACAGGCAGGGGAGCACGAGTCCCGCACGCCAGGACGGCCGCTGCCGCACCACCGGCAGCGGCCGTCCCCCAACCGCCTTGACATGCGCTCCCCGCCCACGCCGGATGCGCTCGTTGCTCCGACGGTACGCCGGGAGGCAGCTTCGCGGGCCACCTCGGTCGACTTGCGCGCTGTCCCCTGGCCCGCCGGCTCTTCGCGCACGCGGAGACGCAGAGCGAAGGTCGCACCGCGGGGACTGCTACGCGCGTGCACCGGATAGGAAGTCACATAGCGGCGCGGCCTCGTGACCTTGGGTCGGGCCCGCTGCTGGGGCAGCGCGCATCCCCGGGTGCTTCCTCACCGGTCTGCTCGCGGGGTCTTGGAATGCGGGAACCTGCCCGAGGCTGGCGCTGCGAGCGGAAGGTCGGAGCCGCACGGTCGGCGATGCGGCTCCGACCCCGCCGCCGGACCGGCACCGTGCGTCCAGGAGAAGGCCCGCATGCGGTACTACGGTCCTGCCTGCACGCTGAGAACACGGCGCAGCACGCCCGTAGTGATCTACCCTCCGCCGGACGAAAGCCGCGGCCGATGCGTGCGTATCGAGGGCACGATCCTCTAGCTGTGTAACTCTGCGTGATGTCGTTTCGACGTGTGTTCGGGGGCGCTGTTCGGTGGCCTACGTGATCACTGTCTGAATGGACTGAGGCGGGCGTGCTGCCCTGGACGTTGCGGGTTGATTCACGGAGGTGGACGTGGCGCCGGCGCGGCCGTGCTGCCGTCGACAAGATGGCCGCGCACGTGGACGGATTGTCGCCGCTGGGTAACGGACGTGCGGCGGCGGGTGAATGCGTGTGGGCGGGTTGGGACCCTCGTATCCATGGTGATGGGTGGGGAGCGACGGGAGCGCCGCATCTGGGCGGTGCTGTGTGTGGCTGGGGTGGTGGCGGCGCTGGCTGCCGCAGGCTGGGGCGTTCGGGAGCTGCGTCGGGGCGAGAGCGTCAGCGAACGTGGTCACGTTCGCCTTCGTGGTTCCTAGCTTTGTGGTGGCGATGGCCGGCCTGTTGCTGGCCAGGGCCGGGCTGGGAGCAGCGGGCGGATGCCGCCGCACTGGGGAGTCTGCCGCCCGAACCCTCGCCGACGCCGTCGCCCGGGCCGAGGGCAAGGAGCTCTTGGACCTGCAGGGTGCCAACCTCGCCGACGGAGACCGCCACCTGATCAATCGTCCGTTTCACCCGGGAGACACCGGCCAGCGCGTCTGGGCCACTGGCTCGCGGGCAGCTGCGCGACGGCACCCCCAACATTCCGGCCATCGCCGCCTACTACAGCAGCACCGAAGCACGGCGGCTGGTCATCACCGGCGAACCCGGCGCCGGCAAGACGGTCCTGGCGCTGGAGCTCCTCACCGAGTTGATCAAACCCGGGGCGCCACCGACCCGGTGCCGGTGCGCCTGTCGCTGGCCCAGTGGGATCCTGCGCTACCGCTGGAGGACTTCCTCACCGCTCACCTCACCACGCGTCCTACGACCAGCCCCTGCTGCGTGCCCACCAACTGGTGCACGGCTCACTGGATCCTGCCGGTCCTGGACGGGCTGGATGAGATGGATCCCGGCCTGACCGATGCGGACGGCGCTCCGGTCTGCGACCCCCAGGGGCGTCAGCTCCCCGACCCCGATGCCCCCGCGCCCGGGCGGCGCTGAAGGCACTCAATGCCTCACAGCCACGGGAAGGATCCCGCCCCACTGATCCTGCTCTGCCGCACCGCCCACTACCAAGCGCTCGCGGCCACGGCACCGTCGCGGCCGCCGGCCCGGCTCACCCCGGCCACTCGAATTGCCATCCAGCCCGTGACCCCGGCCCGGGCCCGCGCCTACCTCGCCGCCCGAACCCAGGGCAACTCCCGCTGGGCCAGCCTCCTGCAGGAGCTGCGCACGGGCTCGCTCCGGCCTGCTGGCCGGGCATCTCAGTACACCGTGGCGCCTGTCCCTGGCTGCCACCGTCTACCGCACTACCGACCCGGCACCGCTGCGCGCCCTGTCCACCCGCAGGAACTGGACGAGCACCTGCTCGCCTTGCTGATCCCTGCCACCTGCAACCTGTATCCGCCGCCCCGCGGCTACCAGGCCGACCAGATCCGGAGCTGGCTCACCTGCATCGCCAGACATCTCAACTCCGCACCGCTGGCCACGGGTCAGTCACCGGCGTCGGCGCGCGCACGGACATCCATCTGTACGAGCTGTGGCCGATCGCCGGCCACGCTCGCGTACGCGCCTGGGATGCCACACTTACGACACTGGCGATCTTGCTCGCCTGCCTGCCCGCGATCCTGCTGCTATGGCCCATCAGCACGTTCCTTACCGTGACGTTCGCCGTGTACCCCTGTGTCACCGCGTGATAGCGGGGAGTCAGACCACCAGCCTCCCGCGCAGATGGAGCGTGGCAGGCCATCCGCACGAATTCGAGGAGCTCCCTGGCCGCGCTGACCGTCGGGCTTGCTGTTGGGACTGACGTTCGGGCTGATGGGTCGTCTGACGGTCGGGCTGACAGCCAAATTGCCGGCCGGGCTGGCGATCGGGCTCGCGCTGGGCGTGCGTACGGCTGGCGAGTCGGCCTGGCGTACGGGCTGGCGGTGGTCGGCCTGGCGATTGGGGCGCAGGCTGACCCGAGACGCATCGCCGCCCCTGAGAGGTCATGCCGGGAGACGCGAAGTTCGGCCTGGCGGTCGGTCTGGCGTTGGGGCTGGCGGGTGGCTTGCGTCTCGGCCTGCCGTTGGGGCTTGCGTTCGGGCTGATGCCTGGGCTGATAGTCGGGCTTCGGTCGGCACGCCGCTACGTGGTCTTCTTGTGGTGCGCCCGGAAGGTTCTGCCGTTCCACTTGACCACGACTCTTGCCTACGCCTACCGCGCCGGCCTGCTGCGACGTTCAGGAAACGCTTACCAGTTCCGCCACCGAGAACTACAGCAATGGCTTGCCGCCCAGCCCCAGCGGGCCAGATCCCGCAAGTACCGCCAGACTGATCGAAGCTTGGGCCGCGCGCCGACATTCCGTCACCCCACGAGCTGCATTTCGTCGGCGCCCTCATGACGAGAAGATCGACAGTCACGCTGTGCGCGCGACCACTCGAAGTGGACCAGAGCCCCCGACGCCTTCGTTCAGGTCTGCCGGTTTGACAGCCACATTCGCATCACGCCGACACCCCAGGGTGGATGAACTATACGAAGGGCTTCACCACGTCCCGCAGAACAGCGTAGGGAACCTTGAGCGCGTGCCATCAGCGTCACTGGTCGCGGGCAGTCGCACGGCGCCGGGGGAGGAGGCAGGGCCGGGCGATGAGTTTGCGGGCCCGAAATGGTCTACCCCTGCAGACGGCTCACCGCGAAGGTAACGATAAGTCGCTACCAGGAGGACGGCACAGTGACCGAACATGTGGGCAAGGTGACCTGCGACCTCTCGATCTCCGTCGACGGGTACTCGGCCGACTCAACCAGACCGAGCAGCGCGTTCGGCGACGACGCCGGCGATGGCTGGGGAGCGACAGACTGCACGCCTGGATGTTCGAAACCCGGAGCGGCGGCAGGCTGAGCTCGACCGGCTGACGATGGTCGGCGCCTTCATCATGGGGCGCACATGTTCGGCCCCGTACGCGGCGCATGGGATCGACAGTGGAAGGGATGGTGGGGCGACAATCCGCCGTATCACGCACCGGTCTTCGTGCTCACCCACCATCCGCGCGACCCACAACCGATGGACGGCGGCACCACGTTCCACTTCGTCACCGGCGGCATCAAATCCGCGCTGCTGCAGGCTCGCGAGGCGGCAGGGGACCGCAACGTGTCGATCCACGGGGGCGCGACTCACCATCAACTCAGTACCTCGCCGCAGGCTTGGTCGACGAGCTGCGGCTGCACATCGTGCCGTGCTCACGCTCGGTGCCGGCACCGGCTGTTCGACGGCGTGCCGTCACTGAATCTTGAACAACTGGAGTCGCGAGCAACGGACTCGGTCACACACGTGACCTACCGCGTGCTGTCCTGAGCGAAGGGCGGTGCTACGAGCTCACGCCGCCGACCTCACCCTCGCGGCCTGACAGACCGCATGAGGAATCGATGACACCGGACAATCCGCCCATCCAATCCAAGAAGGGAGCGAACTGAGCGAGCGAGAGCTGGCCCCTGCGGCGGCAGGGGCCGGCCTCAAGCGACGTCCGGGGGCATCCCGTCGGACGGCCGCTGTCGGTGCCGGGTCGTGCCCGCATCGACCTCCGCGGCCAGTGGCACACACCCCGTAGGTGCTGTGCAAGGAGATCGTGCTGCTCGGCCGCCGTGGTCGCCGCCGCACGCGCTGTGGCGGCATCGCTGCCACGCTGTCTCTGGCAACATCACCGGTGGGTCCGTCCTCGCCCACACACCGAAAGCGATTCCCTCACGGTCGTCCGTCCTTCGCGGAGCGACTCGGAACTCCCGTGTGAACCGCTCACACGCAGAGGTGGCAACTCCGGCCTCGTTTCTGGCTGTTGCTCCGTAGAGCTGCTGCCGCCGGCACCAGGCTTCGGCAGCCGGGCGCCCTCGACCGTCTGGAGGGCCTGCGGCGCCTCAGGGTGCCGAGCCGCTCACTGGCGCGTTCCAGAGTCCTGTGAGCGCGTCGATGAGCAGGTCGGCGGTGTCCGCCCAGGCGGAGGGCGCATGCCTGGCCGCCGGTGAGCGTGCGCTCTCGTTCCACGCACATCTGGACGATGAGGTGTCGGGCCATGGCCCCGCGGGCGGCCTGCACCGTGGGCGACAGCGCGGGCAGGCAGGTGTTGAGACCGTCGAGCAGCGCGCGGAGTGAGGTGCGGTGGCGGGTTCGGCCGCGATGGCTTCTGTAGAGTGCGGGATCAGCGGTCACCTGGGCGTTGAAGCGCGCATACCAGGTGGGCTGCCCAGGGCGTCGAGGTGCTCGGTGACGGGGCGGACCATGCACGCTACCCAGTCCCGCAGCGCTGTGGAGCCCTGGGTTTCTGCGTGACGATGCGGTCGCGGATGAGTTCGATCTGTTCGTGTGGCGGCGGGAGATGGCCCGGACCAGGTCGGTTTTGTTGCCGAAGTGATAGTTGACTGCCGTGGTGTTGCCCTGGCCGGCGGCTTCGCTGATCTGGCGGTTGGAGACGTTGTAGACGCCGCGTTCGGCAAAGAGGCGTTCCGCGGCCGTGAGGATGGCCTCCCTCGTCGCCTCGACCTTTTCCTCGCGCACGCTTCTACCGGCCACCGCCCTCACCACTCTGAGACATCGCGCTGGCGCTGATCGGCCAGTCCCGTTCGCCACCCACGGCCCCCGCATCTTCGTCGGTGGCGGGCGACGCTGCTGTCAGCCTAGCGAGCACCGGGCTCAGGTCCTCGCCCGCCCGCAGCGTGGTCCGCGGCCTCGCGGGCGGGATGCGCCGCAACGCATTGCTTCCTCCTTGCGGGGCCCGCTTGACCCGACTGAAGGCGAGGTCTAGTTTTAAATCAACGGCTTGAATTAAAAGTTTGTCGCTTCGCATCCCACTTGTCCAGACGGAGGCCCCTTCCCATGTCCGACGCGCCCATCCAGCCCGCCCAAGAGGGGAAGGTCGCGGCCCCACGTGCCAGCGCCGTCGTGGCGGTGCTCGCCTTCGCGGGGATCGTGGTCTCGCTCATGCAGACCCTGGTCATCCCACTGGTGCCGCAGCTGCCCGACCTCCTCAACGCCTCGCCCTCCGACACCGCTCGGGCGGTCACCGCCACCCTGCTCGCCCCTGCGGTCGCCACTCCGGTCATCGGCCGTCTGGGCGACATGTACGGCAAGCGCCGCATGCTGCTGATCAGCCTGGTGCTGCTGACCGCCGGATCGGTGGTGTGCGCCCTGGCGGATTCCTCGTACCGATGATCATCGGACGTGCGCTGCAGGGCTGTCCGCGGGCGCGATCCCTGCTCGGCATCAGCATCATGCGAGACGAACTGCCGACCGAGAAACTGGCCTCCGCGACCGCGGTGATGAGCGCCTCGCTGGGTGTCGGCGGTGCCCTGGGCCTGCCCGCCGCCGCGCTGATCGCCGACCACTTCGACTGGCACGTACTCTTCTGGGTCTCCACCGTCGCCGGCCTCCTGGCCACCGTGTGCTGGTCGTCTCCCTGGTGCCGGAATCGCGGGTGCGCAGCGGAGGCCGCTTCGATCTCATGGGTGCACTCGGGCTCTCCGCCGCGCTCGTGTGCCTGCTGCTCTGCCATCTCCAAGGGCGCGGCCTGGGGCTGGACCAGCGGTACGACCCTGGGCCTGTTCGCGGCCGGCATCGTGATCCTGCTCATCTGGGGCGCCTATCAACTGCGCACCTCGTACGCCCTGGTGGACCTGCGGGTCGCCGCCCGCAAGCAGGTGCTGTTCACCAACCTGGCTTCGATGTCCTTCGGCTTCTCGATGTTCGCGATGTCCCTGGTGCTGCCCCAGTTGCTCCAGCTTCCTGAAGCCACCGGATATGGCCTCGGCCAGTCGCTGCTCGTCTCCGGTCTTGTGCTGGCACCCGCAGGGGCTGGTCATGATGGCGATGGCTCCCTTCTCGGCTCGTATCTCCCGAGCTCAGGGGCCGAAGACGACCCTGATGCTGGGCGCCGTCACGGTCGCGGCCGGCTACGTCCTGAACATCTTCCTGATGGCGCAGATCTGGCAGTTGGTGCTGGTTTCCTGCGTCATCGGCGCCGGTGTCGGCCTTGCTTATGGGGCGATGCCTGCCTTGGTGATGGGTGCCGTCCCGGTTTCTGAGACCGCCGCCGCCAACAGTCTCAACACCCTCATGCGAGCCATCGGCACCTCCGTCTCCAGCGCCCTGGCCGGAGTGGTGCTGTCTCAGATGACCATCAGCTTCGGCCCGGCCGAAGTGGCCTCGCAGAACGGGTTTCGCACGGTGATGGGGATCGGGGCCGGAGCCGCATTGCTGGCCCTTGCGGTGGCCTCTCCTTCATCCCGCGTCAGCGGCCGACGGCAGCAGGTCACGGTGTAACCCACGCTGCCCACGAGCCCGTGTCCGCTGGCAGCGGCGACCAGCACGCGTGATCCCCGCGGCCGGGCGCATCACCGTCGGCGCCCGGCCTCCCCGCTGATTGAGCGCCCCCAGAAGGCCTGCAGAGGCAGCCGCACCGCAACTGCGCGGAGCCTGAGAGCAGACGGCCTGACCTTGCCCGCCCCCATCGGGCCCCAGTACCCACCCCGAGCCCAGACCTCAACGGGAGGTGGAGGCCGCCGGCGGCAGCGGAGCCATGGTCATCGGCGACCTCAGCGACCAGCGGGTGGTCGAGCGGCTCGTGGAGCGTGCCGTGGAACGATCCGGCACCGTGAACGTCCTGGTGAACAACGCGGGCATCATGGACCGCATGTCCGCGCTCGGCGAGACCGAATGGGATCGTGTGATGCGCGTCAACGTCACCGCCCCGTTCCGCCTGACTCGTGCCGTACTGCCTAGCATGATCAGCGCGGGAGGCGGTGCCATCGCCTTCACCGCCTCCGAGGCAGGACTGCGGGGCAGCGCCGCCAGGTGCCGCCTACACCGCTTCCAAGCACGCGGTAATCGGCCTGGTCAAGAACCTCGCCGTCATGTACCAGGGCGAGGGGATCAGGACTAATGCGGTGGCTCCCGGCCCCACGGAGACCAAGATTCACGTCGAACCCCGCCCCGACGCACACGGTCCCGCGGTCCTCGGCCCCCTCATCCGCGGCAACATCGGCCGTCGCGGTAGCGCTCGACGAGCAGGCGGACGCGATCGTCTACCTCGCCTCCGAGCACGCCACGTTCATCAACGGCGCCGTGGTCCCGGTAGACGACGGCTGGGCCGCGGTCTGACCGGTCGGCCAGGGCCCACGGACAGGGGTGCCTGCAGGCCATCGGTCACCGGTCCTTCTTCAGCTGCGTCAGGCGGACTTCCTCCGCATCCAGCTGTTCCTGGACCCGCAACAGCACGGAGTCGTCGATGCGGTGACTGTCGCGCAGGGCGATCACGGCGGAGCGCTTGTGCTCCAGCAGAGCCAGACGCAGGGCGGTCTCCTGCTGCTCGGCGCCGCAGCAGCGCTCCCGACTCCGGGTCGCTCGCAGTGCCGGCGGCGTGCACCGCGCTCAGGTGCGTCTCGTATTCGGCCTGCAGCCGCTCGGTGACATCAGCGTCGATGCCCAGATCGGCTGCGACCTCGCGCAGAGCATCGAGTGCGGCCTGCGAACCGGCGCTCGCGGCGAGGGCGAGTTCTTCCTCCCAGCCCGTGTCCCGGGGCAGACGCGCCCAGCGGGCGACCGCAGGAGGACGAGCCCCTGGACCACCAGAGCGGAGACGACGACACCAGAGGTGACGAAGACGATCGTGTCGCGGTCGGGAAACGCCGCGCCGGAATCGACCGTGTAAGGCACAGACAGGGCCAGAGCCAGGGAAACCGCTCCGCGGAAGCCGGCCAACGCGCTCACCACGCGTGCCCGATGGCCCATCCGGCGCCGAAGCTGCTGCGGGCGCCGGTCCAGCACCCTGATGGCGTACACCGTGGTGAACAGGAACAGGAAGCGGACGACGACCAGCGCACACGCCACAGCCGCCACCATCACCAGTGCCTTGGTCAGGGCAGCGCCGGACAGGGCGCGGACCGCTGCTTGCGCTTCGATTCCGACCAGGATGAACAGGGCTCCGTTGAGCAGATACATCGCCAGCGACCAGAAGGCTTCCGTTTGCCGCCGTGCCGATGCCCGACCCAGACTCGGCCCGGCCTGGCTCATGATGAGACCGCACGCCACCACCGCCAGCACTCCTGACGCCTCAAGCTGTTCGGCTACCAGGTAGGCGCTGAACGGGATCAGGATGATCGTAAGGTTGTCCAGCAGGGTGTCGCCCAGGCGTCGAACCCGGCGTCGCAGCTGGATGCCGAGCCACGCCACCACCGCGCCGGCTGCGAGGCCGCCTCCGTAGGACAGCGCCACCAGCCAGCTCACGTGGCCGCACTGAGGTGTTCGGAGCCTGCGGTGACTCCTACCGCGAGGCTGTAGACGACCAGTGCGGTGCCGTCGTTGATCAGCGACTCGGCGCGCAGCAGTGTGACGTTGCGCTGGGGCAGCAGCCGGGACACGACGCCGACTGCGGTGGCGTCCGTCGGTGCCACGGCGGCGCCCAGGACCCAGGCCGGGCCCCACGGCAGGCCGAGGGCGTGGGCGAGCGCGGCCACGGCCCAGGCGGTGACGACGACCAGAAGGGTGCCGGTCAGGATGATGCCGCGCAGATCCCGCCGGATCGCTCGCAGCGAGGTGGTCACGCTCTCCCAGTACAGGAGCACCGGCAGGAAGACGAGCAGCAGCACATCCGGTGGCAGCTCGGTTGCGCGCAGCGCGGGTACGAAGCCGAGCAGGACACCGGCGGCCAGTTGCATGACGGGCGTGGCTACCTTGAGCCGGTGGGCGAGGCGCCGCTGACCAGCAGGGCGCATCCGAGTACGACGACGAACTCAAGGGCCGCCACGATGCGCTCTCCTCACAACCGGTCGGACGGATTGACCCTTTGCTGTATCAGGGACATCCGGTGGTCTTCGGCTGCTGCTCACCATGTGGTGGCGGCCGTTCTCAGGGAATCCACGTGTCGTCGCGATGGGCGTAGTCGGTGATCAACTGCAGCTGCCAGGTGGAGCGGCTGCCGTGCACCGTCGCGTCGGTCATGGTCCGCAGGGTCAGCCGTGCTGTGCTGTCGTCGAGGTCGAGGATCGTGTCCGTCTCGTCGATGGAGTGGTAGACGAACTGCCCGGCTCGTATCCCGGCGAGCCATTCGGTTTTGGGCTGCGCGTATCCCGTCATGTGGGTGAGGGTGAAGCCGCCGTCGAGCAGGCCGTCGAGCGTTGGGGTGTCTGCCTTGACCATGGCGTCGAGGTAGCTGTGGTGAGTCTGAGGATGGCCTCCCGGTCTGCCTCGGCGGGGGCTGTGGGCACGGTGACTCCTTGGTGTGAGCAGGGCGGGCACTGCGCGGGAAACGGCGGTGGTGTCAGGTGGCGGCGCGTGCCTGGACGACTCTCGAGGTCGCCGCGTACCCGCTGCGGTTCCTTTCGAGGGGCATGTTGGCCTCTGTCGTGCACCGCGTCCAGGGATTGGGGCGGGTCCTGATCCAGTGCCGCGAACAGCGGGCCCAAGTCGCTGGGGGCAGCGCCCCGTTCGGCGATCAGCTCGAAGGTACGGTCGGCTGCCTCGGGCGAGGTGAGGGAGGCCACCAGGACGCGTGCGATGTCGGCGCGCGCGCATGGTCTCCAGCCGGCGGGCCGCCGGAGCGGCGGCGGTCGCCCTGGAGGAACACCGGCTGGTGTTCGTCGGGGCTGTTCATGTCGAACCAGCCCGGGCGCACGATGGTGGGGTGAGGCCGCTGGCCCGCAGGAGGCGTTCCGAGCGGCGTTTCCACTCCAGCAGGTGTCCGTAGCTGCTGCTGCGGGTGGTGGCCCCTGATGGACGTCATCAGCACTCACCCGGGGGCCTGGGCCATCTGCGGAGGTCAGGGCGGTCAGGACGTTGCGTACACCGGCGTAGTCGACCGTTTGCGGGGAGGAGGAGGTGCCGAAGGAGCCGAGGGTGAGGATGATCGCGTCGGCACCGGACACCGCGTCCGGCAGGGTCTCGGGTCGGGTCACATCGCCGGTGACGAGTTCGTGTCGGCGGGCAGCAGTCGGACGCCCTTCGCGTGGTCACGTACCAGGGCGCGGACGGTGTGCCCGCGGGCGATCGCCTCATCGACGACGAGCCGTCCGATGCTGCCGGTGGCGCCGACGACCAGCACGGTCAGCGGGCGGTTTGCCATGTTCAATTCCTTGCAGTTGAGGTACGCGGCGGGCTCCCGTGTCGACAGTTTCACTCGGGTGTGACGATCACGCGTTCTGTGCAGCGGATCGTCCGCGGTGCCGTCGACGCAGGTCACCCTCAGCCGGGGGCGGGGCGGGTGAGCGCGGTCCTCCGGCTATGCCTGGGACGGCTTGGCGAAGGTCGCGGCGTCGATGACGAACCGGTAGCGGACGTCGGAGGAGTTGATGCGCTCGTAGGCGGTGTTGATGTCTTTGGCTTGATGCCGGCGCACAGGAGTGGTCAGGCTTCGGGGATGGTCTTGCCGTAGGCGGCGAGGGTGACGTTCGCGGGCTCGGGGCGCCGCGGCGGCCGGTCTCCAGAGCATCGAGCGCCTTCAACTCGTCCTGGGTGAGGTCGAAGTCGAAGACGTCGATGTTCTCCGCGATGCGGTGGCGCTTGGTGGACTTGGGGATCACCGAGCGGCCTGCTGGATGCCCCAGCGCAGCAGGACCTGGGCGGGGCTCTTGCCGTGCGCCTCGGCGATCCCGGTGACGGCCGGGTCCTGGAGGACACTCCTGCGGTCCTCGCCGTAGCCGGGGTAGAAGGTGATGCCGCCGATGGGCGACCACGCCTGGTTGAGGATGCCGTGGCTGTCGCTCGAAGTCGAGGACGTCGCGCTGTTGGAAGTAGGGGTGGATCTCCAGCTGGTTGACGGCCGGGACGACGGACGTGGCGTCGAGCAGTGCGCGCAGGTGGTCGATCAGGAAGTTGCTGACGCCGATGGCACGGACACGGCCGTCAGCCAGGAGCTTTTCCAGGGCGCGGTAGGCGTGCGAGGGTCTTGTCGAAGCCGGAGGGCAGGGCCTGGTGCAGGATCAGCAGGTCGATCTGATCGATGCCGAGCTTGGCGGCGCTCTTGTCGAAGCCGCGCAGGGTCTCGCCGTAGCCGTAGTCGCTGATCCAGATCTTGGTTTCGATGAAGACGTCTCGCGCGGTACACCGGAGTCGTGGAGGGCCCGGCCGACCTCGCGTTCGTTGCCATAGGCGGCGGCGGTGTCGATATGCCGGTAACCGAGGTCGAGGGCGGCCCGACGGCAGGCGACGGTCCCATCCGGCGGAGTCTGGAAGACGCCGAGCCCGAGGGTGGGCAGCTGGACGCCGTTGTTGAGGGTGAGGTTCTGCATCACAGGGACCTTTCGGCACGGGGGTGCGTGCGGGCACGATCAGGGTGTGAGGACGGTCAGGACCGCGAGGGTGAGCAGGACGGCGGAGCCGGTCAGGGCCGCGCTCGAGCGGGAAGCGATGTCGAGGGCCGTGGAGCCGGTCGCCGCACTCGCGGCGACGGCGGTCAGGATGCTCACAGGCTCAGCGCGCTGCCGATCTGATGCACCGTGATGACCAGGCCCGACGCGGCGCCGGCATCGCCGGAGGCGACGCCGTCGACGCCGCTGGAGGTCGCATGGGGGCCAGCGCCAGGCCCTGTCCGGCACCGATCAGGATCATGGGCAGCGCCACGCCCGTGACGTAGGGCGTGTGCAGGGCCAGACGGCTGAGCCACACCATGCCGGCCGCGGTCAGTACGACGCCGCGAGAGCACCAGCGGCCTGCGGGCCCGCTCGAGCAGACGGGGCACCTGGACGGCGACGACGAAGTTGACTCAAGGTCATCGGCAGGAACGCCAGACCGGCCTGCAGCGGCGTCCAGCCGTACACACTCTGCACGTATTGCGCGGTGAAGAAGAAGAACCCCATCATCGCGCCCATGTAGAGCATCCGCGCGAGGTAGGCGCCGCTGCGCTCCCGGCCGGCGAACAGCCGCAGAGGGACGATCGGCTGCGTGGTCCGCCGCTCCACCACGACGAACACGGCGAGCAGCAGCAAGGCCGGCTGCCAGCGGGCCGACGGCGGCGCGGGCGCCCCTGAAGCCGAAGTCGGTGGCATCGACGATGCCCAGGACCAGCGCGCGTCGATCCGAGGGTGGCCAGGAGCGCGCCGGTGACATCGAAGCCGCCGCGCCGCCGGGCGTCTCCGGCAGGTATCGCACGGCAAGCAGGATCATCACCAGACCGACGGGCACGTTGAGGAAGAACCCGGCCCGCCACGAGATCAGGTCGGCGAACAGGCCCCCGACGACCAGGCCGAGCGAGGCACCCAGACCGGCGACGGCACTGTAGGCGGCCATCGCCCGGTTACGGGTGCGGCCCTCGGCGAAACTGCGCGTCAGCAACGACAGCGCGGAAGGCGCCAGCACAGCCGCCCCGACCCCCTGGAAGGCGCGGGCGCCGATCAGCCACCGCTGGGACTGCGCCGCGCCGACCAGGAGGGAGGCCAGCGCGAAGACGACCAGCGAGCACACGAACATCCTGCGGTGTCCGAACAGGTCACCGGCCCGGGCGCCCAGGAGCAGCAGTCCGCCGAAGACCAGCACATAGGCGTTGGTGATCCACGACAGCCCGGTCCCGGAGAACCCCATGGCGGACTGGATCTGCGGCAGCCCGTGAAGACGATCGAGTTGTCGAGGATGACCATGAAGCAGCTGACGCAGATGATGGTGAGGATCAGCGTCGTGCGGACTCGGGGCGCCGACGGGCGCAGAAACGCTCGGGTCGGCCGTGTGGTCGGCGCGGCTGCGGGTGGGGATGCGGTGCGCACAATGTTCCTTCGGATCGGTGCACAGTCGGGTGCGGGAATCGATGTCCCTGGCATCCCGGCCTCGGTCTCCTTCTTCAGGAAAACGCACACGTGCCGGCAGGTGGGAGTCATTGCTCTTCCAGGTACTCGGCAGTACCTCGCAGAGCTGGCGGACCGGCCTACCGTGGAGAAACCGGCACAAGATCCACGCCGATACCGAAGGAGTCCCCGTGTCCCAGGCCCCGACAAGAAGAAGCTGGCTGCCGAGGTCAAGGAGTTCCTCAGCACCCGGCGGGCCCTGGATCACCCCCGAGCAGGCCGGTCTGCCCGTGTACGGCGGCAACCGCCGCGTCGCGGGGCTGCGCCGTGAGGAGGTCGCCCTCCTTGCGGGCATGAGCGTGGACCACTGCGTCCGCCTCGAGCGCGGAAACCTCAGCGGCGCGTCCGACGCCGTCCTCGAAGCCCTCGCGCACGCTCTGCAGCTCAACGAGGCAGAACGCACCCACTCTACGACCCGGCACGCGCGTCCACCCCGGCAGGACGGCGCCCCGCGCTGACCGCTTCACGGGTCCGCCCCACGATCCTTCGCCTGCTCGACTCGATGACCGGGGTGCCGGCGTACGTGCGCAACGCCCGCTTCGACACCGTCGCCGCCAACACCCTTGGCCGCGCCCTGTACGCACCGGTCTTCGACTCACCCCTGTTCGCCCAGCGCGGGCCGGTGAACACCGCCCGCCACATGTCCCTGTGACCCCGCGAGCCAGGACTTCTGGGTCGACTGGGACAAGGGCGCAAACGACGCCGTCGCCTTCCTGCGCACCGAGACGGGCCGCGCACCCCACGACAAGGCCCTGACCGATCTCATCGGTGAACTGACCACCAAGAGCAGTGAGTTCGCCAGCCGGTGGGCACTGCCACGACGTGAAGTTCCACCGCTCCGGTGTGAAGAAGCTCCACCATCCGCTGGTAGGCGATCTCGCGCTGCCCTCACGAGGCGATGGAACTGCCCTCCGACCCCGGCCTGCGACTGAACTTCTACACCCCCGAGCCGGACTCACCCGAGCAGCAGGCCCTCGCCCTCCTCGCCAGCTGGACCACCGCCGGCGCAGACCTCCCGGCCACCAGCGACTGACCGGGCACACCCGAACGCACAAGGGAGAAGATCCACATGCAGTACCGACCGCTCGGCCGCACCGGCGTCCAGGTCAGCCCGCTCTGCCTGGGCGCGATGATGTTCGGCCCCTGGGGCAGCGAGGACGAGGCCGACTCGATCCGGATCATCCACCGCGCTCTGGACGCGGGCATCAACTCTCGTCGACACCGCCGACGTGTACTCCGCCGGTGTCTCGGAGGAGATCGTCGGCAAGCACTGAAGGACCGCCGCGAGGACGTGTTCCTGGCGACCAAGTTCTTCATGCCCACGAACGCCGACGACCCCAACCAGCGTGGCGGCTCCCGTCGTTGGATCATCCGTGAGGTCGAGAACTCGCTGAAGCGGCTGGGTACCGACCACATCGACCTCTACCAGGTGCACCGCCCCAGCCCCGACACCGATGTCGAAGAAACCCTCGGCGCCCTCACCGATCTGGTCCGCCAGGGCAAGGTTCCGCTACATCGGCTCTCTCGTCCTACTCCGGCTCTCAGATCGTCGAGGCGCACTGGGCTTCCCGAGCGAAACTTGAGCGCTTTCGTCACCGAGCAGCCGCCGTACTCTCGATCCCCGTGCGCGGCATCGAGGAAGACGTCCTGCCCACCGTGCGCCGGCACGGCATGGGCACCCTCACCTACAGTCCGCTCTCCGGCGGCTGGCTCTCGGCCGCTACCGCAAGAACGCCACCGAAGGTCCGGCCTCCGCCGCCCGGCCCCAGGCTCGGTTCGACATGAGCACCCCGGCCAACCAGCGCAAGCTGGAGGCCGTCGAGCAGCTCGCCGTCGTGGCGGAGAAAGCCGGCCACACGCTGATCGAGCTGGCCGTCGCCTTCGTCATCAACCACCCCGGCGTCACCTCCGCCATCATCGGACCGCGCACCATGGACCAGCTGGAGGCGTTCCTGCCGGCTGCGGACATCACCCTGTCTCCGACGTGCTCGACGCCATCGACGACATCGTCGCCCCCGGCGTCACCGTCAACCCGGTCGACAACAGCTACGGCGACTTCTGAACTCCGCGCCGACCAGCGACGCCGCTGATTCTCGTGACCCGCCCGCACCGGTCGGCTCCGACCACACTCGTCGCGGAGCCGACCGGTCGCGTTCCGCAGCTCACCTCAAGACTTGCCTTTGGCGCGGCCGACCGCCGGCAGCGACTTGGGGTTTTGCGTGGGTGTCCACAACCTCAGCAGACGTCCACTCGTACCCGTGACGCCCGCCGCGCGGCGCGCCGCCACATACCCGAACGTCATCGCGGGGCCGATGTTGATGCCACCCGACGGGTAGTGCCCGCCCAGGACGTTCGCCTGGTCGGTGCCGACCGCGTAGAGGCCCTCGATCGGGTCGCCCGCAGCGTCGAGGACGCGGGCGTGGGCATCCGCGCGCAGCCCGGCGAACGTACCGAACGAGCCGGGTAGACCTTGATGGCATAGAACGGGGCGTTCTCGATGGGGCCGAGTGACGGAGTTCGGGCCGCGGGCAGACGATCCCCGACCTGCGGTTGTACGCCGTCCTGCCGCGCCCGAACTCCGGGTCGATGCCCCGTATCGCGCCGGCATTGAACTCATCGACGGTGCGGCGCAGTTGGGTCGGGTCGATGCCGCAGGCGACGGACAGCTCCTCCAGAGTGCGGCCGTGCCGCAGGTAGCCGTTGCGCAGATACGGGAAGCGGGGGAGCGGGAACGGGCGCGACATGCCGAACGGCATGCGGCGCTGGTAGCGGTGGTCGCAGATCAGCCAGGAAGCGACCTCCTCGCCCTCCGGAGTCGCACGGATCATCGCGTCGACGTACTGGTGGTAGCCGTCGGCCTCGTTGACGAAGCGGCGGCCGTCGCGCAACACCCCGATCACGCCCGGCTTTCCACGGTCGATGATGTGCGGGAAACGGCCCACCCGGCCGTTGGCGAGACGGCACCAGGGACACCGGGCACCAGGCGGCCGGCGAGGCTCCCGAGGTGTCGAGGACGGCACCCGCCTCCTCGGCCATCCGGATTCCGTCCCCGGTGGTCGCTGCGGGGGACAGCGTCTTGTGGTTCTCACCGGTGCCCTTCGGGAAGAGGGCGGCGGTGCGCTCGGCGTCGTTCGGGAAGCCGCCGGTGGCCAGGACCGTGCCGCGACGGGCCCGCACCTCCACTTCGCCCCGCGCCGTCGCCACGATCGCGCCGCGCACCGCCTTTCCCTCCAGCAGCAGCCGCTTCGCCGGAGCGCCGACGTACATGCGCACGCCCAGGTCGTCCGCGGACTTCGCCAACCGGGCGATGAGAGCGGGGCCGTTGACGAGCTGCATGCCGCGGCGGCGGACCGCCATGTCGACCGTGTGCAGGCCCACCCGCCACGCGGCGTGCGCGAAGTTCCGCGGGCCCGACATGACGTGCAGGAACTTCTGCAGGTCCGGGCCGGCCATGATGCCCATGCCGAGGAACGACGTCTCGTACATCTGTCGTGTCAGCTTGCGCAGCACGCGACGGCTTCAGGCGCCAGCCGTTCACCGGTTTCTGGACCGACCTGTCGCCCGGCCTGTGAGGCGCCCGGCAGATCGCCGTGGATGTCGGCGATGCCACCACCGTCGACGAACCGCGTCGCTGTCCGCTCGTGGAAGAACCCCACCATGTGCGGCGCGGCGTGAAGGAAGGCGTCGACGCGGTCGGCGTCGTAGCGCTGGCCGAGCACGTTCTTCAGGTACGTACGGGGCTGGTCGATGTCCTCGCGGGGGCCTTCGTGCAGGGGGTGGCGCGGGTCCACATCCAGCCGCCGGACCAGGCGGTCGCGCCTCCCATCGCGGTGTCCTTCTCGACGAGGACGACGTCGAGCCCGTGGTGGGCGGCCGTCACCGCGGCGGACAGGCCACCCGCTCCGGAGCCGATGACCAGCAGGTCGCAGGACAGGGTGCGCATGAGGACTCTCACTCTTTCGGTGCGGTGATCAGGGTCTGGGGCGCGGGTGTGCGGGCCCGGTGATGTCAGGGGTACGGGTTCGGTGTGGCCGGAGGCCGCGCGCGCGGCCGGCCGCCTCGACCACGGCGAGCGTGCGGGCGGCGTCGGCGACCGAGACGAGCGGCGCGCACGCGCCGCGCGCGCACGCGGACGAAGTGGCGCAGTTGGTTCGTGTGCGCAGTCGCCGGCCCCCTTCGGTTCTGTAGCGCAGCGACAGCGGAGCGCATCCAGTCGCCGGACGCCCCGCCGTCGTGGAAGTAGTGCGCCAACTGCGGGAAGGAGAGCGAACCCGTCGTGCCCGCGATCGAGTAGCAGGACGTGTCGGGCCGGTACGGGCACGTCGGATCGTCCTCGGTCGCCTGATCCCAGCCCCACGGCGCCACCGCCGCGTCCGACACCAGAAACGAGCCGAGCGCGCCGTCGGTGAAGGTCAGCACGACGCTGGCGGTGTCCTCCACTGCGTGACCGCGTACGGCGTTGCTGGTCGCGGCCTGCACGGCGACGATCTCGCCGCACAGATGACGCATCAGGTCGAGGTCGTGGACGAGGTTGATCAGCATGACGCCCGCGCCCTTCTCACGGCGCCACGCGGCGTCGAAGTACGTGTCGTCCTTCCTGGTCGTCCAGATGCCGCTGACCCCGACGGGCGGCCTATCGCCCCCGCGCTGATCAGTTCCCTGGCTGCCGTGACGGCCGGGTGGTGGCGCCGGTGGTGGCCGACGAGTGCCGGGATGTCCGACGCCGCCTCCGCCGCGATCAGTCGCGCTGCCTCGGCGTGCTCCACGGCCACCGGCTTCTCCAGGAGCGTGGGCACGCCAGCCGCGATGCAGTCCAGGGCTGTGGCGACATGCGCCCCGTTCGGATTGGCGCGACGATCACCGCGTCGAGACCGGCGCCGCCGTTGGGATCCAGCAGGGCGTGGTGGTCGGCGAAGTGCGGCACGCCCTCGGCCTCCGCGAGCGCCGAACTGGAGGGATCCGCGACACCGACGAGGACCGTTTCCTCCTCACGCGCGATGAACCCGGCGTGCGCCGTGCCCATGCGGCCGGCGCCGATGAGGCCGATGCGGAGAGCGGAGGGGGGCATGGGTGGGGCTCCTCGGGTGTGGGTGGGCGTGCATCGTGCAGGTAGTGGGTGCGCAGTCGCGATTAGCGTGAGTGGATTGCGCTTACCGCTTCGGAACGAGCAGCGGTCTCCGCTCACTAAGTGGCGGGTTGAGGACTTCGCCAGCGAATGACTGCGCAGTCACTAACGTTGCGTAGAAATTACGGACCTGGCTCGCCAGACGTCAAGAGCGCCGCACTTCCCCGGAACCCCAGGAGTCCCGCATGACGCGCACCGGCACCCCATGGGCATCGCACCTCACGCTCTCGGCTGCCCGCCGCCCGAACTGGTGGACGTGGCCGCGGAGGCCGGGTTCGACTTCGTAGGGCTGCGGGTGGTGCCCGCCACGGCGAGGGGAGGAGCAGTACCCGATGAGCGGGCCGGGCTCGCTGCTCGACGAGACGCTGCTGCGGTTGAAGGACACCGGGCTGTACGTGCGGGACATCGAGTTCCTCACCCTCGATGAGCGGGTGAGCCGGGAGCGGTGGCTGCCGATCCTGGAGACGGTCGCCCGGCTCGGGGCCACCCACCTCAGTGTCGTCGGCGCCGACCCCGACCGGGCGCGCCTCGCCGACTCGCTGGCCGCGCTCACCCGCGACGCGGCGCCCTACGGCCTGGTGCCGACCCTCGAACCCATCACGTACCAGCCGGTGCACTCGATCCCCGAGCCGCCGACCTCGCCCGTGCCGCGGGCTGCGCCGTCCTGCTCGACTCCCTGCACGTCCACCGGTTCGGCGGCACCGTCGACGAACTGCGGGCGCTGGAGCGGGCGTTGGTGCCCCACGTCCAGCTGTGCGACGCCCCGCTCGCCGAGCCGCACGACCTGCCCCGCCCCGCGCGCCTCCCGCTCGGTCAGTCCACCGACGGCAGTGACCTCAAGCTGGAGTCACGAGCGTTGCGCGCGTTGCCGGGGAGGGCGAACTGCCGCTCGCCGACTTCCTGGCCGCGGTGCCGGCGGGTACGCCGGTGAGTGTCGAGGCGCCGTCGGTGTTCCTCGCCGAACGGCTGGGAGCGCGGGAGTTCGCGCAGGCGGGCGCGCGCCGGGGCGGACGCGGTGCTGGCCGCGGCCGGAGTGCTGAGGCGGGCTCGGTAGGCTGAGGCGGTTCCGGAGGCGGTGGCACGAGGTCCGCAGGCCGTGACTCCAGATCCGAATCGAAGACAGTGACACGAGGGTAGGCGCGGGTGGCGAACGGCTGTGACGTGGCGAAGGCCGCGGGAGTGTCCCAGTCGACGGTCTCCCGGGTCTTCCGCGGCGATCCGCTCGTCGCGCCCCGTACCCGCGACGCGGTCCTCGGTGCGGCCCGCCGCCTCGGCTACGCGCCCAATGCGGCGGCCCGCGCTCTGACCACGAGCCGCGCCCACGCCGTGGCCGTGGTCACTCCCGACGTCGTCAACCGCGCTCTACCCGCAGGAGATCACCACCCTGCATGAGGAGTTCCGCTCGGCCGGGTACCGCACGGTCCTGCTGACCCGCGGCGCCGAGACCGACGGCGCGGGGCCCAGTGATCTGGAGGCGCTGCGCGGCGGCACCGTCGACGGCGTCGTCTTTGCGGCGGCGACCGTGCAGTCCACGGCGGTCGATGACTTCCTCGAGTCCGGGATGCCGCTCGTGCTGCTCCACCGCGATGTGGACGGCCGCGAGGTCGACCGGGTCCTCGTGGACGACGCCGCGGGCCGCCGTATCGTCGCCGAGTACCTGGCCGGTCACGGCCACCGCCGCATCGCCCTGCTCGCCGGCCATCAGACACCTCCTCCGGGCGCGAGCGCACCCGCTTCTTCGCCGCCGCGCTCGACGCCCTCGGCCGCTCGACCCCGCGCTCACCCGCTGGGGCAGCCACACCCACGCCACCGGTCTTGCGCACGGCCTCGAACTCCTCGACGCGGCCGAGCCGCCCACCGCCGTCCTGTGCGGCAGTGACATCGTGGCGTACGGCGTCCTGGAGGCGGCGCATCAGCGGGGACTCAGGGTGCCCGAGGACCTGTCCGTCATCGGCTTCGACGACATCGCCATGTCGAGCTGGTCCATGGTCGGCCTCACCACCGTCCACCAGCCGCTGGAAGCCATGGGCAAGACCGCGGCGCAGACGCTGCTGCGATCGCATCGAGCACCCCGACGGCCATGTGCCGCGCCGCCAGGTCTTCGACGTACGTCTGGTGGAGCGCGCCACCGCGGGGCGCGCGCCCCAGAGCCACTGACCAGTCGCTGGCCGGTGTGCCAACAAGCGGTCCCACGAGAGAGGTGCGTATGGAGATCCGCTGGATCGAGGCGTTCCTCGCCGTCGCCGAGGAGCTGCACTTCGGGCGGGCCGCCGAGCGGCTGCGCGTGGCACAGTCGCCGCTGGCCAGACCATCCGCAAACTCGAACGGCAGCTGGCACGCCCGCTGTTCGAGCTGCAGCACCCGCTCGGTGTCGCTGACGTCCGCGGGCGGGCGCTCTCTGCCGCACGCGCGCGCGCCGCATCGTCAGCAGAAGTCGACCTCGCGCGCCGCGCGGTGCGCAGCGGCCGGAGCGAGGTGCGTACGGGCAGGTCACCATCGGGTTCTCCGGCACTCTCAACCACCGCGCACACTGCCGCCGCTGACGCGCCGCGTGCGCGAGCTGCACGGCGTCGGCTCACTCTCGTCGGCGGAGTGGTCACCGAACAGGCCGTGCTCCAACTGGAACAGCGGCTCGACCTCAGCTTCGTCGGGCTGCCCGTGCGGCACGCCGGCATCACCGCGCGGGCCATCGCCGTCGAACCCTTCGGCGCGGTCCTGCCGCTGGGGCACCCGCTCGCCGAGGCGGACCAGGTGGTTCTGCGGACCTCGCCGACGAGCCGTTCGTCGCCGTGCCCCGGCACCCAGGGTCGGCCTACCGGGAGGTCCTGCTCAGGGGCCTGTCTCGCCGCCGGGTTCCGGCCCGCCGTGACCCAGGAGGTCGTCGACCCCTATCTCATCCTGTCGCTGGTGGCCGCCGGTACGGGCGTGAGTCTGGCCCGGAGTGCCTGCGGCCCGTCATGCCCGAGGGTGCGGTCTACGTCCCGCTCGCCCCGCCCGTCCCCGAACTGCGCAGCGGCATCGCCTGGCGCCAGGACCAGCGACGGTGAGGCACTGCGTGCGGTGCTCGCGGTCGCCGCCGAGGTCCTGCCCGAGCCCGCGGGCTGAGCCGCTCCGAGAACCCGCTCGGCCCGCCCGACCGAACCCAGGACCGTTCGATCCCGGCCCGTCGAAGCCGCCGCGCGCATTGAGTGCCATCGGCACACAGACCCAGTCCGATTCTGTATTGGACACGGCCAGTCAGCCGGAGGGACGCTCCTGCCACGTGACGATCGTCACCGAGCCGCAGGGCCGACGCCCGGACGCGGGCGCCCGCACCATCGCAAGGGACTCTCCCCATGGCTGTCTTCGCAGTGACCTACCGCTACGCCGATGACTCGGCGGATGCCCGCGACCGCCACCGCCCCGCCCACAAGAACTTCCTGGAGGCGCAGTACGAGGCGGGCCTGCTGCGCGCCTCCGGACCCTTCGGGCCCGACGACGTCCCCGGCGCGCTCCTCGTCCTCGAGGCCGACAGCGCCGAGGACGTGACGGCGCTCCTCGACCAGGACCCCTTTCACCGCGAGGGCCTCGTCGCGGAACGCACGGTGCGCGCCTGGAACATCTTCTTCGGCGGTCTCAAGTAGAGCACACCGACGAGTAATCGAACGATGCGTGTTGCCGAGACCGTCGCCAAGGAGACCCTGGACCACCAGGAACGCCCGATCCCCGTGCCCGGCCCCGGCGAAGCCCTGCTGCGGGTGCACACCGTCACCCTGTGCGGCACCGATCTGCACATCTGGGAGGACGACTACGCAACCCCGCTGCCCATGGTGCAGGGCCACGAGTTCTGCGGCGTGATCGAGGCACCGCCCGAACCGCACACCACGCTTGCCGTCGGCGACCGCGTCGCCGTCTCACCGATCCTCAACTGCGGTGCCTGCTACGCCTCGTTCCATCGGTCGCACCAACGCCTGTGACCGCATGTCGGTCTACGGCTGCTACGACGTGCCGGGTGCGCTCGCCGAGTATGTGACCGTCCCCGTGCACAAGCTCTTCCCGTGCCGGACACCCTCCCCATGGAGCTGGCCTCGCTGTGCGAGCCGACGAGCATCGCCATGCAGGCCGTGAACCGGTCCCGGCCGCAGGCCGGTGAGCACGCCCTCGTGCTCGGCTGCGGACCCATCGGCCTGTTGGCCACCCTGTACCTGACCTCGCTCGGCGTGCACGTCGTGGCAGCCGACACCGTACCCGAGCGGGTCGCCTTCGCCCGCCGGTTCGGCGCAGCCGACACGCTCCACGTCGACCTGGAACGGGAGTTCCCGACGGCCGGGCAGCCACGCTGCTCGACCGGAACACCGGCGGCTTCGGTCCGGCGATCGTCGTCGAGGCGACCGGCCAACCCAGCTCGCTCGACAGCGCGATCCGCCTCGTCGCCACCGCCGGACGCGTCGTCGCCGTCGGCATTTCCGACCGGCCGGTGACCCTGTCGATGCGCACCCTGCCGGTGAAGGACATCGAGCTCATCGGCTCGCGCAACAGTCAGGAACTCATCGGCGAGGCGGCCGAGTTGCTTTCTCGCCACCCCGAGCAGGCGCGCGCCCTGGTCACCCACCGCTTCCCCTTGGCCAAGGCCGCAGACGCCTTCGAGACGATGCGCTCGCGCACCGAGCTCGTCGGCAAGGTCGCCGTCGACCTGACGGAGGCCGCGTCGTGACCGTCACCGTTCCTCTCGACGAGATCGAGGCGTTCCACGACGTCGTGGTCGTCGGCTCCGGGGCGGCCGGCCTGGTCGCCGCGGTACGCGCCGCGCACGCCGGCCACCGGGTCCTGGTCCTGGAGAAGGCGGAGCGGCTCGGCGGCACCAGCGCCGCGGGCGGCGGCGTGATGTGGGCGCCGGACAACCACCTGATGCGCGCGGCCGGACACGCGGACTGCGCCGAGACCGCGGCCGCGTATCTCCGTGCCGGCACCGAGGGCCGCATGGACGAGACCGAGATCGACTGGTACCTGCGCACCTCCCGCGCCGCCGTCCGCTACCTCGACGAGCACACCCGCGTCGCCTACCGGCCTCTCGCCCGCCCCGACTACCACCCCGAGTGGCCTGGTGCCGCCACTGGACGCGGCTCTGGACAACGCCGCCTTCGACACGGCCACCTGCCCCGGCCTGGCCGAGGCACTGCGCCCGCCGACGTACTTCCCGCTCCTGACGATGGCCGAGCGCGACGCGCTGCAGGGTGCTGCCGACCCTCATCTCCTCGCCGAACGCGCTGAGTCGGGGGTGCGGACCATGGGGGAGCCCTTGTCGGCGCGCTGGTCGCCACCGCTCTGGAGCGCGGTGTGCGGATCGTGGCCGGTGCGCCGGTGACATCCTCGACCACGCCGAGGACGAGTGGACGGTGGGCGTCGCCGACCGCGCCGTGCGGGCCCGGCAGGTGGTCCTCGCCTCGGGCGGATTCGAGTGGAACGAGCGACTGCGCGCGGCTTACCTGCCGTTCCCCGTCCGCCCCATCAGCGCACCCTCCAACGAGGGCGACGGGCTGCGGCTCGGCCTCCGTGCCGGGGCGTCGGTCGCCGACATGACCGCCGTCTGGGGCGTCCCGGTGATCTGCGCGCCCGCCCAGGTCTACGACGGGGCCCGCTCCGGCCGCATGGGCAACGTCGAGCTGACGCTGCCCGGCTCCCTCGCGGTCAACGCGGCGGGCGAACGCTTCGTGAACGAGGCCGCCAACTACCACGACTCAACCGGGTGTTCGGCACCACCGATCCACGAACCGGGCGTCACGCCAACGCCCCCGCCTGGCTCGTCTTCGACCAGGCCTACCGAGACCGCTACGCCGTCGCAGGATCGCCGCCCGGCACCGTCGAACCCTGGATGACGCACGCCGACACCCTCGCCGAACTGGCCGCGTCCTGCGGCATCGACGCCGAGCAACTAGCTGTGACCGTCGCCGAGTTCACTGAGGCGCGCGCCGCGGCACCGATCACTGCTTCGGCCGCGGCTCCAGTGTCACCGACCGCCACCTCGGCGACCCCGCGATCACCCCCAACCCTCGCCTGGCGCCCCTGGACAAGGGTCCGTACTACGCCGTGCCGATCCACGCCGGAGTCCTCGGCACCGCGGGTGGGCTGCGCACCGACGGCCACGGACGCGTTCTCGACCACCAGGACGCACCCCTGCCCGGCCTGTACGCCGCAGGAACTGCTCGGCGACCGTCTTCCACGACGCGTACCCGGGCGGCGGCGCCACCCTCGGCTCCGCGATCACCAGGGGTTTCGCCGTCGGCGAGCACCTGGCCTCGGTCGCCTGACGACGTGGTCCAGGGGCCGCCACGGGACGGCGGCCCCATCGTCCCGCTCTTCTCGCGCCTGTCGGCGCATGTGCGCACCACTGTCGTTGCCACACCTCGCGCCCGGCCCGCACCGGCCGGGCGCTCAAGGAGCCTCCCATGACGACGTACCACCACGCGCCGTCGAGCCGCGGCCGCCGCGTTCCTCGGCGGCACCCTGGAGTACTACGACTTCTTCATCTACGCGTCGGCCGCAGCCCTGGTCTTCCCGCACGTGATCTTCGCCGACACGGGCACGAGCGGCACGCTGCTGTCCTTCGCCACCTTCGGCGTCGCCTACGTCGCCCGCCCGGTCGGCGCCCTCGTCCTCGGTCACTTCGGGACCGCGTCGGCCGCAAACGGGTGCTGGTCGCCTGCCTGGTCACCATGGGCCTGTCGACCGTACCCATCGGCTGCATCCCCTCGTACGACACCGCAGGCGCCCTGGCACCCGCCCTCCTCGTCGTCCTGCGGCTCGCCCAAGGCGTCTCCGCGGGCGGTGAGACCGCCGGGGCCAGCGCCCTCACCGTCGAGCTGGCGCCCGACAACCGCCGTGCGACCTACGGCAGTTGGACGATGAACGGCATCGCCGCAGGATTCGTCCTCGCCGGCCTGGTCTTCCTCCCGATCAGCTCCCTGCCCGACGAGGCACTGTACTCGTGGGGCTGGCGCGTACCGTTCTGGTCCAGCGTCCTGGTGCTGCTGCTCGCCTACTTCGTGCGGCGCACGCTCGCCGAGCCGGAGGTGTTTCAGGAGGCCCGACACAGGAAGGCACGAGCGGGCTGCCGCTCGTCACGCTGGTCAAGGACCACTGGCGGGATGTGTCTTCGGCTGGCCGCGTGCGCCCTGTTCACCACGACCAACACCATCGTCTCGGTGTTCGTCCTCGCCTACGCCACCGACAGCGTCGGCCTGGAACGGTCCACCATGCTGTGGGCCACCATCGTCGCGAACGTGGTGGCGATGTTCACCCAGACCGGCGCGGGGATGCTCGCCGACTCGGTTCGGCCGGCGGCCGGTGTTCATCGTGGGCTGCCTCGGCTGCGCCGCCATGATCTACGCGTACTTCGCTGCCGTCACCACCGGGCACGTCGTCCTGATCTTCGTGGCAGGCATCGCCCTCACGAGCCTGTGCTACTCCCTGCCGAACGGCATCTATCCCGCCTTCTTCACCGAGATGTTCGACGTCCGGGTCCGCTACACGGTATGGCCGTCGGACTCCAACTCTCGCTGCTCGTAGCGGGGTTCGCGCCCACTGTCGGTACCGCTCTGATGGGCGACGACTCCGGCAACGCTGGCTGCCGGTAGCCACGCTGACCGCCGTGCTGTGCCTGGTGTCCGCGGCCGCCGCGTGGAGCGCGAGGGAGACCTGCGTGTTCCGCTTCAGGACCTCGGTACCGGCCGCGACGCGGCCGCCTCGCCCGCCTCGACCGCCCCGCATCAGGAAAGGCAGACCGCATCATGACCGACGACACCGACCACACCGATCACTGGGACCACGAAGTCGACCTCCTCGTCCTCGGCTCTGGAGCGGTGGACTCAGCGCGGCGGCCGTCGCCGCCAGGAGGGCCTCGACGTGCTCGTCCTGGAGAAGACCGAGTGGCTCGGCGGCGCCACCGCCTACTCGGCCGGTACCGCCTGGATCCCAGGCCACCGCCACCAGCCGGATCCCGCGGCCGACACCGAGCGGCCCGCGGCTACCTCGGCACTGATCGGTGATCGTGCGCCGCGCGCCCTGCGCGAGAGCTACCTCGCCCACGGCCCCGAGATGCTCGACTACCTGGAGAACAAGCTCGGCGTGGGCTTCTGGCACTCCGCGACGGTCGTCGACTACCACCCCGAACTCCCTGGCTACGGCATCGGCCGCGCCCTCGAACCCCGCACCTTCGACGGCGCGAACTGGGCCGCTAACTCGCTTCGGCCGCATCCGCCGCCCGGTCCCGAGTTCGCCCTGTTCCGAGGCACGCTGATGGTGCGCCGCGCCGAGGTCAACCAACTCCTCACCCTCTTCCACGGCTCGCCGCGCGGCCTGGCGTCGCCCTGCGCCTCGGTGTCCGCTGGGCCCGTGACCGGGTCCTGGGCTGGCCACGCGGCACCCGCCTGGCCATGGGCAGCGCCCTGGTCGCCCACCTCTACCGCCAACTCCTGCGCCGCCGCGGCGCCGTCTGGTTCACCGCAGACACCACCGAACTCGTCACCGACGACGCGGGACGTGTCACCGGCGCCGTCGTCTCGCACCGGGGCCGCACCGTCCGGTCGCCGCGCGCAGGGGAGTCGGTGCTGGCGGCGAGGCGGCTTCTCGGCCAGCCCCGAACTGCGCGCCACCCATCTCCCCAGGCCGGCCCGGCAGTTCACCCGCGCGGCCGAGGGCGCCACCGGCGACTCGATCACCCTCGCCCGCGCGGTCGGCGGCACCCTCGGCGACGCCGGCGACGACAACGCCCTGTGGTTCCCCAGCTCCGTGGGGCGCCGCAGAGACGGAACGACCGCGGTGTTCCCGCACATCTGGGACCGGCCAAACCCGGCATCGTCGCGGTCGACGCGGCGGGGCGCCGGTTCGTCGGCGAGATCCGTCTCGCATCACCGCTTCGTGCGCGCGATGTACGACGCGCACAAGTCGGCGCCGACGATCCCGGCCTGGCTGATCACCGATGCCCGCACCCTCACGAAGTACGGACTCGGCATGATCCACCCGCACACACCGCGCGCTTCCGCCTCAAGCGCCACCTCGCCTCCGGCTACTGCACACGGCCGTACGCTGCGCGACCTGGCAGCGTCCATCGGCGTCGACGCGGACAGCGGCCTGGAGCGCACCGTCGTCGACAGCAACCGGGCGGCACGCACCGGCGTCGATGAGGAGTTCGGCAAGGGAACCCACCTTCGGCCACCAGTACGGCGACCCGGCCCACACGCCGAACGTCAACCTCGGCCCGGTCGAGAAGGGCCCTTCTACGCCCTCGCCGTCGTCCCCACACCTTTGGCCACTGCACTCGGCCTGCGCACCGACGCGGGCCCGGGTCGCTTGACGAACAGGGCTCGCCAGTGCCCGGGCTCTACGCCTGCGGCGGCGACGCGCGGGCTCCATGGCGCGCTTCCGAGTACCCGGGAGCGGCTGCCAGGTCGGTTCGGGCCTGACGTTCGGCTATCTGGCCGCGCGGCATGCGGCCCGTTCCCGGCGTAGAGGGCACAGGAGTGACTGTGGCCCGTAGGCGCCCTCGATGACGGTGACGCGGGGCTTCTCGGACGTGCGCGGCCTCTCAGCCTCCGACGGTCGAGGTCGACCGGCGTGTGGGGCGGCGCCGGACGACTTCGGCGGAGGAGAATCTGCGGAGGCCAGCGAGCGATCACGTCGTGATCGGGAGCGCGAACATGCGGGATCCGTGCGTGAGCGTCGCCGGCGAGGCGAACGCCTGGCAGCGGCAGCCGCCGAAGTCCTCGTTCCTGTGCGCACAGTCTCGGCAGGGGAGGGCATCCAGTCGGTGCCTCGGTAGCGGTTGAGAAGGCCGGGGACTCGTTCAGATCCACGGCAGCGGGTGCTCCAGCACGTTGGGGCGTCGAGGCCGGGGATGGATGCGGCGGCCGGACAGGGCAGGACCGTGCCGTCAGGTGTGACGGTGAGGGAGACCGCACCACCAGCCTCCATGCAGGGCAAGCACTCCGGTGCGAAGTGAGTCGGGCTCGACAGGTGATGTCGAGCTCGACGTCGGAAGTGCGCTGATCGCCAGCGAGCGACCGTTGCGGCGGCATCTGCCAGTTGCTCGCGGGACGGCATGAGGGCGGCGCGAGTGAGGAGACCCCATCCGTAGAACTGGGTGTTCGCCAGTTCGATCCGGTCGCTTGCCAGGCCACGGCGAGGTGCAGGAGATCGTCGAGGGCGTCGAGGTTGTGCCGGTGCAGTTGACGACGTAGATTCAGTGGCAGCCGACGCTGCTTGACGAGATGGGCGGCGGCCTCACTTGTTCCGGAAGGAGGTGCGCGGCGGCGATGGTGTCGGACCGGGAGCGGATCGGCGTGCTGCACGGACAGTTGAAGAGCACTGTGCAGGCCCGCGTCGACGAGGTTGTCCAGGCGGCTGGTCGAAGGCCGACACCGCTGGTGACCAGCTGGAGTGTACAGGCCTGCGTCGACCGCGGCTCGGAGTGAGGGCGTCAGGTCACCTCGCGCGGTAGCGGTTCGCCGCCGGAGAGGTGGGTGTGCAGCACGCCCATGGCGGCCGCCTGGCGAAGACCTCGGCCATCGTTGGGTGAGACAGTTCGGTCGAACGACGCGTCAGTTCAAGGGGGTTGGAGCAGTAGCCGCAGTGCAGGGGGCGAGAGCATGGGTGAGTTCACCGGCAGAGCAGGGCCCAGGGGCGGGCGGGCGTGGTCAGTGCGGGCATCCTGTGCGTGAGGCAGGGTGGGAAGTGTGCGATGTCCTCGGCACGAGCGCGCCCGGGCCCACTGCTGGTGCGGCTGTGTCGTGATGTCGTCGACGGTGTGTTGTCGTCGCACGAAGCTCGAGTACGCGCCGGGCCGAGCCGTGCAGGACCACGACGCGCTCGGGCAGGAGCAGTACCACTGCTGCCCACGGAGCCGCGTCCGTGCGCAGCAGGCCGCCGGGAGGCAGGGCGGGGCGCCAGCGGTGGCCGTCATCGCGGCTGCTTCGAAGTGGCTGCTGGATGCTGTCGAGGAGGGTCCACAGCACGTCGCATTTGAACGACAGCGCTGCCAGAGCCTGGTTCTGAAGGGTGCGTGTCCTGGCCCGCTCTTTGATCCAGGCGGGCTTCGCTGCCGTCGCACGTCGTCCTTGCAGGACGCGGCTCTCGAAGTAGCCAGTCCTTCAGCGGTGACCCAGGGGTAGTGCTGAGGGAAGGTGTCAGTCGGGTCAGCATGATGGAGGGCGCACAGTTCGGTGAGCGAGGAGGCCACAGCCTCAAGGGCGCTGTGGTTGCGGCAGAAGTTGACGTAGCCGTCGACCGCCAGCCGGATTCCGGGCAGCAGGTGCCGGTGATCGGTGAGTTCGCTGCGGTCGAGACCGACGGCCTCGCCGAGCCGCAGCCAGCGTTCGATGCCCCGTCCGCGTCGGTGATTCCGTCGAGGTCCTGGATCCGTCGGATCACGAACGCCGGTGAGCGGTGCTCCTGCAGCTTGCTGAGGATCAGAGCGACTTGATCGGGATGTTGCACTGGTAGTAGAAGCGGTTAGCCACCCACATCCGCAGTTCTCCGCGGGACAGGGCACCCTCGTGCGCCATGCGCTGATTGAAGGGTGGCGGTCGTGGTACCGGCTGCGGCCAGGCCGCGCAGCCGCTGCTCGGAATTCCTCGGGATGCCAGGGCGCCGGATCGGCGCTGACCGATGACGCGGTACTGGCCGCGTTGCGAAGATCGGTTGTCGTCACTAGCTCTACCACCATCCTGTCGTGCGCGATGGCCAGGCCGGCATCGGCCAGCTGCTTAGTGCTCGCGGCGTCCGGGTCCACCAGCGGGTTGGTGTTGTTCACGTGCGTGTAGTAGATGCGCGTGGTGGACCCGGCCAACCGCTGCGAGTGCCAGCGGGCCCCAGGATGGGCGAGATGTCCCATGCCCGTGGCCGTGCGCGAGGAGATTCCGGTGCGCCGCGGCTCGTGAGGTCGTCGAGAAAGGTGCCATCGAGCAGGGCGCAGTCCGATGCCGCCAGCTCTGCCCCAGGCGGTCGCTCAGGCGGCCACCGCCGGCGCGTACAGGAGACGGCCGCCGCTGTCGGGATCATGCACCCGCAGGGCCACGCTCCAGGCGGGGTGCGAGGGGTTCTGCGCGGCGTAGCGGGGGCGTTTGGCGGACAACTCGACGGCGTCGACGTCGAGATCCGGCGATGCGTGTGGGTGTGCGCCGGCGGAGGGCAGATCGTGCCAGATCAGCTCGGTGTAGGGGAGGAGAACGTCGGAGAGGTGAGAGGCGTCCGTCCAGCGCGGCGCGCACCGGCTGGGTGCACCACACACTTCGATGCGGGCCGCCTCGCGCAGCGCAGCAGGCCCAGGGTGTGGTCGAGCTCGGCGTCAGTGAGTACGACGTGGATCGCGGTGCGGTCGTGTCCGGCCGCGGGCCGCAGGCTGGTGTGTGATTCGAGTTGTTCGGCGATGTCGGGGTGGCGTTGACCAGGAACCACTCGTCGGGCGGGCGCCATGGATGGCGAGCCGTCGTGCAGGCGTCGGCGGAGGGGAAGCGGCGTGCCCCGCTGCAGCCGGGGCACGCACAGTTCCACTGAGGCGAGACCGCCGCCTGCTGCTGTTCCGAGGATGCGCAGCAGCACGGCGTGATGCCTACTTCGTGCTCAGGGCGTAGGCGGTGATCTCCATCGCCGTGTCGACGATGGTGAAGTCGGGCGTCTGCCAGCCGGGAGTCTCGGCCGGCTGGCTCTGGGCTGGGGAGGTGTGGTCCTGCATGAGTGACCGCCTTTCGCGCGGATGAGGAGGATGCCGTCCCGGCTCGGGGCGGCTGCCGGCGTTCGGGATGTCCGCTGCCGGAGACCTACTTGCAGAAGGCGCCTTGCCCATGGCCGACTCGATGCCGCCGAGCAAGAGCTTCTGGAACTCTGCGGCTCCGGGGAACGAGCCGTCGGTGGTGAAGTCCTTGGCGTCGTGGCCCAGGGTGGTCAGCCACGCACGGCCGCCGTCGTAGTACTGGCACCAGGCGACCGGGTGGTTGTCGCCGTGGCCGGGGTGGTTGTAGTTGCCGGCCACGCCCTTGGCCAGGGTGCTCTCGTCGACCTCGGCCAGCACACGCACCTTGGTGGGAGCGGGCACGAGGTTGTACCACTCGTCCGAGAAGGACCAGGAGGACGGCAGCTTCTTGGTGGAGACGTCCTTGCGGTTGACGGTGCGTACGGTTCCGGGCTGGTTGGCGCCGTGGTCGTAGAAGTTCGCGTTGCCCAGCAGGCCCTCGTACCAGGGCCAGTTGTACTCGGTGCCGAAGGCGTTGTGGACACCGACGAAGCCACCGCCGCCGCGGACGTACTGGCGCAGCGAGGTCTGGGCGGCGTCGTCGAGGGCGTCGCGGCTGGTGGAGTAGAAGATGACCGCGTTGTACTTGAAGAGCGTGGCCGGGGAGGCCAGCTGGGACACGTCCTCGGTGTAGTCGACCTGGAAGCCGTTGTCCGCGCCCAGCTTGAGCAGGGCCTTCTGCACCGTGTTGGTGTCGGTCAGGGGCGGGTTCAGCCCCGGTGCCAGGGCGGGGCCGAGGTTGGCGTGACGCGGTCCTGCGGTGCGGGTGTACAGCAGGACCTTGAAGCCCTTGGAGGTGTCGAAGTTGCCCCAGTCGTGGTAGCAGCGCGCGTCGGTTCCGCGGCACACTCCGTAGTCGGGATCGCCCAGTTCCTGGGCTCCCTGGCCGATGCGGCCCTGGGCCACGCTCAGGGTGCCGGTGGCGACCAGGGCGACGGTGATGGCGACGGTGCCCACTGCGCCGGCCAGGGCGGCGGTCGCAGGGCGCGGGCGGCGTCTGTTCTGGGCAGGAGGTGTCATGTGACTGTCCTCAGCGGTGGGTGCGGAAGTTCGAGGGAGAGGCACGGCAGGCGAGGTCCGGATCGCTTCGCGCGCAGCGCGGCGTGTGCTGCTGTGCGGGGGCCGGGTCTGCCTCGGGCCGCGGGTGTGGTGCAGCAGGGCGGCCGGGAGGGGAGTTGCGGCTACTTGACGACGATCTTGCCGGTGTTCTGCGGGGCGGCGGGGTCGTTGTAGAAGTACTCGCCCGGGGTGTTGAAGGTGTAGCTGTAGGTCTGGCCCGGCATGAGCAGGCCGGTGTCGAACTCGGCCTCGAAGAAGGAGACGGCGCCGTGCGCGGACTTGTTGTCGGCCGGGTTGGTGAAGGTGACCGTGGTCCCCTTGGCGATGCTCAGGTGCTGGGGTGCCATGGCGTTCTGCGCCACGAGGTTCTCCGTCGTTCCTGGGGCGTTCTTGGTGGCGTCCCAGACGCGGCCGAGGGTGACGGTGTTCTTGGCGGTGTCGCCGCTGACGGCCGCGGTGCGGATCTGGTTGCGTTTGGAGGGCGGGGTGGGCGCGGCGGCCGGCTTCACGGAGCCGCCCAGCTTGAAGGCCCACAGGTGGTCGCCCTTGGGGATGTCGGGGTAGGGCAGTCCGTTGCCGCCGGCCAGGACCGCGATGTACTGCTCGCCGTCGATCTCGTACGTGAGGGGGCTGGTGTTCACGCCCGCGCCGCACTGCCAGGTCCACAGTTCGCTGCCGTCGCGGTCGTCGAGCGCGGTGAGGATGCCGTCGGGGCGGCCCTGGAAGAGGATGCCGCCTGCGGTGCTGAGGATGCCGTTGCCGTGGGCGAGGGACCAGTCGCCCTCTTGGCGCCAGGCGACGGTGTTGGTGCGCGGGTCGACCGCGGCCAGGCCTCCGGCGAAGTACTCGCCGAGTGGGCGGGCGGTGTTGACGCGCCCGCCGTGGGTGTTGGAGTAGGCGGAGTTGATCAGCCCGTATCCGACGTAGACGAGGCCGGTGCGGTGGCTGAAGGACGGGAAGGACCAGTCGGCGCCGCCGCCCGCGCCGGGGAAGAGAATGGTGGCGCGGTCCCAGTGGACTTCGAACAGGCCGCCGGTGGGGTAGAAGGGGACGGGGCGGGTGGCCTTGTCGAGACGCGGCTCGGTCTCGACGAAGGGCTCGCCGCCGGGGAAGGGCTGGGTCGGTGACGTCTTCTGCGCGGTGTGCTGGGGGACCGGGCGTTCCTCCATGCCGTGGACCGGCTTGCCGGTGGCGCGGTCCAGGATGTAGTACATGCCGGTCTTGCTGCCGTAGACGACCACGCGCTTCTTCTGGCCCTTGATCAGCAGGTCGGCC
Organism: Streptomyces sp. KL116D; assembly: GCF_030766975.1. Classification (NCBI taxonomy): domain Bacteria; kingdom Bacillati; phylum Actinomycetota; class Actinomycetes; order Kitasatosporales; family Streptomycetaceae; genus Streptomyces; species Streptomyces sp. KL116D. The sequence continues at coordinate 271,956 of NZ_JASERH010000136.1, read as the reverse complement.
AGGACGGGGGACATGACGCCGTCGTAGTCCCAGATGTCGTGGTGGACGGACTGGAAGTGCCAGCGCCGCTTGCCGGTCTTGGCGTCCATGGCGACCAGGCAGTTGGCGAAGAGGTTGTCGCCGCCGCGGGTGGAGCCGTCGGTGCGGGGATAGGGGTTGCCGAACGTCCAGTAGACCAGCTCCAGTTCGGGGTCGACGGCCGGGTGGATCCAGCACACGGCGCCACCGGTCTTCCAGGAGTCGCCCTCCCAGGTGTCGTGGCCGAACTCGCCCGGCCCGGGCGTTCCCCAGAAGGTCCAGGCGACCTCACCGGTGGCTGCGTCGAGGGCGTAGGCGCGGCCGCGGGCTCCGGCGGTGCTGCCCTGAGTGCCGATGTAGACCAGGCCGTCCCAGTAGACGGCGGCGCCGGCCAGTCCGCCCTTGCTGCCGCCGCACTGGCCGCTCGCGGGGTCGCAGTCGGGGTCGCCCTGGTCCTCGACGAGCAGCTCGCGGGTCCAGGTGATCGTGCCGGTCCTCTGGTCGAGGGCGATCACCTTGTTGTCGCCGGTGATGGTGAACGCCAGGCCCTGTCCCAGGGCGAGGCCGCGCATGTTGGTGGTGTCGGTGCCGACCTTGGTCTTCCACTTGATCTTGCCGGTGCGGCCGTCGACGGCGAAGACGTTCTGCTGGGTGGTGGCGAGGTAGAGGGTGCCGTCCTGGGCGATGACGGCGCACTGCTGGTGGGAGGAGGTCGAGCCGCCTTCCAGGTTGATGTGCCAGGCACCGCCCAGCTTGCGGACGTTGTCGCTGTGGATGCGCTTGAGCGAGGAGTAGTTCTGGTTGCCCAGGTTGCCGCCGGCCTTGGGGAAGTCCTGGCCGGTCGCGGCGTGGGTCTGGGCGGGTACGGGACGTGCCAGCGTGTCGGATGCCGGAGCGGCTTGGGCCGGCGCGGAGTTGAGCAGGGTGACGGTGCCTGCCGTGGAGGCCGCGGTGGTGGTGAGAAAGCTGCGTCTGTCCATGGTCCCTCTTTCAGGAAGGTGCCTGACGGGCCGTCAAGGGCGGCCGCTGATGGTCAGGTGGGGAGGGAGGAGAGCAAAACGGATCATGGTCCGCTAGGCGGTTCGGATAATCCGTGTGATGGTTGCCGTTTGGCGAAAAGCTACGTTAGGGACGGGGCGGGGGCGTGGCAAGAGGTCGGCGCTGACTTGTTCACACCTGTGGCGTGGGGGTGAGGCGCGCGGGGAGGACGGAGCGGGGCAGGGGGCCTTTGTTGCGCCGTCCCTGACCGGTCTCCTCCCAGGCGTGAGCGAGGATGCCGACCGAGCGGCTGAGCACGAACAGGCCCCGGGCCAGGGGCGGTTGGAAGCCGAGCTCGGCGTAGATGACGGCGGTGGCGCCGTCGATGTTCATGGGGACCGGTCGCGCGCCCTCCCGGCGGCGTGCAAGGGTGGCCTCGACGGCCCGGGCGGCGTGCAGGTAGTCGCCGCTGACGACGTGGTCGGCGACGGCTTGGTCCACCAGGTCCAGCAGCGGATCGCGCCGGGGGTCGCGCGGGTGGAAGCGGTGGCCGAAGCCGGGCAGGTAGCGCGAGCGGCTCTGCCAGGTGGCCATGGCCCGGCGGGCGGCCTCGTCCCAGGTGCTGCCGGTGTCGTGCAGGGTACGGATGTCGGTGAGCATCTCCACGCACTGCTGGCCGGCCCCGCCGTGCGCGTCGCCGAGCATGTTCACCCCGGTGGCGATGGCGTTGTTCAGGCCGACTCCGCAGGTGGCGGCCATGCGGGCGGCGGCGATCGAGGGCGCTTGCGGGCCGTGGTCGACGCCGGCGACGAGTGCCGCTTCGAGGAGCGCCGACTGGCGGGGGGAGGGCAGGTCGCCGCGCAGCAGGAGCCAGATGACGTCGACGAACCCGACCTCGCCGATCAGCTGCTCGATGGGCCGGTCGCGCAGCTCGATGCTGCCGGGCTCGATATGACTGACCGCGGTCGCCCACCACTGGGCTGCCTCGTCCTGGGCGCTGGTCATGATGCGGCCGCCCCTTCGACGTCGGCCGCCGCAGCCCAGGCTCGTGCCAGCTCCGTGCGTTCGTCATTGTGCTGGCCCAGCAGCGGGGGTGGGGAGGGCGGGACGAAGGACTCCCCGTCGAAGAGCACGCCGTTGCCCACCACGTGCAGGGCGAGGTCGGGGCGGCCGGGGTGGGGCAGGGCGCTGACGAACCCCCGGTGCTCCAGTTGCGGCTGCTCGAGAGCCTGGGGGACCGTCAGTACCCGGGCCGCGGGCACCCCGGCGGCGTTGAGGTCACGTTCCCAGTCGGCCGCAGGGCGCAGCGCCAGTGCGGCATTGAGTGCGGCATTGAGTTCCTCGCGATGGACCTTGCGGTTCTCCCGTTGGGCGAAGCGCGGATCCGCCACCAGCTGGGGTGCGCCGACGAGGCGGCACAGCGTCTCGAACTGACGCTGCTGGTTGGCGGCGATGTTGAGGGGGCCGTCGAGCGTCTGGAAGGTGCCCGAGGGGGCGGCAGTCGGGTTCTGATCGCCCAACGGCTGCGGCGGCACACCGCTGACCAGGTAGTTCGACACCGCCCAGCCCATCGTGGACATCGATGCCTCCAGCATGGAGACGTCGAGTCTGACTCCCTCACCGGTGCGCTCGCGATGCAGCAGTGCGGAGGTGATGGCGAGCGCCGCCATCAGTCCGCCGGTGGTGTCGCACACCGGGAAGCCGATGCGCTGAGGGGCGGTCTCCGTGGTGCCGGTCACGCTCATCATGCCGGTCAGGCCCTGGACGATCTGATCGTAGGCAGGGGCATCGCTCATCGGCCCGGTGTGCCCGAATCCGGAGATCGAGCAGTACACCAGCCGGCCGTTGAGGTCAGCGAGCCGCTCGGGGCCGAAGCCCATCCGCGCCAGGACGCCCGCGCGGAAATTCTCCAGCAGCACGTCGGCGCCGGCCAGCAGGTCTTCGAAGACGCTGCGGTCGGCGCTGTCCTTGAGGTCGAGCTCCACGGACTTCTTGCCCGCGTTCTGGGCGAGGAAGGAGGCCCCGATGCGATCCCGGTTCAGCGCCGCATCGGGGCCCAGGTTCCGTGCGAGGTCCCCCTGTCCCGGCCGTTCGATCTTGACTACTTCCGCGCCCAGAAGCATGAGCTGATAGCTGCAGTAGGGTCCGGCCAGCACATTCGTCAGGTCCAGAACGCGTATGCCGTTCAGTGGTCGTCCGTGCATGTACGTCTCCTTCCGGGCGCCGGTGCGGCGCGCGTGAGTTAGGTGCGCGGCCCCAGGGGGTGAGCGAAGCCCTGGGAGGCGATCCGCGCGGCGACCTCCATGAGGTCCTGTGCGAACTCCTCGATCGTTGCGTCGGGGATACGGGCGCTGGGCCCGCTGAGAGACAGGGAGGCGACCACCACCCCCGACTGGGAACGGATGGGCACGGCCACGGCCGTGAGGCCGACGTCGCGCTCTCCGTGACTGGCCGCGAACCCGTGCTCCGCGGCTTCGTCGGCCCACAGCCTCAGCTGCTCCGCATGGGCCACGCCGTGCGGCGAGGCAGCCGCCACGCGCTGCAGCAGCCCGTCGGTGGCGCCGATGAGCAGCACCTTCGACGACGCGCCCGCCCACAGGGGCAGTTCGTCGCCCACGCGCACGACGTGACGCAACGGCTGCGGACTTTCCTGCTGGGCGACGCACACCCGGTGGATGTCACGCCGGATCATCAGGTTGGCCGTCTCGCCGCGGCGCTCCGCGAGCTCGCGCAGCAGCTTCTGGGTGTCGGCCGGCAACTCCCAGCTGGTGTGGGCCAGATGCGCCCAGCGCCACAGGCCCGGCCCGGCGGTGTACCCCCCGGGCGTGGCCCACAGCAGTCCGTACTGTTCCAGGGTCTGCACCAGGCGGACCACCGTGGTCTTGGGCAGAGCGGTGGCCTCGACCATGTCCCGTAGCGGGACCGTGGGCTGATCTTCAGTCAGCAGCGACAGGATGTCCAGAGCGCGCCTAACACTGCGTACCCCGCTCTGCCCTTGCTCCGCGTCCATGTCTCCTCCGTGTGTCTGGGGCAACCGCCGTCGAGTCGGCGACGGTACCGGGGCGCCAGCTTCCAACAGCGTTGCTCTCAGGGGAAATCGCTGTTCTGAACTTCCTTGCGCCGACCTATTGCCACGGCCTCTCGGCGCCCGTACGTTACACGCCAGTCCACAGAGCAGTCCACGGAAACCACTAGATGGTTTTTCTCTGGAGATGTGATGCTGCAAGACCTCCTCAAGGCAGCCGACACAGCTGACATCGTCGACGCCCTGCCTCTCGTCGCCGGAACCTGGGGCGGCGACGGACCGCCACTGCAACGCACCGGCCCCTACCTCAGACGCACCGTCAGCCGGGCACCCGCCGCAACACCTGCCGACATCGCCCACGCCCTGCAGCACAGCACCCCGTTCGCCGACCAGGTCGCCTCCCTGGCGCCCGCCGCCCGCGCCGACATCCTGCAGGCCGCGTCCCACACCGCGACCGCGCACCGCGAACGGCTCGCCAGACTGCTCGCCCTGGAACTCGGCAAGCCCCTGAAGGACAGCCGCACCGAGATCGACCGCGTCGCCGCCACCTTCGCCGTATGCGCCGCCGAGGCCCGCCGCATCGACGGCGAGAACCTTCCCGTCGCGGGCTGGGACACCGGTATCGGCAACACGGCCCTGACCTACCGCGCCCCCGCCGGCGTCGCACTGGCCATCACCCCGTTCAACGCGCCGGCCAACCTGCTCGCCCACAAGCTGGGCGCCTCCTTCGCCGCCGGCAACACCACCCTCGTCAAGGCCCCGCCCCAGGCTCCCGCCATCTCCACCGCGATCGTCGCCCTCCTGCTGGACAGCGGGATGCCGCACCAGGCCGTGCAACTCCTGCACGGCGGCGGGGACGTCGGCGCGGCCCTGTGCGCCGCCGAGGAGGTGAGCGTGATCAGCTTCACCGGCAGTGCCCCCACCGGCGCCGCCGTCGCCCGCGCTGCCGGGGCCAAACGCCTCGCCCTCGAACTCGGCGGCAACGCCGCCACCATCGTCTGCGACGACGCGGACATCGAGGCGGCCGCCACCCTGTGCGCCAAGAACGGCTACAGCAACAGCGGCCAGAGCTGCATCTCCGTCCAGCGCGTCTACGTGCACCGCAGCCGCTTCGACACCTTCCTCGACGCCTTCACCGCCGCCGTCGACGCCCTCCAGATCGGCGACCCGCTGGAAGAGCACACCGACATCGGATCGATGGTCGACGAAGACGCCGCCGAACGGGTTGTGCAGTGGTCCAAGGAAGCCGCCGGGCTCGGCGCGCGTGTGGTGCGCGGCGGCACCCGCGACGGAGCCACCGCCGCGCCCACCATCATCGCCGCACCGCCCGCCCACGCCTCCGTCGTCGTGCACGAGGTGTTCGGCGCGCTCGTCGCAGTCATCCCCTACGACGACTTCGACACCGTCCTGGACGCCTGCAACGCCAGCCGCTACGGACTGCAGGCCGGCCTGTTCACCCACGACGTCCGACGGATCCTCACCGCATGGCGCCGCCTCCAGGTCGGCGCACTGATCGTCAACGGATCCTCCAACTACCGGCTCGACCACATCCCGTTCGGCGGCGTCAAGGACTCCGGCTTCGGCCGGGAGGCCCCCCGCTGGCTCATCGACGACTACACCGTCGTCAAGACCCTCATGCTGCGCGGCCTGTCCGTCTGGGGCGAGCACCGCGAACTGCCCAAGGAGAATCCGTGACCACCGTCACCGCGGCCCAAGCCCTCGTCGCCCAACTCGAGTCCTACGGCGTCGAGTACATCTTCGGCACCTGCGGCCACACCAACATCGCGCTCCTGGACGCCCTGGGCCCCAGCCCCATCGAATTCGTCATCGCCCGCCACGAGCAGGCCGCCGCCCACGCCGCGGACGGCTACGCCCGCGCCACCGGCCGCCCCGGAGTCCTGCTCACCCACGTCGGCCCCGGCATGATGAACGCCGTCACCGGAGTTGCCACCGCCGCCCTCGACTCCGTCCCCCTGGTCGTCATCACCGGCGACGTCCCCTCCTACTACTACGGACGCCACCCCCACCAGGAGGTCAACCTCCACGCGGACGCGGACCAGACAGCCATCTACCAGCCCTTCTGCAAGCGGACGTGGCAGGTGCAACGCGTCCAGGATCTGCCCCGCATCACCGAGCGTGCCTTCTGGACCGCCACGAGCGGGCGCCCCGGCACCGTACTCGTCAACATCCCCATGGACCTGTTCAATCGTCCGGTCGCGCCCTACACCGACAGCCACCCACTGCCCCGTCACCTGGGCTCCACCGGCCTGGACGAGTCCACCGCCGACCAGATCGCCGAGTCGCTGCTCACCGCCGAGCGTCCTCTCATCTACTTCGGAGGCGGACTGCGCAGCCCCCGCGCGCGCACCGCGCTCCTCGACCTGGCCGAGCACCTTGACATCCCCCTGGCCCACTCCCTGATGGGCAAGGGCGCCGTCGCGGACCAGCACCCGCTGCTGCTGGGCATGCCAGGCTTCTGGGGCCTGGAGACCACCCACGAACACACCAAGGGCGCCGACATCGTCCTCGCGCTGGCCACCCGCTTCGCCGAGACCGACGCCAGTTCCTGGGACAGCACCTACACCTGGAACTTCCCGCCCAGCAAACTGATCCAGATCGACGTCGACCCCGCCGAGATCGGCCGCAACTACCCGGTCCACATCGGGGCTGTCGCCGACGTCGCCCTGGCTCTCGAAGCCATCACGACGGCCGTCCACGCCCGCCGGAACACCCCCGTCACCCGCCCCGGCCTGCGCGAGACCATCGCCGCCGCCCGGCGCAGCGTGTTCGACGCGGCCACGGACGCCGGCCGCAGCGACAACTTCCCCCTGCGTCCCCAGCGCATCCTCACCGACCTGCGCGAAACGCTCCCCGCCAGCGCCGTGCTGGTCACCGACGTCGGCTGGAACAAGAACGGCGTCGCGCAGTGCTACGAACTGCCCGAGCAAGGCCGCTTCATCACCCCCGGAGGCGCCTCGACCATGGGCTTCGGACCCGCCGCGGCCGTCGGTGTGCAGATCGCCCAGCCGGACAAGGTCGTCGTCGCCCTGATCGGCGACGGCGGCATGAGCGCCCAGTTGCCCGCCGTCCCCATGGCCGTCGAACAGGGCGCACCGGTCATCTTCGTCGTGATGAACAACCGCGCCCACGGCACCATCGCGGACCTGCAGGCCTCCTCCTTCGGCCGCTCCTACGGATGCGAGTTCACCGACGCCGAAGGACAGTCCTACAGCCCCGACTTCGCCCAGTACGGACAGGCCTGCGGCGCCGACGGCTACACCGTCACCGCTCCCGCGGACCTGCGCAAGGCCCTCGCGGACGCCATCGAGCGCCGCCGCCCCGCCGTCCTCGACGTCCCCATGGTCAACGAACCGGTCCCCACCCCCGGCCACTGGAACATCAAGGACATCTACGCCGGGCACTTCCCGGCCGACACGGTCTGAGAACCACGGCCCCGCGCTCGCACCCTGCCCTGCCGGCCGCCCTTGCGAACGGCAGGGGAACGAGTCGCCTCCCCCCACCCACCGCCCAGCCCTCCACCTATCCATGAGGTGACAGCATGAACCGCCCCGCCCGCTCGTCCGCACCACGCCCCCTGCTCATCGGCGCCATCGCCCTCGTGGCAGCGGTGACCGCCTGCAGCGCCCCCGGCGAGTCAGCCGACAAGGCGGGCTCCGACTCCGGTCCGATCAAGATAGCCATCGTCGACGCGCGCAGCGGTCAGCTCTCCTCGCTGGGGGAGTGGGAGTACAAGGGAGCCAAGCTCGCCATCGACGAGTGGAACAAGAAGGGAGGCATCAACGGCCGCAAGATCCAGATGAAGTCGTTCGACTCCCAGGGCGACCCCACCACCGGCACCAACCTGGCCCGCAAGATAGCCAGCGAGAAGTACATCGCCATGATCGGCACCGCGGAGAGCGCCGTGACCATCGCCATGGCGCCGGTCCTCAAGCAGGCCGAGATCCCCAACATCACCTCAGGTCAGGCCGACGCACTCGTGGCGCAGAAGAGCCCGTTCCTCTTCCTGAACGGGCCCACCAGCACCACCTACGACAGCACCCTCGCCAAGTTCCTGGTCCAGGACCAGGGATTCAAGAAGATCGCGATGATCTCCAACAACGGCTCCTTCGGCAAGGGCGAGCACGACGCCTTCGCCAAGGCCGCCAAGGGCCTGGGCGCCAACCCGGTCTCCGACCAGGTCGTCACCACCGACCAGAAGGACTTCAGCGCCGCCCTCACCAAGATCCGCTCGGCGAAGCCCGAAGTCGTCTTCATCGGCTCCGAGGAGGTCGAGGCCGGACTCATCGTCAAGCAGGCACGCGACCTCGGCATCGACGCGCCGTTCGCGGGCGCGGCCCCCCAGGGCACCCCGGTCTTCATCGACACCGCCGGCAAGAAGGCCGTCGAGGGCACCTTCGTCAGCTCGCCGTACCTGAGCAACGACATCAGCCCGGCCGCCCAGAAGTTCGCGGCCGCCTACAAGTCCGCCTACGGCGAGGAGGCCGAACTCCACGGAGCCAAGGCCTACGACGGCACCAACATCGTGCTCACGGCGCTCAAGAACAGCGATGTCGCCACCGGCAAGAAGCTCGCCGACGCGATCCGCGCCACCCAGTACGACGGCCTGCTCGGCCAGTTCCGCTTCGGCGAGGACGGCGTCGGCATCACCAAGACCACCATCGGCGTCATCCGCGACGGCAAGCTCGTCGAACACAAGTGAGGCCGCTGTGCAGGACACCTTCCAGACACTCGTCAGCGGGCTCAGCCTCGGCGCCGTCTACGCACTGGTCGCCATGGGCTTCTCCCTCGTCTACCGCACCATGGGCCTGGTCAACTTCGCCCACGCCGACATCGCGATGATCGGCGCCTACGCCGCGTCCACCTTCTACCTCACCTCCAAGCTGCCCTTCGCCGTCGCCATGATCGTGGCCATCCTCGTCACCGGCGCCATCGGCCTGGTCATCGAACGAGTCCTGCGGCCGCTGGAGAACAAGGACTTCGACCTGATGCTGATCGGCACGATCGGCTTCGGCATCGTCCTGCAAGCGGTCGCCATCCTGATCTGGGGCACCACGGGACGCGCCGTCCCCTCGCCGCTGGCCTCCGCCCCCCTGGACGTCTTCGGCATCCGGATCCGCACCTACGATCTGCTGGTCATGGGTGTGGCCGCACTCGCGGTCGTCGCCCTGAGCTTCTTCCTGTCCCGCACCAAGCGCGGCGCCGCCATGCAGGCCGTCGCCATGGACCACGAAGCCGCCACCGCGGTCGGCATCGACGTCGGCCGCAGCAACGCCCTCGCCTTCGCCATCGGCGCCGGCCTGGCCGCCCTCGCCGGCGGCCTCGTCGGACCCATGCTCTACGTCGATGCCTCCCTGGGCGGCGCCCTGGGCATCAAGGGGTTCGCCGCCGCGATGCTCGGCGGATTCGGCTCCATCAACGGCGCCGTCGTCGGCGGCATCGCCATCGGTGTCCTCGACTCCTACGCCGCCGGCCACTTCCAGGGCTACTCGGTCCTCGTGACCTTCCTCGTCTTCACCGTCGCGATCATGATCCGGCCCACGGGAATCTTCGGCGAAAGGACGGTCAGCCGCGCATGAAAACACGTCTCTCCGGCCTCGCCGCACTCGTGATCGCGGCCTGGGCCCTGCCCTACGGCCTGGGCACCTACACCATCCACGTCGTCAACATCGCCCTCATCTACGCACTCCTGGCCATCGGCATGGGCCTGGCCATGGGCATCTCCGGCCAGATCAACCTCGCCCAGGTCGCCTTCTTCGGAGTCGGCGCCTACGGCGTCGCCATCCTCACCACCCACTCCGGCCACGGCTTCTGGGCGGCCGCGGTCCTGGCCCTCCTCGCCACCATCGCCATCGGACTGTTCGTCGGCATTCCCGCCCTGCGCATGCAGTCCCACTACCTGGGCATCGTCACCCTCGGACTCGCCCTGGGCTTCATCAACTGGATCACCAACGCGCACATCACCGGCGGAGCCGACGGCATCTCCGGCATCCCCGTGCCCACCATCCCCGGCATCGACCTGTCCAGCGAATACCTCTACTACTACCTCGAAGCTGTCGTCTTCGCCGTCGGACTCGCCTTCGGTCTCTTCGTCGTCCACACCTCCCTCGGCCGACGGCTGCGCGCCATGCGCGACGACTCCCTGGCCGCGGGCTCGATGGGCGCAGAAATCCCGCTGCTGCGCATGACGGCCTTCCTCCTCGCCAGCTTCTACGGCGGCCTGGCAGGCATCCTCTACGGCGGCCTGATCCGCTACGTGGCGCCCGAGACGTTCTCCATCAGCAACATGTTCATCCTGCTCGCCATGGTCATCATCGGCGGCCGCCGCTCACTGGTCGGATGCGTCATCGGAGCGATCGGGCTCACGCTGGTACGGGAATGGCTCTCCGACTTCTCCACCTACGCCCAACTGGGATACGGCGTCGTCGTCGTACTCATGGTGGTCTTCGCCCCCACCGGACTCGCCGGCATCCCCGCACGGCTGCGGGCCCTCCGCCGTCACCGCCGAGGCCACCGTGCCACCCGCGCGGAACTGCGGCCCTTCACTCCCTACGAACCGGTGGAGGACTTCGCCCAGGAGCCAGGCCTGCTCCGCATCGAGGCCGTCACGAAGCAGTTCCGCGGTCTGCGAGCCCTCGACGAGGTCTCGCTCACCGTGGACGCCGGCGAGATCCGGGGCATCGTCGGCCCCAACGGATCAGGAAAGACAACCCTGTTCAACGTGATCAGCGGCTTCTACCGGGCCACCTCGGGCACCGTCCACTTCGCCGGCACCGACACGACCACCGCCCGCCCCTACGTCCTGTCGCTGAGCGGCATGGCCCGAACCTTCCAGAATCTGCGTCTGTTCGGACAGCTCACGGTCCGCGAGAACATCCTGGTCGCCCTCGACCGCACGCGCACCCGAGCCATCTGGCGCTACGCCCTGTGGCAGCCGGGCGTCATCGCACAGGAACGCCGCCTGCGTGCCCAGGCCGACGAGATCCTCGACCGGTACGGGCTGACCGACTTCGCCGAATCGCCTCCGGCAGCCCTGCCGTACGGCATCCAGCGCCGCATCGAAATCGCCCGGGCCATGGCCGCGCGCCCCCGCCTGCTCCTCCTGGACGAGCCCGCGGCGGGCCTCAACGGCGAGGAGGTCCAGCAGCTCATCGGGATCGTGCGCTCGAGTCGGGCCGGCGGAACCACGGTCGTTCTCATCGAACACAACACGGACTGCCGTCATGCTCGCTGTGCGAGAAAGTCACCGTGCCGACCAGTGGAAAGGTCAACGCAGAGACGCCCCGGCGTCGTCGCCGCTCCCGAGGTCACTCGAGGCGTACCTCGGCTGACTCCGAGAGCTGAGCGAACTCCCAGCGGACCAGGCGAGCGTTCAGCAGGACCGCACGAAGGAAGCCACCTCGTGAACCTCACCGACTCGGCTCGAGCTCCCCGCCTCACCGTGGCAGACCTCAGCGTGCACTACGGGGGCGTGTGCGCGGTGAGCAACATCGGCTTCACAGTCGAGCCCGGCGGTCCGTCGGGATCATCGGAGCCAACGGCGCCGGCAAGACGTCCACCTGAAGGCGCGATGGGCTCGTTCCGCGCGGCGTGGCCGGATCAGCCTGGGCGGCCCAGGACCTGTCAGGACAAGGCGCGCGACATGGTCCGCCACGGCATCGGCTACGTACCCGAAGGCGAGGCACATGCTTCCCCGGGCTGCCCGTGGACAAGAACCTCACTGCTGGGCGCCTACGCACGCGCCTGGAACAAGGAGACGCACCAGCAACTCACCGACGAGATCTACGACCTGTTCCCGGTCCTGGGGAGATGCGCCATCGCCTCGCAGGAGCCCTCTCCGGCGGTCAGCAGCAGATGCTCGCCATGGGGCGTGCCTTGATGAGCAGGCCCGCCTGCTCATCCTCGACGAGCCGTCCATGGGCCTGTCGCCGAGAAGCTAGTCGGCAGCATCCTCGATGTGCTGCTGAAGCTCCGTGAGGACGGCCTGAGCCTGCTGCTGGTGGAGCAGAACGCCAAGCTGACGCCTCGGCGTCACCAGTCACTGCATCGTCATGGAGAACGGTGAGGCGGTCATGCGGACGGCAGTTCGGCAGCCCTGAGCCATGATCCCCGAGTGCGGAGGTCTATCTCGGTCTGCGGAAGTGACGTCGGGGACCTTCTGGCGCGACGCCCTGCTTAGGAACTGGTAAAGATAACGAACTGGTTCGTACATTCGCTGGGGAGCCGCCATGGTCGCGGATGCACGGTCACAGCTGCTGGCCCTGCGTCGGCGGTGGCATCGCGCAGTCACCGCCAGCCCCGCGCTGCACGGCAGGCGAGGCGCGCCGCCACGGCATGCACGGTGCCTCTACCGGCTCCTGGACATCGGGCCGGTCGACTGCACGCAGAACCGACGGGCGCCTCGACGAGATACTCCGCTCAGCGTCCCAACTGGCTTCTGCGGCTGAACATCACCCACCAGCGTACAAACAACTGGCGATACCTCCACCCGCACCGGTTGGCCCCATCGGCCCAGCGCATCAGGAGCCGCCAACACCGTGGTGTTCACCGACGCCGGCGCCGTGGGCCACAACACGTCGACGTCAAGGCCACAGGAGCAGCATTCACATGCGGCCGCCCGGAGCAAGCATGGATGAAGTGGTCCAACTCGGCGCCGGAGGCGCCGATCCGCGGTCGCCTTCGCTGCTCGACCTCGGTGCAGCAACGCCTCTGGCTCACCGACCCCAACCTCGAGCGAGCCCGCAGCCTCGCCAAGAACCTCAACGCGTCGGCGGGCACCGACTGGGCGCGGGCCGTCATGGCTCCGAGGCTGAAGCGCGCACGGCGGACGCCAACGGCCTCGTCAACGCCTCACCCATCGGCACCGAACACGACCTCCGCCTGCCACTGCCCGAGAGTTCGCTGCACCGCACCTGTGGGTCGCCGATGTCAATTACCACCCGTTGTGGACTCCGCTCCTGACCACGGCACATGCCCTGGTGTCAGGTCCTGCATGGTGGCGGCATGCTGGTGCACCAAGCGGCGGAGTCCTTCCGGCTGTTCACCGGCTGCGAGCCGCACTACTCCCAACATGCTGGGCGACTTCGCCGACCTGACGGCGGAGGTCGGGGCACATTCCTGACCGAGCGCAGAGTGCCGAGGGTGGCCGATGTTCACGGCCCTGCCCCGTCGAAGCCCGGGGCTGTTCGGAGACGCTCCCGCCTGGCAGTAGGTCAGCGCGGTTGTCGACATCGTCACTGACAAGACGGCGGGAAGGCCACCGCGGAATGACTGCCGCATCCCACCCGGAGCGTGACCGTGCTGCGCCACAGGTCCATCCTTCCGCACCGAGTCCCCGGGCGGGAGCCATCTCGATGGTTCGTGGGATGCACCATCCGCCCCGGCGACGGGTTCCTCTTCACCTCCGAGCTGCTGAGGCGTGCGCTGTAGACTGAGATCAAGCTCCTGGAGAGTCTCGTCGTCCACAAGCGGCACCACGGCAGGCGGAACCGTCGACTCCGACTGCCGGCGGTGAGGTCACAACAGCGAGCCTTTTAAGGATTGCTGACGAACAGACGACATCGCGAGTGCTCATCCGGCACCTCTGTCAGGATCCTCAAACAGGCAGCAGCGTGCGGCTTCTTACCGTGCAGGCGCGTCACGCGAGCGGCTCCGCGCTGACGCGCGGCCCTCTACTGCACGGAGGACCCGGCGGGTGAGACGTGAGCGTCGGGACTGCCGCCACTGCGCTTCCCACGGCGAACACGGCGCCGCTGGCCCTACCCACTGACACCGCACGAGTTGCCCGAAGTCGTCGCACAATCAGTGTCAGCTCTCACCTCCAAAGCCACAATGATCTTGCTCGAGGGTGCCGCCCGGCGTTCGCAACAGCATACATGCCCTTCGAGGAGCAGCGCCGTCGCACCCATCGTTGGAGGGCTCCGCGCATTGCTTCGCACGCCGCGCGAGCCCTCTCGCATGTCTGGGGCCGATGGGGCGCAGCGTCGCGGGATGCCCGCTGGTTGTCAGTGGTGACTGGCAGCATGGGGGACTTGATGGGATGCAGTTGCCTTGGGTCGTGGGATGTTGCGAGTGTGATTCGCGATTTGCAGATGATCTGACAAGACTGCGACGGCGGCCCCGCTCCGGCCCAGTGCGCGGGCTGCCCCGGACGACAGTTGCGGTGCGAACGCGGTATCGGCGGGCCACTGTAAAATGCGTGCTGAGACTTACGGTACGCAGGCACGAGTGCTGGAGGGGAGATCATGGGCGACTGGTTCCAGACGATCGTCGACACCGAGGCCACGCCGGGGAGGCGCAGGGCTCGCGGCGAACATCATTGACTGGCTGATTGCGGACGGCTTCATCTCGGCAGAGCGTACCGACTGCGTTCTCGGCGCTGAAGCCGGGCAGCGCGCCAGGGACGCGTTACGGCGAAGCCGTCGAGGTCCCGGATCCTGAACTGGCCAAACAGTATGGAGCAACGGCCTGCACGTCACCGTGGGACGTACGGTCTTCGACGCTGGGCAGGGCGAACCCTCGGCCGTCACCTGCCCACACTGCGCAGCGGAGGTGCCTCTCGTCGACGAGTACTGGTCGCCCATCGAGGAGGCGTGGGACCGGTTCAAGGAGGCAGTGGAACCCTGGGCTGAGGGGAGCACGATAGAGCCCGTCGCGTGTCCGTCCTGTGGCCGGACAGCTCCCGTGCACGCGTGGCACTGGGCCAACGACTACTTCGCGTTTGGCCATCTCGGCTTCACGTTCTGGAACCGCTCCAAACTGCGGCCTGAGTTCCTCGTGGACCTCTCACGCCGTCTCGGTGGCCACCGCACCGTATTGCTCGAAGGCAAGCTCTGACAGGGCAGGAGGAATTGGCTGGCGAGGGCCTTCGTTGTGGGAGAAGGCGTCAGGCTGCTGGGGCGGAACTGGCCGAGTCGGCCGCTGAGTTCGGTATCCGACCTCGAGTCCCTTGAGCTGCTGCTTGCCTTGGACGGCTTGTTGCCGGTGTGGGACGGCCAGCGCGATGTCACTCGAGGTCTCCCGCTATGTGATGCCTGTCTCTGGCGTCGGTGGCTCGGTCGCCTACCGGCCGCTTCCCGCAGGGCGATAGGCCGTGCCGCTCTGTGGCAGAACAGGTACGTGATGCGGGGACTCTGGACGTGGCGCCGATATGCCGATGAGTATCGGAGAGTCCGGGGCGGCGGGAGCCGTCGGTGGATACGCGATCCTCGGCAAGCTCGGCAGCGGCGGCATGGGAGCCGTCTATCTGGGGCAAGCGGCCTCCGGACGCCAGGTGGCGGTCAAGGTCGTGCGACGCGCAGTACGCGCAGGACGAGGAATTTCGGGTCCGGTTCCGGCAGGAGGTCGCGGCGGCCCGCCGGGTCAGCGGCGCGTTCACCGCCCCCGTCGTGGACGCTGACCCCGAGGCGGAGCAGCCGTGGATGGCGACGCTGTACGTGCCCGGCAGAACACTGGGCAGCGTCGTGGCCGAGACTGGACCGCTGGGCGGGCGTGAACTACGCCTGCTGGCGTTGGGCCTGGTCGAGGCGTTGCGGGATATCCACCGGGCGGGTGTGGTGCACCGGGATCTCAAGCCTGGCAACGTCTTGATGGCCGAGGACGGTCCGCGCGTCATCGACTTCGGCATCTCGCATGCGGCCGATCACCAGGCCCTCACGGTGACCGGCCGGCTGATGGGCACCCCGCCGTTCATGTCACCGGAGCAGTTCGCCTCGCCACGTGACGTCACCGCGGCATCCGACGTGTTCTCGTTGGGATCAGCTGCTCGTGTACGCGGCTACGGGGCACGGTCCGTTCGACAGCGACAGTCCGTACATGACGGGCTATCGGATCGTGCACGAGGTACCCGCGCTGGAACGCACGCCTCGGCCACTGCGCTCCATCGTGGAGCGCTGCCTGGACAAGGACCCGCAACAGCGGCCTGCGTTGAACGAGTTGCAGGCCCTGTTCCCACGTTGCCGGACACCTTGTCACCGTCGGCCGCGGGCTCCGCCGCGCAGCACCTGGCGAGCCAGGAAACCGCGCCCGCACCGGGGAGCCACGATGTCGGCGGACCGACGAACCGGTCCGCGCCCCGCGCGATCGGACAGAGTCGCCGGCGTCATATCGCGCTCGCCGTGAGCGTCGCATTGGTCGTCACCGTCGCAGGCGTGGTGGGGTACCACTTCACGTCGGGCCGGCCGACGCGACAAGTCACCGACCACAGTCGACCGCCGTCGATCTGCCGCCCGGCTGGCGCGCCTGGCGCACCAGCCTGACGCGACGCCAAGAGCGAGCCGACGGCCACCAACGTGGACACCGTGGACTCCGGATGCGTCGCCGACGGCACCTCGGTGTACTGCGCGGGCACCGGCTTCACCGTCGCGCGGATCGATGCCGCCACCGGCCGCGTGCGGTGGCGCTCGGCGACAACAGCGAGGCCGCGCAGCGCCCCCTGGCGTCAGGAACGGACGCGTGTACGTCGCCGTACCCCTGGACGCGGATTCCATGGACTCCGCCCAGCGGCTCGTGGCCATCGACACCGCCACTGGCAAACAGGCCTGGACCCGCACCGCCGACGTGAGCCATCCCGCCGCCCTGTTCAGCGGCGGCGTCGCTTGCCGTGCCTGATGGCGCGAGCGAGTTCGTCGCCCTCGACGCAGCGAGCGGCAGAGATTTGTGGCGGTGCCCGCCCGATCGTCGCAGGGCACCAACTGCTCGCCTCTGGTGGTGGCGGGTGATCCCTATGGGGTGTGCACCGACGCGACCGACCCCTTCAGCGGCAAGGCCAGTCTCCTGCACTTCGACCCGGCCGACGGCACCGCACGGGAGATCGGCGCCCTCCCTCTCACGGCACAGCCCCTCGGTGTGGCCTTCGGACGGCCACTCTTCGCTGTACTGCGCCAGCGAGGACACGGCAGACGACAACAGGCGCGACCCGGCGTACTCGGCTCTTCTGGTGGTGAACCCACGCACCAAGGCCCTCACGCGCACGCCCCTGAAGGAGACCGTCCGGGGAACACCGACCCTGATCGCCGGAGTGGTCTACTTCGTCAGGCCCGACGGCACGGTCACCGCGGTCAACGCGGCGGGCGGCACCACGCTGTGGCGCAAGAACACCCAAGTCGAGAACCTCTCCGCGCCCACCAAGTCGCCGAACAACGACATGCTCTACTTCGCCAATCGCTACGGCCGTCTGCTCGCCCTGGACCGTTCCACCGGCACCACCCGATGGACCACGGCCCAACTGAGGGATCCAGGTCTGTCAGCGGAGAAGCGAGTGCCGAGCATCGTCATGGTGAAGGAGGCGATCGTCGGGGTCGCCGGTGAAAGCAGCGTTCTCGGCAAGCCCCGATCACGCCCCTCACGGGCGGACACTGAGCGCTCATGCGTGGCCGCAGCGTGGGGACGGTTTATAGCCGCTCGCCGGGGGCCCAGCCCATCAACCCGAACGATGAGAACCAGTCGTGCTGAGGAGGCCGGCCGCTCATGACCAACAGCACCGCGGCGGCATCGGCAGGGCGGCCTGCAAGCATGACGAAGATCGAGCAGCAGGCATCCGGTGGGGCGGTGCCATCTGTTGGCCCCAGCACTGGCAGGCACTGATCCGCCGCGCACTCTGCGTCCGCCTCGGCGTGCTCCAGGAGCTGAGCGTTTGCGGCCCCGCGACACCGGCGTCGAGATCGACGGCCGTCAGATCGGCGTGTTCGCGGCAACTGAACCGACACGCTGTGCCGGGGCTCCACGGCCTTCACGCAGCGGGTGTTCGCGGAGATCTTGTCGATATCCAGTGCAGATGCCCACGCGATCCTGCCTCAGGACCGCAAGCTCGCCGGGAGCGGCGCGCGCACGTGCCAATCCTGCCGTCTGCCGCCGTGCGCGGCAGGGGTGACCGCCGCCACCGGCAAAAGATCATCACCAGTAAGTGGGTAGTTACACATGCGCAAGGCACCTATCGCGTTCGCGGCCGCTCTGGCCGCCGTCGGACTCGGGATCTCGGGCTGCGACGACGGCAGCGACACGGACGGCTCGGCGAAGGAGTCGCCCGCCGCGTCCGCTCCGCAGTCGCCTGCCTCGGAGAGTCCGGCTGCGGCCGACGGCGGGAGCGAGGGCGGAGATCGTCCCGGCCACGGGTGACGTCACGAAGCCGGGCGCGAAGCTGAAGGTGGGCGACCGAGCGGTGCTGCCGTTCGAGTACACCAGCAAGAAGAAGGGCACCATCGCGGTCACCGTCACGGCGATCACGAAGGGCGCCGAGTCCGACATGTGCCAAGTTCGGGACCAAGGCGAAGGGGATGACGCCCTACTTCATCAAGCTGAAGGTGGAGAACGTCGGCGGCACCGACCTTTCGTACGCCTCGCTGAAGCTGAGAGGCGTCCTTGCGAACGGACAGGGAACCGGGTCATTCTGACCGGCGACATCCCCGTGCAAGTGCGACAGCGAGAACGCGTCGGCCGAGTTCACCACCAAGGGCGCCTCATTCGAGACGATGCAGCCTGAGCGCCACCAAGGGCGACCCGGTCACGGGAGCCGAGTACGGCGAGGCGGACGCCTACAGCGACAGCCCCGTCCTCTGGACCAGCTGAGGCACGCCGCACCGCAACGACCCTCGTGATGACTGCCCGTATCGGGCATTGTCGGATAGTGGGGCAGTTTGAGTGTGGTGCCAGTGAGGCATCTGCCGATCAAGTAGGGGCGGTGCGGGATGCGCAGCCGGCCGCGGCGGAGAGGTGCATTCGAGGTGATCGTCGTGGGTGTCCAGACGAAGCCGTTGCGCCCTCTGCGGCGGTACTTGCGGTGGCGGCGCGGTCGGTGGCGCAGCACAGGACAGCGCGCGAGTAGCGGAGCCAGGGCCTGCCGCGCGCGCGCCACCGGCGTGGGCCCGTGCCGGCTCCCGGGTGCGGGCGCGCGGCGGGGCCATACGAATCCGGCCTCGTCCTCGAAGACGACGAAGGCGCCCAGCGCCGCCGAGGCGGCTACCACTTGACCTGGTGGAAGTCCATCGTGCCGAAGGTCGCGACGCGTGACGGCGGGCCGAGGCGACGTTGGACGCGGTGGACGTGTCCGACACTCAGCTCGCCCCGCCGGATCATCGAGGAGGAGCAGAACCGGCTGGGTGTGAGCAGCCACAGGCAGACGGGCGAGCGGATCGGGGCGTGCCAGGAAGAGTAGCATCGTCGCCGACGTGGCGAAGTGAAGGCCGTTGCTTGCTGATAAGACGGGTGAAGCGTGGAGCAGAAGAAGCCATGGACGATCCAGTGGCATATTGCCGCAGATGGAACGGTGATCAAGCAGCGGTCCCGGGGCAGCGCGGAGCACGAGCAGCTGTTCCAGCAGTTTGCGACGGCGCGGACGCCGAGATCGAGCAGCTCGATGCCATGGAGGAGGGGCTGCAGCGTGCGCAGCACCTCCGGCGAGCGAAGGTCGAGGGTCCTCCTGTACCTGGCCTCTACGTGGCTCTCGCAGGGCTCGTGGCCGGGATCGTGTCGCCTGGGCCGGCCTCGATACCGGGTTCTTGACGCTGGGGTCGCTCGCTGTCGTCGTTCTCCTCGGGCTCAGCACGGGCGTCATCATGCGGGCATCGATCAGTCGCTATCAGCGCGCCCACCGGGAGGCCGGGTTCGAATCGTCGAACGGCATCACGCTCGCGGCTCGCGAGGCCCGCACGATGATCAGCGACCCAGCTGCCGTCTCCGGCAGGGAGTTCGCCGCCGTCGGGCCTGAGGGTCGACGTGGGCGATGGACTCGCCTGTTTCTCGGATCTCTAGGTGGGCCAGTCGACGGCGGGTCCGGTGACGATGCGGGCGTCCTTGGCCTCCTCCGTTGAAGTGCGCGGTCTGGGACGGAGGCGTCCCGGGGCGATGGACTTCAACTGTTCGAGCCCCTCCGCGCGTTCGCGGACGGCAGTTCCTGCTCGCTTGTCGGCGCACTGTCGTCCCAGGGTGTGTCTCGATCACTTCACGGCATGGTGACAGTGGCGTTCGCAAGAGGTTGCAGGTCGCGTGCAAGGGCTAGCGTTCGCTGCGTTCACTCGCCAAAGCAACGGAGGCACACAGCATGACGACGAACGGCCGCCGGGCCCACGGCATATCGTCCCGCAGACGGCTGCTCCGCCTGGCCGGCGGCGGCGTCGCGCTGTCGCTGCTCGGTGCCGGAGCTGTCGGTTGCGAGGAGAAGCGGAAAACGCTGCCGGCGCCACGCCGCAGCCGTCCGGGGGCGGCAAAGAGACCGACGCGGATGCTGGTGGGGCGCCGAAGCCCGTCTGGACCGAGTCCGCCGCCGTGCACCCGTCGCTTGGGTGATGGCCACCTGACCGCCGCGTCCGACCTGGTGCTCATTGCCGGGAAACCGATGGTGGCCCGGGACGGCGCGTCCGGCAGAGCAGAAGTGGTCGCTGCCGGACGGCACCGTGCCCACCAGCAAGCTGCTGACGGCCGACGGCACGCTCTACCTCGCCAGCGCCCAGTACGACAACAGCGTCATCGGCTACGACCCGGCCACCGGCAAGGAGACCTGGCGCAGCCGTGCGAGCAAGGCGTTCCGGCAACCGCGGGTCATCGCGGCCGACGGCAAACAGGTGTACGTCATCGCCGGGATCCTGGAGAAGGACTTCACTTCCCAGCGCAACGTCATCGCCGCGCTGGACGCCCGTTCGGGCCGTGATGTGTGGCGGGAACAGCGTGACTTCGGCACCGAGGAGACGGGCGTCACCGCCGCCGTGCACGGCGACCGGCTCGTCCACACCGACTTCAGGAAGAACCTCACGGTCCGCGACACCGCTACCGGCAAGCAGGTCTGGACTCAGAAGACCAACGAGACCAACTTCAAGGGCTTCGCCGTCCACGACGGCCTGGTGATTCTCGCGCAGGGTCGCAAACTCCAGGCGTTCGCACTGTCCGACGGCGCGAGGAAGTGGACGCTGGACGCCGGCCGGTTCGGCTCGTTCAAGCAGCCCGGCCTGGTGGACGGCGTGCTGTACGTCGCTGACAGCTCCCGTACTCTCTGGGCGGTCCAGCCGAAGACCGGCGCGAAGATCTGGCAGAGCGCAGGACATCGCCGAGGCGGACGGCAAGACCCCCTGGCAGTACGTCAAGGTGGGCCGCACGCTCTACGCGGCGACGGAACTGGACGAGAAGGGCGGTGTGCACGCCATCGACGCGGAGACAGGCAAGCTCCGCTGGACGTTCAATGACGGCAGCGGTGACTACCACCAGTGGCTGGTCGCCACCGACGGCAAGTACGTGTTCGCCCTGCACGGCAAGAAGCTGCACGCGCTGCCTGTTTGAGCGTCCTGACAGCGGTGTCGGATGAGCACTCGCGATGTCGTCTGTTCGTCAGCAATCCTTCCTGGTCCCGCTCTTGCGGCTCTGTCCGTCCGTTTGCGGCGCCAGGCCCTCTACCTGGCGGGGTACGACACCAAGGAAGACACCAGAGAGTGGGTCGCCTACCAGCAGAGCATCGAGCGCCCGAACGACTGGCCCGCCCTGTGGCTCAGCTCCCGCAGCGTCGCCGCCGTGTGCGCACGGCAGGGCGGGCCGCGGTCGCATGTCGTAGACGACCTGACGACCTCGTGCCCCCGTTGTCCGTCCGAGGGCGGGTGTTGCCGCGTCAGGCTGTATCGACCGTTTCTGGCATCCGCCAGACCGGCTGGCCAGCACTCTTATCCGTCATTCTTGAGGAGCCGGTTCTGTGCTGCCGTAAGTGCGGCCATCGCCACTGCGGCCAGCGCGAAGCAGCCGCAGACGAAGGTCACGGATAGGAACCAGTCAGCCGGTGCGGTGAACAACGAGACGGTGAACCGGCATCCGGCAGCGCATGCGCCTGATCCGCCGGCGACAAGCCACGTGCTGGGGGTGACCGCTCGCCAGGCGTCGCCCGCGGCGGCAGCGCGTGCGAAACGCAGGGCGACGCGTGCGGCAAGGACCACGCAGACGACAGGCGCGACGATCGCTGCTCCCAGCAGGAACACCACGGGCAGGATCCAGATACCGGCGTCTTCGGACGAGAGGATCATGAAGACAGGACCGTCCTCGTGGCGGAAAGGTTGCCCTCACGGTGGCGCATGTGCGGGTACAACGGCGGTTCAGAGATGGGAGCTTAGGTCGTGACGATCCTTATCACGGAGACGGCTGCGGTCGGTGCCGTGGCCGCCCTTCGGGGCATGGCACTCGGTGCGGCGCTTGGCGGTGGCACCGACGCTCTGCTGCGGGGCAGTGCGGACCTGGCACCGTACGTCAGGGGTGGCTTCTGCTCCCGTCTGCGGGCGCCCTGTTCCTGGTGCCTGGCCTGACGGTGTTCCTGCTGACGGCGGTCTCGGTGGCCCCGGCGCGTGGAGCGACACGTAGGTCCCCCACTGAGGCGCTGAAGGGCTGTGACCCGGCCCGTGCGGGACCTGTTGGCCAGGGGCAGTTGGCAGGATCGTGCACGACAGGCGTCAGGAGCCTGCCAACGGGAGACCTGTGGGACGGGAGAGATCGCTGCGATGCTTCTGGGGGCGACCGGGGATCAGGCCCGGACAGCTCTCGAGAAGCGGCGTCCAGGGGCGCTGGAAGGGAAGACCCATGATGCGTACCGTCACCAGCAGGGTCGGTCGGGGGATCACGGCGGCGGTGCTGACTGCGCTGGCGGCGGCGGGGTGTTCGCCGCCGCCAGCGGCCTCACGTCCACGAGCGGCGACGGCACCGTGGTGTCGCAGCCCTGTCTCGATCCCAGGACAGTGCCTGCGGGCCGGCCAACGGCTGGCAGGAGGGCCGAAGACCTGATCCTTCGAGCGAGAGGGCCCCGCCGCGCGGGGCCGGTCCAGGTCCGGGCGCCGAGCACGGTGCCCGGACCGTCGCCTGTGCAGTACCTCTTTGCCGATTCCCCGAGGAGCACCGCCGATGCACCGCATGCAGGCCCTGGGTCTCACGCCTGCGGAAGAGGAGGCGTACCGGCACGTCCTGCGGCACCCCGGCCGGAGCGCCCGCACGATCGTCGCCGCGTCCTGGCACCCGCACGGAACCGGCGCGGCCACCGTGAGGCGGCTGAAGGACTTGGGAGCCGTGGTCGAGCAGGACGGACTGTTGTGGCCGGAGCAACCCGAGCGAGTGGTCGGCCGGCTGACGGAGCAGCTGCTGGCCGAGCTGCACACGATCATGCAGAGCCTCTCCCAGGCATACGGGGTAGTGCGCTCGCTGGAGGACGAGTCGGCGGCGGCCGGCGGTCCCTGGGAGGATGACGACGCACTGGTGCCCGCCCGCCGGCCGCCGGAACGGATCAGCGATTCCGCCGTGCTGCGGCAGCGCGTGGAGGAGCTCGCCCGGAGCGCCCGCGACGAGGTGCTGGCGTGCGTTCCCTGCCCAGCGACCGACAGCTGGGTCTCCCGACTGACCGTGCCGCTGTGCCTGCGGATGCTGGACCGTGGAGTCACCGTGCGCCTTCTGGTGTGGCAGGCCGTGCCGGCCGTGCCGTCGGCCGCCGCCCACCTGGGCCGGCTGGCCGGTGCAGGGGCGCAGGTGCGGGTCCTGCCCACCTCGGACAGTGCGACGGCCGTGTGCGACGGACACACCGCGCTGGTGCCCGTCGCACCGTCGGACCTCGCCGAGGGCATGTTCTGTCACCACGGAACCCAGAACAGTGAGCACTGTCGTCCGTCACTTCGAGCGGCTGTGGGCAGATGCCCAGATGTGGCCGGGCGGTTGACGGCAGGCACGCCCAGGTGCGTCAGATCCAGCCCCGCTCCCGGGCCAGCAGCGCCGCATGGGCGCGATTTTCCGCACCGAGGATCCGGATCAGCTCCGATATGTAGCGGCGATACGTGCGCAGGGCCGTGCCCACCTGGCGCGCGCCGGTCTCGTCCTTGCTGACCGTGCACATCGCCTGCAACACCTCGGCCTGCAGAGTGGTCAGTTCGGGTTCGTCGGACGATTGCTCCCCGGCCCGACCACGTCGGTGAACTCATCGGCTCCCGCCCACAGCCGCTCGAAGTTGTTGACGACGGTGGTGACGATCCCCTCCTCGCTCGAGCAGAGGGCACCCTTGGACGTAGTTCTTCGGGTCCACCGGCACGAGCGTCGTGCGGTGGTCGTACACCAGCATCAGTTCACTCAGGTCCTCAATCACTCGGACGTGGGCCCCGGCGGCGGTCAGTTCCTGGAGGTAGGCCCGGGTGGTGTCGTCCTTCACCGCAGATGCGCGGACCAGGTTGCGCACGACGACGCCGCGGCGCAGGCAGCGCAGATCCAGCGGACGGGCACTCTCGATGTTCTCCAGGGTCAGCGCGTCGTACGGTCCGCAGGCCAGAATCTCGAGCGGGCGAAGAAGGCCAGTTCGTCCAGGCGCTCACGGATGGCGGGCAGGCCGATCAGCCGCTCCACCGGGGCGTGTTCGGGATCCGACCCCGCTCGCCTGATCTCGAGCGTCAGGGAATCCACGATGGGTCTCAGATCCGAGAGCGTGCGAATGGTGTGGTAGAGCTCCTCGAGGCGCTGCTGGGCCAGCCGGTTCACCACCACGTCAGGGAGTGCGGCCAGACCTGCCGCCATCCTCGCGAATGACGTGCAGTTCTCAGTCGAGCGCACCGCCGCGTCCAGCACGATCGGTGCCTGCCGCGGCAGAACGTGAACCTCGCAGAGTTCGATGCCGGGCGCGCGCAGCAGCAGCCGGTAGATCTCCTCCTCCACCGCGGTGATGCCGAGGACGGCCATGTGATGCGCAGGCAAGAGTCACTCCGTGGGGATGGGCGATGGATCCGCCAGTGGGTGGTGCCTGGAGCTTAGGAGCCGAGATGCGCGAGACGGAAGACGTCACCTGGCCCGGTGACTGAGCCGTGGCGTCCCTGTGACAGGCCGTGAACAGGCAGGATGTTGCGACCAGCCGACCAGATCTGGCCACCGTTCCTGGTTCCTCCGCTCCTCGGGCACCTGCGATATTCGGTGTCGGCGAAGGGATGGTGCTGAGCCTGCGAAGCGAACCAGCCGGACGGACGCCGTCGGCTGTCCTCGCATCAGGCAGCGCCCTTCCCCGGCACTTCTCATGGGAGGCAAGGACCAGATGCTCTTGAGACTGCTTGGGGCCAGCAAGCATGGGCGGTACCGAGACGCAGGCCGGTGCTCGCCACGCTCCTGTTGCGCCGGCGGCAGTTCGCCGCCCCGCTGAGCTCCACAGTGAGGCAGGCGGCGGAGCTCGCTGGCACGGTCCCGATTCGCAGCCTTGGGCAGCACGCCGAGGTCGCCTCTGGCACGGCGGGTGGTCTTCCTACCGAGAGGAGAACCTCAGTTTCAGCTCAATTCATGGGGACGATCGTCGATCGGATCGAGCGGCGCGGGTAGGGTCTGAGGCGTTGCAGTCACAAGGCCGGCACGTGCAGTCGCATTGTTTGATACCTCGCACGGTCGCGCGCTCTCCGCAGCGGTGGCGGGTAAGGATGAGCGCAACTCTGATTCCATCGGCATTGGCATAAGGCGTCGGGTTTTCTTCGGCCGACGATGTAGCTCTCGATACACGGGCAGACTGCATCGTCTAAAAGGTAAGGTTACGTTGATCCCGCTTGGTGCGAGGAACTTGCCACCGAATCGATAACCGTCCCCAAGTTGGTGAACACCTCGACTGGCTACGGCCGCCCTTGGACTGGGCAGGACCGCATCTTCGAAGAGTGATCTCGACACCCTAGCCATTTCCTGTTTCTGGCCGTGATGTAGTGACCAGCCTCATAGCACATTGGGGCACTTCTAAAGATGTGAATGCGGCATGCAAAGCGGGGAACGGTACGTTCGCATGAGACTGGAAGAATTATGCAGAGACTGCGAATCCATTTCACTGGGGCCGACTTGATGCGTATCCAGATGGCCGCCACGCCCAGCAGTATGCGGAAATCGCAACCAGCCTGAATCGACTGCGTTCGGACGTAACGCAGCGCGGCACCAGGGTTGGCTTCGGTATGCGCGGCCCTCGCTCTGGCTCTCGAGACTCCCATCGAATGCCGAATGTGCTTACGTCGCTGGTGCCGCCGAATGGAGCTTTCCTGATTTCGCAACGGACCGTGGGGGAGAGACGGGAGAATTGATCGACATAGTTCGCAGCACTC
This sequence comes from Streptomyces sp. KL116D, assembly GCF_030766975.1. Taxonomy (NCBI): domain Bacteria; kingdom Bacillati; phylum Actinomycetota; class Actinomycetes; order Kitasatosporales; family Streptomycetaceae; genus Streptomyces; species Streptomyces sp. KL116D. The sequence continues at coordinate 245,874 of NZ_JASERH010000136.1, read as the reverse complement.
CCGTCCGGAGAATACAGAGCCGAACTTGAAGTGGTATTTCGCCAACCGAAGGGCTCCCATAGCCTGCTCGCCTACTGTCAACCGAGGAGACGGGAACCACTCAAGCGATCTAGCAAAGCGCTTGACCAGTATCATCGCGAACTCATCGATCCATTCAATTCCACCCTCACAAATACCGTGCTGGCTGAGCGGACCAGGGTCGGACAGGAGATCCTCGATGGAGGCGTCGGGCAGATGCTGACCTCTGCTGGATGCCTGCCGCACATTGGGAGGACTCGGTGTTGAGCGTCGATTACCGCGCGCGACAGAGACCTCGGTACTTGGAGGCGCGGAATCACCAGTTAACCCGTCCTGGTCTCTGCAGCGGCACACCGGTGACGCTTATCGACCCAGAGCTTCGCCCCGTGCTGGTCTACCCACTCTCGGGCGAGAACCATATGCGCCGGCCCAGCCGGACGGCTTGTCTGCTGGGCCGCACTCGAGCGGCGCTCTTGCTGCGCTGGCCCATCCATGCTCGACCAACGAACTGGCGCGCCGCATCGCTTCGTGTCACCCGCCTCGGCCAGCAGGCATGCGACCGCGCTGCGTGGATGCCGGCCCCGTGGTGAGCATCCGGAAGGGACACGCGATGCTGCACAGCGCGACGCGCCCGCGAGCTGCTGAGTCTCGACTGAATTTTCCGCCATACATTGCAGATGTTTTCCCTTTGATGCCGAGTGTGACAGGGAAGAGAAATTCAGAGGTCGATGACCATGTCCATGCCGCAGGAAATCTCGGGCAAGCAAACGGTTACCCGGCGATGCCCGTGTTTCTTCAGCGCGCATCAGTACCCGACAAAATTTGCATCGTCGTTCCATTCAAACCCGATCAGGGTTCGACAACCTCACCGCATGCCCGCATCGGTCATTCATAGCGCGTTCGGTCGTCTGGCGAGGCAGAGGGAACGGGTGCTAGCGACGCAGGTGAGAATTCGACCCGAGGTCACACGGACCGCATTCTTTTCATGCCCGGGACGTACATCTTGGTATCCGCCAACCAGCTCCGTGGGGCTAAGAAATCCAACCACCCCTCTGTGCTGTAGACGGCGTCGAGTAGGCCGAATCATCCAGGCGGACAGCACGCATCACCCAAGCGGCTCCCAGATGTCATCCCAGGGACAAAGATCGGGAATGATCGCAGCGCTCGCTGGCGCGCATACAGTAAGCGATGGCTGCGAACATCGTCCCTCAGGTGTGCTCTGCATCCCGCCGCCTTGCGGACATTTCCGCTGCTCCAAAATCAGCGGCCTGGTGATCCTCACCACTCGTCCGGCGTCATCCAGCTCCACGTGTCCTCCCTACCGACCCTCTGTCCGGACCGCCACGCACAGACACGTCCCGACACTGGCTCGGAATGGTCGATTCCGATTACGTTCCAACGAAATCATCTGGAACCCGCCGGTCCGTCATTGATGCAATCAGCGGCAGTGGCAGGGACTCTCAGCGCACCACGCACCAGCAAGCTCAAAAGGGAGGAATCGGAATGGATTCCGTACGAGCTTGGAAGGACCCGGAGTACCGCCGGACTCTGGCGACCCCTCCACGGCATCCGTCGGGAACCCCGGGGTCAGCAAGCTCGACTCGCAGGGCTCGCGGCAGTAGTAGGAGGCGGCGAAGCGGGGCTCGGGGCGTGACCAAGACCGCGACTCTGGTCTCGTCCTGGTGCGTTGTCAGTCTCGCCGTGTGCTGAGAGCATCCCGTCACCAAAGAGAGAAAGAGGAAGAGGAAGAAATGGACACAGTGAAGGCATGAAGAACCCGGAGTACCGGGCCACCCCTTCCGGGGCTGACCGGGAAGCGATTCCGCGAACCCGGCCGGACTCGTCGGCACGTCCCGCACGCAGCTGTCGCAAGTGGCCGGCGGGACCTCGTGGTGGTGCGCCGGGGTGACCCTCAGCGTCGCAGCCCGCGACGGCACCAAGGGCTACTCCAGCCTCGGCTGCTGCTGACCTCACACCACTTAAGGAGAAACACATGGACATCGTCCGTGCTCTGAAAGACCCTGGAGTACCGAAGCACCCTCCCGGCGAGCCCGAGCACCTCCGGGACGCGCGGACTGATCCACCTCGAGGTCACCGAGCTCGCCGGCGCTGCCGGCGGCGGTACCCAGATCGCTACTCGGCATCGGCTCGCTGCTCGTCTCCCAAGACGTTCACGATGATCCAACCCGGCTCTCTGCAGCATCACCTGTCGGTGGTCTGCCGATCAGCACCCGGACAGCGCCGGTCCTCCGCGCCGCCGCTCCGGCGGCGCGGGAGGACCCTTGGAAAGGCAGGACATGTCTGTTCGTAACTCTCCCCTGGCACATAACGCGGTGGCGTATCTCCGCAGATCGAGCGACCCCGTCGCCAGCCACCGACGTTGAGCAGCCGAGATGAAGCGGTGGCTCGACGTCTTCGGCTCGGAGCGAATCCGTTGCCACGGTGGTGGCTCTGGGATCTCGGCCTCGACGACTTCCAGGCCCGTCTGGCCGGCGAGCGGGTCGATACCCGTCCCTCCTGGCGCGCGGGATCTGAGGCGGCGTGCGGTGAAGCAGGAGAGACGGACGAGGCATTGTCCCGTCTCGCCACGGCGCGACACCTCGCTGGCGGCCCCTGCCGCGGCACTCCGATCCACGGCAGCCAGCGCGAACTCCATCAGCGCCTGTTTGAACTACCGTCCCGGATCGCCGGTATCGCCGACACCCTGAGCGCAGCCTGGCCACAGCAGGACATCAATGCGGCCATCGTGCGGACCATGGTGTCTGGAGCTCAACGTCGCCCGGGTCGAGGGACGCCTGCACGGGGAGACCCCCGAAGACCGATTCGCCGACTTCGTCCGGCAGCTCGGCGAGTACCTCGGCCCAGAGCGAGCTCTGGGCCGAATACTCCGTTCTCCCAGCGTCACCTCGGCGACATCCTCACGTTGTCGAGTCCCGGGCCGAGTTCGCCGAGCGGCTCTTGCCGACCTCGACGAGCTCGACACCCGGTGCGTGACGGAGGCCTCGGTGACCTCGTCGACGTACAGCCAGTGCGGGCCGGTGACACCCACCGCCGCGGCCGCAGTGTCGCCATCGTGACCTTCACGCGCAAGAAGCTCGTCTGCAAGCTTCCCGGTCTTGCCTCCGACGTCGCCTGGGGAGAGGTTCTGAGCTGGTTCCACGGCCAGGACCCCGACTACGACCTCGTTGCGCCGAGGACACTGGCGGGCGAGGGTTACGGTGGTCCAGCTTCATGGACCACCAGTCCGTGCCGCTCGGATGGCCGACAGCTGCGCGCTCCAGGATTCTTCTGGCGCACCGCGCGCTGCTTTCTGCCCCGGAACACGTCCCTCTGTGCGGCGTCGACGTCCACCACGAAAACGTCATCGCGCACGGCGCCTATCCTCTGGTGATGGTCGACATGGAGGCGTTGTTCCACTGGCGCTCTGCCGACAGCCGGGGATTCTGGTCCACGCCGGCCGATGACCTCATGGTCGACGGCGTGCTGCGAGTCGGTCTGCTGCCCTCCAAACTCATCGTCCGTAACGAGGGAGTTGCCCACGCGCTCGAGACCAGCCCTGTGGGAGTGGAGGGCAACAGAAGACCCTCATCCCTGTTCCCGTTCCGCAGAACACCGGCACCGATGAGATGCGGTTCGTCGAGCAGCACGTGGAGATGGCCGCTGATACCAGCAGCAGGGTCGAGCTAAGCGACGAGGTGGTCGATGCCCGCGGGTATGCCTCCGAAGTCGAAGCGGGCTTCGCTCTGGACCCACCGCGCCATCGTCAAGGACAAGAGCAGTTGGTCGGCCGTACTCGACCGGTTCACGGATGTCGAGATGAGGCACATCGTCCGCGCCACGGCGTACTACCAGTGCCTCCTGGAGGACAGCAAGCACCCCGACTTCCTGCGCGATGCCTTGGACCGTGACCGGTTCTCGCCCGCCTGGCGCTCACCGCCGACGGCACCCAGTCGTGGGAACAGCTGGTGCCAGCGGAGGTACGCGACCTGCGCAGGGGTGACGTCCCCTTCTTCTCGTCGTTGCCCGGCTCCCGTGATCTGGTGGACAGCGAGGGCATCAGGATTCCCGACGTTCTCGACGAGCCGCCCATCGAAGCCGCCCACCGGCGGCTCGCTCGCCTCGACGAGAACGACCTCGACACCCAAGTCATGCTGATCCGCCGGGCGTTCGACTCCCTCGAGCCGGCATCGGCGCCCCACGCCGGCCTCGTCACCCTGAGCCTCCCGGACCGGCCCACCGCCCCGGAGGAATCACTGGCGGCAGCCGTCCAGTTGGCACACAGCCTCTGCGACGCGGCCATCAAGGACGAACAGCGACTGGGCTGGATCGGACTCAACTTCATCGACGAGGCAATCTGGCAGGTCGGCCCGACCACGACAGACCTGTACTCCGGCACACCCGGGATGGGCCTGTTCCTCTCCACGGCGGCGCGGCTCAGCGGCGATCCACGCCTGCTCGAGTACGCGGAACTCACGGCCGACTCCCTGCACAGGCAGGCAATCGCCTTCGTCGAGCAGATGGAGGACGCACCCGCCCCGCTGCTCCGTGAAGCCCTGACGGAGCACGCCGACGCCGGCGCCTTCGGCGTGACCGGCAGCATGATCTACTACCTCACCCACGCCGCTGCACTCCACGCACGGGATGATCTCCTCGACGCCGCCGAGCGCACCCTGACCAGTCTCGACCAGCACATCGCCTACGACGTCAGTTACGACATCATCAGAGGCAGCGCGGGAGCAATCCTCACGGCGCTGGCGCTGCACGCCGTACGTCCGCAGTCTGCCGCCCTGCACACCGCCGAACTGGCGGCCGAACGGCTGTTGCGCACCGCCGGACACACCAGCGACGGCATCGGATGGCAGACAAGGCTCGGCCCCGCACCCCTCACCGGGATGTCCCACGGCGCCGCCGGCATCGCCTACGCGCTCGCCCGCCTGCACGCCGTGCGGCCGCGCCCCGAATACCTCCAGATCATCGAACAGGTCCTGCGCTACGAGCGGTCCACTCTCGACGCCAGCCTGGGCAACTGGCCCGATCTACGGTATGAGGAAATGGGCGGAGGCGGCGGATACGGCATGGCCTGGTGCCACGGCGCCCCCGGCGTGGGCGTGAGCCGCCTGGGGATTCTCCACGCCATCCGACAGGCCGACGACACCACGCCTTCGCTCCGGACCCTGGCCGACGAGGATCTGCGGACCGCGGAACGCACCGCACAAACAGTCCACTTCGGCCTGGACGGGGCGTTCCGCTCCTGCGGGAACAACAGCATCTGCCACGGCGACCTGGGCAACCTGGAATTCCTACACCTGGCCGCCCGGCACCGCGGGGACGACGCCGGCGCACATCGTGTCCAGCGCGGAGTCGCCGCTCTGCTGGAGCTCGGCAAGAACGGCTGGCTCACCGGCCAGCTCAGTCCCGACGCCCTGCCCGGGCTGATGTACGGCCGGGCCGGCGTCGGCTACAACCTGCTGCGGCTGGCCTATCCGGACCAGGTCCCCTCCGTGCTGCTGCTCGACCCGCCGTCAAGGCAGGAAGCCCTCTGATGGGTGACCGCTGGCGGGTGGGGTTCCGGCCCGGCGGAGCCCCCACCCGGGTACCCGTACTTCTGCAAGACAGCATCGCCGAGTGCGGAGCCGCCGCACTCGCCATGCTCGTGTGCGCGCATGGTCACCATGTGACCGTTCCCGAAGTGCGCGACCGCCTCGGTATCGGTCGCGACGGCTCGAACGCCGCCGCCCTCGCCGCCGTCGCCGAGGAATACGGCATGACGGTCGAGGCATACCGGGCGGAGCCATGGGCACTCACACAGCTCAGACTCCCCGCCCTGCTGCACTGGAACCTCAACCACTACGTCGTACTCGAGGAAATCAAGGAGCACCGCGCCACCATCGTGGATCCGTCCCAAGGCCGGAAGAAGATCTCCCGCGAGGAGTTCGACAGCTCCTTCAGCGACGTGGTGCTCACTCTCACCCCCGGCCCCGCATTCCAGGCCAAGGCCAGACCACGCGGCGAGGTTCTGTCCTTCCTCGCCCAGTACGCCCCGCGACGTCCCTCGCTCATCGCCGGCGTCCTGGGTGTATCCGCGCTCCTGACCGCTTTGGGACTGCTCCCCGCGCTGATCACCCAGCACATCCTGGACGACGTGATCGCGAGCAACTCCCCCCAGGCGATGCACACCATCGGGCTGGGCATCGCCGCTCTGGTCTTGGGGCAGGCGCTGATCGGCTTCATCCGGAACCAGCTGCTGCTGCACATGCGCAACCGGATCGATCACACCCTGATGACGTCTTTCCTGCGGCACCTGTTCCGGCTGCCGTATCCCTACTTCCAGCTCAGGAACAGCGGTGACATCCTCACGCGTGTCTCCAGCAGCATGCTGGTGCGCGAGGTACTCACCTCCCACACTCTCTCCCTCGTCCTCGACGGCGGGATGGGCCTTCTGTACATCGTCATCCTGTGGCAAGTGGCCCCCGCCATCGCCCTGGTGGTGCTGGGAGCGGCCGTCTGCCAGATCATCGTTGCGCTCGCCTTCACCCCCCGGGTGCGAGAGGCCAGCCGTCAGGAGATCGGAGAGATGACACTGGCGCAAGCGCAGCTCGTGGAGTCGCTCTCCGGTATCGAGACCCTCAAGGCGGCCGGCGCCGAACGAGTCGCCCTCGACCGCTGGCAGGAGCTGTACGAGCGGCAACTCGCCGCGACCCGGCGCAAGGGCACCGTGAGCAACACGATGGACGGCGTCATGGACCTGACCCGACTGGGCGCCCCACTGGCGCTGCTGTGGACAGGCGCCTGGCTGGTGATGGACGGACACATGTCCATCGGCACGCTGGTCGGCGCCAACACGCTGGCCGGCATGGCACTCGGCCCCATCTCCACGCTCTCCCGGACGTACCACGCCCTGCAAGGAGTGGGTGTACACGTACGGCGCCTGCGCGACGTGCTTGCCGAACCGCCGGAACAGCCCGAGCCCCGGCCCCGGATTCCCGTCGTCCGTGGCGATATCCGCCTGGAGTCGGTGCGTTACCAATACCAGCCGGACGCACCGCCCGCGGTCGATGCCATCAACCTGCACGTACCCGCCGGCAGCTCGGTCGCCGTCGTGGGCAGGTCCGGGTCGGGCAAGAGCACGCTGGCGCGGCTCATGCTCGGGCTTTACCAGCCGGTGGAGGGACGCGTGCTCCTCGACGGCGCGCCGATCGACCGATTCGACGTGGAGTCGGTGCGCTCCCGGTTCGGCGTGGTCGTCCAGGACAACGCAGTGTTCAGCGGGACCATTCTCGACAACATCAGGATCAACCGTCCCGACGTGAGTCCCGACGATGTGGTCGAGGCGGCCAGAATCGCCTGCCTACAGGCCGACATCGAGCGCATGCCGATGGGATACTTCACCGCCCTCGGAGAGCGGGGCAGCGGAATGTCCGGCGGTCAGCGCCAGCGGATCGGGCTGGCCCGAGCCCTCGTCGGGCGACCGAGTGTCCTGCTGATGGACGAAGCGACCAGCCACCTCGACACGCTCACCGAGGAGACCATCCAACAGAATTTGCGAGAACTCCGCTGTACCCGCGTAGTAATCGCGCACCGGCTCAGCACCGTGCGTTCAGCAGACCTGATCGTCGTTGTCGATCAGGGGCGCATAGTGGAGCAGGGAACGCATGAAGAGCTCAGCGCCGCCGATGGGGCGTACGCGGAGCTGGTGCAGAGCCGGAAGACGCCATCGCCGGCGAGCCTCGACTGAGCTCGGGTGCTCAAAGCTTCGGTGTCCGTGTCTGCGAGGATAGGTACCCGTGAGGCATTTGGTGTGCTGTGTGCACTCTTGGGATCGAACGCCGGTGCAGCCCGATCCAATGATGAAGGAAAGGTGCTGTACCGCGGTCCTGCAAACCACGTCGGCCGCAGCCTCGAACCCGGCACGCGGCCGATCGAGTACGACATGACCGGACTTGAGGTCGAGCGCCCCGGTCGGCTCTTCGGCGAAGACGATCCGTGGCTGATCCGCGACGACCCGTCGACGCGGATGACGCCAGCGTTTGCGATGAGTGCACCAGCCCGGCGCATGCCCAGCGGCTACATCAGGAGTGTAGGAGCTGTCCGGCCGATCTGTGACCGCCGCTTGATCTGTTTGTTGAAGTGGGCATGGGGCGAGGTGAACGTGGTGGTCTGTCGGATGTGGAGTGAGGGCGGCTGCAGCCATTCCTGCCGGTGGGCAACGGGCGGTGCGGGCAGCCAGGAGGCCGCGACTTCTGCACCGTAAGTTCCTCTGGCCTCATTAGCCCCATTCGTTCTGATGCAGGAATCTTCATAATCAGCCCGTGTCAGGCCAGATCGACTCCATCACCACAGTCGACAGATGTGGAAACAACCCGCACCAAATCCCCAGAACCGCACGCCTGAAGGCGCCCAGCTCAGCCGCCCAGCATTACAAGATCAGCGGCAGAGCTCATTCTGGGCCAGGCGCAATTTCAGTGATCTGGCTGTCCCGAACTTGGAGAGGTCGCGAGAGCGGGGGCAGGCACCAGGAGGAACGCGGGGGGCTGCACCAGTGCTGCGAAGTCCCGCAACAGGGGAGGCTGAACCTGCCTTTGCTGACCCACACTTGGAGCAACTCGTGGACATTCCTGCTTCACTCTCGCCGCGCAGCAGGACCCGACACCTCGGTGGTCTCAGAGGGCACGTGGCAGCCCTTTGCTGCGGCCTACTGCTGAGCGGGTCTGTCGTCGCCGCGGCTGCGCTTCCTGCTCACGCCCAGGTGCACGCGCAGGCGCAGGCCAAGGAGCGTGGCCGGGGCACACTGGTGTCCGCGGAGAAGCTGTACACGCTGGAGACTCCGCAGGCCGTGGCCGCCGAGCTCGGCGTGGCCGGGTTCGAGGCCGGCGCCGTCCGCTACGGCGTGGTCGCCTACCGGCTGGTCTACTGGACCGTCGATCCGCACGGGCGGCCCACCACGGCGAGTGGGCTCCTGGTGCTGCCGCTCAGCAGCGAGAGACGGTTGCGCGCGGTCTCCTTCGCGCACGGCACGGGCAGTCACAAGAGGGACTCCCCGTCCATGCAGCGCGGAGCCTTCGTGTCCGCACCCGTGATCGCGCACGCCGCGGCCGGCGCTGTGGGGGTCGCGCCCGACTATCTGGGGATGGGCACGGGACCTGGCCTGCACCCCTGGATGGACATTGGCTCGGAGACCACGGCTTCCCTGGACATGCTGCGGGCGGCCCGCGCCTACGCGCCCCGTACCGGACATGTGCTGGAGCGCAACGTCATGGTCACCGGCTTCTCGCAGGGCGCCTCGGCGGCACTGGGGCTCGGGCGGGCTCTGGAGGCGGGTGAGGACCACTGGTTCAGACTGGCTGCGCTGGCACCCGTCAGCGGCGCGTACGACTTCGGCGGCGCGGAACTGCCCGCACTTCTCGAAGGCAGGCTGGACCCCAAGTCCAGCGTGCTGTACGCGGCGTACACCCTGGTGGCATTCAACCGGCTTCACCATGTCTACGACAGTCCAGGCGAGGTCTTCCGACCCCCGTATGTCAGCACCGTCGAGGCGCTGTTCGACGGCGCCCACACGGGGGAGCAGCTGATGCGGGGTACCCCCGGCACCCTGGATGAGCTGCTGACCGATCACGGCCACGAACTGCTCGCCCGTCCGACGGGGGCGCTAGCGGCGGCGCTGCGCACAACCGACGCTGTATGCACTGATTGGGCCCCTAACGCGCAGGTTCGGCTGTACATGGCGAGCGGCGACGAACAGGCCGTCACCGCCAATACCGAGCACTGCCAAACGGCTCTGCTCAGGAACGGAGTGGACGCCCCGGTTGTCGACCTCGGTGCGGTCGACTACCAGGGCTCCCGGCACTTGGGGTCCAACGTCGCGGCCACGTCGGCGATCGTGCGCTGGTTCGATGAGCTGCGCCAGCGGTGACGGAGATGGGTCAGGGGCGGCCGATGCGGACCACTTCGCCTCCTCCGCTGGCAGGACGGTGAGTGCTTTTGGCACCGGACTGTGTGAGGTGCCACAGGTGGGGGAGTGGCCTGTCGAGCGGGGCGGACGTGGTCGGCGATGGCATAGGGGCGCTGTGATCATGGTGGCGTCGTGGAGACGAGAGGCTGCTGTGGTGCCGGCCACGAGGACGGAGAGACGTTCGCCGTCCTGGGTGACGTGTGCGGCAAGGGACGCGTGAAGGGACGCGTGTTGCGGATCTTGCCGGTCAGGACGGCCGCTTCCAGAGGCCGTGCCGGTGGAGCGTGTCCGGCTGGAGAGATCGAGTACGAGAATCCGAAGGATGACAGTGGCATGCCCGGTGAGGGCAAGTTCGGCCGCAAGGGGCCGCGAGAGTTGTGGCGCTGCGGGGTGCAGCCAGTCACCCCTGCCCCACGCCCGAGACCCGGACGTGGTACTGGACTCAAGCGCAGCACCACAGCCAGTGGCGCCCCGCTGTGCAAGCCCCGCGCTTCAGCGCGGGGTATTTGACGAAGGGGCGTCGGGGACGGCCGACAGCAGGCGGTGCAGGATCGGTCCGGCCGAGCCGCCGCCGGTGACGCCTTGTTCGACGACGCAGGCCACGGCGACGTTGCCGCGCCGGGCCACGAGCCAGCCGTTGTTGTCCTCCCCTTCAGCGACCTCCGCGGTGCCGGTCTTCGCGCCGATCTCGCCCGGGAGGTCGGCCAGGACATGCGCCGTGCCGTCGGTGACGGTGGCGCGCATCATCGTGCGGAGCTGGCTGACCACCGCCGGGGGGAGAGGGGTGGTGGAGGTGCTGTCCTTGGCGCCGGGCATGACCGTCGGCTGGTGGAAGCGCCCGGAGGCCGCGGTCGCGGTCACCGAGGCCATGATCAGAGGGTTCGCCTGTATGCGGCCCTGGCCGATCATGGCCGCAGCCTTCTCGGTCTCGTCCTTCGGCACCGGCACCGACCCGTCGTAGGACGGGATCCCGACGTGCCACTCCTGGCCGATGCCGAAGTACTTGCGCGCCACGTCGCCGCTCTCCGCGTCACCGAGTTTGCCGCGCAGGCTGATGAACGCGGTGTTGCAGGACTCCATGAAGTCCTTCTGGAACGTGGCGCCGCGGAACTCGGACGTCTCCACGTTGTGGAACTCCTTGCCCACGATCAGGTGCTTGGGGCAGTCCACGACCGTCTGGGGGGTGACGGCGTTTTTCAGCAGCAGGGCGCTGCTGGTGACGATCTTCCACGTGGAGCCGGGCGCGTAGGTTCCCGAGACGGCCCGGTTGAAGCCGGTGGCGGGGGAGTTGGCCATGGCGAGGACCTCGCCGTTGTCGACGCGCAGTGCGACGAGTGACGCGTTCCTGCCGTCGGCCTCGGCCTCGAGCGCGGCATCGGCTGCCGATTGCCAGGCAGCGTCCAGTGTGGTCTTGACCGCCGTGGAGTCCGCCTTCCCACCCTGGGTAGTCCCGTCCTTCTTCCGCGCCCCGAACGTGGTCTCCGTGGCCTTGGTCTCCCCGGTGAGGCGGTCGATGAGACGGATCGCGCCGCTCGGCTTGGAGCTGCCCTCGCCGGCGAACTGGGCGAGCAGAGGCTGCAGCGACGGATACGCATCACCGGCGAGTGGCTCCCCGTTGCGGTCGGCGACCTCGGGCAGGCCGGCGTCCTCGCGCTCGAGACGGAACTTGGCCTTGTCGCTCAGGCGCGGGTGGATGATTCCCAGGGACCAGTCGACTTTCCAGCTGCCGTCCTTGCCCTCGCTCAGTGGCAGCTGGGACGTGTAGGACCAGGTACCGAGCCCCTTCACCGGCATCTTCGCCGTGAAGGGCACGCGAAGGGTGCCGTCGTCGGCGCTCCTGGCTGTGGACGGCGTCAGCTTCGGCGTGGTGATGTCGAGGCCCGCGGTGAAGCTCTGCAGCACGTCCTCGGCCCGGGCCGGGTCGGTGGTGCGAGCTCCGGCCTGGTCGTAGCGGCCGTGGGACCAGTCGGCGAGGAAGGCCCGGGCTTGCGCGGCGGCCGCCGGGTCGAGAGGGTCCGAACCGTGGTCGAAGGGGCCCACTCCCGCCGCGTAGGCACCGGAGGCGGCCACGGCGCAGACCACGGCGACAGCGATGGTGGCCTTGAGCGGAGAGCGGGCGGATCTCCTGGTGAGGGGAAGGTGCGTCATGCGGCGAAGAGAACAGGACAGACCAAGCCATGTCCAAGACGGATATGGTTTGTGAATTGATCAAGAATAGATATGATTCCTGTTCGTGGACCTGATCCGGCATCTCGAGTGCTTCGTGGCTGTTGCAGAAGAGTCACACTTCGGCCGGGCCGCGGCGCGTCTGGGCATGGCGCAACCACCTCTGTCACAGCGCATCCAGCGTCTGGAGCGGGAGCTGGAAGTGCGCCTGTTCGACCGCACCAGCCGCCAGGTCGCCCTCACCAAGGCCGGCACACTGCTCCTGCCCGAGGCCCGCGAACTCCTCGCCCGGGCCGGCACCCTGCGCGCCGCCGCCCGGCGCGTCCGCGACGGGGAGAGCGGACTGCTGCGCGCGGCGCTGCCGCCCGACATCGCGGGGGCCACGGTCGCCGCGGTGCTGGCACACTTCCAGGAACGCAACGCGGACACCGAGTTGGAGCTGCACGAACTGTCGACCGCCGAGCAGCTCGAGCGGTTCGCGGCCCGCGAGCTGGACGTGGGCCTGCTGCACCATCCGTGCGATGTGACCGGCCTCGAACTCGGCCCGGTGCTCCGCCGCGACCTCGGTGTCCTGTTGCCCTGCAAGGCGCCCGCCGCCGCCTACCCCGAAGTGCCACTGGCCGCCCTCACCGGCCACGATCTGGTCCTCTTCCCCCGGGAGGGGTCTCCCGGGCTCTACGACGATGTGCTGACGACCTGCGCACGCGGCGGTTACACGCCTCCCGTCGTACGGCACGGGCGCGGCGCCAGCTTCGTCCGCGGCCTGGTCCTGTCCGCCGCGGCCGTCGCCTTCACTCCCAGCGACAGCCGGGCCGAGATCACCGACCCCGAACTCGTGTGGCGCCCGCTGGCCACGGCGCCGCTAGCGTGGCGACATTCCTCGGCCTGGCCGAGCGGACACGGCGACGCCACCGTGCGCGCCTTCGCCGACGCCGCCGACCATGCACTGCGCACAACGGCGGACGCCCGCCCCGACACCCCCACACGCCCCACGCACCTGCGCCCCGCAGCGGAGTACTGGCTATGACCGAGACCCCCGCCCCCGCCGCGATCCGGGCGGCCTTCGCCGACGCCGGGGTCACCGGATGGCTGCACGCACTCGACCTCGACACCGGCGCCGAACTCGACTGGCACGCTGACGAGTTGGTCGTCACCGCAAGCGTCCACAAGCTGCCCCTGCTGGTCGCCCTGCACGAGCAGGCGGCCGCCGGCGCCCTCGACCTCACCGAACAGATCGACATCCGGCCGCACGGACGGACCGCGGGGCCGACCGGGCTGGCGGCGATGCAGGACGCCGCGCGCCTGTCCCTGCGCGACCTCGCCTATCTGATGATGTCCGTCAGCGACAACGCCTCCGCCGACCTGCTCCTGGCCCGCGTCGGCCTGGACACCGTCAACCGCACCACAATCCGCCTCGGCCTGACCCGCACCCGGGCCCAGCACTCCTTCGCCACGATGATGGCCATGGTCAGGGAAGATGCGGGCCTCGGCGGCGCGCAAGCCCTCGCCGACCCACACGTGATCGCCCGCCTGCGCGCACTCGACCCCGCACAGACCAACCGCAGCACGCCCCGGGAACTGACCCGACTGCTCGCCGCGATCTGGAACGACACCGCGGGCACCGCCGAACACTGCGCCGCCATCCGGCGCCTGATGAGCCTTCAGGTATGGCCTCACCGGCTCGCCTCCGGATTCCCCTTCGACGACGTCCACGTCGCCGGCAAGACTGGCTCCCTGCCCACCCTGCGCAACGAGATCGGCGTCGTCGAATACCCGGATTCCGGCCGCTACGCCATCGCCGTGTTCACCCGCACCGTGCGCACGGCCGCGATCCTGCCTGCCGCCGACGCCGTCATCGGCACGGCAGCCCGCATCGCCGTGGACACGCTCCGGGCCCACGGGCACCGACCGAGCGCCCCGGAGCCACTTCAGTAACCCCCCGGTACTGCAACGGTCTTTGCCGTGACTGCTGGCCACCCGGCCGAAGCCGGTCAGAGTGTTCGGCGCGAACAGCGATTGGGTCCCGAAGAACTCGGTGCGACCAGCTCAGTGTTGTTCTTGTCCCGCGGCAACGGAACGGCCCCTGGCTCGCACGCTTCAGCAGAGAGAGCGCGACGGCAGCCGCTCCCGAGTCGATGCCGTAACCGGCGTTCGTTTCGTCGAGGGGTCAAGTTCCCGACGAACGCCTCACGCCCGCCTTGCGCTCTCTGCCACGTCTCATACCGTGAAGAGCGGACGCCTTGACGAAACGTTCCCTGTCAGGCCCATTGAGTACGACCTCGGCGTCCCGGTCGCCATGGCCGTGCGGGTCCTGGGCACAGGCTTTGTCCGTGGCGCAGGGAGGTGAAGGGGACGCTCCGAAAACCTCTTCATCGCCTGCCACCGGTCAGAGCCCTCCTGTCCGAGGGCACCGCCCACCTGGTGACCGTACTGCGAACGCGCGGCAGTTCAGGCGACAGCGACACGCAGACCAACCGCTGTCCACGCTGCGCTCTGTACAGGCGCACTCCCCGAACGCCGACGGTGCTGCATCGTCGCGGCATCCTCCGTCAGCTTGGACACCAGCGGCGGCGACAAGCTGTACGCCAGCCTGCACATCGGGGCCACAGCATGGTTAGCCCTGGCCGCACAGCCCGCCAACCAACCCCTTCCAGCAAGGCGGAAGGTGACTGCCCCCGGTCCAATCCTTGCCCGTGCGACGCCCGCGTCCCGGCCGTGCGGTCCATGGGCTTGGGGCCGGGCGGCCGGCAGCGGTGGATCCTACGTGGAGTTGCTGCCCGGACACCGGGTCCGGGAGGACACCGACTACTCGGCCCAGTTTCCCCGGACGTTCAGGGCGAGTGGTTGCAGCAGCCGGAGCAGAAAGAAACGGTTACGGCAGTCGGAAGGCGGTTCCCTGAACACGTGCGCGAGTTGCCCCGTACCTTCGTATGTACCGCACCGACAGGGGAGAGCCACCGGCGTCCGCGGAGGGGTGCCCGATGAGGGCGCGTGGGCAGTGTGGCTCACGGGACGATTGGGACGGAGTGTTGGGGACATGCCTCCAGAGATTGTCGGCCATCGGGGAGCGCTGGCCGGACAGAGGTTCGCGATCGGGAGCAAGCCGCTCACCTTCGGGCGCAGGAGCGGGAACAGTGTGGTGATCTCCGATGCGAGCATCTCGCGGTTGCACGCGGAGGTGCGCCGCGAGGGGCACGGCTTCGTCCTCTATGACAGGGGGAGCGCCAACGGGACTCTGGTGAACGGGGAACGGGCCACGTCGCATGTGCTGCAGCCCGGCGATCTGTTCACCATCGGAGAGGAGTCGTTCTGTTTCGAGGCGGCCGACCCGATGGAGACGATCCTGGATCTGTCGGTCCTGGACGCGCTCACCCCGCCGCCGGTGGAAGAGCCGGGTCCGGTCCTTGAGGTCACGGTGTCGGGCGGCGGCCCGGTCGGTCTCGCCTTCGCGCTTCAACTGGAGTCGTTGCTCGGCCGGCGGGTTCACATCACGGTGTACGACGGGCGCTGGACCCGGGACGGCGACGGTGACGGTGGCCGGGTGGTGTGGAAGGACGCGAAGCAGGGCAACGTCCGGCGCCAGCAGGTGGTCACGGTGCAGAGCCGGCAGTACATGGGGCTCGCCGAGGAGATCAGGGAACGGCTCTTCCAGGAGGGCGAGTACAGCGAGATGTGGCCGTCGGGTGCGGACTCCGTCGACGGCCGCGCCCCGCGCAACATACGTATCGCGCATGTCGAGGACGCACTTCTCGAACTCGCCGGTGAGAAGTCCGGCCGGATCCGGCTGGTTCCCGAGCGTTTCGACGCCGTCGAGCACCGGGAGGTGGCGGCCGCCTCTCATGTCCTTGCCGTCTGCGAGGGAGGCCGTTCGCGGACCAGGGAGCACTTCGCGGGCAAGTTCGGCCGGGCCGACTCCTCGATCTACTCGCTCGACGGCGCGCACCTGCAGGACGTGGTCCTCGGCCTCAAGGTCAAGTCCGGCTTGAGTGACCCGATGTCCGTGCTGCTCACGGTCTCGCAGAACCGTTTCCTGCTCAACTCGCTGCGCGGCGAGGGGTTCCTCAACATGCGGCTCACGGACAGCGAGGCGCGGGAGGTGGTGGGGATCGACCCGGTCCGGCAGGTCTTCGAGGAGTGCATCGCCTCCCGCCCGTGCGTGATGAACCGTGGCGCGGACGGCGATTTCCTCTGCGATACCCACCGCACCCTGTTCCTGCCCGCGCTGATCAAGAGTTCGGCCCTGTGGAAGCGCGTAGGGGAAGGGCTGCGGCTGTTCGGCGTGGCCGAGGAGGACCTGACCGCGGTCACCGCGTTTCGCCTGGACATGGTGCAGCGCACCAGGTTCACCGCACGCCTGTACGCGGCCACGGCTTCGACTCCGGGAACGTACGGGTTCCTGCTCGGTGACGCCGCCAACGCCATCCACTTCTGGCCGGGGCGTGGCCTCAACAGCGGTCTGGCATCAGCGGTTTCGCTCGCCTGGACGCTCAGCGGGACATGGCGCGGGCGTCCGCTCAGGGACGCCGACTTCGTTCGTCACGAGGCGGCGATGTCGATGCTGCAGTACCGGCACAAGAGTCGCGCCTGGAACGCCATGATCACCACGGACGGGAACGGGGAGACCGCCGCGATCAAGGAAGTGATCGAGCAGGGCATCACGGAAGCGGCGGACAGCGCCGAAGGCCCCCACAGCACGCACAGCCGGGAGGCTGATCTGGAGGCGCTGATGGATCAACTGCGCTCCATCCGGGACCGGTTGGCGCCGCGCCTGCCCGGCATGCCGGACGACGCCCAGTTGCGCGCCCATCTGGAGACGCTGCGCGGCGAGACGCTCCACACCCTTCTTCGCAGCGGACCGTGGGACACTCGGACGGTCGGCGGCGAGGAGGTCGACATCGACATCTTCTACGCGCAACAGGGAGCCGCGGTGGCGGCCTGAGCGGCGGGTCACTGCGGCGGGCAGTGAAGGGCGGACGGCCGGCTGCGGGGCGGCGAGCCGGGCCCGCCCTCCGTGGCTTCCCGGTCAGCCGACGCTGACCGGGAGCGCCACTCCGGTCAGCTGCTCCGAGGCCATCCACAGGCGCCGTGCCGTGTCAACGTCACGTGGTGCGGAGGCGCGGCCGACCGGCTTCGCGCCCCGCCCTTCCACGAAGCCTCCTGGACCCGCACGGCTCCCGCCGGGCAAGTCCGTGACGGTCGGGGCGGTTGAACCGCGAGGGCCGCTCCTGGATGTGTGCGATTCCCTCAGTGCTCGGCGGCGGGGTGCTGCGCCCCGGCAACCCGGTTATGCGACCGACGCGAACGGATGATCAACATCTCCGCTCGTCGCCCTGCATTCTGCCGCGCGTCCACGTTGTTGCCGTCCTCACCCGCTGCAACATCGCCACTATGTCACCGCGTACGCCGACGAGCAGGGGGCAGCATCTGCGCGTCCCAGCGGGCGTCGCAGAACTCCCGTACGAGTACGGGGTCGGCGGTTCGCTCAGGCATCGGCCAGGATCTTCGCGGCCGGGGCGAAGGAGAAGCCGAGCAGGTCCTCCAGCGGCGCGTACAGCTCCGGCATGAACATCGTGGGGGACAGGAGGAGGTTCGCGGCGGGAGCGACCAGGACCGATATCTCCTTGCCGACGGCCACGTCCGCCGACGCGAGGGGCTGCCCGGCCTCGTCGAACGTCGTGATCAGGTCGGGGAAGGACGCCTTGCGCTCACCGCCCGCCTCGAACGTCATGTACTCGTTGACGAAGTGCAGCGTCGTGCCCGCCGCGTCGTCAAGGACCGCGACGCCGACGTCCAGACCCTCGCGCTGCTCGCAGCGGTACGCGCGGACCGTGCCGGTCACCGTGATCTCGCCGCCCAGGTGCGCGGCCGCGGCCGCCGGGCCCTCGGCCAGGAAGCGGTGGCCGAGTTCGATCGCGAAGCTGATGGCGCCCGGGGCGCCGTTCTCGACCGCGTAGCCGACCTCGACCGGATTGCGGGTCACGCCCGCCCAGCCGCCCGCCTCGACGGAGGCGCGGCGCACCACGTTCGACGTGCCGTCCAGGCTGCCGGTGACCGAGCCCTCCACATAGGTGTGCGGCTTGCCGCCCGCGTAGCCCTGGTAGGAGCGGTAGCCGTCACGGACGTGCAGGCCCATCGCGCCCATCTGGCTCGACGGGTGGGCGCGGCCGTTGCAGGCCAGGTCGATGACGGGGAGGCCGGTCATCGCCGCGTGGAACCAGCCGTTGATGGTGGTCTCCGCGCCGTTCTCGTTCGTGTGCAGCGCGGCGAGCGGGCGGGGCAGGTCACGGCGGAGCAGTTCCAGCGCGCGCAGCAGGTGCGTGGGCAGCACCAGCGGGTCCGGCGCGGCGGGGGCGCCGACCAGGGCGACGGTCGCGGTCAGCTCCTCGGGGGCGAACTCGTCGGCGGTCCACAGCTCGGGCGTGCCGACCTGGAGGGCGAGTTCGGCGGTGCGCAGGCCCCGCTCGACGAAACCGCCGCCGCCTCCGCCGAGGATGGCTCCGCCGTAGACCGCGGCCTTGATGTCGTCGGGGGTGAGCTGGCGCTTCATGGGGGCTCCTTGAGGTGGTGCGGGTGGTACGGGTGGTGAGGGTGAGTCGGCCGGGTGCGGGTGCGCGGGGCTTCTCGCGCAGTTCCCCGCGCCCCTGACGGGGCGGCTACTTGGCTGCGGTGAAGATGCCGTGGCCGAACGAGTACAGGGCGTCGCCCGCGATCGCGCCGCCGGCGAAGATCTCGAGGTTCTCCTTGGCCTTGTGGCCCAGGATGCGCGGCGCGAGGACGCGGACGGCGAGGCCCGCGACGACCATCCAGCCGGCCATCGGCGTGGTGATCAGCAGGCCGGTGGCGAGCATGATGCCGAGCTGGCGCCTGGGCCCGCCGATGAACTGGATCAGCGCACCGGGAATCGCCCACAGGGCCAACTGAACGGCGGTGTGCGTCGACGGTCCCGCCTTGATGGCGGCCACGTAGGCGGCGTCGATCGGCGCGGTCTTCCCGTTGTCGAAGAAGATCTGGTACGAGACGGCGACGACGACGATGGCGACGACGAACCCGATCATCGCGGCGATCAACTGCTGGCGGCGGCCCTCCAGCTCGAAGGCCGGGTCGGCGTTCTCGCCGCGCAGCAGATAGCCGGCCTTGAGGTCGAAGCCCATGTCGGCGAAGGCCGGACCGGTCGCCGCGGTGAAGCCGGACAGGACGACGAGCGCCTCGGGCGGGAAGCCGATGAGGATGCCGAGCAGCAGCGTGATCAGGGCGATCGCGAAGGCCGGGAACCAGCCGGAGTGCATGGACGCGATGCCGACCAGCAGCTCGTGCAGGAACGCGGCGACGGACGCGTAGACGATGAACCCGATGAGCATGCCGATGCTCATGTGTGTGGCGGCGCCGGTGCCGAGCGCGAGCAGGATCGAGATGACGAGGTAGGCACCGAAGCCGAGCCGCATCGACGTGCCGAGGCGGCGGGCACCGTCCTGCGCGGCGACCGGGGCCGCCGTGGGGCCGCAGGTGCGGCGGGCCTGGAGGATCGTGCGGCCGACCTGGACCAGGGCGACGAGACCGGCGCCGATCATCATGCCGTGCGGCAGGTACATGGCGTTCAGGTCGAGGCCGGACACCGGCTCCGCGTAGCTGATGATCAGCAGCCCCGCGCCGAACGCGGCCATCGCGCCGAGCCCGCCGATCAGGGCGACGCCGAACGCGGACATCGGCAGCGTGAACACGGCGCCCACGAGTCCCGTGACCAGGCCGAGGCCCAGCACCTTCGCGCGCCGGCCGCCCTCGTCGCCCGCCTTGATGGCTTCGGCGGCGGCCAGACCCGGCGGCCACGGATTGCTCGCGGGGAAGGCGGGGGTGTCGTACATCCGGTACAGCAGCCAGGCGTCGACCAGCATCGCGGCACTGACGCCGATCAGCATCGGGACGATCATGTCGTCGAAGCCGAACAGGAACGGGATGCCGATCGGCAGGAACAGGCTGTTCGCGGCGCCGAAGGTGGCCGACGAGATGCTCGTCTGCGCCAGGTTCTGGGCGTGCACCGAGCGGAAGCGACGGAACGCCACGAGCGGGATCCGGGCCAGCGTCATCGCGGCCAGCGCGCCGACCAGTGACGTGCTGGGGGTGACGCCGAGCGTGGCGATCAGCTGTACGCCGACGATCGCGCCGAACACGCTGAGCACCAGGGTCAGGACCAGATTGCCGGGGGCGAGAGCGCGGGGATGGCCCGCGCCGGCGTCGTGCTGGGCCCGGGTGCCGGGCGGACCCGACCGAGCGGCGTCGGTGCTCATGGTGGTGCTCCTGACGGACGAACGGTGGGCGATGTCTTTGCACCCACACAAGGTTGTTCTAGAATCTGGAACCAGATGCCAATATCTGGACCTGAGCCTGGATCATGCGGAGGAGGGGGACCGGTCGTCAAGCCCTCCGGGTGTGTTCTCAGCATGTGAACCGACGGGAGCGGCCGCGGAAGGCCCGGTGCGGACGGCACCTGACCGGCACATACGATCGAACCCTGACCAGACGGGGAGGGCAGAAGACGGTGAGCACACTCGCCAACGCACGGGACGTGCTGCGCCTGATGGCGCATCTGCAGCGCGATGTCACCGTGACCGATGTCGCGGCGGAGCTCGGGCTGCCCAAGAGTTCGGTGTCGCGGACGCTGAGCATGATGGCCGAGTACGGCTTCCTCGACCGCGACCCGGCGACCCGCGCCTACCGCCCCGGCGGCCTGATCATGGAGGCCTCGTACCACTTCAGGGCGTCCCGCGGCACCGTCTCCCTGCTGGAGGAGGAGGTCGCCCGCCTCGTCGCCGACACCGGGTACACGGGTTACGTGGATGTGCTCGACGGCGCCGAATCGCTCGTGCTGCACATGCGCATCGGTGCGGCCGGCGCCCTGCAGGCCTACACCCCGGCGGGCACCCGTGCCCCCGGCTACGCCACCTCCATGGGGCGCGCACTCCTCGCCCGCCTCGACGACGCGCAGGTCATGCGGCTCGTCGACGCCCGGCTCGAGCACTCCACGGGCACGGCCCCGGCCACCCGCAAGGAGCTGCTCGCCGTCCTCGCCCGGATCCGGGCCGACGGGGTGGACGTGTCCCGCGGCGAGTGGGTGCCGAACGTGGGCGGTCTTTCGGCCGCCGTCGTCGACTCCGACACCGGCCAGATCTTCGGCATCGGGATCGCCCTGCCCGCCCCTGAGTTGAGTGACGACGCGGCCGAGCGCTTCGGCAGGGCGGTGCGGGATGCGGCCCTGCGGGTGGGCAAGCGGATCGGCGACCCGTACTGGCTGCGGTTCGTCGGGGATGCGGACTGAGCCGCACTCAAGTTCCAGATTATAGACCCCAGTTCCAAAAATGACGGGGAGGTGCCGTCCCGAGATCCGGGACGGCACCTCCCCGTCGCTTGGGTCAGCTGACCTGGTAGGCGCGGACCATCGTCTGCGCGACCCGCGCCCCGTCGCCGTCGGCGAGGGTGACGCGCAGGTGCACGAACGTGCCGGCGGGGGCGTCGCCGGGCAGCTTCGCCCGCCAACTCCCGTGCACGCGCTCGGCCTTGGCCGGGTACCAGTCGGTGACCGACTCGACGGTGGCCTGGTCGCCGTACGCGTACTCCACCGTGACGTCGTCCAGCGCGACGGGAGCGTCCGCCCCGTCCACGACGGCGCTCACGCCGACCGTGGTCGCCGTCCCCGCCGGGCGGGTGTTGCGCAGGTCGGACGGGAGATCGACGACCGGGACGAGAAGCCGCTGCGCGCCCTGGTCGGCGGCCCCGGAGCGGAAGTTCCACTCGGTGCTGTAGGCGAGCCCGGTGCGGTTGCCCACCGCGGCGGGGCGGCGCCAGGTCTGCCGGAAGGTGACGTCGGACTCCTCCTGCGGCAGCGTGTACCTGCCCGAAGTGGCGAGCGGCGCCACGCCGTTCACGAGGAGCTGGCGGGTGCCGTAGTCGTTCAGGGCGATCGTGGAGTCGTGCCCGCCCGCATCTCCGAACGGCGCGATCGTGTACGTGAGCCGGTTGCTGTCGCGCTTCATCAGCGGCGCGCTGTAGGTGTTGCGGACCGGGCCGTAGGGCGCCTTGTACCAGGTGGCGGTGGACCTGCCCTGCTGGAAGGTGTGCGGGCCGTCGTAGGCGGTGCCGCCGTAGGGGCCGAGGTCACGGCGCATCAGGGTCGTCCACGTCAGCCCGTTGCTGCCGGAGGGTGTGAAGTACTCGGTGCGTTCCTGCGGTGCGTGCAGCGGCAGGGTGGTGCCGCCCGCCCAGACCGAAGGCATGCCGGGCAGGCCCACCTGTACGTCGGACCAGTACGTGGCGTCTCCGGTGGCCTGCTGGATGTGGTAGCCGGCGTCGGAGACGGCGAGCTTGCTGTCGCGCACGCGCTCGGTGCCCGGGCGGATCGCGTCGTGGGAGACGGCCGCCAGGTTGTAGACGTAGGGGCTGTCGGCGGTCGCGGTGCCGGACCAGGACACCGTGGCCCCGTCGCCCTCGGCCTTCAGGGCCAGGGAGTCGGCCCAGGTGATGGTGGCCTGTGGCACGCCCTCCGGGCCGGTGGTCTGGAAGCGGCCCCTGGAGTCGGGAGCGGCGGCGAGCACGCCGACGGCGCCCGCCTTCGCGGCGGCCGAACTCCAGGTGTAGCCGTTGCCGCCGCCGGTGCCCGCGTCGACCAGGGCGATCTTCCCCTTCAGGTCGTGGGCGGCGAAGCCCGCGTCCGAGCCCTTGCCGATGGCGACGACCTCCGCGGAACCCTTGCCGTCGAACTCGGTGCTCTTCTGCACCGGCAGCGAGTCCAGGACGCGGCCGCCCGAGGAGGTGAGCCGCGCGAGCGGCGCGGTCAGCCGGGCCGACGCGAGGAAGGTGACGCCGTCGGCGTGCCGGACGGGCTGCGCGTAGATGTCCTTCACGTACGACGGGACGGAGGTGACGTAACCGGCGAGCAGTTGCTTGCTGTCGTCGAGGCCGTACGTCAGGCCGATCGCATAGCCGCCTGCCTGGCTCGGCCGGTCGGTGTCCCACGCGACGCGCTCGGCGTCGCGGGCGTCGAGGGTGACGGTGGTGTCGCCCGGGACGGTCAGCTTCGGCCGGTAGAGCTGGGCCACGGAGGCCACGCTGCCGACGTCACCCGCCTCGTCCCGCGTCATGATCAGACCACTGAGGTCGTAGGTGCCGAGCGGCAACCGGATCGTCGTGCTGCCCGCCGACGGGTAGCCGAGGGTGTAGCGCTTCGCGGTGTCGCGGTGGTCGTCGAACAGCTGGAACGCCGACGGCGACGACGCCGGATCGCCGTGCCGGTCCAGGCCCTTGACCGTGAGATCGGCGGACGGCACCTCCAGGTGCACGCCGAACGGAACGGTGACCCGCACCCCGTGGGCGCCCGTGCCGACGAGACGGCCGGTGAGCGTGCCGTAGTCGCCCGCGTCGAGGCGGGCCGCCGGGTCGATGCGGACCGGGACGTCGACGCTGCCGTGCGCCGGGACGGTGACCTTGCCGCGGCCCGCCGAGGCGAACCCGAGGACGCGCGAGCCGTCGTCGCCGAGCACGTCCCGCACCGCGAGGTTCAGCGTGACGTCCTCGTCGGTGACGTTCGTCAGGGTGACCGGCTTGTCGACGGGGTCGAGGGAGGACTGCGGATACGCGAAGTCGCCGAGCAGCGTGTTCGGTTCGCCCACGACCGGCTGGGTCAGCGCACGGGCCACGTCCATCGGGCCCGCGCCCTGCTCCAGGACCGGGGCGCCGGTGTCCCGCACGGCCGAGGTGAGCAACTCCTTGAGGCGGGCCGGGGTGAGATCGGGGTGCTGCTGAAGGAGCAGCGCCGCGCCGCCCGCGACGTGCGGCGTCGCCATCGACGTACCGGACATCGACTGGTACGCCTCGTCGCCCCGGCCGCCCGCACGCGCGGCCACGACGCCGACGCCCTGGGAGGCGATGTCGGGCTTGGCGTTCACGCCGTCCGCGGACGGGCCGCGGCTGGAGAAGGAGGCCGTGTCGTTCTTGCGGTCGACGGCGCCGACGGTGAGGGCCTTCGGCGCGCAGCCGGGCGTCGACACGGTGCCGTGCAGCGAGGCGTTGCCCGCGGCGATCACGAACAGGGCCTTGTCGCCGAGGCGTTGCACGGCGTCCACATCGGGGCCTGAGCAGCTGGTGGAACCGTCGGCGCCGAGCGACATGGAGACGACCTGGGCGCCCTCGCCGACGGCCCACTCCATGCCGGCGACGATGTTGCTGAGGGTGCCCGAACCGTCGTCGTCCAGCACCTTCCCGACGATCAGGTCGGCCTTCGGGGCCATGCCCGCGTAGCGGCCGTCGGAGGCGGCGCCGGTGCCCGCGATCGTGGACGCGGTGTGGGTGCCGTGGCCGGTGCGGTCCTCGGTGTCCGCCGGGTCCGCGCCCGACACGAACGACTTGCTCTCGCGTATTCGCCCGGCGAGGTCGGGGTGGCCCGCGTCCACGCCGGTGTCCAGGAGAGCCACCTTGACGCCGCTGCCGTCGAGTCCGGCGCGGTGGGCGGTGGCGGCACCGGTGAGCGGCACGGTCGGCGTGCCGAGTTCGGGCGCCGCGGTACCGGTCACCTTCTTGTCGAGCCACATCTTCGTGACCCCGCCGGAGCGCGGGGCGAGCTTCTTCCACGCGTCGTCGGCGGCGTCCTTGTCGACGGTGACGGCGGCGCCGCCGATGGAGGCGAGGTGGTGGGTGGTCCTCGTACCCCGCGGCGCGGAGCGCGGGCCGTGCCCGCCCGCGTACGTGACGATGACCGGGACGGAGTCGGTGTGCGCGTCGTCGTAGCGGTCGGCGACGAGCGTGCCGATGTCGAAGAGCTGCGCGTCCAACAGGCCCTGGTCCACGAGCCGTTCGGTGCCCTCGGGAAAGACGTAGGTGCGGCCGCCGCTGCGCCAGGTGGCCGCCGCGTGGTCGGTGGCGTCGGTGCCGCGCAGGGCGGCCGACAGCACCCGGCCGTCCGCGTCCACACGGGCGGCGACGACGTCACCGGTGACCAGGGTGACGGTCACGGCCCGCCCCTCGTCGGCCTTCATGGGCATGGAGCCGTCGTCGGTGTCGGCGTGGGCCGCGGCCACGGGGGAGGCGAGGGCGAGGGCGACGGCGGCGGCGAGCCAGCCGGCGTGACCGTTGCGGGGTCTGGGGCGTCTCATGCGGATCTCCAAGAGCGGGGCGTGAACCGGTGGGAGCAGCCTGGCCAACTCGCCGCTGCGACGGGGTGGTTCACGGTGGCGGGTGGTGGCCATGGCGTAATCCCGACACGGTGAGCAGGGTGTGTACCGAGGCCGATGTGAGCCGTGGGAAGACGGCCTACGACACTGGAGTCATGCCGTCCGATCTGGGAACACCTCAGCCACAAGCTGCTTCCGTGTCCGCGCTGCGCGCCTCGTTCACCCGACTTCAGGAGGATCTGCGCAAGGCCGACGACTCTCTGACCCGTGCGCTGGGCTGCTGGGGTCCCGAACACTCCGTGGGACAGGACCGGTTCATGGAGTTCATCGAGGAACGCGAGGTGATGGCGGAGCGCCTGTACGAGCTGGAGTACGGGGCCCGTGCCTCCATCTTCGGCTTCCAGTCGGGTGCTAACACCGTGGCTCCCGTGCCCACGACGATGACCGCGGAGGAGGAGCCGGTCCATCCCGATCCGGCCCGACGCAAGACCGGCAACCCCGAGGCCGCCTACCGCGTCGTCGTCGACCGGGACTTTCTCGCCGAGCCCGAGGCGCTGCGCGCCCTCGACGAACGCCTCGCGTCCGGCCATCAGGTCCGCGTCGTCGACCAGCCGCTGATCAAGCTGATCGTCGCCGACGAGGAGCGGGCGATGGTCCAGGTGGAATCGGACCGGGCGATGATCCTGCGGCCGCCTCTGGTGGCCCTGACAGTCGAGCTGTTCGAGGCGGTGTGGCGTCGCTCGCGCCCCTATCTGCGCGAGGACGGCGACCTCAGCCCGACGGACCGCCGCATCCTTCAGCTGATGCTGTCCGGCCTGACGGACGCGGCGACGGCCCACCAGCTCGGCACCTCGTCGCGGACCGTGCAGCGACGGGTGCGCGCGCTGATGGACCTGGCGGCCGTCACTTCACGGGTGCAGCTCGGCTGGTACGCCATGCGCAACAACTGGGTCTGAGCCGGCCGGGTGCGCCCTCGCCGTCCGAAGGCGCACCCGGCGGTCGCTCACATGCGGTCCACGAAGTACTCCAGCGTCCTGCCCCGCGAGGACGTGACGGCGTCGGTGACCCGGTCGGACTTTGTGTTGTGCTGGAGGTAGTTCGTGACCACCCACCGGAGGTCGTGGGCGTCGACCGTGCCGTTGTGGTCGATGTCGGCGGCCCGGTCGGCGGTGCCGCGCGCCGCGTACACGAGCGCGGCACCGCGGACGTCGATGACGTCGTCACCGTTCACGTCACCGGCGACCAGCGCGGGCGCCGACGAGCCGCTGATGCCGGCCACGCCCCAACTGCCGTCGAGCCCAAGGTCGATGTCCTCGTGCCACGTGAAGTGGCCGGGGACCGCGACCTCGAACCGGTAGGGCTGCGCGGCCGGAGCCAGCCCGTCCGCCTTCACTCGGGCCGTGTTGTCGGCCGTGAGGGGGGTGCGGGTGCCGTCGGGGGCGACGAGGGACATCGTGAACCCGTCGGCGCTGTAGTCGCGTCCGCGGTCGAAGGCGCTGTCCTTGGTGAGCAGGGCCTGCGCGGCGGGACGGGCGCCGAACGACGACTTCGGGTTGAGCATCCGCACGGAACCGTAGAACTGGGTGTTCAACGGCACCTTGGTGCCCGTGGTGTTCACGGCGGACGTGGTGCCGGTGTTGAGCCCGGCCGATGCCGTCCAGGTCGTGTTCGTCACCTCGTACGTGACCTTCAGCAGCGGCATCGCGTCACCGGTCAGCCCGTCGGTGTCGGAGACGTCGAAGGCGACGGTGCGGTACGAGGAGGCGCCCGCCGACACGTCGGTCGTGCGCAGCTCCGACGGCCCGTGCGCGGACAGTTCGGCGGTCGGTTCGACGGAGACGAGCCGCAGGTTGCGGTCGTCGTAGCGGATCTGGCTGCTGAACGTCTTCCAGTGGTCCAGGTTGTGGCCGGTGAGCGTGTACGTCACCCGGTCCCCGGCCCGCGCCGCAGAGGTGTCGGCGTCGCCGGCGACGTAGGGCAGGCCCTTCTTCATGAGCTTCAGGGTGCGCACGCCGCCGATGTTGCCCGCGGCGTCCGTCGGCCACAGCGTGACCAGGGCGGTGGGCGGTCCGACGGGGAGAGCGATCGTGCGGTCGATACGGCCCTCGTTGTCCGCGGTGGTGTGCCCGGTGGGTGCGATGGGGCTGTTGACGGAGTAGTACAGGGTGTTGTCGTCCGCCCCGATGTCCAGGCCGGAGCGGCGGATGGTCTCCGTCTCACCGTCCTTCAGGGTGCCGCCGACATCGAACGAGGTGGCGTTGGCCGGGATCTCGACGACCTGCGGGTGCGCCGGGTCCGTGGCGCCGTACGCGTCGTCGTACGCCGGCGCGTGCGAGTCGACGTAGATGTCGCGGACCTCGGTGTCGGTACCGCCCTGCGCGTCGGTGCCGACGATGCGCAGCTTGTAGGCGCCGTCGTCGGCCCAGCGGCCGCGCGGGTCGATCGGGGTGGCGGCCCGGCCGGTGACCGGGTAGTACCAGGGGCCCACCGAGACGGGGCCGTACAGCACGCCCTCGCTCAGACCGACGGTGCTCAGGCCGCCGATGTAGCCGATGTCCTTTCCGCTGCGGTCGGCGAGGAACACGTCGACGCTGCGCAGCTGTCCGGCCATCTTCATGTCGAAGGTAGCCGTGCCGCCGTCCGCGGAACCGGCGTCCGAGAACTGACTCGTGGAGGTCACCGACTTGGTCATCTCGATCGTGTCGAAGCCGGTACGGGCCACCCGCATCCCGAAGGGAACGTGCAGCGTGGTGCCTGCCCGGCCGTCGGCCGGGGTCAGGGTCAGACTGCCCTCGTAGTAGCCGGCCGGGGCATCGGCGGGCACCCGCAGCGTGGTGTCCACCCAGGCCTTGCCGTGCGCGCCGACGGTGACGCGGCGCTCCGTGCCCAGCGTGACGTGCGCGGCGTCGGCGTCCTGCGCGGAGCCGGAGCCCCGGGTGAAGACGGCGCTTGCCGTGTACGTGACCTGCCTGCCGCTGTCGTTGACCAGCCGGAGCCGCTTCTCCACGCGCGCGGACCGGCCCTCGGCGAGCATGCCGTAGTCGAGGGCGCCGGAGCGGGCGTCCACCGTCGTGCTGGTGCCGTCGAGCGCGGTGTACGCCGTGGTGTACGGCACTTGGAGTGTGGTGGTGGCGTGCACGGCGGCGTACGGGTCGACGCCGCCCGCGCCCGCCTCGAAGACACTGACCTTGCCGGGCAGCGCACGAGCGGTGTTCATCAGCGCCGTCTTGACGTCGTCGGGGCTGAGCCCCGGGTCGTGCTGAAGCAGCAGGGCGGCGGCGCCCGCGACGTACGGCGACGCCATGGACGTGCCGCTGAGCCGGGCGTACGCGCGGCCGTAGTCGGTGGTGCCGGGGGCGAGTGTGTCGAGCGGCACGGACGACAGCACGCTCACGCCGGGCGCGGTGACCTCCGGCTTGATGGCGGCGGTGCCGTACACCGGGCCGCGCGAGCTGAAGTCGGCCAGCGAGCCGTCGCCGAGCGTGAACGTCCCGGCGGTGGTGACCGTGAGGCGGGCGTCGGCGCCCTGCGCCGCGAGGTCCGCGCCGTCCGCGGTGGTCACCGAGAAGGCCGGCACGTAGGCCTGGCTCTCCCCGAGGTAGGCGGGGATGTGGCCCTGGTCGGCCTGGTCGTTGACGAGGAGGACGGCGGCAGCGCCCTTGCTCTGGGCCCGGCGCACCTTCTCGTCCAGGCTGATGCCGCCCCGGCGGACCAGGACTGCCTTGCCGGTCACGTCCTTGCCGGCGTACCCGGCGGCGGTACCGGTGCCGACGTCCGCCAACGCGTAGCTGCCGTCGGCCAGCCGGTCCAGGGTGCCGTCGTCTGGCTGGGCGAGCAGCCGGCCCTCGGCCATTGCCGTGCCCGCCGCCAGCGTGTAGGCGGGCAGCGTCATCGGCTGCTGCGCTGCGCCCACGCTGAGCGGCAGGGCCGCGGCGCCCGGGGTGCCGAGGGTGCCGGCGCCGGGTCCGCTGTTTCCGGCGGCCACGACGGTGGTGATTCCGGAGAGGACGAGGTTGTCCGCGGCCACCGCCGTGGGGCTGAGCGGGTCGTTGACGGACGCGCCGAGCGACATGTTGACGACGTCCATGCCGTCGGCCGCCGCCCGGTCCATCGCGGCGACGATGTCACTGGTGCGCCCGGAGCCGTAGGGGCCGAGCACGCGGTAGGCGTACACCGAGGCGTCCGGGGCGACGCCGTGCGCGGCCCGCTCCTTGTCGGCGGCGCCGCGGCCCGCGACGATGCCCGCGACGTGCGTGCCGTGCTCGGTGTAGTACGTCGAGCCCTGGTTCGTCTCGGCCTGGCCCGATGCCTTCCAGTCGGCGTACGTGGTCTCCATCGGGTCCTGGTCGTCGTCGACGAAGTCGTGGCCGCCCGCGTAGGCGTCCTTGAGATCGGGGTGGTGGTAGTCGATGCCGGTGTCGATGATGCCGACCTTGACGCCCTTGCCGGTGATCCCCTCGGCGTGCAGCCGGGTCACGCCGTCGTCGTCGGACCGCGCGGTGGAGGCGTCCGCCGTCGGGCTGTCCGGGACGGCCAGTGCCTTCACCTCGGCGTCGGGCCACACCGCGAGGACCTCGTCGTGGTCCAGCAGATCGGCGACCCGGTCGCCGGGCAGGCTGACGCTGACGCCGTCGAAGCTGTGGGTGTAAGTGCGTCCCAGACGCGGCGACTTGGCGCCCTTGCCCTGCCGCGCCTTCGGGAACATGTCGCCCAGCGCGTCGCGGAACCCGTCCTGCGCCTTGTCGACGGCGGCCCGCGCGTCCTTGTCGCTCAGGCTCTGCCCCTGCTCGGCGGCGAGCAGCCGGGCGGTGCGGGCCGGCGGCGTCCGCAGCTGCACGATGACGTCGAGCGACGCGTCGGAGCGCAGCGCCTTCTTGTCCGTGATGTGCAGGCCGCCCAGATCCAGGGACGCGGTCCGGTGCAGGGCATCGAGCTCCTGACCGTCCAGGGATGCGAGCACGTCCCGGGCGTTGGTCGGTCCGGTCGCTGAGGGGGCGGCAGTTGCCGGGTTCACGACTGCCGCCAAGGTGGCGAGCGCCGTGACCGCGACCGCCGCGGCGAGGCGGCTTGGTCTCGGGACGTGCCTCATGGTTCCTTGCTCCGCTCTGGACGAGGACAGTGCCTCCCCGGTGCCACAGGGGCGGGAGAGGCCGGCATCGGACGAGCATGGGCGAGTCGGCGATCTTGGCGGAAGGCGTGCCGTTGGCGGCCGTACGACATGTCGTGAAGTCGCCACGGTCCACCGCGTGTTCGGCGTGGCGACTTCACGACGTGGCCGCAATCCGACAGCCGTTTCGGCTGTCGCAGAGGCGCCGGGGTCGGTAGACCCGCAGCACGCGGCCCCACGTTCGCCGCAGCCTCCGCCCCGGTCCCTTGCGGACCTCGAACCTCGAGAGGGCACTCATGTCCCGTTCCGTCCCACGCCGCAGACGCGGGCTCGCCGCCGCCGTCCTCGCGGCGGGCCTGACCGGCTCGCTGCTGAGCCTGTCGGCACCGACCGCACAGGCGGCAGCCCACGTGCCCAAGCCCCTGGGCGCCGCCTTCCCCGACAGTCCGAAAAAGGCATTGAAGGAGGGGCGCGACAAACTCGGCGCCCACGACCGTACGTTGCTGCAGAAGGCGCAGAGCAAGAAACGCAAGACCGTCACCGTGCTGCTCGCCACCGACAAGGGCGACACCGAGGCGCTGCGCAAGCAGATGACGGAGCTCGGCGGCCGGATCGACAAGGTCGAGGACGCCCTCGGCTACGTACGGGCCACCGTCCCCACCGGCAAGGTGAACGCGCTCGCCGGGCTCGGCTCCGTCCGCGCGGTCGACCTCGACGAAAAGATCGCCGTCGACGACCCGTCGCCGGTGACCTCGAAGGACACTCAGGACGCCGCGCACCGGCAGGGCGCCGCCGACACCCCGGCCGCGCCCGGAAAGAAGACCCCGGCCGCCAACCCGTACCTGCCGACCCAGGACACGGGCGCCACCGACTTCACCGTCGCCCACCCCACCTGGGACGGCCGCGGGGTGACCGTCGGCATCCTCGACACCGGCGTCGACCCCTCCCACCCCGCCCTGCAGAAGACGACCACCGGCGAGCCGAAGATCGCGGACTGGGTGACGGCGACCGACCCGGCCACCGACGCCGACCCGACCTGGCTGGAGATGAAGACCAAGGTGACCGCGGCCGGCGGCACCTTCAAGTCCGGCGGCATCACCTGGAACGCCCCCGACGGCGACTACCAGTTCGCCACCTTCGCCGAGGCCACCACCTACAGCAGCGAACTCGGCGGCGACGTCAACCGCGACGGCGACTACACGGACAAGTTCGGGGTCCTCTACCGCCCCTCCGACCACAAGATCTGGGTCGACGCCGACCTCGACCACACCTTCGGCGACACCGACGTGATCGCCCCCTACGCGCAGAGCGGCACGTGGGGCCGGTTCGGCACCGACGATCCGGCGACCGACGTCACCGAGGCGATGCCGTTCACCGTCGAGTACCGCGACGACGTGGACCTGTCGCCGCGCGGCGGCACCAGCGTCGGCAAGACCGCCAGCTTCGTGAACATCGGCATCGTCTCCGGCGCGCACGGCACCCACGTCGCCGGAATCACCGCGGGCCACGGCCTGTTCGGCGGCAAGATGAACGGCGCGGCGCCCGGCGCCCGCATCGTCTCCGAGCGCGTCTGCCTGTTCGCGTCGGGCTGCACCTCGTACGCCCTCGCGGAAGGCATGATCGACGCCGTCGTGCACCAACACGTCGACGTCGTCAACCTGTCGATCGGCGGCCTGCCCGCCCTCAACGACGGCGCCAACGTCCGCGCGGTCCTCTACAACCGGCTCATCGACGAGTACGGCGTCCAGATCTTCGCCTCGGCCGGCAACGACGGCCCGGGCATGAACACCGTCGGCGACCCGGCGGTCGCCGACAAGGTCGTCGCCGTGGGCGCCTCCGTCAGCAAGGACACCTGGTGGGCCGACTACGGCTCGAAGGTGAGCGCGAAGCAGGCACTGTTCCCGTTCTCCGCGCGCGGCCCGCGCGAGGACGGCGGCTTCAAGCCCGAGGTCGTCGCCCCCGGCGCCGCCGTTTCCTCGATACCGACCTGGCTCGCAGGCGAGGGCGTCCCGCAGACGGGCTATGAACTCCCCGCCGGATACGGCATGTTCAACGGTACGTCGATGGCGTCGCCACAGGCCACGGGTGCCGCGGCGCTGCTCCTCTCGGCGGCGAAGGAGACCAAGGTCAAGGTGTCCTCGGCCGCGCTGCGCTCCGCACTGACCGGCTCCGCGCGCTTCCTCGACGACACCCCTGCCTACGCGCAGGGCAACGGTCTGCTCGATGTCCCCGCGGCCTGGCGGCAGTTGGCCAAGGGCGCCGAGCCGACCGCGTACGACGTGAGCGCCCCGGTTTGCGGTGTGCTCGCCGGACTGCTCACCACGCCCAAGACCGGCACCGGCGTGTACAACCGCTGCGCCGCCGGTGACGGCGGCCAGGAGCCGGGCCGCGCCAAGGACTACCAGGTGCGCCTGACCCGGACCGGCGTGGGCAGCGGCACCGCCGACCTCTCCTGGGTCGGCAACGACGGCACGTTCAGCGCCCCGCACCGCGTGCGGACCACCAAGGGTTCGGCCACGACCGTCACCGTCCGCGCGCGGGCCAAGGAAACCGGCGCGCACTCGGCGCTGCTGCGCGTCGACGACCCGGCGACGCCCGGCGTCGACCGCGTCGTGCCCGTCACCGTGGTCGTCGCGGACGCCCCGGCGAAGCCCTCGTACACCGTGAGCGACCGCGGCAGCGTGCAGCGCAACGCGACGCACTCGGTATTCGTGACCGTGCCCGAGGGCGCCGCCGCGCTCCAGGTCGACCTCGCCGGGATCACCGGCGACAGCCAGACCCGGTTCCTCGCCGTCGACCCGCAGGGCATGCCGGTCGACGACACCGCCGCCGCCCGCTGCTATACGCACTACTCCGACACCGAGGAC
Organism: Streptomyces sp. KL116D; assembly: GCF_030766975.1. Lineage (NCBI taxonomy): Bacteria > Bacillati > Actinomycetota > Actinomycetes > Kitasatosporales > Streptomycetaceae > Streptomyces > Streptomyces sp. KL116D. Next base: position 212,613 of record NZ_JASERH010000136.1, on the reverse strand, counting down.
TGCGACGCGGACTCCCGTACGTACGAGCAACCGATGCCTGGCGTCTGGGAGTTGGAGGTGGAGAGCCGCCGCACCTCGATGGTGCTCGACAACCCGTTCCGGCTGACCGCCGCCGTGCAGGGCGCGCAGCTCGACCCGGCGTCGTCCGTGGTCGACGAGGCCGCGCCGCACTCCGCCGTGGAGAAGACATTCACCGCCGTCAACCGCCTCGCCCCGGTGACCGCGCACGCGACCGGGGGAGCGCTCGGCGCCCTCGCCCAGGAGCATGTGACCCTCGGCGACCAGCAGATGACCGGCAAGCAGGTCACCGTGCCCCGCGACGCGACCCGCCTCGAAGTGTCGACGGGCAACTCCTCCGACCCGGACGCGGACCTGGACCTGTACCTCATCGCCCAGTCCGGTGCGGTCGTCGCCTCGTCCACCAACGGCGGCGCCCGCGAGTCGCTGACCGTGAAGAACCCGGCGCCCGGCTACTACCTGCTCTACATCGCGGGCACCGATGTGCCCTCCGGCAGCACCGAGTTCGACATCCAGGACACGATGTTCTCCAGGTCGCTGGGCTCGGTGACCGTGGACGACGAGAAGCCCGTGCGCCTCGCGTCGGGCGCGTCGACATCGGTGCGCGGACGTCTCGTCGCGGACACCCAGCCGCCGTCGGGACGCCGTCTGGTCGGCCGGTTCTCGCTCGCCGACGACGACGGCACGGTGCTCGGCAGCAGCGACGTCCTGCTCGGCAAGGTCACCCAGGCGCAGGCGACCGTCACCTCCAGCTTCGGCCCGGCCATCGGGTTCGGGCTGGACGACGCGGGCCGCGTGGGCGGATCCCAGCAGGTCTCCGGCGCGAGCCGCGCGATCCGGTGGGACCCCGACACCGGCGTCACGGTCCTCGACGACGGCGGCGCCCGCTCCGCGTACGTCCTCGGGCAGAGCGCCTCGGGCGACTTCATGGCAGGCCAGCTCACGCTGGCGGCCGGGACCCGCGCGGGCCTGTGGGACGCCGACGGGAAACTGACCACCCTGCCGCTGCCGGACTGGGAGCAGTACTCCTTCGACCGGGGCTTCGCCGCCAACGCGTCGGGCGTCCTCGTCGGCAACGCCACCGGATACATCAAGAACCCCACCAGCGGAGGCAACCAGCAGGTCAACGACGCCTTCCGCTGGGACGCGAAGAACGGCTTCACCCAGCTGGCGCACCTCACCGAGAACCGGACGCTCACCGAACCGCTCGCCATCAACGACGCGGGCGTCGTGGTCGGCCACTCCTCCGTGCAGGGCAAGAGGCACGCCGTGCGCTGGGATGCCGACGGGAGGATCACCGATCTGGGCCTGCTGCCCGGCATGGCAGACAGCTACGCCACGTCCGTCAACGCCTCCGGAACCGTCGTCGGAGCCAGCGGCGACGACGCCTTCGTGCTGAAGCCGGGCGGCACCATGACCCGGCTGCCCGACTTCGGGTTCGACGCCAAGGCGCTCAAGGTGAACGACGCGGGCTGGATCATCGGCACCGCCGAGACCGAGCCCGACGCGGACACCGCCGTGGTGTGGGACCCCGACGGCCGGATGTACGCCTTGTCTGCCATGGTCGACACCTCCCACTGGGTGCCCACCGAAGGAGTCGGCATCAACAACCACGGCCAGGTGGCGTTCTACGCCACGGACCGCAAGGACCAGGGCACCACCAAGGTCGTCGTGGCCACGCTGCCGCAGTGACCGGTGCCGGGACGATCCGGCCATCGCGCGGACGATGGCAAGAACATCCTCACCAACGACCCCAACACTTCGTTCGGTGAAGTGAGCATGCAGGTGGACACGGCCGCGGATCTGCTCGGGTGCGACTCGGGAGACTTGTCGTCGTTCCAGAAGGGCAAAGTGATCGAGGCGCTCAAGGACCCGGCGGCATTTCCCGGCCGGCACGACAGCGAGGGGGCCTTCGGCGCGGTCGTGTGCGTGACCCTCGCCGCGGCCGCCGCGGTCGGTGCGGTGACGACGCGCTCGCGAGGGCGACTGTCCAAGGTCGTCTGCGTGGCGATCGTCGCTGCCGGTGTCTACCGAGTGATCAGCGTTTCCGGACAGCTCTGATCGCAGGAGTGCGTACGAGGAGGGGCTGTGTCGGATGATCCGGCACAGCCCCTCCTCGCAATTTGTCCTGGGGGTGGCGGGTGGGCCGACTGCTGCTGTAAACCGGCTCGGCAGCAGCGCCACGCACCAGGTGAAGATCATCGTGGTCGGCGCGAGCGGCCGTCCGACGATTACCACCGACGGGCTCGTCTCCATCAAGTAGGAAGGGAAGCCGGATGTTGGAAAGGTTGGAGGGCGCGCTTCCGGGGATGACGCGGTGGCGGGTGCCCGGTGGGCGCGGAGTGGACTGGGGTGCGCTGGAGGCGGGCCTCGGAACGCCGCTGCCCTCAGACTTCCGCTCACTGGCGGAGGCGTATCCGGTGCTGGTCATCGGCGACTTCCTCACGGTGTCCCTTCCGCGCCCCGGCGGCGAGGAGTCCTGGGCGGCCGAGGCCGGGGACGACGAGATCCTCCAGGACCTCTACGAGATGGAGGACATGGAGGACTACGTCCCCTATCCGCAGCCGGGAGGTCTGATTGCCTGGGCGGAGTCCAGCAGCGGTGACGTCTTCTACTGGAGGACGATCCCCGCGGACCCCGACGCGTGGACGGTGGTCGTCCGCACGGACAACGCCGACTGGATCGAGTTCCCGGTAGGGGCGGTCGGGTTCCTGGCCGGTGTGTACGGGCACACGATCGCCGTGCCCGGCATGCCCGGCGCCTTTCCCGGTGACGCCCCGGACGTGCAGGGGCTGAGTGACCGCGTCGGCTGACTGGTGACGGTCCGCAGGGGCGGGTGAACAGCGGTTGCCCCTGGGATTCCCTGGGGGCGACCGTCGTCTTCTTCCGTTACGGCTGGCCCGCGGCAGTCGTATCGGGCCGCGTGCAGGAACATAAAGGAGGGGTGGCTGTTGAGTATCGAATGCCTGGAGGCTGCGCTGCCTGGGCTGATGGCGCAGCGTTTCGCGGTTCCACAGCGCATCAACTGGCAGATGGTCTTCGACGGGTTGGGGACTGGGCTGCCGGACGACTACATCACTTTGGCGGAGTCCTACCCGCGGCTGGAGATCGGGCAGTTCCTCCGTGTGTTGTCGCCGGCCCCGGGGCGCGAAGCCGGATTCGTCGAGAGGAGGGGAGTGGATCTCGCCGGTGCCGAGGACATGGCGCAGAAGGACATGCTCGGTGGCTACCCCGCGTTCCCGGAACCGGGTGGGTTGCTGCGGTGGGGCGGCTCGATGGATGGGGACGGGTTCCACTGGCGTACAGCAGGGCAGCCCAACGACTGGACAGTCGTGGTGGCCGGGCGGAATGACGACTGGTACCACCACGAGGGCAGCCTCTCGAGCTACCTCGCCTGGCTGTGTTCCGGGACGGCCGAACCGCACGGGCTCCCTCCGGACTTTCCAGGGCCCGAACCCGTGGTCTCGGTCGGCTAGAGGTGCGCGACATTCTGAGTCTCAACAGTTTCCTCCGGGAGTACGTCATTCCTGTGATGCGTGAGGCGGGATTCACGAGGCAAGGGGCGGAGTACAGACGGCGGAACGAGTCCGGGGAAGCCGCCAGGGCCACCAACCCGACGAACCTATGTGGTCAGAGCGCTGGCCAGCGAGCGGACCGGCCAGCTGGTGGGTCCGCTCGTGCTGCCAGCTGCGCTACTGGGTTACGCCACCAGCAAGTGGTGTCACATCTGTTCCGCGATGACGCTTCGTTTCCTTGCCGAGCTCGCTCCTGCGATCCGGCAGGCCGCGGAGGCGGCTGGCCTGTCTGTGAACACGTTTGTGGCGCGTCAGGGGGTGGCCCTCGGCGAGGAGGTCGCCGCGGGATCCTTCGGTGTCGATCATGTCGGGGCTGACACCGTTGGCTCGGATGCCGAACGGGTCTCCCTCGGCGGCCAGTTGGCGGGTGAGGGCGATGACGGCGCCCTTGGACGCGGAATGGGCGGTGCGGCGGTTGCTCAGCGAGCCGGTCAGGCCCGCGGTCGAGCCGACGGTCACGGTGCTGCCGTGGCTGCGCTTGAGGTGGGGCCAGGTGAGATGGGCGGCGAGCCGCACCGAGTCGAGTTCGGCGCGCATCGTGAACGCCTAGTCCGCGTAGGGCTGGGTGCCGACGGCGCCGAAGCGGACGGCGCCCGCGTTGGCGGAGAGGATGTCGATACCGCCGAAGGCGGACACGGCTTCCTCGATCCAGGCCCGCACGGAGTTCTCGTCCGTCGCGTCGAGGGGTGCCGGCGTGAGGGCGACGCCGCCTTCGCGACCGATCAACCGCTGTGTCTCCAGGGCCTGTTCGTGCAGCAGGTCGCCACCGACGACGAGCGCTCCTTCGGCGGCGAACCGCAGCGCCGCCGCTCGGCCCTGGCCGCGGGCCGTCCCGGAGATGAGGGCGACCTTGCCCTCCAGACGCTTCATGGCTGCGCTCCCGGCCGCAGGGCGTCGGAGATCGACTTTGCGCCGCCGTGGGCGGTGAAGCCGCCGTCGACCGGTATCTCGGCGCCCGTGATGAAGGAGGCGTCGTCCGACAGCAGAAACGCGACCAGCGGGGTGATCTCGTCGACCGTGCCGGTGCGGCCGAGCGGTGTCTCGCGGATGTTGGCCTCTCTGAAGGCGGGGGCGGCCGACGCCGTCATCTCGGTCTCGATGAAGCCGGGATGGACGGTGTTGACGCGGATGCCGCGCGGCCCGAGTTCGAGCGCCGCCGTCTTCGACAGGCCGCGCAGCGCCCACTTGCTGGCCGTGTACGCGACCGGATAGTGCGCGGTCAGCGCGGCCGACGAGCCGACGTTGACGATGGAGGCGCCGGGCGGCATCAGCGGGGTGAGGTGCTGGATGCCGAGCAGCGGGCCCGTCACGTTGACAGCGTGGATGCGCGCGAAGTCGTCGGCGCGTACCTCGTCGAGGCGGGCGCGCCAGGTGATGCCCGCGTTGTTGACCAGACCGTGGATCTGGCCGTGCGACTCCCGCAGTTCGGCGGCGAGTTGGGTCCACTGTGCCTCGTCGGTGACGTCGAGTGGATGGATGCCGGCCGCCTCGGTGACGTCGGTGGCGATGACGCGGGCGCCCTCCCGGGTGAGGGCCGCGGCTTCAGCGGCGCCCTGGCCGCGGGCCGCGCCGGTGACGACCACGACCTTGCCGAGGAGCCGCGTGGGGTACAGGTCGCTCACGGCCGCTCCCGGGGGCGGCGTCGGCCGGTGGGCAGGGGGATGGGCGCGGAACCGGGCACGACAGTGTTGGTGAGCGTGCCGATGCCTTCGACGGTGAGGGTGACGGTGTCGCCTGGGCCGAGCGGTGGCGGTGTCTGCTCGCCGCGCAGGCCCCACAGTTCGGCGAGGCAGCCGCCGTTGCCGCAGGTGCCGGAGCCGAGGATGTCGCCGGGCACGACGCGGGTGCCGCGCGAGGCGTAGGCGACCATCTCCTCGAACGTCCAGCTCATGTTGGAGAGGAGGTCCTTGCCGACCACCTGGCCGTTGATCTCCGCGGTCAGGGCCAGGCGCAGGAGGCCGTCGCCATCGCGGTACGGGTCGAGTTCGTCGGGGGTGACCAGGTACGGGCCGAGCGTGGTGGCGGTGTCCTTGCCCTTGCAGGGGCCGAGGCCGACCTTCATCTCGGCGGACTGGAGGTCGCGGGCGGACCAGTCGTTGAAGACCGTGTAGCCGATGATGTGGCCGCGGGCCTCTTCCGGGGTGAGGTCGTGGCCCTCGCGTCCGATGACGGCGGCGACTTCGAGCTCGTAGTCGAGGACGGCGGAGCCGGGTGGCATCGGGATGGCGTCGCCGTGACCGTAGATCGCGTGCGGGTTGGTGAAGTAGAAGGTGGGGGCCGCGTACCACTGCTCGGGTACGCCGCTGACGCCGTCCACGGAGCGGCGTACGCCCTCCACGTGTTCTTCGAAGGTGACGAAGTCCCGTATGGAGGACGGCTGGAGCGGGGGCAGCAGCCGTACCTCGGAGACGTGCGGTCCCGGCGGTGCGGCGAGCGCGGCGGCGCCCGCGTCGAGGAGGGCGGGCAGCCCGCCGCCGGAGTGCACCAACTCGGTGAGGGACGCGGTGCCGGGCAGCGGGAAGAGCGTGCCGTCCTTCCCGACGAGGGCGACGCGTACGTCGGCGGGGTGTTCGTGTGTGTAGGTGGCGAAACGCATGCGGGGTACTCCTGGCGCAGGCAGGGACCGGGGGCGCGGCAGGCGGAGCCAGGGCATGGACAGGGCCGCCGCGCCCCCGGAACTCGGGGCGGAGCCGGTCGGATCAGACCGGCGGGGCGATGAACACGCCGCGGTCGGGGTCGTTGAACGACTCCTTGGCGACGAGCTCGTTCATCGCGTTGGCGGTGCCCCACTGGTCGGTGACCTCGGGCTGCGAGAAGTCGTAGACGTGCGGGTGCCAGGTGTCCTCGTCCAGGCACTCCAACTCGGTCGTGTACTCGATGGTGTTGCCGTGCGGGTCGAGGAAGTACGTGAACGTGTTGTCGCCCGCGAGGTGGCGGCCCGGCCCCCAGATCTTCTTGAACCCGGCCCGCATCACGCGGCCGGATCCGCGCATGTACTCGTCGATGCCGCGCATCTCGAACGAGACGTGGTGCAGTGCGGTGTGCGGGCCCTGCGCGATCGCCATCGAGTGGTGCTGGTTGGAGATCCGCATGAAGTGCATGACCTCGCCCATGTGTGGCGAGGACAGCGTGTCGGACAGGGCGAAGCCGAGGTGGCGCTCGTACCACTTCCGAGTCCGGTTCAGGTCGGGGGAGTTGAGGACGACGTGGGAGAGCTTGACCGGGATGGCCTCCTTCTCCTCGATCTTGCGGTGCTGCCTGACCTCGACGTCGGCGGAGACCTCGATGGTGCGCCCGTCGACGTCGAAGAAGCGGAAACCGTAGCCGCCTCCCGGAGTGTCGACCTTCCCCGGCTGGGAGATCAACTGCACGCCACCGGCGAGGAGTTGCCCGGCGAGCGTGTCGACGTCGGCGGAGGACGCGGCCCCGTAGGAGACGAGGTCGAGGCGCTTCTCCTCGGCCTTGCGCAGCCGGACGACGTAGTTCTCCGGGCTGCCCTCGGCGGACAGGAAGGAGATGCCGGAGTCCTCGGCGACCTTGGTCAGGCCCCAGACGCCGGAGTAGAAGTCGAGCTGCTTGTCGTAGTCGGGCACGGCCAGGTCGACGTGCCGCAGGTGGGTGAGCAGACGGTTGCTCATGAGGGGTCAGTCCTTCCGGAGGAGGGCGGCGGCGGTGCCGCCCCGGACGGCGTGGAAGTCGGCGTCGGGCAGCCGGGCGGCGCGCAGCGCGGCCACCGGCTCCTCGGTGCCCATGTCGAAGGGGAAGTCGGAGCCGAGCAGCACCCGCTCCGCGCCGGCGACGCGCACCAACTCGCGGAGCACGTAGGGGTCGTGGACCAGCGAGTCGAAGTAGAGCCGCTTGAGGTAGCTGCTCGGCAGGTGGTCGCAGCCGGAGCTCGCGTCGGACCGGGTGGACCAGGCGTGGTCGGCGCGGCCGATGTATGTGGGCAGATAGCCGCCGCCGTGCGCCGCGATGATCCGCAGGTCCGGGAAGCGGTCCAGGACACCGGAGAAGATCAGGTGCGAGAGCGCGACGGCGTTCTCGGTGGGCTGGCCGACCGAGTTGGACAGGTACCACCGGTCGAGCCGCTCGTCGAGCGTGCAGCCGAAGGGATGCAGGAAGACGATCGCGCCCGTCTCCTCGGCCCTGGCCCAAAGCGGGTCGTAGGCCGGGTCGGACAGTTCGCGCCCGGGAGCATGGCTGGAGATCTCGACGCCGACCAGGCCCTGGGCGAGTGCGTGGTCGAGAGCGCGTACCGCCTGCGCGGGGTGTTGCAGGGGTACGAGACCGAGGCCGCGCAGCCGGTCCGGTGCGGCCGCACAGTGCGCGGCGGTCGCCTCGTTGGCGAGCCGGTACACCTTCTCGGCCGTCTCCTCGTCGGCCCAGTAGTGGTAGTGCGAAGGGGAGGGGCTGACCAGCTGGATGTCCACGCCCTGGCCGTCCATCGCGGCGAGGCGGAGGGCGGGATCGGTGAGGCGGGGGATGCGTTCGCCGACCATCGGGCTGTTGACCTTCAGCGCGTCCGGTCCGTTGCGGCGGGCGTCCAGGGCCTTCGCGTCGGCGCGGCCCGGCAGGCCCTCGACCAGCGCCTCGATCTGAGGCAGCAGGACGTGGGCGTGCACGTCGACGGTCGGCGGGGTCGTGGTCACGGCAGCTCCCGGAGCATGGTCATGGTGCGGCCCATCAGGCCGGGCACATCGGCGTCGCGGACTCCGTCGAGCTGCCACTGGCCGATCTGGACGGAGGCCTCGACGACGGGGCGTACGCGGGCGATCCGTCGCTCGTAGTACGCCTGGAGGAGCGCGTCGTCCCAGGTGTCGGTGGCGGTGAGCATCTGGGTGAGCACCCAGGCATCCTCCATCGACAGGGCCGCGCCCTGGGCGAGGGTGGGCGGGCAGCAGTGTGCGGCGTCGCCGACGAGGACGACACGGCCGCGGTGCCAGGAGCCCTCGACCAGCATCCGGTCGAACCAGGTGTAGTTGACCTTCGCCGGGTCGGTGATGTTCGTGGTGATCTCCGGCCAGTGGCCGCCGTAGTGCTGGGCCAGGGCGCGCATCTCGTCCGCGTACGAGCCGGCCGGGATGGCGGCGCGGTCCCGGTTCGCCTCGACGACGTACGCGTAGATCGTGTCCTCGCTGGTGGGGCAGTACCCGGCGATGTAGGCGGGGCCTCCGTAGGCGAGGTCGGTGCGGGTCACGCCAACCGGTCGAGGCGCGGCGATGCGCCAGATCGCCATGCCGGTCGGCTCGGGCCGGTCCGTGATGCCGATGGCCGCACGCGTGGTGGAGCCCAGGCCGTCGGCGGCGATCACCAGGTCGTAGCGGCCCTCTTTGGCGTCGGTGAAGCGGACGGTGACGCCGCTGCCGTCCTGGTCCAGGGAGGTGGCGCGCACCCCGAGCCGGATGCCGGCGCCGCTGGCGCGGACCGCGTCGCTGAGGATGCGCTGGAGCAGCGGGCGCTGCATGCCGACGGTGGCGGGAAGGTCGTCGCCGCCGGTCCGCTGGTCCTCCGCGACATGCAGGACGGTGCCGTCGGGCGCGGTGATGCCGACCGCGCCGAAGCCGTAACCGGACTTCTCCACCTGGTCCCACACGCCGAGTTCGCGCAGGACGCGCAGGGCGTTGCCCTGGAGGGTGATGCCGGAGCCTGCGGTGGCGTTCCAGTCGTCCTTCGCCTCGATCAGGTCGACATTGATCCCGGCGCGGCGCAGCAGGATCGTGGCGGCGTTGCCGGCCGCGCCGCCGCCTATGACGAGGACCGTGCGGGGTGTGCTCATAAAGGGAACTCCCTTGTTCCGCTAGGTGGTTGAGGACTACTTGACCGCGATGGGACTGACCGGCGAGCCGACGGCGCCGGTGATCGGCAGGGGAGCGGCCGTGAGCCAGAAGTCGTACACGCCGTCGGCCGCGCAGTCCGCGGCGAGCCCGTCCAGGTCCCACATCTCGCCGATCAGCAGGCCGATGTTGGGGATCGCGACCTGGTGCAGCGGCTGGAAGGCGTGCTCGAACTCGTTCGGCCGGACCTCGAAGCCCCAGGTGTCGGTGGCGATCGCGGCGATCTCGGTGCGGTGCAGCCAGCCCGCCGTGGTGAACGACAGGCCGGGCGCCGGACCGCCGGCGTACTCGCCCCAGCCCTCGCGCCGGGCCCGCGCGAGGCGGCCGGTGCGCACGAGCACGATGTCGCCGCGGCCGACGGCCACGCCGTGCGCCTCGGCGGTCGCGGTCAGGTGCTCCTCGGTGATGGCGAAGCCGTCCGTCAACTCGCCCGCCTCGCCGACGACGTGGCCGACGTCGAGGAGGATGCCGCGTCCGGCGACGTACGGGGCCATGCGCTCGATGCCGGTCACCAGGTCGCCGTCGGAGGTGACGACCTGCTCGGCCGGGCGCCCGTTCCACGCCTTGCCGTGGTCGAAGATGTGGCCGAGCCCGTCCCACTGTGTCGAGCATTGCAGCGGCATGGCGATGACGTCGTCGGCGCCGCCGAGCCCGTGCGGGAAGCCCTGGTTGCCGAGGGCCGCGTCGGTGCCGGTGTCGAGCATCGTGTGCACCGGGTTGGTGCGGCGCCGCCAGCCCTTCTGCGGGCCGTCCATGTCGAAACGCTGCGAGAGCGAGAAGCTGACTCCCCGCCGCACGAGCGCGGCGCCTTCCCTGCGCTTGGCCTCGTCGAGGAAGTTGAGGGTGCCGAGCCGGTCGTCCTCGCCCCAACGCCCCCAGTTGGAGTACGCCTTGGCGGCCTTGGCGATCGCGCCCTCGGGGTCCTCCCGGTTCAGGGTCACGCCGTCACCTCCGCCACACATCGGGTGCGCTGCGTGCCGAGCCCGGTGATCGAGGCGTCCATCACGTCGCCGTCGCACAGCAGCCGTCCCCAGTGCATGCCGTTGCCGGCCGGGGAGCCGGTCAACACCAGGTCTCCGGGCAGGAGTTGAGCGCTCTGCGAGGCGTAGGACACCATGCGGGCGAGGTCGAAGATCATGTCCTTGGTGGACTCGTCCTGCATGGTCTCGCCGTTGAGCTTGAGCGTGAGCCGCAGGTCGTCGGGGTGCGCGATCGACTCCGTGGGTACGATCCACGGACCGAGCGGCGTGAATCCGGGGGCGTTCTTGCTGCGCAGCCAGTCCGTGCCGATCTGGGGCATGTCGCGGCGGAAGACGGTGGCGCGGTCGGTGAGGTCGTTGGCGATCGTGTACCCGGCGACGTACTCCAGAGCCTCCTCGACGGACACCCGGTGCGCGGGGCGGCCGATGACGGCCGCCAACTCCAGTTCCCAGTCCGGCTTCTCGGCCCACGCGGGCAGCACGACATCGTCGTACGGGCCGGTGATCGCGCTCGGCAGCCCGATGAAGACGTACGGCAGGTCTTCCGCGGCCCGCCGGTCCATGATCTCCGCCGCCTCGGCGCGCCGCTCCGCCTCGGGGCGGTCGTCGTCCGGAGCCTTGTGCGCCACGTGCAGATCGATCACGTGCTGCCGGTAGTTGGCGCCGGACTGGAACACCTGGCGCGGCTCGACCGGCGCGTGCACACGGAACTCCGCCAGCGGCCTGCGCTCGGCGGAGGCGTCGGCGGCCAGGGAGCGCAGCCGAGGCAGCACCGTCGGCCAGTCCTCCAGGAGCCGGCGCACGGTCAGCCGCTCGTCGCCGAGCGCGGCCCGCAGATCGATGACCTGCTTCTCGGGAGTGACCAGGGCAGGGAACGCCGGGCTGTCCGGGGCCGAGAGGGACGCGAGGGCGAAGGGGCCGACGAAGGGCGCGGGTGGGGGTGCAGGTTTCACGGGCATGTCCTCCTGATTGCGGTGGGACTAATCTGGACCCGCCACCAGAGATCAGGGAAATAGATTGTGTGGATAGCCGTCATCCGCGGGACAGATTTATCGTGGTCAGCGTCGTGTGACGCCGTACAGCAAGGGAAAGTCCGTGAACCTGGCCCGCCTGGATCTCAACCTCGTCGTCGCCCTGCGCGCCCTGCTGGAGGAACGCAACGTCACGCGTGCCGGGCAGCGCGTCGGACTGAGCCAGCCCGCCATGAGCGCCGCACTGTCCCGGCTGCGCCGCCACTTCGACGACGATCTGCTCGCCCGCGTCGGCGGACACTACGAACTCACCGCCCTCGGCCAGGTCCTCCTCGACCGCACCTCCACCGCCTACGACGTCCTGGAGCGGCTGTTCTCCAGTCAGGCCGAGTTCGACCCGGCCGAGGAGAGCCGGGAGTTCAAGCTGGTGGCCTCCGACTACGCCGTCTCGGTGTTCGGCGCCGAACTCGCCCGCGTCGTGCACGAGGAGGCCCCCGGGATCCGGCTGCGTTTCGCGCAGACCCCGCCCACCGTGGTCGACGACACCGCCACCCTGCTCAGCGCCGTCGACGGACTGCTCATGCCGCACGGCGTCATCAACGGCTTCCCCGCCACCGACCTCTACGACGACCGGTGGGTCTTCCTCGTCGCCGACGACCACCCGGACGTCGGCGACCGGCTCACCCGCGAGGACCTGGCCGCCCTGCCCTGGGTCACCTACCAGCGCACCTACGACGCCCCGGCCGTCCGGCAGCTCGGCATGCTCGGTATCGAGCCGCGGGTCGAAGTCTCCGTCGACAGCTTCCAGTTGCTGCCCCAGCTGGTGGCGCGCACCCGGCGCATCGCCCTCGTTCAGGCCCGCCTCGCCCGCCTGCTGGCGCCGGTCGCCGCCGTCCGCGTACTGGAGCCGCCCTACGAGGCGGTGTCCCTGCAGGAGGCCCTGTGGTGGCATCCCGTGCACACGCACGACGCCGCCCACATCTGGCTGCGGGAGACGGCGGCGCGGGTGGGCGGACTGTTGTCGCCGGTGCACGACGGATGATCCGCGAACGGACCCGGTGACGTTCCGGGTGACGTACCGATGCAGGGGCGCCACGCGATGAGGCCACCTCAGGGCGCTGACCGGCTCGGCGACTGGGCCCCGCCCGCCGATCCCCGCGACGCCGAGCCGGCCCTGGCCGCTTCGACCTGACACAGGGGCGGGGCCCCTCGGGGCATACCGACTTCGGCGTGGGCAGCCATCAGTGCCTCGTCGGCATGTCTCCCGCCTCGAACCCGCGTGGTGGGAACTCGAGAACACCGTCCCGCACGCCGACGCACACCTCTTCAGCCAGTGCGGCCACTGATCCCAGATCGAACGCGCCGAGGAGTTCAACGAGGTGGTCGGTCAGTACCTCCGCAGGCACGCGGCCCGCTGACCCACACGCCGGTGCGTGATGCTGCCCAGGTCCCGCAGTGCGGTCCGTTGGCAGAGCCTGATGGGCACGCAGCGCGTTGAGCGGGGTCCGGCCGCTGTCGGGTGACCGACTCGTTATCCGGGCGCCTTTGGCGACCATGCTCGTCGAGTGGGTCGTCCCGGCCGGTCAGTCGGGGGCGGTGGGGGACGTGGTCGGCTGCGTGAGGGAATCGAGGTGAGCGGCGAGGTCGGGGTGGGTGGTGGCGAGGTGGGGGCGGGTGGCGTTGAGAGGGTTGATGAGCGTGGCGGGGTCGTCGTGAGCGAGGGCCGCGTGGAGTTGGCTGAGGGGGCGGCGGGCGGCGGTGGGCAGGTCGGTGAGGGCGGTGATCTGACCGGCGAGGCGGCGCAGGTCCGCGGCGTTGTCGCGGGCCCAGGTGGCGACGGTGCGTTCGACGGCGCGGCGTTCCCGGGTCGCCTGGACGCGTTGTTCGCCGGTGGTTCCGGCAGGGCCGGGCCGGTTGCGCAGATAGCGGCGTTCGGCGGCCTGCCGACTGGCGACGCCGAGGGGCTGGGCGAGATCGGCCCAGCTGGCTCCTGCGTGGCGGGCCGTTTCGATCAGGCCGGTCTCCCAGTCCGCAAGCTGCTCGCGCACCTGCCGCAGCAGCAGGAGGGAGGCCAGGGCCTGCTCCGGGCCGGGGCCGGGGTCCGGGTCGGAAGGAACGCCTTGCCGGGCGGCGTGCAGGGCGTCATCTATGGCTTGAAGGGCCGTGGCGGCGGCGAGGAATGATGCAGGGCTCTGGGTGTCGACATCGGCAGGCCCCGGCTCGTCGGCTGCTGTCACGGGTGCCTCCTCCCTCGGGTTGTCATCCTTCGGATGACGCGGAGTGGTTGTCATCCATTGGATGACATGCTACAACGGATTCAGTGAAGCGCATTGGCAGCAACTGCCCGAACCTGCTGGAGGTGTTCAACCATGTTGCAGTGCGCACCGACCTTCCGTGAGCTCGACCGGCTCGCTCAGCAGCTGATGAGCCCGGGCACCTGGTCGCGGCCGGCCACGATGGCGATGGACGCCTACCGGGAGGGCGACGAGTACGTGGTCGCCTTCGACCTTCCGGCGTCAGCGCCGAGTCGATCGACATCGATGTCGAACGCAACATGCTGACCGTCAAGGCCGAGCGCCGCCCCGCGGCGAGGAGCCGACGACGTGCAGATGGAACTGGCGGAGCGGCCACTGGGCGTCTTCTCTCGCCAGTTCAGTGCTCGCCGACACCCTGGACACCGAGCGCATCAAGGCCGAGTACGACGCCGGGTGCTCACCCTGCACGCATCCCGATCGCCGAACGCGCCAAGCCCCTGCAAGATCGCGATCGGCGGAGGAGCCGACCGCAAGGAGATCTCGGCTGAGCCGGATGACGAGGAGTCGAACCATGGCGGAGGACGGGCGCCTGACTTTCACTGGTGCCGTCCTCCGCATCACTCACGCGGCGACGGGCGACCGACGCTGACTTTGCGACGGGACGCGTTCTCGACCAGGTGACCGAACGCGGCAAGTACGAGAGTCAGCAGGAAGCGGAACGCGCGGCGCGTGTCGTCCTCGCGTTGCTGGGCTCCCACCTGGTCGGCAGGTGCGGGCCCAGCTGGCGGCGCGCCTGCCGGAAGGCTTCGCTCTGATCCTCCTCAATCCGCTGCAAAGCGCGGAACCTTCCACCGGAGCGGTTCGTGCGCGCAACGGCGGCCTGGATCGAGGGCGCCACCGAGCAGACGGCGACCTGGGACGTCAGCGCCGTCCTCAGCACGGTCGCCGACGCGGCCGGCGACGACCTGCTGGGACAGATTCTGTTCAGCTCCCCGCGGGCTACGACCTGTTCTTCGGCCGCCCTCAGCCCCTACACTTGACCGCCCTGGGCCCGCCCCTTTCGGGTGCGGGCCCCACCACTCTCAGCAACAGAAGGCGAACACCGCAGTGATGTCCGAGCGGCGTGCACCCTCCAGCATCTGCCCGTCATGACGTACAAGCAGATGCTGGAGAAGGTTCGCTATGAAGGCGCCTACCCCACTCGGGAGCGAGCCGGGAAGCCGTCCATCTGGTCCTCGCCGGACTCGGACGTCGGCTGACAGGCGACGAACGCGTCGAACTGGCCGCCCGCCTGCCCCTCGAAGCTGCGCGCGTCCTCACTGCCCAGATCCCCGACATCCAGCCCCTCACCGGCTGGGCCTTCGTCAGGACACTCGCCACCCGCAGCGGCGCCGTGGGTCCTACGCGCTGGGACGCGTCGGCTCCGTCCTGTGCGCCGTCGCAGCCCTATGCCGGTCCTGACCTTCTCACTCCGTATCCTGCGCCAGCTCCTCTGGCTACGCAGCTGCTGTTCGGCCGTGCCGAACTCGCACCGGACCGCCTAGGTGCCGCATCGACGGGACAGGCCCCCACGCAGCTGCCGACTCCGGTCGGCCATACACGGAGGTGCCCGTAACCTCATGAGCCTGCCGGGCCGCCACCAGCGGATGCGGCCTCGTCGCGTTCCGCTGTGATGCTCCGGCCGGTCGGTGTGGGCGAGGTGCCAGCGCCCAGAAGCCGGTACGCCATAGTCCCTAGGCGTCCGCGATCCAGCTGCCATGGAACCCAGCTGGTACCCGACCGGGCAGGTGAATCAGGGCCAGCGGGCGGCCGTCGAAGTCCTGGGCCGGGAGATCATCAAGTCGGTCGCCCCGCGGTCGAGGGTCGTTCACGTACGACAGCACGTAACCGTCGTCCTCGTCCCGCGCCCCGCGCCGCGGGACGAACACCGCCTCGCCGGCCGCCGCGCCCCGGGCAAGGCGGTGGACCTGCCTCTGCCGCGCGGCATGTCGTGCTTCATCAGGTAGTTGCTGAACTTCTCGTCCGGCGGTGCGCCGTCGACGGTCCCGTACGCGCGCCACATCTCGGCCGCGCTCGCGGTGTAGGCATAGCGGTGCCGTCGTGAGACCAGGGACTCGTTGATGCGGGGGAACTCCTGCGGACGGTCGTCCAGCCGGCTGCTTCGGACCCGGCCTGTGCGCAGATCGATCATCCAGCGGTCGAGTGTCGGCGCACCGGTCGCCGAAGCCCGCCGGCACCGCGGCCGGCCGCGTAGAAGAGGCGCGGGGAACCCGGTGTACTCCACCACGACCGTGTCGCCCTGGTCGTAGGCGTTGAGCGTGTGCGAGTAGTACACCGGGGCGATCTCGAACCAGCGTGTACTGCCACCGGCGCGCGGCAGCGCAGCCCGATGCGCATGGGATGTTCGTCGTTCCACACATACGGCACGATCGCGCCCGCCTCGGCGGCGGCGCCGTCGAAGGTGATCGGCACGTCCACGATCACCACGTACTTTCGGTGAGCGCGAAGTCGTGCATCATCGGCGCGTCCGCGACGGGAACGCGGGTCGTCCGGGCCACCCGGCCAGTCGGTCGATCATGATGTGCCGCACATGGTCCCAGGCGAGGGTAGTGCGCGATCGCGTGCAGCTCGTCGGCCGCGCGTCGTACTTGGTGTGCGCGGTGAAGGCGCCCTGGAGAGTGGAGCGGAGTCGTACGGGCGCACGGTGTTCAGCTCGCCGTCCAACTCGTACGGCAGCGGTCCGCCTTCCTGCATCGCCAGGATGCGGCCCTTGTACGGGATCACGCGCGTGTTGCACGCGAAGTCGTCCGGCGGCGCCTGGCCCGGGTACGCCTCTCCCAGCTTCGTCGTCACCTGGGAGGACCGGACCCAGCGGTTGCGGTACCACTCCGCGCGCCCGCCGCGCAGACGGACCCCGTGCACCATTCCGTCGCCGAGCATCCAGTGGTGGGCGCGGACGTCCTCGAGGCCCAGAGCGTTCGGACCGTTGCGCAGGTAACGGCCGTCCAGGTCCCGCGGAATGCGGCCGGTGACCTGGAGGTCGAGCGGTCAACTCTCGGTGACCGGAGCGAACGCCTTGCAGGAACGGACTGCCCCCGCCACACCGATCTTCCCGGTCGCGCCCCTCGTCTGCGCCGCAGCCGTGAAGAGGCCAGGACCGGGCCGCTCCCGACCACACTGCCCGCTGCCGCAACCGCGGCGCCCTTGATCAGATTCCGCCGTGTGTGACTGGCCATCAGGCCTCCGCTCCGTTGTCGCTGCCGGTTCTGCCGGCCGCAGATCTGGTGACGGAGCAGCCCTACCTCCGCCGTCGCTCGCTGAAGCAGTTGACCCAGGCCCCGAATCAGGGGGTGGCGCTGGCACCACTCTCGGATCATCCAGCGAGTCAGGGGGCCATGTGAATTCCGGCGGCCACAGGCGTTGTGAGGCTAGTGTCCTGCGCCGGAGATCCGTCGTTAGTTTGTGTATGACTGCTTCTTCAGATGTGCCGGTGCCCCGTCGTGGCCCGAGGTTGGAACCGTTGTTTAGCTGTCCGCTGATGAGCGTGTGGTGTTGGAACGTTGGGCCCGGCGGGCGCCATCTCGCCCAGGCAGTGGCTTTGCGGGCCCGCATTGACGCTGGCGTGTGATGGTGCTGATGTCCCACCGATTGCTGTGGTGGCGAGGAGTTACGGATCGCGGCGGACACGGTCCGCAAGCATGGCGCCGCCGGTCTGGCCGCCCGACTGGACGGGTTGGTGGACGAGCGGCTCGGTGCCGGCCACCCACGCATCAGCGTCGACCAAGTGGACGCAGTTGTGGTCAGCATCGCTGGAGTGACATTCCGAAGAATGCCACTCACTGGTCGCGTCTCATCGATGGCCGACCGCAGCGGCCTGTCGAAGCCGACCGTGGGCCGGAGCTGAAGCGAAAGTTCCAACTCAAGCCGCACCTGACCGACACCTTCAGACTGTCGACGGACCCGTTGTTCGTCGCGAAGGCTCTATGACGTGCGTGGGCCTGTGCTTCAACCGCCCGAAGGTGCGGTGGTGTTGTCGGTCGACGAGAAGTCCCAGATCCAGGCCCTGGACCGTTCCCAGCCGGTGCTGCCCACGATGCCGGCGTGCGCCGAGCGCCGCACACATGACTACGTCCGCAACGGTCTGACCACCTTGTTCGCAGCCTTCGACGTCGCGACCGGCGAAGTCATCATACCTCACTGCACCGCCGGCACCGGGCAGCGGAGTTCAAGAAGTTCCCCATCAAGATCGAGAATGAGGTCCCTGAGCATCTGCAGGTCCACTTGATCTGCGACAACTACGGCACCTACAAGACCTCCGGTCATCAAGGCATGGCTCGCCAAACACCCGCTGCGGTTTCCACCTGCACTCCACGCCTCACAGGTTCCTCCTGGATCAACCAGGCGGAGCGGTGGTTCGGCTTCCTCGCCGACCAGAAGATCCGCCGCGGCGCACACAAAAGCGTGCGTTCGCTGGAGGCCGACATCCGCGCGTGGGTCAAGCGGTGGAACGAGAATCCTCGACCCCGTTCACCTGGACCAAGACGGCCGAAGAGATCTCGACTCACTCGCCCGCTTCTGCCAGCGGATCTCCGGCGCAGGACACTGAGCACTGCAGCAGGAGTTCGCTGTCTGACCTGGTCTTCGTCGGGTTGCGGGAGTGTAGCGGGACTCCGAAGGTGCGGGGGCGGTCTCATGGGGACCGCTCGATCAGTGCTGATTTCAGCGCCGCAGGTAGTGACAGCGGCGGGGCAGCCTCACAGAGTGATCGACGAGTATGCCGCTGCCGCACAGTGGGACCTCGAATCTCGACGAACGGCGCACTCACGCCGCACAGAGCCCTCAAAGACATCGGCGGGACCGCCCCGACCACGTACATCCAGGTCCTCACCCTGTGTGAGAGGTCAAGATGGCCGCCCCTCTCTCGAGAGGGGCCCCGGCCATCTCTGGTGCACGCCCTACTCCGCTGTCGACGACACTCTGGCCGAGGACGGCCGTCACCGCACGCGGCGGTGCTGTCCCTCATTCCCCGGCAATCTCGCAGCGATCATCCGTGCCATGGGTCCCTCGGTGCCGACAGGCCCTACGCGCGTCCACCAGTGGACTCTGAAACACCAGGGATCGCCTTATTCTGCGAATCCATTGACATCCGCCTAAATGCGGAGGAATCTCAGGAGGGTTGGAGTTCCTTTTGTGGAGCGGAGGTGGGGCACCGATGCGGGTCGGGCGCGTGCAGCTCTGCTGGTAGTTCTGCTCGTGCAGGGCGGGTGGATGCACCGGCTTTCCACGACATGGGCTCGGGGCGGCAGCAGCCCGTCTTGCCCTTGCGGGGAAGCCGCCGCCCCGAGCTCGCGCGAGCTCCCTGTGCGTTTGGTGTGTGCCGCTGAGGAGTTGGCATGAGTGAGTGTCTTGAGCACCTGCAAGGTCTTCACTGGTTCACGGCGCAGGCGTCCAACGGCAGTGGGGCGTGTGTGGAGGTGGCGTTCCTGGGGAGGGGAGCGTGGCCGTGCGCGACAGCAAGGACCGTGACATCGGGCCGTTCGTGGTGGGCGGTCAGGGCTGGTCCTGCTTCGTCCAGAGCGCCGCGGCGGGCACTGATCGGCTGAGCCGGCGGGCGCATCCTGCCACCACTGCGCAGGGCTTTGGGACTGGGTGTGTGCGTTGCGGATCGGCTGGCGCCGCGGGCGCTCGGCAGGCAACTGACGCGACCAACGCACCCACGGCACCGAACTCGGGGACCTTCACGCTCCGCTCATTGGAATGCGACTTCGGGATGCGTGGCCTTGGGGCCATCGAGGAGCGGCTGCGATATGCCCCGCAGGTGAAGGTCGAAGGAGGCTGACACGTAGTCGCGGGTGATGTACCACGCGCGTTCTCCCGACAGTGGAATGGCGGGTCCGACAGGCCCAGCTGTCCGGCCAGATACGGCAGATCCGTGAAGAGAAGTGTTCAGCGCCGGACACGGTCAGCCAGCGTTTCCACCCGCTCAGGTGCTTCCACGCCTCGGGCCAGTCGGTACTCCGGCTGTCGGGGCGGTGCGTGGATTCGGCGCCGAGCATCATGAGCGGGCGCCTACCGAGCCCTGCCGCGGCAGGGTGCAGAAAGAAGTCGCCGTCCAGGTCGACCCCGGCCCGCACACGACCATCGGCGGCCATGGTTGCCGATGCGGTCGCACCCGATCGAATGCCCGCCGATTCCGATCCGCCTCGGGTCGATCATGCGGGACAGCGCGCCCGCCTTCTCGGCCGCTGGTCAACTCGCTTATCACGAAGGACATGTCCTTGGCGCGCCCGCGTACGACAGCAGCTTGCTCCTCCGGGGTGTCGACCCGCTCGCAGGCCACACAGGTCAGCATCCGGCCGCCGGGAAGGCCGTGCCCACGGATTCGTACGCGTGGTCCACCGATGCGACGACGTAGCCGCGACTGGCGAGATCGTCAGCGAGCGAGGTCAGCGTGGTGCGCGGCATGGAGAACCCCGGGGAGAGCAGCACCAGGGGAAAACGACCTGGCGCCGGGCGCGTGCCCAGGTACGCATGGGTACGCGCCCCGGCAACCGCTTCGGGGGCACGACACCGCCGAGTCCCCTCGCCTTCAGGAGGAGCTGCGCCTCCTCGTCGGTCATGTAGGCCGCCGGTAATCCGCTCGCCGAACGTGCCGGGGTAGGACACCGTCACCATCAGCTGCCGGTGACCGCCGTCGGCACCCATGGATCGGTGCGGTTCCGCTCGACCAGGTGCAGGGTACGGCGGCCCACGGGGAACGGGCCGGTAGGGGACGGCAGCTGTAACCCGCTGCTGTACGGGACTTGGGGCGCGGCCTGCGCTGCGTTGGCGGAGGCGTCCGGTGTGGCGCCGAGAAGCGGCGCAGACAGGGCCAGGGTGAGCACGGCGGCCACAGTGACCGTGCGACGTTTGGAGATCAGCGCGGTCGAAGCTAGGCCCTGGTTCTCCACAACACGTCCGTCTCCGGGGTACGTGGTCGTACCCTGTCGGTGGATCCCGCAGACTCCGGTATCACGCAGACGGGGGCGGTCTGTGTGGTGGTGAAGGCAAGCTGATGAGAACATCAACGCCCATGCAACCGCCAGGGCCACCAACCCGACGAACCTATGTGGTCAGGGCGCTGGCCAGCGAGCGGACCGGCCAGCTCGTGGGTCCGCTCGTGCTGCCAGCTGCGCTACTGGGTTACGCCACCAGCAAGTGGTGTCACATCTGTTCCGCGATGACGCTTCGTTTCCTTGCCGAGCTTGCTCCTGCGATCCGGCAGGCCGCGGAGGCGGCTGGCCTGTCTGTGAACACGTTTGTGGCGCGTGCCGCGCGCCGTTCCGCGATGTTGGATACCGCGCAGCAATTCGCTGATCTCGGCCTCGGCGGAAGTTACCGCGGTCGCGGTGAATCGGCAGCAGCTCGCCACCGCGACCGGCTTCAGGGTGCAACGCGGCGCGGCGGCGACCGCGTCGTAAGGCCCTCACCCGGTTCGACGTTGAGAAGGCGCTGCGGCAGATCACCCGGAACCCTCCGCAGCCGGAGGAGTAGGCCACTCCCGAAGGGGTCACTCGCGGTCGGCGTGCCACTTGGCGAGGGGCACGCGGGTAGCGGGGTTGTCCTGCTGGCCGGGTTAGAAGAGACCGCACCGCGCGACCAGCCCTCACCCATCCGGCGCCACCGACGGGCCATGATCGAGGCCCTCGTGGCCGGGGTGGCCGGTGTGGCCAGGTCAGCACCGCCTGGAACCGGCGCCCGGGACGTCGTGAGCGCCGCGGGGAGAGGACGCCGTCCTGCGCAGTCGTGGCAGTGAGCCGAGGCAGTCAGTCGAGGGCTGGGACGGGCCGGCACTCCCTGTTTGGGGTGACCATGTTGCGCGCGATCAGAGGTCGTGACGAGCGCCCCCGATCCGCCCGCTTCCGTCTCGTCCGGTGCTGGCTTCTTTGGTGAGCTGGGATTCTTCTCGCGCGGACCCGGGACGGCCGGCGGGTGGTCGGGGTGGTGTCGACGCCGGCCGTGGGCGAACAGCGGCGGAAGACGGCGATGCATCGCGCTTGCTGGGGGTTCGCCGTAGCGATTACGACCAGCCCCAGGGGACAGGCGGACGTCGGTGGTGCGCCTGCTCCGACTACGCCTGGATCGTGCGCAGGGCTGACCTGGATAAACGCCTCGCTTGCTCTCAGGCGGCCGGAGCGCAGCGCATCGTGATGCTGCCGGTCGGCGGATACGGAAACCAACACTGCCGCTACTCGCTCAAAGATCCAGCCGCTCTGTTCCACCCCACAGCCTCACGGACCAGGATTTGACTGCCACCACCCTCTGTCCAGACACGGACTCCCAGGCCACGAACCGAACCCACCAACGCTTCGCCGACGCCCTGGACACAGACAAGTGACGACGTCTTGATGGGCGCCGTGACCGAAGCCGGACGAACGGGCAGACGGCACGGTCAAAAGCCGACTGAAATGCGGCTTTTGAGGGCTCCGTTTAGCGTGATTCCCATCGGTGCGCCGCCGGGGCGCCACCGGACCGTGCCGAGAGGGGCTCGTGCCCGAGAGTGAGTACGTTCCCGCGTCCCTGGTCACTCCCGACACTGTGGAGTCTTCGGCCGGCGCGTTCACCTTCTCCGACGGAATGCCGACTGCCGAGACGGTCGAGGCGGTGTACGCGCAGCTGGATCGGATGCACGGCGTCGAGGCGTATCTGGCGGGGCTGCCCGCGGTTTCCTTGTGGGCGATGCGTAAGGCGATGCTCGGCGCGGGGGTTGCCGACAACGACGTACTGCTCTTCTCCGACCTCATGGACTGCGCGTCGCTGTTCCTGACCGCGAACGCGGACACCGTCTCACTTCTTCACGTTCGTCGACCTGTCCGAAGGGCCGGTCGTGGTCGACATCCCCGAGGACTGCCTCACGGTCGCGGACGACATGTGGTTCCGCTGGGTGACCGACCTGGGCGTACTCGGGGCCGGACCGCGGGGCGGGCGGGCGCTACCTGTTCGTCGGGCCCGGCCACACCGGACCGCTTCCCGAGGGCGGCATGTTCGTCCACCACGTCCGCACCACACGGGTGTGGATGCTGGGGCGCTGCTTCCTGGAGGACGACGATCCGGCGCCGGCGGCCCGCCGCATCAAGGAGCAGCTGAAGATCACGCCGTACGTGCCCGGCGGCTACGGCACCTCGATTGGCTCGTTCCTCCTGGGCGAGGCCGCGCTCGCCCCTGCTCGGTGAACCGCGCACCCCGCGGTTCGTCGAGGGCAGCGGCCTGTCGATCAACACGGTGGCGCCGGTCGACGCCACGTACTTCACGCTCCTGGACGAGGCGGTGCAGGCCGAGCCCGCCACCGCCCTCGATCCCGAGGTTGTCGCCGGCGCCGCCGCGATCGGCATCGTCAAGGACCGGCCGTTCCAGCCGGACGCCCGCCGTCGAGGCGGTTCTCGACGACGCGGCGGCAACCGCCAACGCGTATGCGCGGGCCGTCGCGATGCGCCCGCACCCGGACGAGGGCTTCCACTTCTATCCGGGCACGGGCTCGCGGTGGACGTCCCCGCTGTTCGCCGGCGGCCACACCTTCCAGACCCCGCCACCGCTGATCACCCAGGAGGGGGTGAAGCCGTTCCCCGACCCGCGGGCGAAGATGCTCAACGCGCGCACTTCGTTCTTCTATCTGGCCACCGGCATCACCCCGGCGATGTGCATGAACCTCCCGCGGATCGGCTCGCAGTACGTCGGCGTCACGATGGACGCGCGTGGCGAGGCGCTCGACGGCTCCCGCTCCTACCGGCTGACCCTGCCGCCCGGCATCCCGGCGGAGAAGTTCTGGTCGATCACGCTCTATGACAACCAGAGCCGCTCCATGCTGGCCACGCCGCAGCGCTTCCCGCGGGCCGGCTCGCAGGCCTATCCGACCCCGGCCGCGACGGCCGAGTCCGACGGCTCGACGGTTTTGCGCTTCGCTCCCGAGCGTCCCGCGGACGTGTCCGAGGGGAACTGGGTGCAGACCGCCCCCGGTCACAACTGGTTCGCGATCCTGCGCTTCTACAGCCCGCTGCCGTCCTTCTTCGACAAGACCTGGCAGCCGGGTGAGATCGAACCGGCCGACTGAGGCCCCGCCCGCATCCGCATCCGCTCCGAAAGGCCCTCATGAACGGCTCGAACGACGCCATGCCGGCCGATGCCCTGCGCTCCATCGCGATGCCTGACCACATCGCCACCCCGCTGGGCGGCCTCACCTTCTTCGACGGCCTTCCGGACGCGGCCACGGTCTCCTCCTCGTACGACCTGCTGGACCTGATCCGCGGTATCGACGTCTACCTCAACACCATCCCGGGCGCCTCCCTCGTCGCGCTGCGCGCCGGGCTGCGCTCGGTCGGGGTGAAGGACGCGCGCACCCTCGCCTTCACCGATCCCCGGAGCCAATTCAGGGAGTTACTACCTCACGCCGAACACCGAGACGCACGTACGGGACGACGTTCCTGGATCTGCGCGCGGACGGGCCGACCGTCGTCGAGAATCCGCCCAGAGTCGCTGTGTGTCGTCGACGACTTCTGGTTCCGCTACGTCGCCGACCTCGGAATGGCCGGGCCCGACGAAGGGGCGGGCGGCAAATACCTCTTCCTGCCGCCAGGCTGGGAGGGCGAGGTGCCCGAGGGCTACTTCGTCTTCCGTTCGCCCACCTTCACCAACTGGCTCGTCGTGCGGGCTCTGGGCGGTGTACCCGCGCTGAAGAACACGAAGGTGTATCCGCTCGCGCAGGCGGACGACCCGCCGCCGATGACCCACCTCAACATCGCCGACACCCGCCACAACACCGTCCACTCCAACGACTTCTCGTACTACGAGGAAATCGACGCGCTCGTGCAGGAGGAGCCGGTGGAGGCCCTCGACCCGGAGCGAGCCGGGCGAGTGGCGGCGATCGGGATCGTGAAGGGCAAGCCCTTCGCGCCCGACGAGCGGCTGCGCGGACTGCTGGCCCAGGCCGCGCCGATCGCCGCCGGGATCGCCCGCGCGCTGGTCTACAAGCCGCGCGACCCGGCCGTCTACCTGTATCCGGGGAGTCGTCGTGGAAGACGCCCTTCGTGGGCGGGAGTTACGCGTTCCTGCGGGACGGGGCGCGACTGCTCGACGCCCGCACCCTCTTCCACTACTTCGCCACCGTCATCACCCCGGCGATGGCGGCCAAGACGGTCGGCACCGGATCGCAGTACGCATACACGGCGGAGGACTCGACAGGGGCCTGGCTGGACGGCGGGCGCACCTACCGGCCGCGACTGCCCGCCGGCGTTCCGGCGAAGAACTTCTGGGCGATGGACCTGTACGACACCCAGCATCCCGGTCGCTCCTGCAGACCGACAACCCCTACCCGGCGCTGAGCAGCCTGCCCGGAACGGTCACCGCCAACGACGACGGCTCCACCGACCTCCACTTCGGGCCCGTCGCACCCGCGGGCAGGAGACGAACTGGATCCAGACCGTGCCCGGAAAGTCGTGGTTCGGGATGCTGCGCCTGTACGGGCCGCTGGAGCCGTGGTTCGACGGGTCGTGGCGGCCCGGCGAGTTCGAGCCCGTCGAAGGTGCCGACGGTGGGTGACGCCATCGGGCAGATGCTGGCCTCGGCGGTCGGTATCGCCATCAGTCCGGTGCCTTTGATCGCCGTCGTGCTGATGCTGGCCACACCGCGAGGGAAGGTCAACGGCACGGCCTTCACGGTCAGTTGGGTGATCTCGCTCGGCGTCGTCGTGACGGCCGTCGTACTGCTCGGCTCGGGCGCCGACGCACTCCGGCGACGACGGTCCCGCCACCTGGACGCTCTGGCTCAAGCTGGTCCTCGGTGTGCTGTTCCTGCTGCTCGGCGTCAAGCAGTGGAAGGGGCGCCCGCGCGAGGGCCACGAGGCCGAGACGCCCGGCTGGATGCAGGCCATCGACAAGTTCCCCCGCCAAGGCGGCGGGCCTGGCCGCGCTGCTCGCCGTCGCCAACCCGAAGAACCTGGTCCTCGCCCTCGGCGGCGCGGTCTCCATCGCAAGCAGCGACGCCTCGGCCGGCGGCAGGACCGTCGCCGCCGCGCTGATGGTCGTCATCGGCTCACTGTGCGCGCTTGCGCCGCTCGCCGTGTATGTGCTGGGCGGATCCAACTCCGCCCATGTGCTTGCCAGTTGGAAGGAGTGGATGGCCAGGCACAATGCGGCCATCATGACCACGCTGCTCGTCGTGCTCGGAGCCAAGTACGTGGGGACGCCATCAGCGGCCTCGCCGGGTGAGTGTGCAAACACCGGGCCGTCTGCGAAGCGGCTGCCGGGGCTCGGGAAGCCGACGTCATCCGATGTCGGCTCCGGAGTCGTCACCGGCCTGTTCTCCATCCCGGAGGGGAGCTACGGCGTACGCGGCCATCGCCGGGTTCAACCCGGTCGCGGGCCTCTGCGCCGGCGTTGTCCCCGCGAGTCGTCGGCTCCCTCACCTCCCGCACCGTCCTGATGGTCACGACCTTGACCAGCTCGCTCGCCCTGATTTCACAGAGCGTGCTGAGTGATGCGGACTCGACCGAAGGCTGCCCAGCCTCGCGAGCGGACTCTTCCAGTCGCTGCTGTCGGGCGGATCGCTGTCCCGTACAGGCGTCGCGGTCTCGGCCGGGGCACGCACCCGCTGGGAGGGCCCTCCGGGTTGTGGAGCACAGTTGCGGGTCGCATTTGAGGCAAACGGTCAGTTCGTGCGCGACGCCGTGGCGTAGCGTTGCAGGAACAGTGCTTCCACGTGTGCCATGTGCTGGATCTCGGTCGGTCCACGCTCTCGTTCGGAGCGTGGATAGAGACAGCGATGGCTCTCGACACCCATGAGCACGATTTCGCGCAGCCGGATGCGATCTGCGCGAGCACGTTGCACAGATCGAGCCGCCTTGCCGCGAGGTATGCCAGCGGTTTGCCGTATGCCGCACGTGCATCGCTTCGCGAGCGCGGCGCCGGCGGGCCGTCGGTGAGCGCGCGCGGAGGCGCGGACCCGGTGCTTTCCGGCTCCACCGTGACCCGCGCACGGGCAGCGAGCGTCGGTCAGATGGGCGGTGAGAGGGCGTGAGAGCTTCGTCGGCGTCGGTCGGCGGCACGCGCAGGCTGACCCGGCCCGTGCTGTGGAGTGGCACGGAAGCCGAGGACACCACCGGCGGGCAGTCGATGCCGAGGACGGTGACGGCGGGCCGGGCCCAGAGCCGGTCCGCGACGCTGCCAGTTCCGGTCGGTTGCACGCCGTCGAGGACTCCGGCGTCGAAGCTCGGAACTGTGCGCTCGTCGTAACCGACGCCTTCCCATGTGCCGTCACAGTCGAGGCGCGTTGATGCGGGTCGCGCGCCGGTTTCTGGGTCGCTTGAGTGTCGGCAGGGCTTGGACTCAGAGGCGGCGACCGCGTCGGGCGCGGGCGCGCCGAACATGCCGGAGTGCACCTCGCCGTGGAGCGTGTCGACGGCGACGACGAGGTTCGCGAGGCCTCGCAGGGTGATCGTCGCGGTCCCCACGCCGACCTCGGCGTTGCCGGTGTCGCACACCAGCAGCGCGTCGGCCAGGAACTCCTCAGGGCTGCTGGGCGACGTATTGTTCGAGCCCGCGCCCGTGCCCTGCTCCTCTGACCCTTCGGCGGCGAACTTCAGCCCTACCGGGATGTCGTCGCCGAGGGCTCGCGGTGCCGTGAGGTGCATGACGATGTTGCCCGCCTGCGGTCGGCTGTGCCGCGTCAGCGCACCAGCGTCCGTCGCTTGCTCGGATGAGTGTGAACGAGTGGTCCAGGCGTTGTCGTCGGGCGGTGGCTGCACGTCGTAGTGGCAGTACAGGAGCTACGGTCGGCGCGCCGGGTGGTGGTAGTGGGCGGTGACCGACGACCGAGTGTGTGCCGTCGGGGTCTCTGACGAGGCGTACGTCGTGCGGTCCCGCGTCGGTGAAGGCGTCGGCGACCCATTGTGCTGCCTGCTGCGGCGCACTCCTCCGGCGGTACTGGCGTGGGTCGGCGACCGAAGGGATGGCGACGAGTTCGAGTGAGATCGGTCGGGCGCGCGCCATCAATCCGGTGATGCGGTGGCCCAGTTCGTCGGCGTGGCGGTCATCGTGATCATCGCCTCACGGTGTGCTCGGTCTTGGGTCGTCGACCTTGTCGCGGAAGTCGTCGAGAGCTTGTCGGGGCAGTAGATCTCGAGGACTTTCTCCTCGGCGCGTACGGCCTTGGTGTCGGCGATCACGGGCCGCTGACCTGGGCCCGTCGCCCCGTTGGACATGTTGATCTTCCACAGGGCGGTTTCCAGCGCGGACGCGGATCGTCGCGCACCGTCCCGCCGTCCGACCGTGCCGAGGGCGCGGACGATCGCGTCGGTGTTCGGCCTCGGGTAGCCGGCGGACTGTGCAGCGTCGGCGAGCTGGTTCGCCTTCCTTGCGGTGGCGTCGTTGGTCTTCTTCACGTTCTCGTGCCGGATGATGCCGACGTGACGGTCAGGCGAGCAGGACGATCGATCACGCCGATGTACAGCCACATGTGCTGGCTGGGCGAGCTGGGTGGGAGCTCATGCCGTTTCACCGCCATCCTGCTTGCTCCAGTCAGGTCTGCGCAGCTTGAGGAAGGCGAGTGGGATCAGCAGGCCGAGGATCGCCAGACCTGCCGCCGATGATGCCGATGTACGCCCAGACGCTGCCGCTGCCGAACCGTGAGGGGGTACGAAGCCGATGGCCAGGGCGGCGATGGACGCCAGCAGGCCGACCGTGCACAACAGGCCGAGTGCCGGGGCGCGATAGCCGCGCGGATGGTCCGGCTGGGTCTTCCGCAGCCGCATCGCGGCGGCGAACATCAGCAGAGTAGACGATGAGGTACACCTGCGTGGTGATGGTCGAGAAGATCCAGTAGACGTTCGAGACGTTGGGGATCAGTGCGTACATGAGGGCGATGACCGTGGTGACGATGCCCTGGGTGACGAGGATGTTCTGCTGGATGCCGAACTTGTTGAGCTTCTGCAGGAACGGCGGCAGATAACCCTCGCTGCGGGAGATCTCCAGAGGCCCTTGGACGGTCCCGCCAGCCAGGTCAGCATGCCGCCGAGCGAGGCCGAGATCAGCATCACCGCAGCGATCGGGGTCATCCAGCCCACATGGAAGTACGAGAAGAAGGCGTCGAAGGCTCTGCATCACACCGGCGGTCAGGCTCAGCTGATGAGCCGGCACCACTCCAGCTGATCGCCAGGGCGGGCAGGATGAAGATCACCAGCACCAGCCCCATCGCCATGAACATCGACTTCGGGTACTCCTTCGCCGGGTCCTTGAGCGAGGACACGTGCACGGCGTTCATTTCCATGCCGGAGTATGAGAGGAAGTTGTTGACGATGAGGACGAGGCTTGCCAGGCCCGTCCACCGGGGCAGCAGATGGCTGCTGTCCATCGGCGCGGCCGACGGGCTGCCCTGGCCGAGGAAGACCAGGCCGAGGACGACGAGTACGGTGCCCGGCACGAGCGTGCCGATGACCAGGCCCCACGAGGAGAGCCCTGGCGAGCGCCTTCGTACCGCGTGAGGAGACCCAGACCCCGGTCCAGTACAGGACCATGATGACGATCGCCGTGTAGACGCCGTTCGCTGCGAGTGCCGGGTCGATCACGTACGCGATGGTGCTCGCCACGAAGGCCAGCAGGCTCGGGTAGTAGAAGATCGTCATCGCGAACTGGCACCACACGGCGAGGAACCCGAGCGGCTTCGACAGCCCCTCGGCCACCCACCGGTACACACCGCCGCTCCAGCCCGACGCGAGTTCCGCGGACACCAGCGACGTCGGCAGCAGGAACACGATCGCGGGGACGATGTACAGGAACACGCAGGCAAGGCCGTACACGGCCATCGTGCGGCCCGCAGGCTGGCCACGGACGACGTCGTCATCAGCGCCAGCGTCACCCATGTCATCGTGGAGGTGCGGCGGGCGGTGCGGCCGTGGCGGGCACGCTGATCTGGCGCTGTGGGAGGTCTTCGCACGTCCATCGTGCTCATGCGCGCCTCCGGGGGCGGGATGAGACTGCGCCCAGCTCTCCGCTGGAGAGGCCGGTCGGCGTTGGTGAACTGGGCCGTTCGGGTGGGGTGCAGAGAGGGGTAAGCCCGCGAGGTCGTCGTGGGAGCGAGTTGTTCGTCCAGGTGTGTGCTGCCGAGCAGGATGGCGTTGTGGCAGGTCTGGGCGAGGCGGTCGGGCGAGTCGGGGAACAGCTGTGGGATCTGGGCGAGGGCGAGCTTGGGCAGGTGGTTGTAGACGACTGCGAGCCCGTCACTGAGCTCCCGCCGCCGGGCCGGCAGGAAGGAAGTCCGCACGCAGTGGGCGCGTTGTGCCAATCGCAGTTCGTTCACGATTCGTGGGCGGTCTCAACCAGTCCTGTGGGCGGGGTCGTTCGGGTGCTGGGGGCGAGGGTCGCGGCGGTGAGCATGCCGAGGGCGATCGCCGCGATCAGGGCGAACATGGTGCCGATGTCCTTCACGCCGTGGATCGGGCTGCCGCCGAGCCAGGCGTCCAGGCCGCGTAGCCCGTGCGAGCCGGGGTGAGGACGAAGAAGGCGGCGAGGTAGAGCACGTAGGGCGGCGGTGTACGGGGGCGGCGTCCGAGGAGGAGGCGAGACCGCGGCCATCACGGCGGCTGCGACGAAGGTTCCGGCGAGTGTGGACAGAGCGCGTACGGCGAGCAGTTGGACGCCGTACGTGACCAGGACGACGGCCAGCGCCCAGGCAGGTCGCCGCGGCGCATGCCGAAGACCAGCAGTACCCCGACGGTGAAGACCACCCAGCCGAGCCAGGCCGCCACCCAGCCCAGGTCGGGTGCGACGGGCGAGTCGGGATCTCGCTCTGTGGCATGCCCAGTGCGGCCGAGGCGAGGACGGGGCCGAACGCGAGGGCGCCGAGCAGAGCGACGGACTGCGCGAGCCGGGCTGCGCCGGCGGTGATCCGCCCCACGGACAGCTCGATCATCGCCATGGTGATCGCGTCGCCAGGGATGAACACGAACAGCACCGGAATCATCAGCTCGATCGTTCCGCCCGTCACCCAGCCCGCGTGGGACGCCGTCAGCACCACCACACCGACGACCGCCGACGCCACGAGCGGGGCGAGTCGACCCGGTCGGCCCAGGCGCTGCACGCCGACCTGGATCAGACCGACGGCAAGGCCCAGGACGGCGGTGATCCAGACCTCCTGGAGGGTGGGCTGGATCGAGCGCGCCGAATCCGACGGAGAAGAGCACGACGCCGAGCACCCGCAGCCAGGGCGCGGGTAGGGCGCGGGCGATGCCGCGATCTCCTCCAGCCGCTGTCTGGCCTCGGTCACCGGGAGCTGCCCGGACCGCACCGCGGCCAGCCACGGCTTGAGGGCGCTGACCCGGTCGAGCTGCGGGATCTCCGGCACCCCGGTCACCACGCGGGTCGCGCCGTCCATCGCCACCACGGCCGACTCCGCGAGCACCGTCACCTCGGCCCGTCGCCCATAGGCGGCGGCCACCGCACGCAGTCGGTCCTCGGAGCGCAGGTGCCCTCGAACCCGCCGGCCACCAGCAACTCCGCCAGCCGTGCGACCAGGCCAGAGCACCTCGTCACCCGGCGCCTCGCGCTCACTCGTGCCCGTCATATCGGTCAGTCTGCGGTTCCGAGAACGTCTGCGCATACCGGCCCAAAGTGCCCTAGAGGGGGGACGGCGTGGCCGATCTGGTCTCCGCCGTGACCATCGCGGACGTCACCCGGGGACTCGACCTGGCCGGCGTCGACGCCAACGCAGTCCTCGGTGCGGGCAAGGCCCGTTCGTCTTCCGCCGCTCATCATCTCCGGGCTCGGCGGCGGCATGATCCGCGATGTGCTGCGGCAGCACAGCACGCCCGTCGCCCTCACCGACTTCTGGTAGCTCGCCGTTGCCGTGTCCGCCGCGCTCGTCGCGTTCTTCATAGCGCTCGGCGGACGCCTGTGGCAACGCACCTACCTGCTGCTCGACGTACTCGCGCTGGGCCGCTGGACCACAGCAGGCGCGCAGAAGACGCTGGCCGCCGGGCTCGGGTGGCTGCCCGCCATCCTGCTGGGCACCATCACGGTCGGCGGCGGCGTGCTGCGCGACGTCCTGCTCGCGCGTCGCCCCGGTGTCTTCGAGGACCACACGCTGTACGCCACCTGCGCCGCCGCCGCGCAGCGAGGTCATCTGGGCGAACCGTTTGCCGCGCCCCGCCCGGTAGCGGTCCTGGGCCACGCCTGCGC
Organism: Streptomyces sp. KL116D; assembly: GCF_030766975.1. Classification (NCBI taxonomy): domain Bacteria; kingdom Bacillati; phylum Actinomycetota; class Actinomycetes; order Kitasatosporales; family Streptomycetaceae; genus Streptomyces; species Streptomyces sp. KL116D. Next base: position 180,780 of record NZ_JASERH010000136.1, on the reverse strand, counting down.
ACTGGCCCTGGGCTCCCTCGTTCCGGGCAGCGGACCCGAATCCCAGCCGACGGCCACGCCCGGCTCCGCGGAGTCGGGGCGGGCTGCGTCAGGGGGCATCGCTGCACTCCTCGGGTCGGCGGTTGTCTCTCCGACAGGAAAGCCTTCTCGCTGCGGCCTGCACGTACAGCGTGCGATCGGGTGAACGGTTCCGGCCAAGTGTCAACTGCGGGGCTTGCGGCCCCAAATGGCCACTGGATCCCTGCAGACGCAGCACCTTCCACAGCTCTTCCGCGTCGGCCTCGGAGAGGTTGACGCATCCGTGGGAGCCGGGTGGCAGATCCAGCGGGTAGTCGACGCCGTGGAACGCCTGGCCACCGTCGAAGAACTGGGCGTAGGGCATGCGCACGTTGTAGAGCGTGGAGTAGTGATGCCGGTTGCGCAGGTGGATCCGCTTCCAGCCCGTACGGGTGGGATATGTCCTGCTGCCGGAGCGGCTGTCGACCGGCCCGAAGACGTCCTTGCGGCCCTGGCGCACCCACATCCGCTGGTGGGTCAGGTCGACACAAGCGGTCCTGACCCCGGTGGTGGCCGGGCATTCGGCCGCTGCAGCGGCGGCGCCGGACGGCAGCGATGCCGGACCGCTGAGCAGGACGGTCAGAGCGAGCAGGACGATCGTGACACGCATGGCCCTCCGCCGGTCGGAGCGTGTGGTGGTGGCTGTCGCACGAAGGTAGAGCGGCCACGGGCACCTCGCACCCCGGGACCGACTCCCCGGGTGATCCTCGGCGGCATCCGTGGTCTGACGCCCCGTCCGCCGAAGGCGGGCACGGCGAGACGGACATGCATGCACGGGACGGCCGGCGCCGGTGACTCGCACCCGCGCCGCCCCGACATGGAGGTGCAGGTCCATGGGTGTGCAGGCACAACTGCCGCGCGGCAGAGGGCTGATGGCTCGCTTGGTCGGCATCGCGCTGCTGGTTGGCGCGGCTGTGAGCCCGGCCACGACCGCGTACAGCGCGCCGAACGCCGGCGGTGACGGCCAGCCGCCGGACGTGCACCCGCGGCGTTGCACCCAGCCCAAGCGGCGAGGACCCGATGCCGCAGGGCTGGAAGTGCGGCTACGTCGACGTACCGCTGGACTACGGCCGCACCGGCCGGACCGCCGCACCCACGGTGCGGCTGGCCATCGCTCACCGGCCCGCCGACACGCCCAAGGGCCGGATCGGCGCCCTGTTCTTCAATCCCGGCGGACCCGGCGGTTCCGGCATCGACATCGCGCGCGGCGGCGGCTGGGAGAACTACGTCGGCCCGCAGGTCAAACGCCACTTCGACCTGGTGACCTGGGACCCGCGCGGCGTCGGTGAGAGCACCCCGGCGCTGAGGTGCGCGGCCACCGACCAGGCCCGCGACGCGCTCGACGAAGCGATGGCCCCTACAGCGCGCCGCGCACCACGAAGGAATTGAACGGCACCCTGCGTACGTCCGACTCCCTGGCCGCGTCCTGCCACCGTCAACGGACTGCGCGCCACCCCCGCCCGTCCCTGCTGCCGCACATGTCGACGATGGAGAACGTGCGCGACCTGGACCGGCTGCGCATGGCGTTCCACGACCCGAAGCTGAACTACTTCGGCGTCTCCTACGGCACGACCATCGGCGCGGTGTACCGCAACGTCTTTCCGAACACGGTGCGTTCGATGGTGCTGCACGGCGTTGTCGACAACCCGGCCCGCTTCAACGACTTCCGGCGTTACGTCGTCTCCGACGCCTACGAGTCGAACCGCACCATGTCGGCCATGCTCATGGCCTGCGACCGGGCGGGCCGGTCCGCATGCGCGTTCGCGGGCGGCGCGCAGTCCAAGTACGACCGGCTCACCAAGCGCCTCGGCAGCACCGGCGCAGGTGGCGTCGATTTCCTCCAGGCGTGGTTGCAGACCGTCGGCACGGCCCTGCGCCCTCGGCAACACGTTCCGGCCGAACGAGCGCGGCCCGCCGCCGAGAACCTCCAGGCCTCTACCAGGCGGTGTTCCCCACCGACGGAAGAAGAGAACTGCGGTTGCCGCAGCTGAAGCCCGTCCCCGAGCCGCCCTCGGACAGCGCGCCCTGGCTTCCTACAGCGCCGACCACACCAGCGAGGACGTCTCGATCGTCACCAACTGCCTCGACTTCCCGCTCACCCCGCGCACCGAGGCCGGATGGGCCGGCATCTGGGTGCCGCCCGGGCCGCTTCGCTGGTCGATGGCTCCGGCATCACCGCCGCTTACGCGACCTGCCGCAGCCTGCGCGACCGCTCCAACCTGCCCCGCTACACCGGCCCGTGGAACCGCGGCAAGGGCCCAGTCCTCCTCCTCAACGAAACCCACGACCAGGCCACGTCCCTGGCCTGGGCCCAGCGCATGAAGGCCGCGCCCGGCTCGCCGCTCCGCGCTCGTGCCCCTCACCGGATTCGGGCACGGCATTCCTGCACCCTGCAGTGTCGACCAGACGTCCCAACACCTGATGACGGCCCGGCTTCCCGCCAGGGGAACACGGTGCAGCGACGGGCACACACCAACCCGTTCGTCTCGTAGCACCCCGCACGCGGAACCGGTTCAGACGCGGCGGCGTCGACGCCGTACGGCCGTCATGACAGTGGCTCCGGCGCTCAGCAGAAGGACGGAACCGATGGCCGCCGCTGTTGCCGTCCGGTCCGTGCCGGTGTCCGCCAGACCGCCGCCGGACCCCGAATTCCCGCCCGAAGGGCTGGGCGCCGGCGAAGGCGTGACCGTTGAGGTGGGGGTCGGACTGGGTGAGGGCTGAGGGCCGCTCCCTCGACGGTCCAGACACCCTGGGCGTCGTTGTCGGTGTCGGACCGGTCGGTGTCCGTGTCCAGCGTCGGCACGACGAGCGGGTTGAGGTGCTCGGCGATGACGTCCGCATACCCGTCGCCGTCGAGGTCGGTGGCCTCGTCCTCGGGGAGGGGCGCAACGTAGGCGACGTTTTTCATCGTCGTACGGGCGCTCGGCTCGGCAGTGATGCGTACGGTGACGGTGAGCACGGGCCCGTCGGCGCCGGGAGGCAGCGCGGTGCCGGCCGTCGCCGTCAGGCCCTTCACCGTGTAGCCTCGAGCCGCTCAGGGAGACGAGGTCGACGCCGTCGGGCAGCAGCTGGTGGATGGACCAGCCCGCGGGGGCGGCGGCGGGACCGTCGTTGTGCGGTGTCAGCTCCCAGGTCACGAGGTCGCCGACGTGGTGGTCCGCGGAGTCTTTGCCGGTGACGGTCTCGGTGAGGGACAGTTCCGAACAGTCGGTCGGATACAGCGCGGGCGCCTCGGTGAGTTCGTGGACCTGCGCCCCACCACCGTCGAAGACGAGGCTCCCATCGCGGTACCCGGTGGCCCGGCACGGCGAACCCCAGTCGTTCGGATTGTCATAGTCGCGCGCGTCGACGGCGACGGGGTGTCCGCCGCGCGCTGGCGGGCCCGGTTCGCCGTGGCTGCGGTGTCGTCGCCTGCCACCGCGTTCGCGTAGTTCCGTACGGCGGTCGAGTCCGCCGGGAAGGTGTTGCCGACGGCGAGCAGCGGGTCCCGCAGGGTCCGGCGGGCGGCGTCGGGTGCGCTCGCGTCCGGGAGCCGACCTGATCCACGTGCCGGTGCCCTTGAACGTGTTGTCGCGTACGTCGATGTCCGAGGAGGAGTACGAGCCGGACGTCGCGGCGTCTTCGTAGAGCGGGGCGGCCATGACCGCTGCCTGGCTCTCGGCGGGCTCGGACTGGGTGACGGTGTTGGAGGCGACGGTGACGCCGTGCGCCGGGGCGGCGACAACCGTGCTCGGCTGGCCGGAGACGGTGTTCTTCGTGAACGTGACGGTGCTGGTGCCGGTGTACAGGCGCAGCCCGGCGCGGTTGCCGCTCATCGTGTTGTCGTGGACGTCGATGTCGTGGCTGACGCCGAAGGCCGCGTCCCCGGCGCTGAGGCTGCCGAGCGCCTTGTTGTCGCTGAAGGTCGAGCCGCTCACCTCCAGGTCGGCGACGCCCCGGCTGTACAGGGCGTTCTCGGCGACGTTCGCGACGCTTCGAGGCGGTGACGGTGGCGCCCGAGGTCCCCGAGTAGAAGAACCGCAGGCGCCGCCGTCGATCGAGGAGCGGTCGACGGCGACGTCCTGCGAGTCGTATGCCTTGAGGATCGCGAGAACCGGCGGGCCCGGTGGCCCCTTCAGATGCCCGGTGACGGTCACGTTGCTGACGTCTACATCGGTGGACTGGTGCACCACGACGGCGCCTCCGGTGACCTCCGCCTGTACGTCACTGATCTCGGGGCTCTTCGTGGCGAGCAGCGAGATGCCGGTGGAGGAGGCCACCGGACCGGTGATCTTCAGATCCTTGAGCGTGATGCCGGTGCGGTCGGAGGCGGGCGTGAAGGAGCTCTGTGTTGCGACGCCGGTGTTGAAGTCGCTGATTGTCGCGCCGGTGACGGTTGCCCGGCCGGCGTTCATCAGGTTGATGCCGCTTCCTGTGCCGACGCCCGTGAGCTCCGGTTCGGTGACGCTCGCGCCTTGGGTCGAGCCGAGGGCGATGCGCGCCGGTCGTCACGCGCGGTGACCACCGGGAGGTGATCTTCGGGCCGGCTCCCTCGTTGTCGAGGTGGGTGTAGACGCCGTTGCTGAAGTGGCTCACGACGGGTTGGTCGAGGGTGACGCCGGTGGCCTTGTGGATCTGGATCCCGACGGAGTTCGCGGTGTCGGTGCCGGTGACGTGTGCCGAGGTGACGGTGGCCTTGTCGGTGGAGCCGAGGGCGATGCCCTCCCTCCCGGCGCCGGTGACTCTGGCGGCGTCGATGGTCGGTCCGGGCGCGGTGCTCGTCGTGCTCGCGCCGATGCCTCGGGAGAAGCCGGTGACCGTCGGGGAGGTGAGGGTGGCGCTGCTGGAGTTGGCCAGGTCGATACCGGTGCCGGTGGTGGCGGTGTTGGTCACGGTGGTGCCGGTGACGGCGGGCGCGGTGGCGGTGCCCAGCGAGATGCCGCTGGTCGCGCCGGAGACGGTGCCGCCCTTGATCGCGATGCCGGAGGCCGTCGAGGCGGCGGTGGCCGTGATGCCGGTGGCCACGCCGCTGATGGCGGGGTCGGTGACCGTGGCGGAGCCGGTGGTCAGGTTGATGCCGTAGGAGGAGATGTCTGGTCGCCGCCGTGCATCGTGAACCGGCTGATGCTCACACCGGTCGCAGCGGCGGCGAGCTGGATGCCGGTGGGCCGCAGGACGGCGTTGGCTGACGACCTTGATGCCGTCGAGTGCGGCGTCCGCGGTGTTCACGAGAACCGTCGCGCCCGTCGCGGAGACACCGAACGTCACAGCACTCGCGGCGCTCAACCCGCCCCCGGCCACGGTGAACTGGGCGAAGAGGGTCGACGCACCCGACGCGTCGAGCAGCACCCGGCGCGGTACGGTGAGCCGCTTGGCGAAGACGTAGTCGTTCGGGTCGAACGACACCGTCTCGCCCGTCGGCGGCAGCGTTGAGTGCGGCCTGAAGCGTCAACAGGCTGGAATCCGCAGGGCGTTGAGCGGGGTTCCAACCCAGGCCATCTTCACGGTGTCGGCGTTCTCGACGACATCTGCCCCTGGCAGGCGGCGAAGCGCCAGCCGCCGGGAAGGTGGGCCAGGCTGGTCCGACGGGCCCACGACAGAGGCTGCGAGCGCGGCGGCGAGCAGCGCGGTACGGACCCGGCGACGGCTGACTGGACTGCTGCTGACCACGTGACCCCATCCTGCACTTGTTGTAGGTACATACTTTTGTCATATATTTGGCCGGTTAGTTCAAGAGGACACGCTCATTCATGACATCACATGCAAAATCACGATGTGTTCTCACTGGATGGGTCGCTATCGCGGTGCCGACAATGCCGGCCTCTCTGCCTCACCTGGGCTCGCTGACACCGTTAATCGCAGCTTTGCGAGATGGAGGAGCGGCGCGAGCGCGAGGCCGCAGAGTAGGAGCAGTCGGGCCCTGCAGGCCCATCTCCGGGCCGACACGCGCGCGAGCGGCCCGCAGCGCTCGGCGATCGGTCCCGCCTGAGCAGGGTAGGCCAGACGTCGGATGGCGGCCTGGAGTCCCGCCCTGCGGGCGGGAGTCAGACACGCTCCAGATTGGAACTACGGGCGAGTGTTGTCTTCTTGGTGGTGGCGCAGGGTTGTGTGGCGGCGTCGGAAGCCGGAGGCTAGTTGTTGCGCTCTGCTTAACGTCGTCGAGGGTGGGGTGGCGGCTTTGCGGCGCGGATGCCGTCCTGGGCCAGTCGTTTGAGGAGAGCCTCAGGGGATGGTGGCTCGCCCAGTTCTGCGTATTGCTCGGCCACCGTTTGTAGATGCGTTGTTCGAGGGCGTAGCGGCGCAGGGTACTGGGACTGACTGGCCTACCTTTGGCTCCGCGAATGCCCAGGTCAGCGAGGTGTTGGGAGAGTTCTTCGAAAGCGGCCGCGCCTTTGGGTTCTGTGTTGTTGTGAGTGTTGAGGTAGTGCTGGTAGGCGAGGAAGTACTGGTCGGGGGCCGTGAGGTGCGGCGCTTCCGACGGTGTGCTTTGAAATGCACTGGCGGCGTTCTGGCCGAGTGGGACGTCAATCGTGCTGCGGGGCTGCCTGGATGGCACGGGGGCCGGTGGGACGACTGATCTGGGCGTCGTGTCCGGTGCCTCATCCGGCTCCGGCTCCGGCTTCGGAGGTGGCGGGTACCCGTGGGGCTGGTCCGGCCGCAGGTGAGTGCTCGGCTGACTCAGGTACTGGTCGTCCTCCTGGTAGAGCGACGACTCGACCTGTTCCGCCTCTGGGTCGGCGCCCACTTGGGCCTCTGGCGTGGTGGCCCTGTCCAGGGCCCGCCCGACCAGGTTGGGCAGTTCGGTGTTCTCAGCGAGGAAGGGCTCTGGCCGGTGCATCGTTGGGCTTTGGCCGGGCTGGACGGCGCCATGTACGTGGTGCTGGCCGTGAGCGGACTGGTTGAGACCGACTGGTGCTCCATGGACTGTCGGAGGCTGTTGGAGGGCGCCGGGGAGGCCTTCGTGTTGGGTGTCTGATCCAGCAGCGTCTCGGTGGGTGCGAAACACGGGTTCCGCGGGTGCCGCTCTGCTTCTTCATGTTCGGGATCTGGTTGCAGGGAAGGGGCTTGCCGCGGAGTGTGCTGTGGCGGCTATTTCGGGCGGTGGCGGCATGTTGTGGTTGGTGCGTGTGTCCGGATCGCTGGACTGCCGCGCTGGCTCGATCCCCGCGGCCGCGAGACCCGCCGGGGCGGTGTCGGAGAGCGGGACGCCGTAGCGGGCGAGGCGCAGCGGGCATCAGGGATTCGACCGGGGCCTTGCGGCGCCAGGCCCGGCCGAACCGGGAGTGGAGGCGGGCCTGGTAGACGAGGCGCTCCTGCTCCAGCTTGATCACGGCCTCGTAGGAACGCAGCTCCCACAGCTTCATCCGGCGCCACAGCAGGAACGTGGGCACGGGGAGAGCAGCCAGCGCGTGATGCGCACGCCCTCCATGTGCTTGTCCGCGGTGATGTCCGCGATCCGGCCGATCGCGTGCCGGGCCGCCTCGACCGAGACGACGAACAGGATCGGGATCACGGCGTGCATGCCGACGCCCAGCGGGTCGGGCCAGGCCGCCGCGCCGTTGAACGCGATCGTCGCCGCGGTCAGCAGCCACGCCGTCTGCCGCAGCAGCGGGAACGGGATCCGGATCCAGGTCAGCAGCAGGTCGAGGGCGAGCAGCACACAGATGCCCGCGTCGATGCCGATGGGCAGGACGTAGGAGAAGTTCCCGAAGCCCTCTGGCCAGGGCCAGCTCGCGGACTGCCGCGTACGAACCGGCGAAACCGATACCCGCGATCACCACCGCCCCGCCAACGATCATCCCGATCAGCCACCGATGGGCACGGGTGACCTGAGGTGGCGGTGTGCCTGGTGCCGGTTTCGCGGTGCTGCCCTTCAGCGTTCGGCGGTCTGGGATTGCCTGTTGAAGCGGACATCAGGAGGCGGCCAGCAGTTTGTCGGCGAGCGCGAGAGTCTCCTTGTCGAGGTGTTCGCGACTCAGGTGTCCGTTCACGTTGTGCCATTGGGCGACGGCGGCCTGTAGCCCGCTGCGGTTGCCAGCGGCTGCTTCCGTGCGCATGAGGGCCCGGTAGAGGGTTCGGCGTGGGGGTCGGCTGTCAGGCCGGTTGTGCAGGCCCGGCGTGCGGTGTGGAAGTCCTGGTGGGGCCCGTCACTTGTGCGGTAGCTGGCCACGGTGTGGGCAGCGTCGGCGATGCGGGCCTGCATCGTGGTGCGCAGCCCGGTCATCCATCGGGCGGGGTGCTGGCTGAGGGGATTCCGTCGACCAGGGCCAGGGCCCGCTCCAGGTAGGGCAGGCCGTCTTCGCCGCGGGTGAGGCCGAGGGTGGCGAGTCGCTCGAACTCCCACCAGTCGCAGCGCACTTGTTCCGAGAGCATGTAGGGGAGGCCTTGCCCTTGCGCTGGGGAACGTAGGGGTTCCCGTCGACGTCTGTGCCGAGGCGGGTGCGTAGTTCCCGGAGCCGGGAGCCGAGTGTCTTCGGGGACCAGGGGGCGCCGTCGCCGAGGTCTTCGCACAGCCGGTCGGCGCCGCTGTCCGGTTTCAGGAGCAGGTGCGCGGCGAGTTCGATCAGACGCGGCTCCAGGGCGTCGGCGTTTTGCATGTCGAGGGTTCCCAGCGCCCGCAGGCGGGGTGCGGTGTCGTCCGGCCCGGCCTGGCTGAGTGCCTGGTCGGCATCGGACTCGGGGATCGGCGGGGTGCGTTCGGGGGCGAGGAGGGCGTGGACCGGCGGGATGAGGAACCGCGGCCCGATCCGCTCTGTCTGCTCGGCCGGCCCGTCGCCGCCTTCGGCGGGAGCAGCTGGGGCGGCTGCGAGCGCTGCCCGCCCGGGTCGGCCGACGCATTCAGCAGGACCTGGAATGCGACGGTGGTGCCCTTCTGCGGTCGCCGGGGCATCCGCGCGCAGGGCTTCCGGAACGGTCCGGCGGGCTGGGGAACCTTCCGGTGTCGAAATCGGTGTGTTGTTGTGGGTCGAGGACGGCGCGCACGGCGGGGGCCGAGTTGGGTACTTCGACGGGCTCTGAGGGACGTGTTCACTACGCCGTGCGGGTCTTCGGCGGGCGGTTGGTCTGCTGGAAGGCGTCGGCGAGTTCGGCGAGGGATGCGGCGTCCAGGCGCTGCAGAACGACATCGACGCCGAGTGCATCTATGCGCTGGGCGTCGGAGACGCCGGCGTCAGATTGTCTCCGCGTCCGGGAACACCGCAGCAGCAGCGGCGGGCAGGATGAGGACACACGGGGTCAGGTCGTGGGAGCGGTCGAGGGTTTCGGCGAGCTGCCAGGCGGTGTCGTCGTCCAGGCCGCCGGCGCAGAGCACGATGTAGGGGATGCCGCGGTCTTCAGCGTCCTGGTGGGCTTCTGAGGATGCGTGCGGCGAACTCCCGGCGACCAGGCGAGGATCGGGCAGGTAGCGCACCCCGAGTGTCTCCGAGGTCGGCCCCCCGCGCCCAGGCCACAGGCCAGAACCTCGACGTGCTCGGCGTGCGGGCCGATCGACCAGCTCGGTAGCCAGACCAGCCATGATTTCGGTCCGTCGGCCGGATTACCCTCGACGAGCAGCACCTGGAGCGGGTTTCGAGGTTCACCAGCACCAAACTGCCCGCCGGATCGGTGCCTAGGGTGACCAGCGCGCCGGAGAGGCGGTCTGCCTCCTCAGATACAGCGGGCAGTGTGATGTCGTCGGGCAGGTGCCACCACCCCGCCCGCGACAAAGTGCAACGGCGGGCCGGCTCGGCGGTGACCTCGTCGGGCAGAACTCTGCGCACTCCGTTGGCGGTGACACGCGCGCTCCGCAACGGCGGCGGAGCGCCCTCGCCCTGCTCGCCAGGGCAGCCAGCGCGGCCTGGAGCCGCTGGATGCCGTCGGCGCCGCCGCGAGCCGCCCGTCCGCAACTCTCGCTCCTCTGCCCGCCGCTGGCACGGTGTCGGGAAGGGTCTGCGCCGGGCTTGCGGGAGCGGCGCTGCCGCAGCCGCCTCCAGGCGAGCGTTCCGGTCAGCGCGGCAGCCAGCACCGCGCCCACGCCTGCCCCCTGCTGCAGCGAGACACTCGAAGATTCCTGGACCGGCCTGTCCCGGCGAGGAGGTGCCGTGGCCGTGAGCGCTCGGAGCCGGATGCCGATGCCGATGGCACGCGGAGGTGGCAGCCGACGGCGGGCCTGCTCGTCGGGAGGCGGGCCGAAGAGACCCTGCGCCCTCGGCACCCCCAGGCCGCGCAGACGGGGACGCCGCGCTGGCTGGGCGTTGCGGACGGAGTCGATGTCGGGGGAGCGGCTGCCCCGCGCGTCCGTGTCGCTGCCCCGTTCCGGGTCGCGCGCCGTGTCGGAACCGTCCTGCTCTGCCCCCGCGCCGCTGCGATCAGGCTGCTTCCCGCGCTCTTCGGAATCCGGCTGCCTCTCGTGCTGGTCGCCGGCGGGGCGTCTCGGTCGCCGTCGGGGGTGTGGCCGGATGGTGATGTGCTGGCCTGGGCGGATCAGGCTGGCATCGGTGATGCGCGGCAGTCCGTCGGGTTGTGGCCGCGGCTGGCGGCATAGCCAGCTTCGGCCAGTTCGCCGCGTCACCCGTCTCCTGATGGGCGATCTGGGAGAAGGTCTCGGCGGGTGCGACGATATGAGTTGCGGGCCGGGTCTCCTTGGTCTGCGCGACGGCCCGCCTTCCGCGTTGTCGGCTGAAGAGGCTGTGTCGTGGCGCGGGATGCCGACGGCAGCCGCAGGATCCAGCCGGCGGATCGGCGCGTCGGCCCGGAAGATGCTGCCGTCGGCCATCGGCCGGCCTTCGTTGCGTCGGCGAGGTGGGTGTACAACCCGCCGTTGCCGTAGAGGTGTTCCGCGATCGACCAGAGACTTTCGGCCGGGCGCATGTCGCGGACGGTGTAGGTGATCGCGGTCGCTCGCCGTCTGACCGGCTGCTGCCGCATCGGCGGAGGCGACAGCAGCCTGGTGGGAACCGCCGGCCGACTGTGTGGCAGCGCTGGCGGAGGCTACGGTGCGGGTGCGGCTTCGGCAGGTGGCCGCCAGTGCCGTGCTGGTGGGCAGCAGCACCAGCAGCGAGCCGACGAGCGCGGCGGCGGCGCGCTGGCTGATCTGCAGGCCGGGCAGGCGGGCGCCCGTACTCCGCGCAGCTGCGCGGGGATCTGCAGCAGCAGGGACAGGATGAAGCTCGCCCAGGCGAGCCAGCCGATGGCGCAGACGGCCAGCAGCGCGACACTGCCGGTGTCCTGGCGGGTGAACAGGTGCTGCAGCGCGTCCCAGCCGCCCGGCGCGAGCGCCGTGCTGGCCTGCCACAGCAGCCACGGCAGCCCGCCCACGGTGACGGCGAGCGCGAGCAGCGCGCCCAGGGCGCGCAGCAGCAGCGCCGCCGTGCGCCGCGACCGCCTCGGTGACAGGGGAACGGGTGCGGGTGCGGGAGCGGGTCATGGGTTCTCACCGTCCTCGGGCTGGGTCGTGCCGTACAGCAACGTGGCGGTGCTGGAGACCTGCGGCGGTAGGTGTGGGGGTAGAACACGCCGCGGTAGGTGCCGGTGACGGTCACCGTGATCCTGCGTCCGGCGCCGGTGATGCGACCGTGCGCCCGGGCGCTGGCCCGGGCCAGGTAGGTGTGGGCGGCGGTGGTGGCGGCGCCAGGGTCGACGCGCACGCCGTGGGCGGGGATCGCCGTGTCGAGGTCGACGGCCTGCTGGGCGGCGCGGGCAGCCTCGATGGCGAGCGCGTCGGCGTTCTGCCGGGCGCGCAGGGCCCCGAACGCATCCACGGTGAGCAGCCCGGCGAGGAGAATGAGGGGGCCGGTGATAACGGCGACGAAGATGCTCACCCCGCCGCGGTCATCGAAGCGCAGTTGCCGCCATTGCGCGGCCCGTTGGCGGCGCCTCGCGATCGGCCTCGATATGCGTCGACCACGGAGGTGAAAGAACTCCTGACGGTGCGGACGCCGGGCCCACCGCCGATCAGCACCAGATCCCCACCGGCACCCGGCAGGCCACGGTGACGGTCACCGCCGACTACCGTGCCCACGGGTACGGCAAGACCGGCGTGTGTCGGCCCGACATCGATGCTGGAGCAGGCCTGCTGCTCGCCCGACAAGGCTTGCCGTGCGGCCTTCTGCGCGGCGTCCTGTCCTTGGCCGGGGGTGCGCTGAAGAGGAGGCGGACAGCGGGCGGCGGCCTGTGCTGCGGCATCGGTCTTCTGCCCGGCCCGCGCGAGACGGGCGCCAGCGATGAACAGCAGCACCAGCACGATCAGGACCGGCACCGTGATCGCGGCCTCGATCGCTGCGTTGCCCCGGTCTTCGCGCAGCGCCGCGGCCCACGTTCGGCGCGGTGGGGTATCGGCTTGTGTCACCGTTGTCCCTTCACGGTCCAGTGCTCGATCGGTCCGGTCACGGTCGCGTGCACCGTCAGATGGAAGCCGGGAGCATCGACAGCGCCTGCCCACCGACGCGCACGCGCATCGTGTCCGGGCTGCTGCCGGCGGTGCTGACCTGCGTGCCGGTGAGCATGTTGCCCGCCAGATCGTCCAGCGCCTGCCGTGCGCGCGCCGAGCCGCATCGCCGGGGAGTGGCCTCGTAGATCCGGCCGGCGGCCACTCCGGAACGGGCGGCGATGTAGGCGATGTTGCGCGCGTACGCCCACAGCACACCCTGGATGAGGAGGAAGGTGATGAGGATGACGGCGGGGAAGAGGATGGCGAGCTGGATCGGGGACGAGCCGCGGTCGTCCCACTGTCTGCGCATCGGGTCAGTCGTCTCAGCCGCCGAGGTCGACGTTGTCGACCTTGCTGCTGGCCCGGTTGCCGAGGGCGACCAGGGCGGCGACGATCGTGACCGCGATGCCGATCCCGGCCACCCACAGGATCACCGTGACGACCGGGTTGTCTCCGCGATCGCCACGCTCGGTGATCTCCTCGTGCGCTTCCTCGACACGTCGGCTGATAGCGGCCGGTATCCGGGCGAGCAGCATGCCGGTCTTCAGGAACAGGTCGGACATGGGGGTTCTCCGTTCAGGAGCTCTGGTTGAAGGCGTTCAGGAGGGCAGGAAAGGCCAGGGCCGCCATGACGAGGACACACAGGACCGCGAGGGCCTGCATCTTCTCGGTGTTCGCATTGGCCGCGGCGGCCTCGGTGTTGAGCTGTTCGGTGCGCAGGCTGGCGGCCCGGTGGCGCACGGTGTCGTAGACGGACGCGCCTTCCTGGGTGGACATCTGGACGAAGTCCGCGACATCGGCGAGCACCGGGACGTCGAGGCGTTCCCCGAGGTCGCTGAGGGCCGCCCACTGGGCGGTGCGCTCCACCCGGGCACGCATCGAGGGCATCCTGGAGGCGCACGAACACCCAGCCGCGGCCCACATTCGCGGCTTGCTCGAGGGCGCTCTCGATCGCGATCCCGGCCGCGAGGCGCAGGGCGACCAACTCCAGGTAGACGGCGATGGCGTGCGCGCATTCGGCGCGCGCGGTGCCTGCATCGCGCCGGAGCATCAGGTCGGGCACGAACCAGAACACGGCCGCCAGGACCACGCCAACGACCGCGGGAGCATACAGCGGGACGCTGATGCCCAGCAGCGTCCAGGCAGCGATGAACATACTGGGGGCGAACAAGCCGAGCAGCACGAGCAGCGCCTTGTTGAGCAAGAACATCTCCGCGCTCTGCCCAAGCAGGTCCAGGTCCTGGCCGGCAGCCGGACGGGCAGCCGCTTGACCAGCCACGCTATCTGCGCCTGCGCCGAATGAGTCTCGGCGCGTGGCTGTTGGGGCGCAGCAGGCGCCGGGTGGAGGCGCTCCAGCGCCGGCCCGAGTTTCGGAGCGGCCGGCAGCGGTTCGTTCACCAGCAGCGCCACCCCGGCGCCGCCCAATGCGCCGGACACGATGACCATGGTCAGGGTGTGCATCGAGACTCCCGCCCGCGTTGCCGGTAGCGCCTCGTCTGCCTGAGTGGGTGGGGTGACGGGGCTGCGGGAGTCGGGGACCAGGACGCGGGCGGTGTGCCCGCGGGTGGCGTAGCGGCGCACCCACACCAGGGTTGCCACGAAGCCCGCCGCGAGCGGGCGAGGACCAACTGGCCCATCACGGTGGCGTACACGCCGGTGTATTGGGGCACGGTGAACCCGAGCCCGACGATCCCCAACGTGATCAACGTGAGGTGCGGACCGTGGTGCGGGTCTTCTGCCGGTCGGCCTCGATGCCTTGGCGCATCTTGACCTCCTCCCGCACCGAGGCAGCCAGGTCCTCCATGGCCTGCGCGAGCCCGGGGCCGGGGTCCTGGGCGGCCAGGATCAGCGCGGAGCACACCTTGTCCCCGGTGACATCGTCGAAACCGTGCGCGAAGTCCTTGAGGGCCTCGTGGGTGGGCCACTGCGCCTGCACCTTGTCGGCCAACTCCCAGATCTCCGCGGCGAGCGCGGCCGGCGCATGCTTGCGGGAGGCGATCAGCGCCTTCTCCAGCGCGTTGCCGAGCCGCACCATCTCCGACAGGCGTTGCGCCCAGTCGCCGAGTGCGTCCCGGCGGGCGATCTGTGTCCGGTCATGGCTGGCCCGGACAGCAGCCAGGGCCCGCCCACGATGACGGCGCCGACGATGAGCCCGGCCATCACCATGCCGGTGACCAGCCACACCCCTATGAGCGCAGCCGCACCGCGAGGCCGAGCAGGATCCGCCGCTGGGCGGCGAACCGCCGGGCCACCGTGCCGCGTTCACGCTGCCAGGGCAGCGGCTTCTTGGGCGCGGTGGTACCGACGAAGCCGGCCACCGTCAGGACCAGGCCCAGGCCGAGCAGGGTGCCATTGGCCACCCACCACAGGTTGGTGATCACACCGGCCTCCCTGGGCATAGGCGAGGGCCTGGGCGGACAGCGGCGGCGAGGTCATGCCGGCCCGCTCCAGGCGGTGCCGTCTGCGTTCGCTGAGCGCGCCCTGGGCACAGCTGGCCCGTCAGGTCGTCGGCCGGGCCAGCACACCTCGTTGTACATCGGCCGGCCGTCGTGGCCGATCGGTGATCTCCCAGATGTGGGAGAGATAGCGGCGCGGGACGTCCGATGCTGTCGTCGACCGACAGAAAGGCGATCAGGTGCAGGCCGTTGGCGATCTGCCGGTAGGCCAGCTCCGGCGTGAAGTTGGCCTGCGCCAGCAGGTACAGCTCGGCGACTCGGTCGAACACGGCGGCCGGCTCGGAGGCGTGGATCGTGCACATGTTGCCGGGCCGGTCCGACGTCATCGCCTGCATCATCGCGGTGATCTCCGGCCCGCAGACCTCCCCGACGATGGTGCGGGTCAGCGACATCCGCTTCGCCCGCAGCATCAGATCCATCAGCGTGATCTCGCCTGCGGCCGCGCCGGCCGGGCCGATCCGCTCGCCGTTGAGAACCGGGCCTCCATCGGCACCACATGCTCGTGGAACGCCGGGTCGGCCAGCCCCTCGAACGTGGTCTCCACGGTGCCGAACCGCTGAGTGCGCGGGATCTGCTTGATCAGGGCGCGCAGCAGGGTCTCGTCTTCCCGGACGCCTGTTCCCCGGCGACCATGACGTTCAGCCGCCCGCGCACTGCAGCGGCGAGCAGGTCGGCAGCCTGTTCGCTCACCGTGCCCAGCTGCACCAGGCGGGGCAGATCGATGTCGAGATAGCGGTGGCGGCGGATGGTCACATGGGTGCGCCCTCCGGTGATCTCCGGTCCCAGCGCCTGCAGGCGGGAACCGTCGGGCAGCCGCAGCTCCACATCCGGGCTGTGTGTGGAGAAGGTGCGCCCGTTCTGTCCGGAGGCGCGGATCAGAGTCCCGCACCAGGTCCTGCAGTTCCTCCTCCGAGTCCGCGACGCGGGCCACCTGGGCCGGTTCATGGCGGCCGCTGTATTTGAGGAAGACCCGCGTCGAAGCCCTCCAGCCAGATGTCCTCGACCAGCTCGTCGTCCAGAGTAGCGCTGTAGCCGCCCGGCGCGAAGCACATGTCGAAGGCGAGCGACGCGAGCTCCTGCTCGAGAGCGTGCCCGACCGTGCCGCCGGTCGACAGCCCGTGCGCGTCCGACCAGATCGCCACCTGCTCGTTGATCAGATGACGGCCCCGCTGTTCCTTGGCCTGGGGAGACAGCGCGGTGCTGCTCTCCCGTGCAGGCGCTCCAGCACGATCTTCTTGATCTCCTGGGCAGCCCGATAGTCCACCGCCTGCCCACCAGCGGCAGGCACAGAGGGCGGATGCCACAGCGACTGCAGTGCGGGTGGCAGAGGAAGCTATGGGAGTGCCGTAGCCCGATACGACGCCGGCGACCGACACTCCACCAGGGCCCGCGGGCGCCTGGCGGCGCGGGGGGTGGGACGGGGAGGGCCGTTGTAGACGGGTTCAGCGCGCACGCCGCACCTCCGCCAGCCGCTGCTGCATCGGCGAAAGGTACAACCGCTGGCGCCGCGAGGCGGCCTGCTGCCGGATCGGCGTACGCGCCTCACGCGCAGCACGCAGCAGAGGGCCCTTGGTGAACCTGCGGTCCTGCGGCGCACCATCGGAGAGCACCGCCGCCTCACCAGGCCGGCATGGCAACGTCGCAACCACCCGCGTCTCGAGCGCCTCCTCCACCTCACGGTGGCCGTAGGTGCCCTCGGCGATCAGCAGGATGCCGAGCGCGGCGTGGGACGATCGGATCACTCTCAACACCTGGCGCAGCATCCCGATCCGTCCCCGGGCCGCGTTCACACTGCGCAGCGTGCCCCGCACCACCAGCAGCACCAGATCCGCACGCTGTGCCAGCACCCGAGAGGGCCCGTACGCGCCGCTCCGGCCCAGATCGACGATCACGTCATGGGCGAGCGTCGGCATCGGTCGATCACCGTGAACAACTCCGCCAGCTGCGACCACTCCGGCGCCAAACCCGCCGCCTGCGACGGCTCGGTCAATCCGGGCAGCAGTACATGCCGGCCGTCGTTGACCCCGCCGTCATCCGATAAACGCACCAGCTGCGTCAGAACGCATCCCGCAACGACTGCTCGCCCCTCAGCGACACAGACGCAGATTCCGCAGGCTCACATCCGCGGACAGACTGCCCGCAACGCGCCGGAGAGCACCGCCCCTCCGTCCGGGTCGCACTCGGCCAGCAGCATCCGCCGATCGCCCTCCAGCGGCCAACTCCGCAACAGGGCCAACGCGCTAGTGGTCACACCGGGCGCCCGGGCAGAACCGGCTAACGCGATGACCGCCATCAGCCACTCGCCCCGTTCACCGCCAGCGCCACATCACCGGACGCTGCCTGGCAGCCAGCTTGCCGCCCTGCGAGCGCGGCACCGCGACGTCCACGACCCGCTCACCCGTCGACTCCCGCGCCGCACCGACCCGCACCACACGCGCCTGCACCGACGCAGGGCCAGCCGTATCCTTCGCCGCATCGGCCGCCGGATCGTCACTGGTGAACACCACCTGCACCGTGTCACCCGGCCGCAGCACCGAATCCGGCAACTGCCCCGGCTTCAGCGCCAGCCGACCAGCTGCTCACCGGCCTTCACCAGTGTCGTGCGGGTGACCTGCCGGGGTGCAGCAGCGCACCGGACTGCAGCGCGGAGACCGCGCGCATGCCGGCACCACCTCGTCGCGCTGCTGGACTCCCGCCACCTTCATCGACGGATCCAGCGCAACCGACGCCTCACTGCAGGTCACTGTCGCTGATGACACTGCCGGCGGGACATCCCGGGCCAGCTCGATCACCGGCTGCCGCTGCCCGTTCTGCGTCCAGTACCAGTAGTTGCCCACTGCACACGCCGCGATACACGCCACCGCCGCACCGCCAGCATCCCCGGCCGACGACGACGTGATTGCCACTTCGCCTGCGCACCCCCACCGGGGTCACGACGCCGTCGTCGGGCTTACTGTCTGCGGAGGCACTTCCGTCCTGCTCGCTTGATTGCCTTTCATCCGCTGCTCGGTCCGGCGCGTGTCAGCTGCCCACCGCCTGCAACTCACGCACGGTGGCGCTCACATCGGTCTGCCGGGTCGTCGGGATCTGGCCCTGTTCGCCGGTGCTGGCCTGCCACGTCACGTCCCAGTACGCGGTCGCCGACAGCCGATCGCTTCGCGCCCGGCTCCTGAGTGGAGGGCTCCTGGTAGAGTGGCGGCGCAGTCCGGCGACTCGACGCCGCTGCGCGTGCTCGTGAACGGAGTGCGGGCCGTTGCAGACGACCTTCTCGCCATCACCCATGTTCCACACGATCTTCGAGACCTTCGCCGTCGCGGAGACCGATCACCCCTCCCGCCGACGCCGACGCGTGTTCGGTCGAACGTCGTCGCACTCGGGGTCACCCACAACCACATCGGGACCCCGACCGCGCACTTCGCACCTGTGCGCGAGACTCGCGCCTTGCCAGGACCTGCAACTTCGTTTGGTCCACTGCCTGCTGGGCGACAATTGCTGGGTCGATGGCTGGAACGGCGGCACCCTCTCGACAACGCCAAAGTGATCTGTTGCGCCTCCACCAGGACGAGACACGCTCGTACACGGTCTTGCCCTCGCCCTTATAAAACGCACTGTCTGGCGGTGGCTGTGGGTCAAGCTTCTTCACCTTGCAGTCTGAGGTCTTGTGTCACTTTCTCAGTGCTGCCTGTGGGGACGCTTGCTCGCCAACCTGGCCGGGAGTGCCATCCGATTGGCCGCTTTCACCGCTGGCTTCACAGGTAATGAACGGGTCGGGTGCGTTGCATCCAGCAGTGGCACATCGGCGAAATCGCGGTTGTGGCGGGGTGCAGAAGCGCTACGCTGAAGGTGCCGATCAGCAGGACGTTGCGGATGGCTTGACCTCGACGATCTTCCATTCCTTCCCCCACTTCTCGGCTTGGACCTAGTCGCGTACTTCAAGACGCGGTTCTTCGGCATTTCCGCTGGCTTACCGGTCTTCTCGTACACACGCTTCCAGGGCTGGTGTCAAGGCAGTCAGTCAGGCTGGCCCAGGGCGCCTTCTTGTCCGGCTTCAGCCCTGTGAGTGTGACGTCGTGGGTCGGAGCGCCTGGGCGACTATGCCCTTTTCGCGGTAGGAGTCCATGGCGATCTCCGTGTGTCCGCTAAGGCGAGGCCCAGCGGAGAACTTCCGAAGATCGGTGCCCTTGACGCTGCCCTGCGCGTAGGCGCTGAAGCCTGCTCTCGTCCCACATGCGGTCGTAGGTGTTGAGACGGTCTTCTTGAGGGCGGCATCGGGGTGCGGCCTATGGCTGGGGCTGGGCGCGGACCTCGACTCGTTCGACGCTGTCGTTGGAGTGGATGGGGCGAGTGTCGCTTCCGGACCCTCATTGCTGGTGGCAGAGCAGGCGGTGAGTGCGGTTGCGGTGGCGCGCGGCAGCAACCGCAAGTACAGAACCGATTGAGCGCCCGCTTTTCGCCTGCGAACAACGGAATATGCCTGGTGGTGTCCTGGTCGTGTCATGAAGTCTCCCCGTGTGAGCGTGAGTCTGCTGTGGCCTCTCCACTCGGTGGCGCCTCCGATCCGATCTCCGAAAGTGGCCGTGAGCGGCCTTGATCTCCGTGCGTTGCGGCCACAGTACCCACGGGTTGACTGGTTGTGTGTCCCAACTCTGTAAGAATCACGGGCAACTTGGGGCTACAGATGTCGAAACTGAACACGTAGTTAACCGAGTTGCGCACGGCGGAGGAGTGTGCCATCCATGCTTGTCATATGCCAGAGATGTGCAGAGGTAAATTTTTCGAATCTGGCGCTGCGCGTGCCTCCTGGAGATCGCTCACAGTCTCGTGCGGCACCTTCTAGACGTTGCTTCCTGTGGGTGTCGGAGCGGCATGAGAGCCTCCGGTCATGAGCTACGACCTTGCTGTCTGGGAAGGCGAGAGGCCGGCGGATGGCAGGACTGCCAGCCAGGTCTTCAGCGACCTCTACGACCGCTACATCGACGGCGAGGTGGAGTACCCTCCGTCGCAACGCATCGCGGCCTACGTCTCCGTGCTGCTTGAGCGGTGGTGCGACATCACTGAGGACGACGAGGACACCTCGCCCTGGTCGACCGGTCCGCTGATTGATGAGGCCAGCGGCCCGCTGATCTACTTCGCCATGCGGTGGAGCATGGCCGAGGAGAGGCGATCCGCCTACGCGGTGGCTGCCGCGGAGTCCATGGGACTGGTCTGCTTCGACGTGCAGCGGGGCCGGCTCAGGCGCTGATCGGTGCCGCCCATCGGTGTTAGCCAATGAGGATCGCTGCCATGCCGACGAAGGCGAGGAAGTGTTCGGCCTTGCGTTCGTAGCGGCGGTGAGCCGTTGGCGGACAGCCATCCAGGACACGTTCGCTCGACCACTCAACGATGTCGCCCCAGTCCTTCGGTGATTCGACGCTCTTGCGGGCGATGCGGCGGCGGATGCCCCGCCGACGGAGCCATCGGCGCCGGTGGACGTCGTCGTATCCCCTGTCGGCGTGCGAGTTTCGCCAGTTTGCGGCGCCGGGGTCCACAGCGAGGAGCGGATGGGCGGGATTGCTCAGGACGAGCGGCTCCAAGCTGACCGTTGTGCTCGTTCGCGCCCTAGATGCCAAGGGAGGCAGGGGTAGTCCGTTCCGGTCGGTGATCAGGTGAATCTTCCGTCCGAGTGCCGCGGTCGGCCGGATTCGGTCACTGTCAAAGGCCTCCGTCTTTCTGGTGGGTGGGCGCTACGTCGCGTCCACCGCGCCGATCACCGCGCGCCTGCTTAAGATCGCTCGTGGATCTTCCCGGTGACTGATCGAATTGCAGCGAGCGGCCGACGACGAGGGTCGCAAGATGGAACACCTCGACACGGGCGACCGCTGAAGCGCAGCGCGCGGCTAGTTCGAGCGGCCGCGAAGGCTCAGGCCGCGGTCACCGCGCACGCCGACGAGCAAGGTCTCAGCGGTTCGATGTCGAGAAGAACTCCGGCAGGTCACGCGGCACCCTTCGCGGAGCCGAGGAGTAGGTCGCTCCCGGCCCGAGAGGTCTCGCCGCCTGTCAGCGCATGACGCGGTGGGCCCGCGGCTGTGGGCTGGTCGAGGCGTCGCCTGTGGATGTTGGAGGCGCCACGACGAGCCCGCGCCATCGAGCATGTGGGCTGGTAGACCAATATTGAGCGGGCATAAGCCGGCACCACATCCAGCGGACCTGGCTGGGCTACCACCCCGGGCCTGAAGAGAGCGCCGTCAAGAAGTTGAGCGAGGGGAGGCGCCACGACCGGCTCAGCGCCGCCCGATGGCCGCCTACCGCGCTACCAGCTCGGCGTAAGAACGCGCAGCATCAGTGAGCTGGATGAGCAGTGGGCCAAGCTCGGTGACCGTGCTTCACGGCGGAGTCGAAGCCCAGCGCCCGGAGCCGCACCTGCACCGGGCGGACTGCTGGGTGATCCGGGACGGTCCCATGCCCCTGGATGCGATCCAGGCGTGCATAGCGCTCAACGGGCGGCTGACGCAGTTCACGGTGCCCTCGTGCGACGTGTGCGACCGATCAGCACCCCGGAGGCGGTCGGCGCGACGGAGGGTAGCGCGATAGGGCGCCTGGTCAAGCGGTCTTTGGCTTCTTCGCGGCCGTCTTCTTGCTGGTGGTCTTCTTCGCCGCGGATTTCTTCGCGGTCGTCTTGGCCGGCGCCTTCTTCGCTGCCTTCTTCTTCGGCTTGATCTCGTGGACCGTCGCGCGTCGCCGCTGTCGCCGCGGGATGCCTTGGCCTTCTGCACGGACTGTTCCAGGGCCGCCATGAGGTCGACTACCTGCCCGGCTGCGCTTCCTCGGCCTCGACGGTCGGTGGCTTCTTGCCCTGGGACTTGGCGCGGATGACGTCGGAGAGGGCGTCCGTGTAGCGGTCGGTGGCCCAGTCGGCGTCGGCGATTGGCTCCTCGCGGGTCATCGAGTCGATCAGGAGGATGGCCTCGTCGATCTCTTTGTCGGTGATGTCGACGGAGTCAGGAGCAAGGACTCCGGGAGCGGATCTCGTCGGGCCACTTCATGGCGTGGAGAGCGATGACGCCTCGACCACCCGGAGCAGGCAGTCGTTCCCGCCCGTGCCAGGCGAACTTCGCGACGGCGGCGCTACAGCATTCCGCTCCAGGGCCATGTCTGAGCAGGACATACGGTTTCGCTGCGACCTGGCCGTCGACTTCGAGGTAGCGCCCTCACCGATGCGGATCGGTCGATCGATTCGTAGGGCACGAACGCGACGATCTCGATGGCCTTCGCTGTGGGCAGCGGGATCTCGCGCAGCTCTTCGTCGGAGATAGCGACGATCTGATCCTTGGCGTACTCGTAGCCCTTGCCGATCTCTGCCTGGGTGACTTCGCGGTCCTCGATCTCGCAGATCTTCTTCGTGCGGACGCGGGCCATGTCCTCCAGGTGGTACTGGTGGAACCGGATTGAGTGATCCTCGGTCGCGGCCGTGACCTTGATGGGGATCGTGACCAGGCCGAACGAGATCGCGCCGGTCCAGACGGGGCGGGGCATGGCGAAGCCTTCCATCGACAACCCCGAGATGTTTCCAGCGTAGGAGCGGTGAAGGCAGCGCGCATACGGGGCGGCCGGAGCGGCCCCGAATGCGGGGGCGCTGCTCGATGCCCCGGCGTGCGTGGAGCCGCGGGACGGGGATGTCCCACGGCGGCGTTCGCGGCGCGTGCAGGCAGACGTCAGGGTGCGAGGGGCAGAGCGAGGCGGGCCATCGCTCGGTACAAGACGGGGACCGCCCGGGCCTCGGACGGCGAGGGAAGCCCGGGGGCGCCCGTTGCAAGAGACGCGAGCGGCGACCGCGGCGTCCTCGGCGAAAGCTCGCCTGCGCGCGGCACGGGGCGGTGCGGGACCGGTAGCGGCGGAAGAACACCTGGTGACGGGCAGGCGAAGTCCGGTTTCGTGGGGCCGCCACCATGATCTCCTCCGACCGGCATCACGCGTCCTGCGTCTCAGAGGGGGAACCTTGTTGCTCACACGTGCCAGATACGTCCGTCTCGCCTTCGTGGCGGCCGTGCTCGGTCTCGGCGCGGGCCTTACTCCGCCCGCCGCTCCGGCCTTGGCAGCGCCCGCATCATCGGCCAGTGCCGGGTACTGTCCCCGGCAGATGTTCGAGGCTCCGGCCGGGACCCGGCGGGCAGGCGTCACCGATGCTGACCCGACAGGCCACTACCAGGCCGGCTTCGTCGAGGATGCGTCGTTCGTCAGCCGCCTGGCTCTGTGGACCGACGGCGTGGCACAGCCGCAGATCCTGGGCGCCGACCATCCAGGGGTGACGGGGGTCAACTCCCATGGGGAGATGGTCGGTTCGGACTTCTTCCCGGAAGGCGGAGGGCGCGGCTGGTCCTACCGGAACGGCGCCTTTCACACGCTGCCTGGCCTGAGCGCCGGGGCGTCGGGCTTCCCGGCCGCGGTCAACGCGGAGGGGACCGCCGCGGGTTCGAGCCACGACGGCGGTGCTTTCCTGCCGGTCCTCTGGGCTCCCGACGGCACCGTACGACAGCTCGCGCTACCCGCGGGGGACACCAGGGGGCAGGCGCAGGACATCGATGACGACGGCTCCGTGGTCGGCTGGACCTCCACTGACTCGGGCGTGACCCACGCCGTGCGCTGGCTGCCCGACGGCTCGGTGGAGCGCCTGCCGGGGACGCCGCCACAGGACGGTTCGCGCGCCACGGCTGTCCGCGGCGGAAACGTGATCGGCCAGGTGATCCCGGACACGGGCGACTCGTCGATGCTGGTGTGGCGCGCAGATGCCGCATCCCCGCAGGCGTTCACGGGTTCGCCGCAGGCGGTCAACGCCCGGGGCGCGGTGGTCGAACTGACCTCGTACTACGTCAAACTGCAGCTCACCGAACCGGACGGCACGGTGCGCTCGTTGCCCACCGACACGACCCCTTACCCCACGGGCCATGTCGTGGCCCTGACCGATGCCGGGGTCGCCTATGGCAACTGGAACAGCACGCCGGTCAAGTGGGACTGCCGGCCTGCCGCCCTGGCAGAGCGCTGACGGGGCGCGCCAACCGGCCGGCCTGCATCTATCGACTTGTTCGGTACGGGCCCGTCCTCGTGCGGCAGGTGTGCGCCTTGGCGCATGGGGCAGCCCGGCGCACCACGGGGTAAGCGCGATGGGCCGAGGACCGCACCTTTTTCCCCAACTCCGGTGAGAAGACTGCCGCGTGCACGGGTTGACGACCTGCATCCGTAGGGCGCGCTGAGACAGAAGAGTAGAGAGAGCCACCGTTGCCGTGACCCCGCGCGGTGGCTCGCCTTCGCTCAGCCCGGCACGCCGAGGACGGTGTCGGGCCGGTTAAACGGGCATGCCTCGATCCTGTCGGTGATGGCGCTCAGCGCGTCCTTCCGGGTTGCGGCGGTGCTGTTCTTGCCCACCGCTCAGTCGCCGACGTGCAAGGCCAGGGCAAGGTCACTGTGGACGACGCGCTCAATGAGCCACTCCGGGGGCGCTCACTGGTGGGCGCGAGGTCCCGTTCCTGACGCGCTCCAGGAAGCGCAACAGGTCGATGCAGGAGTGCTGAGCAGGTCGTTGGCGTGCTCGAATGTAAGTTGGTGGGGGAACGCCAGCCCAGATCTCACCAATGGTCGATCATGAAGCCATAGCTCCGCCCAGCCGCTGCCACGTGACCCTCACCGTCGACGGCCGTACCAGCCCCGACACTGCCGACCGGAAGCTCCTCGGATTCCAGGCGCGGCGCGAAGAGCACACCGGCACACGGCTGCACCCGACCGAGTGGGGCGGCAGGTGGGAGTGGCCGCTTCGCAGCTAGCCGAAGTAGCTGCACTGCGCTCGCGATGCCGCATCAGACAGGTGAGTGGCACCTCAAGACTGTTCCTTAACGCATCAGCAGTCCCAGGTGCCTCACTCGCCGGTCTCGCCGTCGATGAGCTCGCGCGCGACGTCGAGGTGGCCGACGTGACGGGCGTACTCCTGGAGCAGATGAAAGAGGATCCGTCCGAGCGTGGGCGCTTGCTCGGGATCCGTGAAGCGGCCCCCGAGACGCGCCTTGTCACTCAAGGCTGCAGTTGTCACAAGGGAGTTCGAGACCGTCACCTCCGCCTGGTAGGCGGACATGACCTGGGCGGTGGTGCTGTTGGCAGGGACCGTCCACTCCTCGGTGTCTCCGCCGGGAGGATAGGCGACGATCTCTTCGGCGGCGAACCCCCAGCGCAGCCATCGGCGTTCGACCCAGCCGAGATGTTGAACCAGGCCGAGCGGCGACCAGCCAAGCGGTTCGACCGGTGCGCGGAGTTGGTCGTCGGACAGCCCGGTGAGCTTGCGCATCAGCGCCTTGCGATACCACTCCAGATAGCACAGGAGAAGTTCATGGGCGTCGGAGACGTCGACGGCCGGGCCATCGAGGAGCGCGGGAACTGGTTCCGGAGGCTGCTGCATCCCGCGAACCTAGCGCGGGCACAGAGCCGATCCCATGCCCCCGACATGACCTTGGTGCGGCTGGCTGCTGGGAGACCTTGACCCCGCTGGTCAGCAGCGGCGGGGCTTGCCGCGACAGGTGAGGGGTCGCGGGGCGCGGTGCTCACTGGGCCTTCTGCTGCCCGGTCGCTGCACGTCATGTGCTGCCCGGTGTCCGTCGGGGCTGGCTTGCCCCTGAAGTATGACGGAGCGTGGGGGAGGAAGCCCGCGTGGCAAGGGCGTACTGGCCAGCGCTTTGACCGGGAAGGTTTGCCGGGGCGAGTCCTTCCCGGAACTGATTCGGTGGGCGGCAGACAGCCCGTGCCCGGGGACGGTGTTGTCGTACTCCCCGTGTAGCGTCCTGGCCGGAGTCAGGCTCATGCTCTGTGGTTAACGGAGGCGCGTGGATGACAAGTACGGCAGGCGAGGCCGTGGTGGCGGTGTCCCGGCACATCGGAGCCCCGGCGGGGGAGATCTTCCGGATCCTGGCCGATCCCGGACGGCACATGGACCTCGACGGCTCGGGGATGCTGCGCGGTGGCGTCTGCGACGCCGTTGTCTCGGGAGTCGGGGATGTATTCGAGATGCGGATGCACAACGAGCGTTACGGCGACTACGAGATGATCAACCGCGTCGTCGAGTACGAGCCGGGCCGCCGCATCGGCTGGGAACCGAGGCCCGGTCGTGGGCATCCGGATGCCACCGTGTCCGGGGCCGCGTGGGGCCACAGGTGGATCTTCGACCTGGTCCCGGATGAAGGCTGTGCGACGGTGGTGACCGAGATCTTCGACGGTTCGCGTATGCCGGAGGACAAACGCGCGGAGGTGGACGGCGGGAGAGCCTGGTGGCAGACGCAGATGGTCAGCACTCTGGACCGCCTCGCCGAACTGTGCGCCGCCCGGTGAACGCGGAACTCGAAGCCCTCAAGGGCGCCCTGGACCGCCAGCGCGAGCATGTCGTCGGGATCCTCGAAGGGCTCTCGGAGGATGACCTGCGGCGCCCGGTGCTGCCCAGCGGCTGGAGCTGCCTGGCATTGGTACGCCACCTCACCCTGGATGTTGAACGCTTCTGGTTTTCCGGTGTGATCGCGGGCGCGCCGGATGTGTCCGGACAGCTCACGGCGGGCACGGAGGCGCACTGGTACGTACCCGAGGGGATGGGTGCAGAAGAAGTTTTCGCCGACTACCGGTCGGCCATCGCGCGGGCGGACGCCGAACTCGCCGGCGCCACACCTGAGCAGGAGCCTGCCGCCTGGCCTGTGGAGATCTGGCCGACCTGGCGGCTGCCTGACGTGCGGCACATTCTGATCCACGTACTCACTGAAGTCTCCTGCCACAGCGGTCACTTGGATGCGGTGCGTGAACTGATTGACGGCACCACCTGGCTCGGCGGCAGCCCTTACGCCGGCTAGTTCGGTGACCGGATGAGTTTCGAGGCACCCGCGGTGGCGAGGGGGTGTCCGCCTCGGCGGGTGCCCCTTCTCGCTGCGGGGCGCGGGCGCGTTCGCGGCGCTGGGTGGCGAGGACGTCGGGGGTGGCGGGCGTTGGCATTGCATCAGCGCAGGTAGGCCTGCAGGGCGCGGGTCTTCGCCGTGTCGTTGTGGTGCTTGAGTTGGCGATGGTGAACTGCCGCAGCGGCCCGAAGTACGCCTCGTTGAGAATGGTCCAGGGCGCGTAGGTCGGGGCGAAGCACGACTCGCTCCTGTGCTTCTTCGCCCAGCGCTGGCTCTTCTCGCCCTTGTCGACGGACAGGTCGTCCGGGATCCCTAAGATCGGGGTGCTGTTGGGGCGGGCCGCGCGGAACGACCTCAGCGCGGCTCTACCTTCTTGGTCTGGTTGATCGAGCCATTCGTAGGGTTGGGTCGCCCAGGGGTGCTGGGTGTGGCTATCAGGCGGCTGCCGTCTCGTGGTTTCCCTGGCTTCGCCGCTCAGCGCCCCACGTCGACTCGGCCGCCGATTAGGAAGTGCGAACAGGTCGCTGTGTAGAGCAATGCCGGCGAGGTCGTCCGTGGCACGACGAGTCCGAACGAGCACGTCAGGAGCACGATGAGCCGGATATGGGCAGGGATCGACAGTGGCAAGGGCCACCATCACGGCCTCGCCCTGGACGCGGACGGCAAGACGCTGCTGTCGCGTCGGGTCGCCAACGACGAGCCCGAGTTGCTGAAGCTGATCGGTGACGTTCTCGACCTGGCTGACGGCCGTCAGGTCACCTGGGCCATCGACATGACCGGCGGCGAGCCCGCACTGCTGCTGGCCCTGCTGGTCAGCCACGGCCAGGAGGTCCTCTACATCCCGGCCGGCTGGTCAACCGGGCCTCCGACGGCTACCGCGGCGAGGACAAGACCGATGCCCGTGATGCCCACGTGATCGCCGACCAGGCGAGGATGCGCCGCGACCTACGGCCCATCCGTCCCAGCGACGAGGCCGCGACCGAGCTCAGGCTGCTGACCGGGCGCCAGGTCGACCTGGTCGAGGACCGCACTCGCGTGGTCAACCGACTGCGTGGCATCCTGCTGTCCGTGTTCCCGGCCCTGGAGAGGGCCCTGGACATGACCAATACCGGCCCACTCAGGCTGCTGACGGGCTACCAGACTCCGGACGCGATCCGCCGTGCCGGGGCCACTCGGCTGACGAAGTGGCTGGCCAACCGCAAGGTCCGCAATGCCGGCACCCTGGCCGAAGCGGCCGTCGAGGCCGCCGAACGCCAGCACACCGCCGTCCCCGGAGAGAAGACCATCGCGAAGCTGGTCCACACGCTGGCCGAGGAGGTGATGGCCCTCAACGGGCACATCGCCGAGCTGGAGAAGCTCATCGAGGGCAGGTTTCGCGAGCACGAGCTCGCCGACATCATCCTAAACATCCCAGGCATCGGTACGACTCTCGGAGCCGAGTTCCTCGCCGCCGTCGGCGGCAGCCTGGACGAGTTCGACTCCCCGGACGCCTTGGCGGACTTCGCTGGCGTCGCCCCCCGACCGCGTGATTCGGGCAAGGTCAGCGGAAACCACCACCGCCCGCTCGTTTACCACCGCAGACTCCAGCGGGTCTTCTACACCTCCGCGCTGGCCAGCGTCCGTTACGGCCCGAACTCACGGAAGTTCTACGACCGCAAACGCGCCGAAGGGAAGAAGCACGTCCAGGCCGTGCTCGGCCTCGCCCGCCGACGCGTCAACGTCATCTGGGCCCTGATCCGCGACCGCCGGTTCTACCAGATCGCACCGCCGGTCACCGCAGCTGCCTGACTGTCGGGGCGCGCATAATCACGGTCGGCCCACTCCCGTGCGACTACCCTCCACGGGATGCCACTTCACCAGTACGCCTACTTCGCGCTGTTCAGCACGCACACCTCGGCAGACGACATGACCTCACAGCTAGGGATCACTCCTGACGAGGTAACCGTTCGCGGCAGCCGGATCACCAAACCGGCAGTGATCCCGGTCGACCACTCGTGGATGGTCGTTTGCCGGGAACCTGGCCTGCGCGTCGACGAGCAGATCACCCGCATTCTCGACAGACTCCAGCCCCACACGGACCGCATCTCTGACCTCAGCAGGCGTCTGGCCAGTACTGGCGGCGGAGCAGTGCTCAACGTCGTGCGCTACTTCAATGACACTGACCAAGCCGAGCTGGGCGCCGCTGACGCCCCCAACCTCTTCGGTTGGCACCTGGACCGCAAGGTCCTGGGCTTCCTCAGTGCCACTGGCGCGGAGCTCGGCGTCGACGAGTACGACATGGCCGAAGACGAGGACGCCAGGTGAGCATGTGCCCTCGCACTCACCCGGGCCGCTGAGTCGTACTCCGCCAGCTTGACAGCAGCATTAGGAAGCCAGGGTGGTCTCGGCGCTCTTCCTCCTTCGGTGGGCGCCCCACAGAGTGATGTCACCTCCTAATGATGTTGTCAAGCCGCTGCTGTGACCGGGAGTTCACGTTGGAAGCACCGTCCGTCACGAATGAGGGCCCACAGGACGTTCAACCTGGCTGACTTGCTGCATGCGCTCACGGCAGCGACGGGCAGTCTGTGAGCGGCGCGCCAACAGGTTCTCGAGGATCTAGGTCCCGATGAACCAGGGCGTTGTCGTACAGCACCTTCACAAAGTGTGGCACGGTCATGACGGGAGTCCCGGCCTCCCCGGCCAAGCGGGAGCCTTGGCAGAGCGGTTGAACGGTGTGACCTGTGGTCTCGCCCCGGCTGCGGGTGGCGGTACGCGGCTATGCCCGCCCGCCTGCGAGGGCAAGGGGACCGCCTAGGACGCGGCGGGCACGACCACGGGCAGCAGCCCGCACCGCTGCCTTGAGGCGAGCCGGTCACCGCACGCGAAAACCCGGCGACGTCGACGATCACCCCCGGGATACTGGTCGCCCATGGATGAGGTCGAAGTTGTCGTTGCCCACTCCGAGCGTGCGACCCTGCGCGTCGGCGACGTATTCGTGAAGGTGGACGCCGACCAGGCGCGGATGGACGTCGAGGCCAAGGCGATGTCTCTCGCGCCGATTCCGACCCCGCAGATGCTGTGGCAGAGACCGTCCGTGCTCGCGATCGCCGCCCTGCCGGGGACGGCGCTCGGCCGCCTCGGTCAGCCGTCGACCGCCTCGCCGCGTGCCTGGGCTGCCGCCGGTGCCACCGCCCGGCGATTGCACGACGCGCCGTTGCCGCCGTGGACCGGCCGACGCCGTCAAGGGCCCGACGAGTTCGCGGCCGAACTCGACAGAGAGTGCGCGCTGCTCGTGACAAACGGTGTCCTGCCCGCCGACCTGGTGTCCCGCAACCGGCACGTCGCCCAAGCGGCGCTGCGGGCGTGGCCTCCCGTGTTCGTGCACGGAGATTTGCAGGCCGACCACGTCTTCGTCGACGGTGACGAGGTCACGGGCATCATCGACTGGTCCGAGGCGGGCCCGGGCGACGCCTTGTTCGACCTGGCCACGTTGACGCTTGGACACGAGGAGCACTTGGACGACGTCGTCGCGGGTTATGGCAGGGACGTCGACCCCGCCGTGGTCCGCGCCTGGTGGTCGCTGCGCAGCCTGCTGGGGGTTCGCTGGCTGGTGGAGCACGACTTCGACCCGTTCGCGCCAGGCTGTGAGGTCGATGTGCTGAGAGCCCGGATGTGAGGGTGTGCGCCCGAATGCACCGAGTGCGTTCTGTGGCGGTTTGAGGCTGGTCGCATCGGGCCTTGGCCGCGCGGGGAGCGGGGGCGCGCTGTCGCTGCGTCAGAAGCAGGTAGAAGAAGAACGGGACGTAACCGACGACCTTGGCAGTGGTCGACCTCACGCAGCGGGCGTGAAGGCCGAAGGCGGTGCGTTCGGCAAGGGGTAGGGGCGCCGAGGCGTTGTGGAGGAAGTCGACGTCGGCGCACTTGTACAGGGACGACATGCATCGCCGAGTGCAGGTGTCGTGGTGTCGGTCGCTTCGTGAGGGCCCGTGACGAGCCGGCCGACGGCACATGAGCAGGTGAGCAACAGGCCTATCGCTGTGAGAACTTTGGGGCAGACTGTCGTTGTGGCTGACGAGAATGCACCCGACGTTCCGGTGGAAGAGCGCAACGTGGATGCGCAGCCGGAGCCCGAATCCTCGGTGGAGACAACGGCTGTCAAGATCGTCCACGTGTCCGGCGCCGACGTCGCGCTCATGGACGGCGACATCGTCCTGCACAGCCGCGCCACGCAACGCAAACCCCGCAGGGACAGTCCTGTCGAGAGCGCCGACGAGACACTCAAACGTGGAGCCGAACCCGAGATCGCCAATGAAATCCTTGCCGGAGGGGCGGTTGCCGCCTCCTTCACCGCTGCCGCCAGCATCGCCAAGGCGAAGATCGAAGCCACAACTCAACGCCGTAAGAACCATCTCGATGCTGAGACGGAGCGGATGAGGATCGCAGCGGACGAACGCATTGCCGGGCTCCAGGCGATGCGAGCGCAGGCGGAGCCCGAGGGCCCGGAACCTGACGCCGGGTGATTTCGTGAAGCCGGCCACGCGTGTGTTCGGATCTCACCGGAGGCAGGCCGGCCTGTTTGGGACAGCTGCCGATGATCGTGCATCCTGCCTCGCCGACAGAGGGTGCGGGGTGCCTGCGAAGAACGAGATGTTCGGCCTGGCCCGCAGTGACGCCGACGTGGTCGAGTTCCTGCGGCCCGACGCCGAGCGGAATGTGCACGGTTCGTCGTGGCGAAGTGGCAGGGCGGTCGCGCTCACGCTCACGACGCGGTTTGAGCCGGCGACCCTGACGGGGGATGCAGGGTCGCTGGAGCTTGGCGAGGCCGGCCCCACTGCCCCGGTAGGTGCTTCCACACGGGGGCAACCGGCCTCGGGTTGGACCCTAGCAACACGGATGTAGGGCGAAGGTCAGGGCCGAGCACGCACGAGTCTTTTCACCCTGCCCGTCTACGACCCGGTGCTCGTCCAGGACGTGGTTTCGCAGGGGGGCGGCAGGTCATTTCGGGATGGCGCCCTCGACGATGGCCACGGTGGCGCGCGGGTCGGTGGTCTCGACGACGAGGCGGCGGTAGGGATGCGGGACGGGGGCCATGGCGTGCGGCGGAGGGATGCGGCAGGATCGGGCCGGTCATGGGTCACTACAGCTGGATGCGCTTCTTCACGCCGGACGCGGTGCACAGGGATCTCGGACTGGTCTGCCTGGGCACCGGTGTGCAGCGCGGTGTCCTGCCCGTTGTCGGGCCGCGGACCGTCGACCGTCACGTCGCGGTCGTTGTCACGGCGGGTGCGGGCTGGTTCAGGCACGGGCGCGGGGAGCGGACCGCCGTCACGGCGCCCGCACTGCTCTGGCTGATCCCCGGGGTCGCCCACCACTACGGCCCCGATCCCGGTGCGGGCTGGGACGAGACGTTCGTGGCGTTCACGGGCATGGCGACCGCGACGTACACCAGGCTCGGCTACATCACACCGGAGCGCCCCGTGGTTCCACTGGCCTCGACCACGGAGATCGGTGCTGTCACCGCCCGCATCATGCGCGCGGCGCGCCCCGGCAACCCGCTGGCCGACGTCGAGGCCGCGGTCGCCGTGCACGAACTGCTGCTCGCCCTGCGGACAGCATGCGACCAGGGCAGCGGCCCGGCCGGCGACCGCGCCGTGCTGGAGGCCCTGGCCAGGGACGCCTTCCTGGAGCTGTCCGTCGACGACCACGCGGCGCGTCTCGGACTCACGCTCGTGGGGCTGCGGGCCCTGGTGCGCCGGGCAAGTGGCCGCGCCCCCAAGGACTTCATACTGTCGGTGCGCCTTCGGCGCGCGCAGGAACTGCTCGCCGGGACAGACCTGCCGACCACGACGGTGGCCCGCATGGTCGGCTACGAGGATCCCGCGTACTTCAGCCGTCTTTTCGGCCGCCGCATCGGGATGCCGCCGTCCCGGTTCAGGGAGCTGGAGTCCCGGGCGGGGGCTCCTTCGCCCGTACCGACTGAACCATCTCCAGCCCCGTGACGTAGTCGAGCAGTCGCGGCTGATAGCCCGGGTCGTCGGGGCGCTGCCGGGTCATCCCGTCATGGTCCCAGGTCGCCTCGCATGCGTCCGTGCGCCAAGGCCGACGCTCCCAGTAGGCGCCGCGGAACGGGTCGCGGGTGGTGTTCATCCAGTCGAGCAGCCGCTCGTGCAGGGCGTCGCGCCGCAGAGCGTGGGCTGGTTCGTCGATCAGGTTGCGCAGCTCCCCGGGATCGGCGGCCAGGTCGTACAGCTCGTCGCCGGAGAGCAGATTCACCACGAGCTTGTACGTGCCGTCGAAGACGCCCCGCATGGGCTGGAACCCGCCGAAGCCGTCATGGTCCACCTCGTATCGTCCGAACTCCACGAACACGGCGTCGTTCACGCGCACGGCCGGGTCTGCCAAGGCGTCCTGCAGTGCGGTGCCCGGCATCAACTCCGGTACGGCGAGGCCGAGGTGGCGCAGGACGGTGGGTGCGATGTCGATGTGGGAGACCGGGTGCGGTGCCACCGACCCCGGCGGTGTCGTTCCCGGCAGCCGGGCCAGCAGCGGCACGCGCGCGATCTCGTCGTACATCGCGGGTCCCTTCGCGTAGAGCCGGTGCGAACCCAGCATGTCGCCGTGGTCGGAGGTGTACAGGACGAGGGCGCCGGGGGCCAGGGCATCGATCGCGTCGAGCACCCGCCCGATCTGTGCGTCGACGAATTCCTGGGCGGCGAAGTAGCGCGCGCCGCGCCGCTCGTAAGCGCCGCGCTCCTCCGTCAGCCGCGGGCCGGCCCAGACCCGCTGATGCTCGGGTTTGCTGGTCAGGTCGTCCCGCACGTTCTCGTCGTCCGGGAAGACGAAGTCCTGGTAGCGGGCAGCGTATTCGGGTGGGGTGATGCCGGGGTCGTGGGGTTCGTCGTAGGACACCACGAGGAGGAAGTCGGCGTCCGCGTGGTCGGTGAGGAAGTCCAGGGCACGCTCGGTGCAGCGGTGCGCGTAGGTGAACTCGGCGTCCACGCCCGGAGTCTCGACCGTGGCGGGGTTGCGGGAGGCGCGCCGCTCGTCGGGCGACAGCTCCTCCAGGTAGGTGCGCATGTCGTACCAGTACTCGGGGTTCCAGCCGTCGGGACAACGGCCGTTGCCGAAGTAGTCGGTGCCGTCCAGATGCCATTTGCCGATGTAGGCGGCCTCGACGGAGCGGTCCCTCAGGCGCTGTCCGAGGGTGGGCACGTCGAGCCCGGGGGCGAGGTTGTTGGACCAGGTGCCGTTGGTGTGCGGCCAGGTACCGGTGAACAGCGCGGAGCGGGCGGGCGCGCACACGGGCTGTGTGGTGTACGCGCGCTCGAACCGGGTGCCGGATGCGGCCAGGCGGTCCAGGTGCGGGGTGGCGACGCCGGTGTCGCGGTAGCAGCCGAGCAGGTCCCATCGCGTGGCGTCCGTCATCAGCAGGACCGTCTGCCGGGGGGTGGCAGTGGCGGGTGGGGGCGCGCTGGTCATGAGTTCCCTTCGAGGCGGGGCAGGGGAGGGGGCTGGGAGTCGGTTCGGCTGCCGGGTTTGGGGTCGCCGTCGGGGCTCCACGAGACGTTCGGGGGTTCACGGCCGAGTCTCGGATCTCCAGGGTGGCCGCCGCCATGGACAAAGTCGCTCTCTGCGTGGACGTTCCGCATCCGTACGCTGCTGGCCTCGGGTTCCAGTCCGCTCGGCAGTGCTGATGAGTTGGTGGCGTGGGAACGGGCCACTCTTGTGCCACCTCAGGAAGGGATCGCCATGTCAGCCCCCCTGTGGCATCCAGCTGGTGGAGTACAAGCCGCGGCGTGCTCGAGCAGCCTCCGCTCACCGTTCCTGCCTGATCACACCCCCGCGCCCCCGTCCGGCGGCGTTCGCCGGCACCGGACAGGCGGGGGTGTGCTCACGCGGGTCCGGGCTGCGGCTGTGCGGGGACGGCGGCCGGGCGCTCACCCGCACTCGTCACGGTGGCGCTGCGCCCGGTCTCGGCCGCGGTGAGCAGGCACTCCATGATCTCCAGAACGTGAAAGGCGAGCTTTCCGCTCGCGCGGTGCTGGACGCCTTCATCGAGTGCACGGGCGAGATCTGCAATGCCGTAACCGCGGTCGGCTCCCGGGTAGCCGCCCCGGACGGGAACGTCCTGCCAGTGCCCCGCCCCGGCGTCGAAGAGGCGCACCGGACCGTCGAAGCCGTTGGGATCGGGCACGGACAAGGAACCGCCCGTGCCGTACACCTCGATGCGCGGGAGGTCGGCGGCCCAGACGTCGAAGGACATGACCAGCGTGGACAGCGCTCCGCCCTCGTGCTCCAGGACGCCCGTCACGTGGGTGGCCACCTCCACCGGGAACTCGGTCCCGGCCCGCGGACCGCTGCCAACGGTGCGTACCGGGCGCGAGGTGGATGCCATGCCGGTCACCCTGCGCACCGGGCCGAGGAGTGTGACCAGGGCGCTGAGGTAGTACGGGCCCATGTCGAAGAGCGGGCCGCCGCCGCGCTGGTAGTAGAACTCCGGGGCCGGGTGCCAGAGTTCGTGGCCCGGGGTGACCATGAAGGCGGTCGCCGCGATGGGCGTGCCGATCCGTCCGGTGTCCAGGACGGCGCGGGCGGTCTGCACTCCTGTGCCCAGCACGGTGTCCGGGGCGCATCCGATGCGCACGCCCGCGGCGTCGGCGGCGGCCAGGACGTCCCGTGCCTCGGCGGTGGTCGCCGCCAGGGGCTTTTCTCCGTACACGTGCTTGCCGGCGGAGATGGCGGCGTGGGCGACGTCGGCGTGCGCCGCGGGGACGGTCAGGTTGAGGACGAGGTCGACGTCCTCGGCCGTGTACAGCTCTTTCGTGGGGAGGGCGCGGGCGCCGGGGAGTGTGGCCGCGACGGCGGCGGCACGGGACTCGTCGAGGTCGGCGACCGCGGTGACGGACAGCTCGGGCAGGGCGCTGAGCGTCCGCAGGTACGCGCCGCTGATCTGGCCGGTGCCGACCACCCCGATACGCAGGGGTGACTGCTTCTTCAGCGGGTCGCCCATGTCATGCCCTTCCTGATCATCGCGTGGGTCTGGGGTACTTCCAGGTCGGCGATGCTGTGCCCGAGCGTGGTGACGAAGACCCTGCCCGCGCCCCAGTGTCGGGTCCAGGTCACCGGCACGACCGTGCCCTGGAGTTCGGGATGGTCGGGGTCAGGCGCGTACGGGGAGGTGGCGAGGACCTCGATGGCGGGGTCGACATGCACGTAGTACTGCTCGGTCGTGACGGTGAAGGCGTCGATGCCGTCCAGTACGGGGTGGTCTTCCTTGCCGGGGACGGGTGTCACCTCTTAGGTGGTGAACTCCCTTGGGTGGTGTACGAATTGACCGCCCGTCATCAGCTGGTAGCGGGTGTCGGAGCGGAACGCGTCGACGATGCCGCCGTGCCAGCCCGCCAGACCGGTGCCCGCGCGGACGGCCCGGCTGAGGCCCTCCAGCTGCGGGGCGGTGATGTCGCCCATCGTCCAGCACTGCACCACGAGGTCGGTTGCGGCGAGGAGGTGCGCGTCGAGGTAGCTGTCGAGGGTGTCGGAGACGGTCACCTCGTAGCCGTCTTCCTTGAGGACGCCGGCATAGCGGTTGGTGGCGGCGACGGGTGCGTGCCCGTCCCAGCCGCCACGGACGACGAGGGCCCGCTTGGTCTCGGCAGGGGGCATCGGTCCTCCAGGAGGTCGGCCGGTTCGGCGCTGGGGGCGAGGGCGTCCCGTGCACCGGGGTCCATCGCAGTCTCGGTCATGATCGGTCCGGCGTCGAGAGCGTCGGTCAGACGGAGGGCGGTTGGGTGCCCAGGACGACGACCAGGGCTGTCTCGTAGGCACGAACTGGACGTCGGCGCGTGCTGTTCGGTGAGGAACACGTAGGTGAGGAACACGTAACCGCCGGGATGCCGGTGCCGTCGTTCGGGAGGGGGCAGCAACGGGGCGGGCCGATCCCACAGGTCGTCCGGAACAAGATCAGCACGTACCCGGACACCTTGCCGACCGAGATCGTCGAGTTCAATTCCCGCGGCGTCTCATCACGACGTGCACGCAGAGTCTCGCGTCAGTTCGCCTGCTCGAGCACTCAGTCTGAGGCGCCCTCCAGCGGAGGTGGTCTCGGAAGTACTCCGACTCCAACCACTCCTCCTTCACGAACAGCGGACGGGGAGGGCGCGCTGCCCGACCTGCTGCAAGCGCAGGAGAATCCCGACTTCTGTCAGGGAAAGCGAGTCATCAGGCGTGTGGAGCAAACAGTTCCCGTGCTCCGCAGCGTGGTCCAGCAGGAACTGCTGGACCTGCTCTGGATTGCTTAGCGCCAGCGGAAAGCCCGACAGGAAGACCTGCGGGCCGGTGACCGGATCCAGCGCAACACAGGCAAGCTTGTCCGCGTCGTAGAACGCTGTCATCCCACCCGGGAAGTCCTCCTGCTCATACGGACCGCCAGCCCGTTCCTGCGGTCTGGGGACCAAAAGCGCCTGGGCGACCTCGGCTGGAGATATCCCGAACTGCAACGGACCCACACCAGCTCCCGACCGCAACTCCCAGCACTCCCGCTCCGCATCCACCCTCATCCATCCACTTCTACGTCCCGTGAACTGCCGCTGGCGCCCCGAAGGACCGGCCGTTCATTCCCCCCTCGCGCGACGTCACAGCCGGATCGCGCCGGTCAGCAGTTCGGTGCGCACAAGCCTGCCCGCTGCGGGCGTCAGGCAGGCGCATGCGGTGGGCCAGGTCACGCGGCAGGCGCTGTTCGAGTCCGCTGCGCCAGGTGACGCCGGGGAAGCAGGCGCGCAGGTGCGCCACGGCGCGGGTTCCCAGACCGCTGTCCTGCAGCGGAGACGTGACCCACAGCTCGGTTATCACCCCGCTCGCACAGGATTCGCATACCTCGTACGTGATCTGACCGACGATGCGGCGGGTGTAGACCAGCAGCAAGCTGTCGGCCTGGGCCACTGGAGCCGGCGCGTGAACGATCCGTACGTCCCGGTAGGCGAGTACCCGTCGGTGCAGCCTTCCGCGCCGAGGCCGCGCTCGGGCGTGTCGAGGCGCTCCACCTGGAGAGTGCGCTCGCGCGAGAGATTCAGGCGCGCTTGCGAGTGTCTCTAACATGGCTAGTGGCTACCCTGGCCGTTTTGAACTATTCAGCACGGCTTGTCTTCGCGCCTCTGCAGCCGACCTGCTTCCGTGGGATCGGAGAGCAGACAGACGGGTGCGACAGCCCAGGCTTTGGCTGTCGGCGCCGCTCCAGCCGACGCCTGGGCCGAGCGTGATGCTGCGCGATGTGTCCGGCACACAGTCCGTGACGCGCACCGAGGTGTCCCGCTGGGAGCGCGGCAAGCGGGTCCCGAGGTGCGGCTGCCATGGCTCGCTGAGCTGCTGCAGGTACCGTTGACGGAGATGGAGCAGACAGCGGCCTGTGCTCGCGGCGATGACTGGGCACGCCTGCCCGGCCCGGCTGCCTTGCTGTCCGCACTCCTGTACGAGCGAAACGTGCTGACGGCCGGTCCGGATCGGCGCCGAGGGGGTTGCCGCGCTCGCCGGGCGGGTCCACGCGCTCAGGCTCGCGGATGACGTCTTGCCGGGTGGCGATCTGATCGGGCCCTCATGCAAAGAGCCGGGCAAGTCCCTGGCGCTGTACTCGGAGTCGAGGTTCACGGAGCACGCGGGTCGCGGGCTCCTCGTGCCGATGGGCGTCCTGGGGCACATTGCGGGATGGATCGTCTCGGACGCCAGCCGCCTGGACGACGCCGAACGGGTGTCGTGCCCGCGGGCTGGGCGCAAGACCTGGTGACGAGGCGGGGGACCGGATGCGGCAACCCGTCGGCGCGTGTCACATCACAGCAGCATCACATCGCCTTCACGAGCTCTTCGCGTCACGGATGATGCATCGTCACCACAGCACATCTCAGGGGGAATCTTGCGCACCCGCATCATCACCGGACTTCTCGCAGGCGGCTTGCTCCTCGGCACCGCCACAGGCTGCAGCAGCAACGCACCCAGACCAGCCGCAGCGCCCGAAGCCAGCAAAAGGCCTGCAGCCTCGCCCGCAGCCAAGACCAAGCCGCGTGGGCCGCTCAAGCTCGGCAAGGGACACCACTGGAGCGACACCGACAACGACGGCAGCCACATCAGCGGCACCACCACTGCTCTGACCTACACACAGCCCGTCAGCGTCGACTTGCCCGCTGAAGCGGCCGACTTCAAGAACCCCACCTGGGCAGTCCTCGAAGTGAAGGTCTGCGCAGACTCCACCAGCACGACGGTCCTCGTCGCCCAGGACCCGTGGGCGCTCGGATTCCCCGACGACACGCGCCTCAACGCGCCACTGCTGTCCGGCGGCGGAGTGCCCAAGCCCGAATATCCCACGGGCGAGGCCGGTCGCGTCATGGCGGGCACCTGCCTGAAAGGCAAGATCACCTTCTCGCTGGAGCACGGCACGCGCCCCGACACGATTGTGTACGCACCTGAAGGCCGTGATCCGGTCGAGTGGGTCATCCCCAAGGTGTAGGGGGCGGCGCCTGTCTCAGGCCGTCCCTTCGGAGAGTTGCCAGCCGGTTGCCGATTGCGTGCCGAGTCCGCCTCAGCGCGTCCCAGTCCTGCGCCGCTGTGCGTCTGCCCGGCGCGATGAGTCGTGCCGGGATCGGACCCCAGACCGCCTCCTGCCACGCCAACCGGCCCTACCTGCGAAAGCGGGGAATCCGGTGCGTGATCCCGGGGCGCGCCGGTCAGGCCGGCAGACGCACACGGCGCGGCAGATCCGATGGCCAGCGCCAGCCCGGCGCCAACGGCCCACCCCCGCGCGGCCCTTTAGGAGGAGCCGCTGCGGCCGCGGTTCAACACGTCGCCTGACACAGGGCCTGTTTGCCTTCGGATCCGCCGGGCAGGCGGATGTCACGTGCTTGGGACAACAGGCGCATCTGCGAGGAGCAGTGTGTCGAGACGTCTGGTCCAGCGCTGCTCGTCGTAGTTCGTTTCCGGCAGCAGCGACAGGAGGACCCTCATGACCACGCGTCACTCGCACGACGACGCCCCCGACACCGCTGCCGCATTCCGGCGGCTGGCCGCGGCACCCACCAGCCGTGAACGGGATGTACTGGTGGAGGAGCTGGCGACGGCGTGGCTGCCCATGGCGCAGCGTCTGGCGCTGAAGTTCCGTGACCGTGGCGAAAGCCTGGACGACCTCAAGCAGGTCGCCGCGGTCGGTCTGGTCAAGGCCATCGAGCGTTATGACCCCGACCAGGGAGTCTTTGAGGCGTACGCGGTTCCGACGATCACCGGCGAGATCAGGCGCCACTTCCGTGACCACGGCTGGGACGTCCGCGTCCCGCGCCGTGTGCAGGAGCTGCGTAACAGGGTCCGCACCGCCCGCCGCGACCTGATGAACGAGCCGGAGCAGGGACACACCGCAGAGCCCGGCCTCACCGAAGTGGCGACCAAGGCTGGCCTCACCGTCGATGAAGTCCGCGAAGGTATGGGAGCGCTGGACAGCTACAAGGCCCTGTCCTTGGACGCTGAGACCGGCCCTGACGACGAGAGCGGGTTCAGTCTTGCCGACCGCCTGGGCACCACCGAGGGCGCCTACGACCTCATCGCCGACCGTGAAGCAGCCAAGGCCGGCCTGCGTGCCCTGCCCGCCCGCGAACGTGAAATCCTCTACCTGCGCTTCTTCGAGGACATGACCCAGGCCCGCATCGCCGAGAAGATCGGTATCTCCCAGATGCACGTCTCCCGGCTCATCACCCGCAGCTGCGCACGCGTCCGCGACCAGGCCCTGGCCGCTGCCGCGTAGGCGCGGCACCCGCCGCCTGCAGCGTCCGCCGGGCGGACGAGCCCGCTCCGCACGGGCGAACAGCGCAGGCATCACCGGCTGAACGGATCAGTGATGGCCGTTCCCCCTGCTGAGGGTCTTCATGAGCGCCTGTGCCATGACCTCCTCGCCTTTCGCGTTGGGGTGGGCCGGGGCGGCGGGAGATGCGGGGCGCAGCGGCTCGATCCACCGGTCGGCGGGGGCCTTGCACATGTCGTGGCCCACCGTCGGCCCGTAGGTGTCCACGTAGTCGGCCCGGTTCAGCAGCGCCACCGCGCGCAGCATCAGGTTGAGGCGCTTGCCCGTGTCGCGCAGGTACGGGAAGTCCTTCGCGGCGAACGGGACGTCGGGGTAGCAGCCGGTGCCGTCGTCGGGAAGGAGGTCCGGGTAGCCGACGAGGACCACGCGCGCGTGGGGTGCCTTGTGGTGTATCTCCCGCAGGACGCGGGCGACCTTGGGCGCTGTCTGGAGGATTCGCTGCGTCAACTGGTCGTGGCCCGAGGCTTTGTAGTGCTGCTGGCAGGGGTTGCCGGAGAGGTCGTTGGCGCTGAGAGCGGCGCAGGTGCTGATGATCGAGCCGAAGCCGATGTCATTGCCGCCGATCTGCAGGGTCACGAGGTCGGTGTCGCGTGTCACCGCGTCCAGTTGGGGTCTGTTGGTGCCCTGCGCCTGCCACATCTCGGCGGTTGTCGCACCGCCGCAGCTCACGTCGGTGAACGAGGTGATGTGGCGCTCGCGCGCGGTGATCGACGGGTAGTTGTGGTCGGAACGGGCACAGTTGGCGTCGACCTGCGTCGGTATCCCGGGGCCGGATGTGTAGGAGTCGCCCAGCGCCACGTAGGCGGTGCGGGCTGTTCCGTGCGTGTGCTCCGTCGTGGCCGAGGCCGTGCCGGTGAAGCCGGCGGTGAGCGCGCAACTGCTCAGCGCGGCCAGCGCGATGGCGGTGCGTCGCTTGGATGCGCTCTCGCCCAGATGCGTCCGATGCGTCATGATGCCCTCCCCTGAACGTCCGGCAGTCCGCGAACGGGCGGCGGCGACCAGGGCGCGCGGGACGTCAGAGGCGCCCGGCCGCTCGGCGGCTCGTGCCCGGCGGACCCAACTTCGCCTGTATACCGGGCAGTAGCCCATGGGGCCAGTGATCGGACGGACTGGGTTCTACAAAGGATTGCGGGCGCCGGGTGGCGACGTCGTGCCCGGTCGTGCGGGCGATGGCGGCAGCCTTGCCGGGACTGCCCTCGGCCACCGGCGCTCACACCACGACGTCAGCAAGAGGCTGGCTTGTCAGGCAGTCGTTCCGAGCCGGTCGAACGCCGCCCTGATCCTCAGGACGGCGCCGGTGGCGCGTCCCGATCGGCGCGTTACTCGCAGCGGATACGGAGTCGCCTGAATTGGAGCCGGGCGAGTCCGCGCTCCACCATCC
This sequence comes from Streptomyces sp. KL116D, assembly GCF_030766975.1. NCBI lineage: Bacteria > Bacillati > Actinomycetota > Actinomycetes > Kitasatosporales > Streptomycetaceae > Streptomyces > Streptomyces sp. KL116D. The sequence goes on along the minus strand of NZ_JASERH010000136.1, from coordinate 138,800 downwards.
AACGCGCCTTTCCCAGGTCGGAGGCGTGGGTGATGCCTGCACCCAGGTGCTGCTGTATGGCCGTGCCGTCCGAGGCCGCGACATCCTTCCCACCCGCCTTGCAGGGCAGGCCAGTTCAGATGACCTGCCCCACCTCTGAGGTTCCGGTTGCACTCGAACACCCCTCAGAGTTCGACCAGTCGGCCGCAGCACTGTTGCGGCAGCGCAAGCAGCTGCTGGACAAGTTCGCAGGGGACCGTCCGGCCGGCGACGTTCCTGCCGGTCCGTACGGGTGGACCCACGGCGATTTCCAGTACCGCAACATGCTGTGGCGGAACGGCCGGCTGGCGGCCGTCCTGGACTGGGACCGGCTCGGGGTGCGGCCCTACGCCGAGGAGGTCGCGCGCACCGCGCAGGTCCAGTTCGGTGTTGCGGGTGTCTTTGACTTGGAGCGGGTCCGGGGCGTTCGTCGCGGGTTACCGCAGCGTCGTCAACGTGCCGGTGGAGGCGCTGGACGACGCGGTGCACCGGCTGTGGTGGAAGCGGCTCACCGACTTCTGGCAGCTGCTGTTCCACTACGAGCACGGTGACACCGGGTTCGACGACCTGTTCCTCGACGACGAGGCGCTGCTGCACTGGTGGACGGAGCATATCGATGCCGTTCATGAGGCTATGCGGGGATGATGCCGCAGCCTGCCAGCTCGGGCAGGCACGGCCTGACGTAGCGTCGCGCCTGCTGTGGGGCCTGCCGCCCCGCGAGCACCGCGTCGGTCTGCGAGATAGCGGCGGCCAAGGCGATTGCTGTCACCGATGGCTTCGGTGATGCCCCCGCGGTCCGAGCCGAGAGCGGGTAGCCCATGCAGGGCCGCCTCGATGATGATGCGGGGGAAGGCATTCTCGACCGTGGACGGCACCAACGGCATCTGGTGGACGGCGTACAGCGGCCCATCCTGTACGTGCGGGGAACCCAGATGACAGTGGGATACGGGTGTAGCTCTCCCCGGGGGACGCCTGCGGTTCAGACCGTGAGGTCGTATTCGTGCTGGTCAGAGGTGGAATAGAGCCGTTCGTGCTCGCGGGCGAGATGGAAGGCGAAGTAGGCGTCGAGGTCACCGTTGTCCTTCACCGCCCGGAGTTTGAGAACGGCCTCGGCTCCGCTCAGCCCCCACCTTGCCCCGGTGATCTCCAGACGGTCCCGATGAGATGCCTGCATGCGCTCCCTCGATCGGGCCGGTGACGATCGGTCAGCCCTAGGCCAACGCGGTGTCGTAGCAGAGTTGGTCAAGGTGGCCGTCCAGGTAGCGGACGCAGGTGTCTGCGGCTTCGCGTTTCGCTCCGCGCAGGCCGGCCCGCTCCGCCTGCGCGGTGATCTCCGCGGCGGCGCGGCTGGCCCGGCTGTGGAGGATCGTGGTCAGGTGCCCGGCGACCCAGGCTTCGGCTGCCGGGGTGCCGGGCCGGTGGAGGCTGTGTGCGGCAGCCCAGACGGCCTCGCTGACGTGCATGATGTCGAGCAGGACGTGCACTAGGGTTCCACCACGGCTCTTCTTTCTTGGGTGCTTAGGTCTGGCTGGTTACCTCCGAAGCTAGAGAGAAGAGCCTTTATTGTTCCGGGAGTTCGCCGGCTCCACACCGTCGCCGGGGTGGGCCACCGTGAACCGTCCGGGCTCGTACTCGGTCAGCCGGCCCCGCTCCACCAGCCGTTTCAGCTTCCCCGCATCCCTTCGATCTTTTCGGTCACCGCGGGCAGCCCGATCCGCGGCACGATCTGCTGGGCCTGCATCGGCTTCGCGGCGTCGGTAAGGACCTCATTGATGTCCCGGTAGACGTCCGGCAGCACCGCAGCAGGCAGCCCCGGCGCCAGTGCGGCACTGTGATCGCCCCGACCACCTGCACCCCGGGGTGCACCGGGTTCTCCGGCTCCGCGCCGCCGGCCACCGGTGCGGTCGCTCCGGACCCGCCCAGATCCATGATCACCTCGGCCACCGTCTCCCGGACGATCCGCGGCCGCGACCATGCCTCCCGCTCGTCCTCCAGACGGGCCGTCAGCCGGACGAGCTCCGCTTCGGGCGCCTCCACCCGGCCCGGGCCGCCGCCTCCCGCGTCTCCAAGTCGCCGATCAACGACCCCATCAGCGTCGCCTCCTCCACTCACACGGTAGAGACCCGACCACGCCGCTCCTCATGCGAAGTCGTACGTCAGCCCGCCCGCTCATAGGTAAGGACGGTCTTCGGGTGGTTGCCGATACTGCGTAGGCGCAGCGGGCCGTCCGAGGACATTACGTCGAAGTCGTACTTGAGCTCATCCAGCGGGCAGTTGACGGTCCTGGTGCCCTGATCGAGCTTGAAGTTACTCATGGACAGGTCGTGCTGGTTGATGCCGGCGACAATGGCGCTGCCCTTGCAACGCGGGCCGGTGCGGGTCTCGATGACCACGCGTGCGCGTCTGCCCGGCCCGACCTGGTGGATGGTCAGCTGCTGGCTGCCGTCCGTGGCTCGCCACCGGCCCACGAACCAGGGGTGGATGGGCTTGTACTCCGTGGCCACCTCGGCGAATCCGGAGCCTTTGCGCCAGGTCAGCGTGGTGGTTTGCACCCAGATGGGATGGACGAAGTCCACTCGGGCGCCACCGTCGCGGATGCGGACCTTCGGCCAGACGAGGTTGTTTTTGGTCGGGTCGGTGGTCCAGGAGGAGAGGTCCCCGGTGGCGACAGCCGCAACCACCTCTTGCGGTTCTTCGCCGTCCCTGCAGTACATGCCGAAGCCAGCCGCGAGCCACACGGTGTCCCGGTACGCCTTTGCCCTGATGCCCTGGCACGGTTTGGTGCCGGTCTCATAGACCGTCTTCCGGGCGGACCAGGCGTCGTCAGAGGTGTCGCGATGCTGTGCCTCCAGGCCGCGGCGAGTGAAGCGGAGGGACACCTGCCGGCCGTCGGACAGTTCGAGGACGGTGTGGTCGTCGTCGTGCTCGACGACCCGTGAATCAGGCTTGTCCTCGGGTTCGCGGTGGGACTTCGTGTGCTTCGCGCTGCTGCCGGACGGTCCCTTGTCCGATGGCTCGGCGCAGCCGCCGACGACTGCGCCGAGCATCAGCACCGCTACCGCCCACGCCGCTGCGCTCTTCGTTCTCATGCCGTGTCAGCTCCCCTGTACGCCGTGCCGCGATGCCCGGGCCGGTGGGTGGCACGAACTCGGCGATGCTAGTCGGTGAGCGGCCCGCCCCGCTCGGCCCCCGGCACGGTGCGGCCCCGGCGGTTCCGTCACTCGTGAAGGACGGCGGCGACCGCACCCAGGCCCGGGCCGCCGCCTCCCGCGCCTCCAACTCCCCGATCAACGACCCCATCAGCGTCGCCTCCTCCACCCACACGGTAGAGACCCGACCACGCCGCCATCACCCACAACCACGATCTCCCCAGCTCAAACCATCGGGGCCGCCTCCGGAAGAGAGCTACACCCTTGGGATACCGGCCGAACTCGTGCCCGGTGTCCCACCAGCCCTCGACCATGAAATTTACGGATTTGCGACGCGTTCCAACGTGCCTGCGACTACTGTGAGTTGGACCTGGAAGGGGATGATCTCTTGATGTGTACTGACCCGTGAACCGGTGGCTCGCCGGAGGCCTTCTAAGCGTCCTGGCGAGTCTGATCGCAATCCGCCAAGCATGGGCCCCGCTTGTGGCCGCCGCCTTGTCGAGCGTCATCGTCCTGGTCGTTTTCTGCGGGGTCGCTCTGCCTGCAGTCTGGTCCGCTCGCGACGACCGGCGTAAGGCTGCACTCGCCGTGCTGCGGACGCTGCTCGCGGCGCTGTTCCCCCGAGATGGCGGCCGCCGATGACCATGATTCACAGGGAGCGCAGCCCCCTACGTTGCCCGTGCGGTCTTTGCCGGGATGACGGCGCTCGCCCGGATGCAGTCTGATCCGGGCGGGTCCGTCGCGCCATGGGCTTGGCTGCACACCCTCAAGTACCTCGACCTGGTCGGCTCGTGCCATGGCTTCGGGGCCACCCTGGGCCGCCTGGTCCCCCGGGGGCGCGGGCAGGAGTTCACCGAGGACGAGCGCGAGGACGTACGCCGGCAGATCGGCCGGGTCCGTGCCGCAGCTGACCCGAGTGACGAGTCCCGGTTTCCCGCCCGGCCGGGCGGACTCACCTCAACCGGAGTCGTCGACCCCCAGCAGCGCGGCCAGGCGGCGCCGGTGGCCCTCGACCTGCTGACGCCGTTCGCTATTGTCTTCGGGACGGTCGCGCAGCCAAGCGTCCGAGAGGTCCAGAGCCCGCCGTGTCCGACGCTCGGCCTCGGGTCGCCTCGGTGAGTGCTCCAGCGAGTGCGCCACCTGCACCAGCAGCGGACCGACCGCGGCCTGCCTGTTCGACTGGAGGGCAAGCCAGTCCAACGCGACGTCCAGAACTTGCTCGATCGCTTCCGCGCCCGGGAAATCTCCGCCGGACAGCAGGGCCTGCAGCAGCCTTCCGTTCGCCGCGTCCCGCACGTTCCGCTCGCCGCCTGTCCGAAGCCGTTGCCGTGCGACCTCCGTCGCGCGGCGCCGTACCCGCGGCGAGGAACTGCGGTTGTCGAGCACCTGCGCCAGCAACTTGATCGACCGGTTGTCGTAATCGTTGACGGCGGACCAGTCGACGCAGGCCGTGCACAGCCGGTCCAGGACGGGAGCCTCGAGTTGCTCGGAGCCCTTCAGTAAGTCTTCGAGCGCCGGCTCGGCTCTCTTCGGGTACCTTGCATGCTTCAGCAGGTCACAGGCGCGGGCGACGAAACGGTTCCACTCGGGAGAATGCTCTGCGCAGTGGTTCCGGAGGGCTCTGACGAGACTGGGTTCCTTGCGGTTCTTCTCCGGCACCAGGGCCTTCAGGGACAGCACCCGGACGGACCGCGCCGCCAACTGTGCGCGATCGGCCGAATGCGCAAGGGGGCTGTTCAGCGCTTTGATCAGCATGCCCAGGACGCCGGGGGCTCTGGGGTTCTTGTCCAGGCAGTGAAGCGTCGCGGCCATCGTCCGGGCGGATTCGTCACTGGTGAGATCGGAGCGCCGCAGGAGCGCGGTCAGCGGGTAGGCCAGGTGCGGGCTGTCGGGAGCCGCGGCAAGCTGGACGAACGTCGCGGCCAGCACGCGGACGCGGGTGTCGGTGTCGAGGTTCGTGCGATGCAGCAGCGGCGTCAGGACGGAGCGTGCCACGCTCGGGCCGGGTCGGTCCCGCAGCAGGGCCAGCGCCCGGTCCGCCAGCCACCGCAGCCGCTCCGGGTCCCCGTCCGGCAGTCTGGTGCTCAGGAGTGCCCCGGTCACCTCGCTGACACTCAGCCACGTGGAGCCGTCATCTGCCGCCAGCCAGTCCATGGCCACGACCGCAAGGTGCTGTTGTTCGTCCTCGGTGAGGGCGGCATGGTCGCGAGCACTGGTCTTGGCCGCATTCTTCAGCAGCGGGGGAAGAAGCAGACCCATCTCGACGTGTCGGCCGCCATTCACGTTCAACCAGTTCCACGCCGCCTGCACGGCATGCGGCAGGCCGTCCCGTCCGGGCAGTCCGGGGACGATCAGTTCTCTGAGCAGGTACGCAGCAGCGGGCCGCAGCCCGTAACCGGCCTCATGGTTCAGCCAGGCGAAGGAGTCCCTGACGGCCTGCCCGTACAGGTCTTCGGGCAGATCCCGCAACATACGGTGTCTGCTCAACACGGCTACGAGGGCGAAGGTGGCAGCCGACGGGTCGCCGGGGGCCACCGTGTCGAGGAGGAGACGGGCCGTCCGTTCGAGGTCCGCGCCGGTCAGTTCGGGGTGTTTGAGCAGTGGCCTCGCCACGTAGCCGGCTTGATCTGTCGTGCCGTGACGGTGCAACCAGCGCAACGCCCAGTTCCGGACCTGGTTCATACGCGCGTCGCCGCGCGGCAGGACGTCCAGCCGCGTATCGAGGAGTCGTTGCAGAGGGAAGCTGGCGTCGATCGTGAGCGGGTGCCGCGTGAGCCACTCGTAGGCCTGGTCTGTTGTCCATTCCCGGTTCCCAGGATCGAGGTCGCTTGCTAGGGCCTTGTGGAGAGCGCGTGCGGCGTCGGGCCGTTCACCGTGGATGTAGATCCACTCGGAGAGGTAGCGGTCGCTGTCGGGCAACTGCGATGCCACGGCCAGGATGGTGTTGCGGGCCCTGGCCTTGGCGTAGTGGTCGCGCAGCCACGGCTTTGCGAACTCGCGCAGCACCACCGGGCGCCATGTCTCCCGCAGGAGGAGGGCCCGAAGCTCCCGGCCGTAGCCGTCCTTATCCGCTGCCACGACCAGGCGCTGGACATCGGCACGGTGGGCGACGCACCAGTCGTCCACCACTCGGGTCAGCGCGTCGACCGCCTCTTCGTCCAGCTTGTCACGCAGGCGGTCCACCGCGACGGCGACCCGGGTGAGGGCGGAACCGTTCGCCAGTCCTGAGTTCAGGACCCGGCGCAGGCCGACGCCGTGCACGGACTTCTGGCCCTTCTTGAGCACGGCGAAGCCGAGCAGATGGTCGGCGTAGACGTCGTGCACGGGCTGTAGGACGCCGTTCCGGGAGGCGAGCAGGTTGTCGTCGAGGAGCTTGCCCAAGAGCGTTGCGCCCTCTTCTCGGCGCGGGTCGCGGGGGTCCGGAGCGAAGAAGTCGAGTGCGTCCTTGAGCCGGCAGGGTGAGTGGGCGACGGTCAGAGCCACGGCCGTTGCCGCGCGGTCCGGCACGTCGTCCCCGAGGAGCGGCAGCCCCATGTTGATCAGGATGGCGTTGAGCCATGAGCCGAAGTCGGAGTCGGGAGAAGGCGCGGCTTCCCTGACGTCCTCACCGGCTTGCGCCTTGTGGTTGAGGTGCGTGGCGTAGAACCGGCTGACCTCCGGAGGACCGGCGCAGCGTTCCTTCATGTAGCCGTCGTCCTGCTGATTCACGGCGTCGGATGCGAGGCTCTGCACGATCTGCCGGGTGATGTCCCGGTGGTACTCCGGGTCCTCCCGGACGTGGACGAACGTGAAGGTGTTCCACGGGTCCAGCAGTTGAAGCGCCTCGTCCTCCCGCCGGCTGCGGCGAACGGTCGTCAGTACGGCAAGCCGGACGCCTTTGCCCTCGGCCTCGCTGAATACGTTGCTGTAGGTAGTCGCCGGGTCGGCGATCCAGTCGATCTCGTCGGCGACGACGAGCACCTGGCCCGCCAGGCCCCGGACGCTGTCCCACACATCACGCAGGGGTGCGGACTGGGTCACGTGCACGACCAGCCAGTCCCGGCTCTCCTGAGCCCGCACGGCGACCTCCAGGCACAGCCGTGATTTACCGGCTCCGGCCGCCCCGTCGATGATCAGTCCGGCGGGCAGGCCCGGCCTCTTGGCGAGGTCGGCGAGCCGGGTGAGGATCTCGCCGGGCGAACTGCTGTCGCCGGGATCGACGTACGGGAGCCTCTCCTTGACGAGCGAATGCGACGCCATGTTCCTGACGACGGCATACCAGCTGTGGTGCTGGTGGAGACCGTCGGTCCGGCTCCAGTTGTCGGGCAGTACGAGCAGGGGGCGCGGGTCCACGCGTTCGCGCCTCAGGGCAGCCCGCCACCCCTCGTCGTCGATGCGGTCGAGAGGCGTCACCTCCAGCCTGCCGATCCCCGCCGCCGGCACGTGTTCCTTGACGATGCCGACCAGCAACCCGGTGTCGCTGATCAGCGCCGCCCCGGACATACCCTGCCAGGGACTGGTGCCCGGGTCTGGCGCCGCCAGGACGTCGGGGGCGTCGTCCACGACGACGCGCAGCGTGTCCGGCGACCCGACGTCGCTGGTGAGGATCCGGCAACGGACCGTTGTGCTGCCGCGCCAGATGTCGTCCGGCGCATCAGGGGAGCTTTCGTCGATCACGGCCCAGCCGGGAAAGCCCACCGCGTGGGTGGTCACCTCGGCGTTCCGGGTGCGGTCCACGCGTCCCAGCAGAACCGGGTCAGCGCAATAAGCGGGTGACGTTTCGAGTTGGAGCAGGGCCACGTCCAGATCCGTGTCCTGCCACACCTCCGCCGCCGGTCTGTCGAACTCTTCCCCGCCGAGCCGGACATGCACGGCTTCGCCGCCCGTGAGCACGTGCCTCGCCGTCAGGACGAGCCGCTCCGAGATCCGGTAGCCACTGCCCACGCAGCACTTGTCGTCGGGCAGGCCGACGACCACGCGAGCGACTTGGGCGACATCCACACCGGAGGTCACCGGCACGTCACCTCGGCCGTCGGCTCAGCGTGTCGCCCGCCGAGATCGGCTTGTTGTCAGGGGTCGTTGCGTTCAACTGGAGTTTCAGCGTCTGCACCTCGCTGCGGTCCTCGGTGCGCTGCCCGCCCGCAGAGATCACGTGGACGCGGATACCGCCGTTCACGCCGTGGGACCGGCTCAGCGTCGTCTGGAGTTCCAGTTCGAGCGAGGAGACCGCGAGCCGCACCGGGCCGCCCTCTGCCTCGGCCGCGGCCACCGCTTGCGCGAGCTCGCGTCGTATGGCTCCGAGCGCGACCGCTAGGCCGATGCCCTCGTCCTCGACGTGTTCCGCCACCATCAGGAACTCCCCCCGCCCCACCGTCGGCCCCGCACGCCACGCACGACTCTAGTGTCGCTGTCGACGACATGGCTAGTACTACAACTGGTCATGAAGGAAGCCGAGTTGAAGGGGTCGACTGCTCCAGCCTCGTGCGATTCCTTCTCGACCACGGCGAGACCGGAACCGCGATCCGTGAGCGGGTGGGCCGCGCCGGCGCCCTTGCTGCGCGGGGCCTGCTGGACTACGAGATCACCTCGTCGTGCCGGCCCGCGGCCGACGAGGGGGGAAACCGAAGATCACCGAAGGAGAGGCCCTTGAGAAACACACACCACACCCAGCTGAGGCTCATTCGAGAGGCCGCCGCCGATCTGCGCCGCCCTGGCGAAAGGCCGACCGCGCCCGCCCGACCTACTCCCGCAAGAGTCCGGCGGGGGTTTCGGAACCTCCGCCCGCACCTGCACTGCCCCGCCCGTGCACCAAGACCCTCAACACCCAGACCGGGTGCGTCAGTTGGTTCGCGCAACCGGCATCCCGCCACTCGTCACGGCGCGGGCAAAAGAGTTGGACGACCCGAGACCATAACCGAACGTAATCGCCTCAAAGCTCGCAAAGATTGAATACCAAGCTCAGCGTGCGGAGTTCTTCTGTAGGACCCAGACGTAGTGCCACTTGCCGTGTGTACGTTGAGCCCTGTTCTCGGCGAAGGCCTGGACGGTGGGCCACAGGCCGGTTGCGCCGGCCGCGAGCGTCGCACTGGTCGCGAGGGCTCCTTGGAGCGCCTCAGGGCGGACTGCGGCGAGGATGGCGCTGGTCGTGCCCAACACGGCACCGGATCGGCTGAGGGCCTGGGACCGGGCTGCGTTGCTCATCTCAGCGGTGGCTGCGTGTACTTCGTCACGGATGGAGAGCGCAACCCTCTCCAGGGCCACCTGGGAGTCAACCCCTTCCAGTGCATCGTCGAGTTCGAGGAGCCGGGAGCGCATGAAGTCGCGGAACTGGCGATAGGAGTCGAACTCCTCGCTGGTGACCTGACAAAAGTCGCTGAGGCTGAGCCCGTCGATGCAGGGCAGATCGATCTCCAGGATCGGCCGGACCACGCGGCTTGCAAGGGGCTTGGTCCTCGACAGATCCACGGCCCGCCCGTGTCTGATCACGTAGTCGATAGACCCGTCGTGGAACGAAGGGAGTGGACCTGCCGACCTGTTGGCAGATCGGTCAAGCTGCGAACTAAATCCGTTGGACGGCCCCTCTACGAAGACTGGCGCGTACCAGACAAGCCCCCTGCGCAGCAGAGGTTCGGCTTCAAGGAGCCACCGCCCCAACTCGGCGAGATCCTCGGTCACCATCCCGTATCGCTGTTCAGCGGATTCGCTGAAGTGTATGCCGCCTTCCCCCGGCGCCCCCGGCCCCGGCAGGACCTGGAACGATTGCGTTCTGTAGTGCACACCGAGTTCGTGCACCGTCCCGACGCCGTGATCTGACAACAGCATCGTGTCCGTGACCAGGACAACCCGCTTGGTTACATGCGTGAAGCTCCCCATCTCTGAGGACAGACCGACGTAGTACGGGGAGGTGGAGCTGATCTTCTCGCTCAGGAGAACCTCGTGGCAGGAGTCGAGCGTGCGGCCGTACTTGACGGCAACCTGTGGGAGGGATGCTCTCTCCAGCTTCGTGAGCGAGTCGTAGAACTCGGTCATCCGTTCCGCCACGCCCGGTTCTGCCAGGCCCGCCGCTTCTGCCCCGGTCGCCATCTCCCTCGAAACATAAGCAAATAGTGGCGGGTAGCCGAGCACTCCGTCGAGGGGCACTCGCCAGGGCCGCCCCGGGCCTTCGACGCCGACTTCCCAAGGTCTCAGACCCGTCTTGTTTCGTCCGCCGTGCACGCGACCTGCACAGTGAGGCGGGCCGCTTTGCACGATGAACCAGGCGACTTCGGCAGCCAGCCAGCCAGCCGGCGCCTGGAGCGCGCGCAGGGCGCCGTCCAGGCGATGGCGTCCTGGTGCCGAGTGACGTCGTACGACACTCTGTTCGAGGCCAGAGGTTAAAGAACAAGCTCAGCCTTCTATCAACCAGGGCGGCCCCACCATTGCACGATAGAGGGTCGGGTTTCAGGTCGGCCAGGTCGACGACCTCAAGGCCGGGCATCACGCGGACGAGTTGTGAGACGCGCCATCAGCTCAGCCGCAGATCGTCGTGCGGAAGGGGAGTGTCGTTGGCAGACCGCGGACTCAGTCTGCTCGTACGGGACGCCGATCGGGTCTTGCAGGCGGTTTGCACCGAACCAGGAGCGCAGCTTGGTCCACGCAGACCAGACGGGCTTGACTCTCTGCAGACCCCCAGGTGGGTGCCTCCCGCCGGGGAAGGATGCGCCTGGCTGAGGATCACGTCCAGAAGAAGGTGAGGCGGCTGCGCCGCTTGTCGAGGACCGGTTCCCCGGGCGGGAGTTGCTGGTCGGGGGTGCCCATCGCGTACACGCGGACGTGCAGCGTGCGGTGGCGGTAGGTGCTGTCCCATTTCCTGACTGCGGCGGCCAGCGCGCCGGCCAGGACGGGCGCCTGCGGGCCGTGCCCGATCACGCCGAACTCGACAAGATCCCCGGCAGGGCGTCTGGTCAGGTAGGCGAGCGAGCCGTCGCGGACCACGGCGGGGGTGGCGTGCCGGTTGAGCGGGACGACCAGGCCGGTGTCCGTGTCCTCGTCCACCGACAGGATCGCGAAGCCCGGCTGCGTCGTGGCCAGGTGCATCTGCAGGGTGCCGAACGACTCCGTCGGGGCGATAGACACCCCGGTCCACTCGCGCACCGGCTCGCTCTCCAGTGCCGCGGTCAGGCGCGCTGGATCCGGGACGTCGTGTTCGCCGAAGCTGAATCCGATCTCCTCGCCGTGCAGGAGAAGGCGCTGTTGATCGTGCTGGTCCAGGCCCGTCATGGGCACGAACCCGCACTCCTGCATGGACTCGCTGACCAGATGCCCCTGCGCCCAGACGAAGGCGATGGAGCGGGTGAAGCCGTGGATCCGCAGCGGCACCACCAGGCGCCCTGCGGCGGCGAGTTGGTGGACCAGGCCGGGGGAGATGTCCCAGGCGCCGGCAGTGACGACGATGGCGTCCCAGCCGTGGGCGGGCATGTGGTGGCGGGCGCCGAGCGCGCCATCCCCCAGGATCACGTTCACGGTGCCGTAGCCGGCCTGGGTCAGGAAGCGGCGGGCCCGGGTGGTGACGAACGGGTCGATGTCCACGCTCGTCACCTCGCCGCCCGGGCCGACGAGTTCCTTCATCAACGCGGCGTTGTAGCCGCCGGACCCGATCTCCAGAACCTGCATGCCGCTGCGGATGCCGGCCTGCCGGAGCATCACGGCCTGCAGCCAGGGGGCGGACACCGAACTGGTGGCCATGCCGTGCGCGTCCCACTTTGTGATCACGGAGTCATTCGGGCTGTAGACCTCGACGAGAGGGACGCCGGGGGCGAACACCTCGCGGGGCACTGCCTGCATGGCGTGCTCGATCGCAGGTGTGAGGACACCCTGCTCGCGCAGTCGCAGCACCATCTCATCGCGCAGCGCCGCCGCATTGGCCGGGTCGTTTTGAGTCTGTGACATCGGTGAGGACTTCCTGCCCAGCCATGCCGGGCGATCACGAAAGAGGGGAACAAGGATCAGGTGTGTGCACCGGCGCGCCGCACCACGATCCAGGCGACGGCGTCGGTCACCACCGCAGAAGCACCAATTGGAGGGGGTCGAAGTCGAAGGCAGCCCAGGTACTTCACGCGGTGGTCCAGCCGGAGGTGATGGGCCGTCGGGCAGGGGGTGTGGGCATTGCGGCGGTAATGAGCAGAGGAGTCGGCGGTCGAAGGCGGGGAGGTGCTGCAGGGTGGCGGGAGTGCAAGGTGGTGGTGCGGGCGAGATCATCGGGGATGTCTACTGCGATGCCGTCGTCGGACACGGGCACCATCGGGACGCGGTGGCCGTGCTCGACGAACCGCAGCACCTCGCCGCCCTCGCCCTGTTTGCGAGGGCCCTGGGGATACTGCCGGAAGCGTGTGATCATGCTGGTCCCTTCAGACAACGCATCTTGACGAGCTGGTCGGCGAGTTCACTGACAGCCCACCCGATGCGGCGGAGGTGACCGTGTGCGAGGTCCGGCTCGTCGGGCAGCGCCACAGCGCGCAGGCGAGCGCCGTGGCTGATTGTGCGGGCGACATCCTCATCGTGCTCATCGATCTTGGCCGCAATGGCGATGGCGCCCAGTCGGTTGAGGTGAGCGACCAGTCGGTCGGCCAGAGGCGGCACGTCCTTTGCGGCGACCGGTACCTCGTCGAGAGCGTCGGCTACGTCATCCAGAAGAACGTCCATGTCCAGCGGCTCCCAGGCGATCATCCGAGCCAAGACGTGGGCGAGGTAGCCGGCGTCCGGCGGCGGCGACCACGACTCTGAGGTGGAACCCGTCGTCACTGTCGGCTCTCTGGCGGCAGCTTGCTTGCGCGGATGACAGGGACGCGGCACCAAGCCATTGCTCCGTCCTCCGTGAAGCCCCAGCTGCCGCCCAACTCCTCGATCAGACCGTCGACGAGCGGCAGTCCACGGCCAGACTCCGCAAGCAGGTCGCCCTCGCGGATCTCAGGGACGGGGGAGATCGTCCCGTCAATGACTTCGAAACAAACCTGACCAGGAGCTACGAAGTAGCCACGCAAGCCGATCGACGGATTGGAGCCGTGGAGCACCGCGTTCGTCACAAGCTCGGAGATCACCACCAAAACGGCTTCAGCACGATCCTTGGGCATGCGGCACATGTTCAGCAGCCACGATCGGCCGATACGACGCAGCGTCCTTACGCGCTCAGGCGAGCGTTCCACGGCAGCAGCGATTGGCGACGGCGCAACCACGGATTGGTCCGATCCCAGCGCAGAAGCACGGATCAGAGCACCGCCCTCAGCTGCCCCGATGCTTGCCAGGCGTACAGCACTCAAGGTGCTGCTTCGGCCAATGGAGGAGTTCATGGGGTGCTCCTGCTCGTCCGGGGTGATCGGTCATGCGGCCTGCGCCGCGCTACCCAGGTAACTGCGCCGCGAACGTGCGGAGTTAGGGGATGCCGCAGGCTCTCCGCTGCGCCGCTTAGGGGTTTTTGACTTTCGCTTTACCTGACGGTGAGTGGCTTACCGGTCTACCGTGCGGTCATGGACGCCACGCGGAACATCGCTCTTGAGGCGTGGATGAAAGAACACCAGCACAGCGCCAACAGTCTCGCGCAGGCTGCGAATTCGGCCCTGGAGAGACTGACGGGTCGACCCGGACGATACGACGGTCGCCAGGTCAGGGACTGGCGCTCAGGGCGGGTCAAGTGGCCCAACGCGGCGACGCGGAAGGCGCTGCAAGAGGTCACGGGGAGGACCGCTCTCGAATTAGGGTTTGTCCCACGGGGCTGGCCTGCGCCGGCGCAAGCTCCAGAGCTGGAGGATGAGCACCCTATGCACCGCCGTTCCTTAGTCGCCGGAGTCACGGCGGCGGCTGTTGCTGCTGCCGCTCCGGGCGCCGCCTCTACCCGCAAGATCGGCATGACTGACGTCGCGAACCTTCAAGGCAAGTTCGCCAAGGTCATCGCCAGCGACCACCGGCATGGCGGGCAGCCGGACATTGAGCGGCGTGCAACCGCACTCGCCGACGAAGCGCTGAACCTACAGAACTCCGGTAGTGCTACCCAGCGGGTGAGGTCCAGCCTGTATGCCACGGCCGCCTCGTTCCGCTCCTCGGCGATGTGGGCCGCCATCGACGGCCGCCGGTACCAGGACGCCATCACGCACATGCGTGAGGCGCAGACCCTCGCCGAGTTGTCCGGCGACCAAGCGATCAAGTTCCGCATCTGGTCCCATGCGGGCAGCCTCTACCGCCACCTCGGTCGCCCCGCCGATGCCCGGGCCGCGAACGACGTGGCCAGGCATCTCCACATCACCCGCCGCGACCCGATGTTCGCCTCGCTAGGCCTGGCCCGGCAGCTGGCTATCCAGGGCGTAGCACACGAGCGCACGGCCCTGCACCGCACCTTCGACCAGGCGCAGGAAGCCATGGGGCGCGCTACTGAGGAAGCGCGGCCGCTTTGGTTGAATGCCTTCTACGACGACGCCGAGTTGCACTCGCTCGCCCTCAGTGCCTACCTCGCGGCTGGCGACTGGCCCACTGCTGAATACCACGCCCATCGCTGCCTGGCTGCTCTGCGGCCGCACATGCGGCGTTCCCTCGCCATTGCGACCAGCCGCCTTGCCCACGCCCAACTTGCGCAGGGCGACGCTGACGCGGCGACGCGTTCCGCGATGATGGTCCCGCAAGATGCGGCTACCCAACATGCGCGAGTCTCCCGCATGCTTCAGGAGTTCGGCGCTGCTTTGCGGGCCACCGCTCCGGGTAGCGCGACCGCACGTTCCTGGACCGAGCACACCGCCGCCTGGAGGGCCACAGCATGACCTCGGCACCCGCCATTGAACTCCGATCGTTCACCGAACTCAACGCAGCCCGCGGCGATCTGCTGGACGTGTACGCCGAAGTGCGCGCTCCACTGCTGCACCTGCCGAACTATGCGGTCACCGCGTTCGGTGAGCGGCTGGACCGGCACGGCTACGAACCCGGGTTCCAGGCCGTCTTGGCTTACGAGGGCAACCACCCGGTTGGCTACGCGTACGGCAACCGGATCGAGAGCGGAGACCGCTACTGGCAGCGCACCGATCCGGTACCGCCTGAGAAGTACACGACCCACCCGACCGTGGCGTTGAAGGAGATCGGCGTCCGACCTGGATGGCGCGGCACGGGCATTGCACGTCGCATCCACGACGAGTTCCTCGCGCACCGTGACGAGCCGTATGTGACGCTCATGGTCAACGAGGCGGCCGGGAACGGCAAGGTGCATGCGTTGTACCGGTCTTGGGGGTACGAAGATATCGGGTACAGCCAGCCTTCACCCGCATCTCCGCGACTCACCGTGATGATCCGACAGGTTGCTTGAGCGGGTTCCCTGGGGGCGGAAGTCTGGATGCCCACGGGTGTGCGCCGGGGCGATGGGTTGCCTGGGCAGTCGCGATGGGCGACGACGCAGGAGTTGCCCCCTCAGGCGCGGGGATCGTCCGTGGCGCCGACCACAGCGCGATGCCGTGCATGAGTCGCCCCCGCGCCCGCGGCATGGGGCACCGGGACCACCGGCCCGAACGTCGCCCCCGCGGGCCAGTGCGCGCATGGTGGCAGTCCTCTCGTGGCCTGTGGCGCGGCTGCGTCCGGGCGGCCGGCGAGTCGCCCAGGTGGTACGGGTGTTATGCCTGGTGTCGGCGGTCCGAAAAGAGGCAGTGGTTCACGGTTCGGTCCGTGAGCCAGGCCAGGCGTGGCCGCCCGGTGACCGATCCGACGGGCGGCCCGCTCGCACGAAGTCGAGATACTCGTCCTGAGCGATCCCCTGGTTGACCCAGCGTCCTCGAGAGGCGCCTGTGTACTCCTCAGCCAAGTCCAGGGCGTCCTGCGGGCCGTCGGTCGAGGCGAGGAGTCGGCCGAAGTCTTCTTCGTCGGTGTCCTGATCGAACGGCGGGAGCTCGTACAGGTCCACGATGGTGTCGTGTCCGTCCTCGATGGCATGGACGTAGACCTCGAATGCGGTTCCGACGGGCCGGATCTCGGCATACCGCACACCGGGCCGGTCGGGTGAGCCAATCGGCCCAAGAAACTGCTCAACCGGGCGACCCCGCCTCAAGGCCCCGAGAAGGAATGACTCCACCAAATAGCGCACTCGGGCACAGTACGGCGCTGGCACAGCAGCCGACCAGGCCGACGTCTGTGGGAGCCGTCAGCGTTCATGCGCTCTGGTCCACCACCAGCTGATCGTTGACCACTCATTACAGCTGGGCTCCGGCACGGTGCGGCGCTCGAGTTTTCATCGATGCGCGTGATCAAGCGCCCCGGATCCCTCGCGGTTCCGGAGGGAAGACGCAGCATCGCCCACTGCAGATCATCACGGGCATCTCCCACCCTCGGCGAATCAAACGCAGAGGCATCCAGGTATCGCCTGGGTTCCTAGAAAGCCCACACGAGACAACTCGGGTGCTTTGGCGACCGTGTTGGACCACATCTCCTGGTCTGCGACTCGCCGGATCGCGGCGCGAGTACGCGCGGCGATGCCGCGGCCCCTCAGAACCGGATACTGCCAACGTGGCCGCCACCGCTCAGCACGGACGGCCTTGGGACGCCCACGTGCCATGGGCCTGCCCATGGCACGATGCCTCGATTGGCCAGGTGCTGACAGAGGCCCTGGCGCCCGTGGCCGAGGGGAGTGAAGGGTGGCGGACAATCCGATCCCGCTGACCGAGGACGAGATCGTGATCGCGCTTGACGGCGCGCCAGGGTGGCGCCGCGATGGCGACGAGATCACGAAGACGTTCCGGATCCGCTATCACGGCGGCGTCGCAATGATCGTGCATGTCGCGGACGTTGAACGACTCGTCGGTCACCATGCCGACGTCGATCTGCGCTGGGGGAAGGTCCGCTTCGGGATCACCACGCATGACGCGGGCCACAGGCTGACCGCCGCAGACTTCGACCTCGCCCACCGTATCGACGCTATTGCGAAGGCGCACGAGGCGCAGCCCGTCAGCGACTGAAGCGAGAAGGGCCCCGCATTCGTGTGGGGTGCGGTGCTGTGGCCGTGTGGTTCTCGTCGGCAGCAGCTTCGACGCGCTCGTTGACGAGCTTGGTGGGCAGCGCTCTGCCCGGTCAGCAGTAGTCGTTGAGCCAGTCGCCCGGGATCAGGGCACGAATGCGGTCAAGGTTGTCCGCCGTCCGGCCACGGGCCAGGACGGCCGCGCCGTCGTCATCGCGCAGAAGGACGTCTTGCCCCAGGAACCACCGGGTCTCCTCGCCGATGGGGTATGCCGGGAACAGCAGTCGGACGGAGTTCGTCTCCAGCAGTTCGAGGCTGTCGCCGTCCGGGTCGAGGAAGTCGCAGAGCTCTTCATCGGCCTGCAGGGACTCCGACAAGATGATCTCGACGAAGCAAAGGGAAAGACGCTCCAGCCAGTCCTCCCACCGCTCGGCGCTCCTGTCGGCAAGGTCAAGCCGGATGAACACCGCAGGATCGTCATCCTGGAGGCTGTCGAGGAGGATGCCCCAGGATGCGGCTCCCTGGTTCTCGTGACGGAAGACCAGTGCCTCCTTGGCGTCATCGACATACAGCTCTGCAGGGCCGAGCAGCGCATCGTGGTTGCTGGTGAGATCTTGCCGGCGTCCGAACAGCAGATACGCCTCGCGCAATGCCGTCGGTAGCCGGACACCCAGCCTTTCCTCGGCAGCGTCGAGATCGGCCAGCGTCCATCCGTCATTGCTTCCCAGCGCAGCGCCGACCCAGTGGTCGGCGAAGCCTTGGATGAAGGTCCACGCGCCACTGCGGCCTTCGATGCCTCGGGCGAGCGATGCGGCAAGATCGAACTCTTGTGTCATGCCAGGACGATATCCGCCCCGCCGATCAGCCCACTTCGCGTCCTGACGCGCCGACCAGCTCTTCCTGGAATCCGGCAACATGTTCCGCCGATGGCTATCGCGCGGTAAGGCGATTGTTGATGTCTTCGACGTCGAACTGGCTGGGGTCGAAGGCGCCACCGACCCACTCCAGGAGTTCGTCGTGCTCTTCATGCCCAGGGTCGGTGATGGCCTCGATGAAGTTCGCGTAGCCCCATGGGCCGCCGCAGTCCTCGGGCGGGCAGGCCCGACGGCCGGTGATGCAGCGTGGATAGGCGGTGCCTGGTTGCTTGGGCAGGGCCTTCTCCACTTCAATGCGGTGCACCCAGTCGTCGCCGAAGTCGTAGGTGTAGCTGATCTTGTCCCCGACGGCGGGAGCAACCGCGTAGAGCGGGACCTTGCGTTCGTCACGGTGCCCGAGCTCGCTGTCGCGGTGCCCGTAGTCGCCGGCAGGGGTCTGGAAGAGGTGCATGTGGTAGTTCTCCCAGCCCATTGCCCTCTGGATCACCAGATGCAGGCGGTCGAGTGTGAGGTCGGCCGGGACCTGCAGCCGCCGCCAGACCGGCGGGCGGATGTCGGCCAGAGTGATCTTGATCTGCAGGACGGAGTCAGTGGGCATGGCACGGTTCCTTCGCAGCGGCGGTGCTCTCCTCCCCAGTCTGGCGGGGCCGGCCCTCGTAGTTCCAACGGAACGGGCGGGCCGTCTCGTTGTGGGCGATGGCGAATTCGGTGACCTTGTCCAGCAGGTCGGTGCGGGAGGAGAAGTCGCCGTGGCGCAGGACGGCACGGGCCATCAGGGAGAAGAAGATCTCTACCTGTTGAGCCAGGAGGCATGCTTGGGGGTGTAATGCGCCATGATTCGTGGGTGCGTTGCCAGCCAGGCCCGGGTGGCCTCGGACGTGTGCGAGGAACCGGAAGTACAGGACACCGGGTGAGGGAAGGTCAGAGCAGGTCACTGGCGTCGAGGAACGTTGCCGTACCACCGGTGAACTGCTGCCGGTCTATGGGCACTGCAGGTCCGCGGGCGACTCGTCTCCTCCATTCGGCAGCAGATACCGATCGGGTAGCCCGTTACTCGAATGATTTGGTGAGGGCTGCAAATCCACTGGATGGTGCGGCTGCGCCTCCCGTCTGCGGATTTGCCGGAGTTGCCATGTTGTTGAGGTAGGTGCGTACCCGGTCGGTCTGCGCGGTGGTGTGCTTGGTCTGTTCG
Organism: Streptomyces sp. KL116D; assembly: GCF_030766975.1. Classification (NCBI taxonomy): domain Bacteria; kingdom Bacillati; phylum Actinomycetota; class Actinomycetes; order Kitasatosporales; family Streptomycetaceae; genus Streptomyces; species Streptomyces sp. KL116D. The sequence goes on along the minus strand of NZ_JASERH010000136.1, from coordinate 119,633 downwards.
CTCAGGGCTTGGCTTCCGGTGTCTTGGTGGGCGGCGTCGAGGAGGGCGGGGACGGCTTTGGGCCGGGCCAGGTGGTGGAGGTCGGTGTCGAGGTGGATGCCGTGCAGGCGTAGGGGGCCGATGCGTTGGCCGGCGATGGTGAAGCTGGCGTAGTGCTGGTAGCGGGGCAGGGCGATGACCTGGTCGGGGGTGGGTTTGTTGCCCCACTCGGCGGTGATTGCGGTGATGACTTTGCGGGAGCCGGTGGTGGTGGCCAGGGTGGAGGAGTTCTGCAGGAGGGCGTCGCGCACGGGTTGTGGCAGTCGGCTGAGGGCTTGGGTCATGCCGTGGATGCGGACCTGGAATTTGCGGAGGTCTTCGAACATGGCGGCCAGTGATTCGGGTGCGCTGCCGGCGATGGTGATGAGCTCGTCGAGGTAGGCGCGGAACGGGACGCGTTGATGGCTGGGGGTGTCGCGTCGGGAGCGGCCGGCGCGCAGGAGTTCGTGGGTGATGAGGGAGGAGACGAGGCGGTCGGTGGGGCTGTTGCCGGCGGTGCAGATCCATACGATGCGGCGGGTGTCCATGGCGGTGCGCAGGTCGAAGTGGCTGAGTGGCTGGCCGAGGAAGGCGTGGTAGACGGGGTTGGCGGCCAGGCGGGCCAGGGGGTTGAGGATGATGCCGAAGGCGTCGTAGGGGAGGGTGGGGAACACGGTGCGCCACCAGGAGAGGGTGTCCTCGCTCAGGTCGCCGGATACGGCGTGCAGGGCGCGGGTGCGGAAGTCTTTGTCGGTGAGCAGGGCGCGGATGTGGAAGACGGTGGTCTGGGCGTGGAACTGCTGGTCGTGGCAGGCGTGTTCGTTGACGGCGACCAGGACCTGGACGCAGGCGGTGAGGATGGTCAGGCCGCGTGGGGCGTTGGCCTCGTCCCAGTTCATGCCGGCGGCGAGTCCGTCGACGAGGGCGGCGACGACGTCGTGGCGGGGGCGGCGCGGTCGCATGTCGAGCAGGTTCCAGCTGCCGATGGGGTCGGTGTCGTGGCCGGGAGTGAGGTCGATGAGCTGGATGCGGGCCATGATGTGGCGGTGGGCGAGGTAGGGGGCGGCGCGCTCGAAGGAGTCGCGGTGCGGGTCCACATAGAGCAGCCCGCCGCCGACGTGGGCGACCATGATGGCCTGGGCCAGGGCGCGTTCGGTCTTGCCGCCGCCGGCTTTGCCCAGCCCGGTCTCGAACAGCGTCTCGTCTTCGAGGGTGGCGATCAGTCGGCGGGAGCCGTCGGCCTCCACCACGGCGCCCTGCAGCAGCAGGCCGCTCATCTCGGGGAGGGCGTCCATCTGGAAGGTGGGCAGCTGGGTGGGCAGCAGCGGCAGCGTGCAGTGGGTGGTGGGGGGTTTGAGGAGCCCGGCGATCTCCGGCAGTCGGGCCAGGTTGGTGCGGGGCGGGCGGCACTGTCCGCTGTCCCAGCGCCGCTGCCAGCTGGTGATCAGCGGACGCTGGTCGGGTCCCCAGCGCCAGCGCAGCAGCTGCAGTCCGCGCGGGGTGAGACGGGCCTCCTGGGTGAATACCGTGAAGCTGCCCTGCACGTGGGAGAGCAGGGCGCGGGCCCGGCCTTCCCGGTTGGAGGCGCAGCGGATCAGGATCTGCACCCGGGCCAGCGGGGCTTGTCCGGCCAGTTTGCCGAGCACTTGGTCCCGGTCGATCCGGCGCGGCTGGGGCACGATCACCGGCGTGGTGGGCCGGCCGGTGTCGTGGACCAGGGTGCGCAGCGAGTCGGTGGTGGTGTCCCGGTGTGCGGTGCGGGCGGCGGCACTGGCCTCGCGCCGTTCCCTGTCGCGGGCCTGCCGGAGGAGTTGGAGTTGCTGCAGGCGCTTGGCGAGGCGGGGGGCGGGCTGCAGGTCCACGCAGATTTCCACCAGGTCGCCGAGTTCGGTCTTGAGCGTGGCGAGGGCGTCCGCGAGGGGCTGCAGCGGGTCGGGGTCGAGGGGCACGGCGCGCAGGGAGGCTGCCGGGCTGCCGCGCAGCACCAGCTCGCCGCGGACCACGAAGTCCCGCGTGTCGTCCGGCTCGTCGGCCTCCGGGTCGGGTGGGGCGATGGTGACGGCGTCCCCGAAGCTGCTGGTGCGCAGGAACTTTGCGCCTCCGGGCGGGCCCTCCAGCTGGTAGGCGAGGGGGTGGTCGGCGTCGGAGCGCATCCGGATGCGGACCGTGCGGCTGCGTTTGGGTGCCCACCACGGCAGGGCGTTCGCGGCCTTCAGCATGCTCAGGCCCTGGCGCAGGATGCGTTCGGCGTCCGGATCGAAGTAGGAGGCGGGCGTCATGCGCAGCACGAACCGCTGCCGCGAGGCTTTCGTCGCGGCCTGCCGGGTGAGGACCTCCCACGCCAGCCAGCCCACCAGCGCGACGGCAAGGGGCACATACCAGTTCAGGACAAGCCACCCCAGGCCGCGGCCGAGGTCGAGCGCGGCGTCGGCGACGCCGGGCAGGGCCAGGGGCGCGGTTACGAGGTGGTGGGCGGCAGGGGTGTCCATCGGTCGTCTCCTGGAGCGTGGCGGAAGGTGAGGTCGGTGAGGCGGCCGTCGGTGTAAGTGCCGCCGCGATCGGCGCCGGCCCACACCAGGTGCACGATCGCCCGGCCGGGCACGGCAGGGTCGCGGCGGGCGATGGCCGCCTGGATCCGGATCCGACTGAAGGCTGGCCTCACCACCGCCGTCCCGGTGGCGGCCGCCGTGGGGAACGCGGTCGGGAACTCGGCCCGGTGGAGTCCGGTGAGGTCGGCGAGCAGCACGGTGCGGCCGAGCGTGACCAGGGGCCGGGCCTGTTCGGCGGGGAGGTCGGCGGGCCATGCACGGTCCAGCAGCTGCTGGATGGCCCGGTCCCCGGCAACTCCCTCGCCGCGCGGCGGCAGTTCGGTCTCAGGGCTGGGTCCGGTAGGCGGTGTGGCCGTCGGCGGGGTGGAACGCACGGCCGGTCCGGCGGCGCCGCGTCCGGCCCCGGCAGCGGCGCCGGACGCGGCAGACGCGACGCCCGGGGGAGCGCCCGCCGCACCAGGTGACGAGGAAGCCGGCACGGCGCGGGGTGGGGACAGCAGCAGCCAGCCGCCGACCATGGCCAGGGCGATGGAGAGGGCCAGCAGCAGCCAGCCACGACCCGGAGGCCTCGACGCGTGCGTGGTGGTCACAGCAGGCGGGCCCCTCCCGCATAGCCGGGCATGGCGTCGACCGGGTCGTAGCGCACCACGGTGCCCGGCCGAGCAGCGTTGATCATGCGGCCGCCGCCGGCGTAGATGCCGACGTGGTAGATCGTGGAGTCCCGGCCCGGCGCGTAGCCGAAGAACACCAAGTCCCCTGGGCGCAGAGCTCCGTGACCGGCCGAGGCCGAGATGCGCTGACCCCGGGAGGCCTGCGCGGCCGCGGTGCGCGGCAGCCGGATCCCGACGCGCGCGAACGCATAGGTGGTCAGCCCCGAGCAGTCGAACCCGGTGATGGAGGTGCCGGACTTGCCGCTGGGCGAGCAGCAGATGCCCTTCGACGGGCCGGACGCGTTGCCGCCGCCCCAGGAGTAGGGGACACCGCGCTGGGACAGCGCGGCCTGGAGCACCGTGCGCACTCTGCCCGTCACTTTGCTCAGGTCGGCGTTTCCTCCTGCGCGTGCGGCGGCGGTGTACTGGTCGATCCAGCGGCGCACGTTGGTGAGGTATTCGGTGCTGCGGTTGTACTGCAGGATTGCCGCCCGCAGTTGACCGGTCTGGGTGAGGTTGCGGCCGCGCCCGCACAGGTAGGCGGCGGCGCCGAGCGCGGCGTCGTCGGCGTTGTGCGGGTCGCGGGCGCCGTCCCGGTTGCCGTCCTGACCGGTGGACTGCCAGGTGGCGGGCATGAACTGGAACGGTCCGACGGCGCGTTCACCGGTCGCGGTGCCGTCCCACCTGCCGTCGTCGGTGTCGGTGAACACCGTGGTGTTGCCGCCCGCCCCGCTGCCGTTGAGCAGCACCCCGTAGATCCTGGGGCTAACGTCCCCGTTGTTGGCGATGGTGCGGCCGGCGGCGTGGTTGGACTCGACCTTGACGATCCCGGCCAGGATCGGCCAGCGCATCCCCGGCACTTCGGCACCACCGTGCTGATGCGCTTCACCGCGTTCTTGTAGGCGTGCAGCATGCGCGGCGGGATGTCCGCGTTGCTGCCCGCCTCGGCCAGGCCGTTATCGCTGTTCTCCTGCTGGGTGAGCACTGCCATCGTGCCTGCGGCCCCGGACAGCGGCGCCATGCAGCACACCGTCAGAGCGAGCAGCAGGCCGAGGAGCAGCGCCCACTTGAGCCAGGCGGCGGGCGCGGCGGGTCGTACGGAGCGGCGGCGGCAGGCGCCGCGGCCGGGTGACGGCTCATGTGCCCTCACCGCCGTCACCGTCGTCGTCGAAGGGGTAGCGGAGGCGGGTTGGGGGCGTTGTCCTGTTGGAGGCGGCGGAACATCTCCTGCGCCTGCCAGACGTGCGGCGGCCGAGGAGCCAAGGCCGCCGGAGAGCCGAGGCCGGGGACGTTGCACCCGGCGGGTGCTGCCGGCGGCGGTAAGGGAGCAGCGGCTGCTGGACCGGGGCGGGGGCGGGGGCGGGGTTGGGGCCGATCGCGCCGGGCCCGGAAGCTGTGATTCCGCCCCACGACCGCGCAGCTGTCTGTGGTCTGGCTGCTGGCGCCGCGAGGGGGCAGTGGCAGCAGTCCACGCCCCGGAGGGGAGCCCGGTCGCGGCGCCGACGCCGGTGCGCTGTTGGCGGGGGTGCTCGCTGGGGTGGCCGCGGTCGGGGCGCTGGGCCGCGCCGGCGGGCAGCAGTCCCGTGGCCCGGGGTCAGGCGGCGGCTGCTGCGCGGGCGGTTCGGGCTGCTGGAGCATGCTGCCCTGCGGCCTGGCGGTCCTGGTCCAGCGTGTTGCCCCACACCTGCAGTTGCTGGCGGACGTCGGTGGTGGCGTCGAGCGGAGCGCGGAGCTGCGGGGCGGGTGGTTGCGGGCAGGCCCATCGTCGCCCCGTACAGCAGGCGGCCGCCGGTGTGGCGCGATGCGGTAGCCGCGCAGTCGCACCAGACGGTTGAGGGCCCGGGTGGACAGCAGCGTGCGGTCGGTGTTTTGGTCGTGGAGGATCTCGCCGGTGCCCGGGGCGACGATCTGGCCGTGCTCGTTGCGGTAGCGGTCGGGCGCTCCGCCGGCTGTCGGGCGCCGTTGGCGGGTGTGGTGGTCGCTGCGGCGCTCGCCTGGCGCGGGCGGTCTGCGGCCGGGTTCTCGCCGTGGGCGGTGGGCTTGCGCAGCCGGGCGAGCCGGTCGGCGCCGGGCGGGCCCGCCGACCAAAGCCGCCCAGGCACCGCCGGCCGCAGAGACGGGCAGTGCCGATGGCGGCGCCGACGGGGGCCAGACCGCGAGAGGCCTCGGCGTTCGCATCGGCCAGCAGCAGCCGGCCCGGTTCGCCGGGCATGCCGGTCCCGTCACTCAGCCCGGCGACCACGCCCTGCCACAGGTGCCCGGTGCTCAGGCCGAGCCCGGTCAGGCCGCGGCCGCGCAGGGATCCGCCGGTGAAGGCTCTGCCCGCAGAGCTGCCGACGCCGTTCATGGCGAGGGCGGCACCGAGTCGGAGTCGCCGGCCAGATGGCTGCCGCCGATCTTGGCGTAGCGCATCCGCAGCGCGAGGCGCTGCCCGAACGAGGTGATCATCACGAGCAGGCGGCGGTGGAAGGCCAGACCGGCCAGCGCCAGCACGACGATCAGCAGGAGGCGTTCGCTCAGCAGAGGTCGGGGCCGTCGGTCAGGATCACGTCGATGGTGATGCCGACCGCCGGGATGAACGCGGCATCGGCGAGGATCACGGCCATCGAGATGCCGAACAGCGCCAGCCACTTCCACACCACGGTCCTGCTCGGCCCGGGCAGCATCCCCCACACGAAGGTGACCCCGCCCCTGCCGCGGCCGCGCCGGCACACACCGCCGAGACGCCCAGCAGCACCATGGCCGCGGACAGCAGCAGCGCGCAGATGAGCAGCGCGGCGAGGAAGACCATCACCACCGCGGCGACGCGCCACCAGGACGGCTGGGCGGCATACTCCGCGCACGCTTTGCCGACCGGCCCGGCCTTCTTCAGGTCGGTGAGGAAGGCGGCAAACTCCTGATCGTCCTTCGACAGGACCGGGGCGACGTTGTCCAGCAGCTGGCCGCCCGGGGTGAGTTCGGGCAGCGTGTCCGGTCCCTTGTCGCCGGGCTCGCGTTCGCAGTACTTGCGGCCCGGCCCGCGCAGCAGTCGGCACGGATCGTCCTTGTCTTTGGTCTTCTCGGTCTTGGTGGCGTAGCCGCCGGACACCCACTTCAGGTGCGCGGCATAGGCCTTGCGGTCGGTGGCCTGCCCGGGTCGAGGATGCGCCCGTACTGCAGGAGCATGAACGGCTTGACGACCAGCGAGTTGGTGACGGCGTCCTGAATCGGCTTCGCGATCTTCTTCGCGTCCGGTGTGGTCGCGTCCTGGATGCCGTAGCACTTGTCGAGGGCCGGTCCGGACAGGCCCGCGCACGGATCGTCGGAGGAGATCTTTCCGCCCCAGGAGTGCGCGCTGACCGTCCGATGTGCGACCTCGGCCGCGGCCGACTGCGCCTGCAGGACGGGCCCGTCCTTGCCGAGCAGGAAGCTGGGGTGACGAACACCGAGGCCGCCAGCGCCCCGAGCACCAGCGTGAGACCCATCTCCGAATCCGCGCTGTGCTTGCCGCGCACGACCAGCACCAGACCGAAGCACGAACGCCCATGCCAGCAGCAGTGCTTTGAGGCCGAGATCCTCGACGACGATGTCGGTGTAGACGTCGGACAGCCGCTGCACCGGGTGGGCCAGCAGCTGGAGCAGCGGGAAGCGGTAGGCGACCTCGACGGCCCAGCAGCCCAGCCCCACCACGACCCTCACCATGGTGAACAGTCCGCCCAGCACCATGGCCTGGGTGTGGAGATCAGCGAGAACACGCTGCCGCCCTGCGCCCCGAGCTCATAGCCCTGCAGCGGGGCGCCCTCCACGGTGTCCAGTTCCAGGGGCGCGAGCAGCCCGCCTACGCCGTCGGCTTCTGCCGGCGGCGTAGGCGACGGAGGTGTTCACGGTCAGGAATACCGTCACCAGCACGGCCACGAACCCGGCCGCGCGCAGCGTGCCGCCATCGGGGCGTCCCCGCGATCGCCTCCGGCGGCGGCGGTTGAGGATGCAGAGGGTGGTGACGCCGACGGCGAGGACGCCCAGCGGCCACGAGTGGGCCGGCGTGAGTGAGGCGACCGGCCCGGCTGCGGGGGCCGGGGCGCCCAGGCAGACGCCTCGCCCCGGGCCCACGATCGCGTCACACACCTCGACTGTGTGCGCCGGGGCGGCGGCCGGGCCACTGGGCCTGTCGGGCACGCCGGTGGCGGTGGCGCCTGCGCGTGGCCTGTTCGGTGGCGCGTGTGGTGGGGGAGGCGGCGAACGCGTTGCCGGTCTGCGGCCACCAGACCTCCGGCACGCCCGGCGTGGTGCGTCACGAGCATGATGGCGGTGATCAGCAGTGCCACCACGGTGGCGAGCACGGCGTAGGCGGCGGCACACGCCGGTAGTTCCGCAGGCGGGCTCGTCATGCGGACCCCTCGTTCCCGAGCCGGGGCGTGGCTGCCGGGGCGCGCGGGCTGTCGAGGGGGTGGTGCGGATGTGGTCGGCGATCCTCGGCAGGGCGGGGATGTGGACCTTGATGCGGCCGGTGTTCTGGCGCGGGCCGGTCAGCAGGATCTCGCCGGCCCGCTCGGCAATGCCGACGGGGGAGAGGTTGGTGGTCACCAGCCGGAGCAGGTCGTCGTCGCGGCCGTCGAGGCCGATGAAGTCCAGAGCGCGGCGCGCACGGTCGCGGTCCGCGGTGCGGGAGAGGGCCTTGTAGGCGAACAGGCCGCGGTCGGGGCCCAGTTCGCGCTCGTCGTGCGAGCCGGCGAACAGCCCGGCATGGTGCTTGCGGCCGTCGTGGAGAATCTCGTGCACCAGTGCGGTGCCCTCGGCCGAGCTGGTCAGCCAGTAGAGCTCGTCGGTGACCACCGCGCAGAACCGGGACGGGTCCGCGAACGCGGCCTGGCGGGCCATTGCCGCGATCAGATACAGCACGGCCCGGCCGATCAAGAGCTTCGAGGGGCTGCTGGTGCAGGATCTCGGGATGGGTGAACGCGGCCTTCGGCGGCAGGGTGAGACCGGCCGTGGTGATCACGATCAGGTCCGCGCTGCTCGAGCCGTTCAGCCGGGCGACCGGCAGCGTCGGGTCGAACACCATCCGGGCCAGCGGGTTGCTGGTGACCAGGCGCAGCATCCCGGCCACCGAGGCGGCCGCATCGGCGCGTGTGCCCGTACCGCCGCAGCGCTCTGGGTGAGGGCGTCCATGACCTTGGCCATGGAGGCGTCCGGCAGGGCGGCGGCCTGCTCGACGGCGTGGTGCAGGACCTCGCCCTGAATGCTCATGGCGCCGAGGCCGAGCTGCAGGGTGAGGTAGTTGAGCGCGTACTGGCGGCCCTCCGGCCCGGGGAACAGGCGCAGCGGATCGATGGAGAGTTCGGCCTGCGCGGCGTCGATGACCTGGCAGCGGCCGGGCGCGGAGCCGCGGGCGAACGTGGCCCACTCGCGCACCGGGGTGCGGTCGATGCAGATGGCGCGGGCACCGCGGTCCACGACCGCGCTCTGCACCGTCTTTTGCAGCACGCTCTTGCCGCCGCCGAGATCCCCGATCACGGCCAGGGACGCGAGAGGCGTCCTGCTTGGGCGCATCGGCCACATTCACGGTGACGGGGCGGGGCGTGCCGCAGTCGAGGTCGAAGCCGAGCAGGATCCCGTTGGGGTCACCGGCCTCGCTGCGGGTGAAGGCCCCGGACATCGCCCAGTCCTCGGCCAGCTGATGCTGGGTGAACTCCTTAAGAGTCAGCGGTCGGACACTTCCGGGCAGACCGAGCAGGAACAGATCGCCTTGCAAGCCGACGGGGCGCAGGATCCGGTAGTCGGCCCCCGCGAGCAGCTTCTCCAACGCGCCCGCGCCCGGGCATCACACAGCTCGGCGGCCGGTGCCCACACAGGTGAGCACGGTGACCGACTGGACCTCGACCTCGGCGGAGGTGCGGGCCAGGCGGGCGTCCATCTCGCCCAGATCGCGGGCGGCCTCGGGAAGATCGGAGGGCAACCCGGTGGGGCGGGCGTCGTACTGGTCGACCTGGTCGACGAGCTCGGTGCGCTTGCGCTGGATCTTGCAGGCGGGCCTCCGCGGCCGCCACCAGCGACAGACTCACGGCGAAGTCGACCGGGAAGTCGAGGACTTCCAGCTGCGCGAACAAGTCGGCGGCCTGCACGGAGACGGCCGGCGGCGCCTCGGCGAGCACCAGATGCGCCTGATAGCCGGTGCCGTCCGGGGACTCGACCTGCAGCCACCGGCGCTGGATCGGCGAGACGGCATCCTTCCACCACTGCCGGCCCGTCCCCGCGCCCCCGATACCCGGGGCCGCGCGAACAGGCCACGCCACCCGGTGCGCTCGCCAGCAGCCCGCCCGGTGCGGGGCGTGCCGCCTTCCTCAAGACGGACCTGACCGAGATCGGCGTAGCTGGGCGAGGCGAGCAGCCCTCGCGCACACGTCCCGCATACAAGGAGCTCGCCGTCGCCTCGGACAGCAGAGGCTCGGGCAGACCACGATGCAGCGCGTGCTGGACCAGCCACACGATCTCCGCCGGCCGGACCGGCCGGAACGGGACGGCGCCCGCCATCTGCGCCTCGATCTGCACCGCCTTCTCCCGGGCGCGGGCCACGTCCCTGCCACTGACCGGGGACGGCTGCAGGCCCAGCGCATCCGACAACTCCCGAACGCGCCCAGGCCCACAGACCGGAGCCACCATGCCGCGCCTGCCCACCGTGTCCGTCGACAACGGGACGGCCAGCCACAGGGTGCGCCGGTGCATCTCCTGCCCGTCCAGCACATCCAGAGCGGCCTCGACATGCTGCACCCAGGGCCGGGCCTCGGGCCGCAGCTCGCCGCTGTCCTCGTCGTGCAGACCCTCCAGCATCCGCCAGGCGACCTCCGCCGGATCAGTCTGGGCACACACCCCCAACAGGCGCGGCTCGCCCGACAGCGAGCGCACCAACTGGGTGATGCGCTGCAGCTGCTCCTCTCGCGCACCGCGGCCGGCAGATAGGTGCCGGTGACTCGGCCTCGGTGGAATGGCCGGGCTCATCGGCGCCCGGATGCAGGCGGTACAGGGCCCAGGTATGCCCGTCGGCCGACCACAGCAGATGACCGGCGATATGCCGGATCGGGACACGCATCAGTTCCGCTCCTTTGCGGCGAGGAGGGCGACCTGGACCGGGAGAGCGGCCGACGGCCGACGCCGAGGACAGCAGTTGCGGCAGCTGCGGGCGAACCGCGGCGGGGCGCGCGGCCGAAGGACACCGGGCGTGCACGGGCCGGGCCCGCTGGTGCCGTCGCGGGGCTGGGCGAGGGGAGGTGCCGGCCGGAGGCCAGGGGCTGGAGGGTGAGGTGCCGCAGACCGCCTGCGGACGGCGATCCCGCGCCGCCCGGCCGCCGATGTGCGGCCGCCCGCCGGCTGGACCACGCGCGCCAGGACACCCAGCGCGGCACCGACCGGCGTGCGGCCGGCGACCTGTGGCGGCGGCGGCGAAGATGGCCACGGCCCGCACGACGGCAGGGGACGGGACCCGCCAGCGACCACCAGAACGAGGAGGTCTTCACCAGCACCAGGCCGCCCAGCGACATGAGCGCGACCTGCACCGCGTTGAACGGGCCGAGCGGGATCCTCCAGTCGGCGAACTTCCCGATCACCCACGGCAGACGACGCGCCGTCGTATAGAAACGGGCCGTGCGCACCGGCTCGCTCCCCGCGCTCACGCCGCACCTGCAAGACCGGGCACCCGCACACCCGGCGCCAGCTCGGACGAGGATAGGGCACGTGCTGGCGGGCGGCACCCTTGGCCGGGTTGGTGACCTCGTCCTCGACCTTGTCCGCCAACTGCTCCCGGGCGTTGTAGATCCCGAGCGCAAGAACCATCAGCAGCAGCGCACCGACCCCGGCCTTCAGACTGAACCGCGTGACCAGCACGTACAGGACGATGCAGGCCAGAGCGACCTTGAGACCGGCATCCGCCCGGCCCTTGAACATGTCGATCCAGCCGGTGCCGAGATCGTCCAGCTGACCGGCGAGCACCACCTGATGCACGGAGTTCACTTCGCCTCGCCTCCACCCGAGGTGAGCGCTGCGATCTCCCAACGACCGCCGCGGGAAACGAGGATGAGCTCGTAGGACGGCGGCCACCTGCCCCGGGCGGTGCGGGCGCTCGCGGACGCCTGGACGTGCACGCGGGTGCCGTCCCCCGGCACGTGCTCGCCGGCCGCGCTCTCCTCGCGGGCGGCGACCACATCGACGTCGACCTGATCGGTCAGTGCAGGATCCACGGCCGCAAGCGAGGTCTTCGGCGCCAGGTAGCGGTCGACCTCACTGCTGCCCGAGAGATAGGCGGACAGGAAGTCGCTTGACCGTGTCCACCAGCGGGCCGCCGGAGACATTCACCCTGTAGGCCGAGGCGGTCGCCTTCGCTGCCACGGGCCCGGCCACCAGCGCGGGCACCCCGTCACCGTGACCGCGTCCCCGGCAGCGGACGCGGCCGCCGGCACGGCGAAGTAGCGCACCCCGTCGGCAAACTGCACGGCAGCGGTGACCGACCACCGGCCACCCGCGCGGGCCACGCTGCGCACCGCCGTCACCTTCTGCGGCGCCTTCGCACCCTCGCCCGGCTCGGGCAGCAATACCCCTGGAGCCAGCCGCAGCGCACGCATCGCGCTGGAGCTGTCAGGAGCATTGGCATCCGAGCGCAGCCACGCGTCGACGAACTCCGCGACGTAGCCGGACGGATCGGCCGGCGCCACCGCGGCGGACGTGCGCACCGGCGCCGGCGCGGCCTGCGCGACGACGGTCGTGGCCGGCTGGATGAGGGCCGCGGCGAGTCCGGCAGGACCGGCCAACAGACAGGCCCACACACTGAATCGGCCGAGCCGGACGGTGCGGCGCGTGCGCCGCAGGTCGAGCCCGGCCGCCATCGGCGGCGCCTGGATAAAGGGTGCTGGCATCAGCGTTCTCAAGGAGAGGGGAAACGAGGTGATGCCATGAGCCAGCAGCAGGGCGTACCGGTCCGCGTACCGATTTTGGGAGCTGCGGTTGCGAGTGGGTCACGATGCGACCGGTACGCCTACCGGTACGCGTTGTGCGGGGGCCGGCACAGAACGCGTACCGATGGGTGCCGCATCCCGCACCCCCAACGGCGGGGCGGCTTCAGCGCCTTCGCCGACACGCCGGCTGCCTGGCGGGCCGACCTCACCGGTACGCGTTCTGGGACGGCACGGAGCAGGAGCGCCCGTGCCCCGGCCGGTGCGTCTTCACTCTGTGTGGCCAACGCGGCGCGGTGCAGGGCGTGTTGCGCGGCTGCGCATCGTCCCGACATGGAGGTGCGCAGCCGGACGGCGCTGTGTTGCGCACCGGCTCTCCGGCGCTGTGGCGGACCGGTGCGCAGCACTGAACGCCTCGTGCGCAAGGGGTCGGGGCGAGGTGCGCAGTGCGGTGCGCAGTGCCGTCGAGCACCCCGTCCCGGCTGCGCAGTGCACCGCCGCCAGAGGCCACTGCGCAAAGCTCCGCCGGCCACAGTGCGCAGCAGCCCCCGGCCTGCTCCGCGGAGCACTGCGCAAGTCCTGCCGTCGAGAGCTGCGCACAGGGTGCTGCGCCGACGTGTACCGGCATCGGCGGGGCGCCGGTACGCGTTCTCCGGGCCCGTGAAACGCGTACCGGTCGACCGTCGGGGCTCGTTCCCAACGCAGACCGGTGCCCGCGCTGGCGGCTGGCCACGAGGGTCCCGAGAGTCAACGCAGGGCCGTTGACCTGGGAGGTGACGCAGACCGGTACGCGTTTCGGTACGCCTTTCGTAGCGCACCCGAAAACGCGTACCGATCAGCCGGGGCTGGGGCGGTGCGCCTGAATCCGGCAGCGGCCCGGCCGGTCGGGCCGGCGTCACGGCAGGCGACCAGTACGCGTTGGAAAACCGTACGCGTACCGGCCCTGGGGAGTGCGCAGTTGCGGCGTCGGAGCGCCCGGCCGCTGTGCAACTCCACTGCGCACCCGCGCCGTCGATGGTGCGCGCGAGCTCACTGCGCACCGATCGGACCGGCACCCGGCGGCGGCTATTACTGGGCTTTGCGCACCGAGTGGCTGGGCGTGGTGCGCAGTGGTCGGCGACGTTGCGCAGTCGGTGCCGTGGACCGGTGCGCAACTGGTGCGCAGTCCCTCCGGCGGACGGGTGCGCGACTTTGCGTACCGGTCTGCGCACCGGGCAAGCAGTCACACAACGTGATGGAAATGTGATCGCAGCCTGCGGGAATCGGTACGCAACCCGGTACGCCCCAGGGGTCAACTCCGACCTGGGCCAAGGCCGCACACTCCTTCCTGGGGTGCGGGCCCGAATGGGACGGAGCAGGCAGTTGAGTGGAGCAGTCCGCGGGTTCGGAGGAATGATCCAGCGCGGCCCGATGGCCAGCGATGTGCTCGGCGCGCACTACACATCCGTGTTCAACCAGGCGGTGCGCGACCAGCGCCTGTCCCGCCGGGCCCGCGGCCTCTTGGTCGAACTCCTCAGCCACCGCGAGGGATACGGGATCTCACTCGAGATGCTCCTCGCCCAAGGCCCCGAGAAGCGCGACGCCCTGCGAGCAGGGTTGTGCGAGCTGGAGCGGCACGGCTACCTGCTGCGTGAGCGCGTACGGACAGCGGGGACGGTTGGGGAGACGCGGTACGTCATCACGGACATGCCCGACGGCGTGACCGTATCTGCGCCCCTTTGCCGGCCGTCTCCGGACGCCGTTGACGAGCCCGACGAACGGGTATCGAGTTCCCGCAGGTCACAACCTGCGTCGGACTCCGTCCCTGGACAGCGACCCACAAACCTGCAGGTCACAACCTACGTCGGATTTCCCTACGTTGGCTGAGCCTACGTTGGCTCATCCGACACATAAGAAGAACAAGAACTTCAAGAAGACCAACCGCAGAGCACCAACCCCTCCCTCCCTCCGCGCCCACCACACGCGCATCCACCGCAGGGACGGACGGAACGACGGCTGCCCGCGGTGAGCAGATCCTGTTGTCGATCGCCCGGCATCACCCGGAACTCCATGCGGCGCTGGCGACTGGCACCACGCTCGCCGACCAGGCGCCGCTCGTCGGCCGCCTCCTCGCAGGCGGGGTGAGCCGGGAGCACATCCGCGAAGCCCTGGTCGGCCGCCCCTATCCGCCACCGGAGCAGCGCACCACTCCCTGGCCGCACTCGTCGCTGCCCGTTTGCAGCAGCTGACGCTGATCGCCGCGGCCGCCGACCGGGCCCGCGACACCCCGACCGTGCCCCACAGCCCGCAGACGCACCGACCCTGGGCACCGCCGCGCTGGGCGTGGCCGCGCCCAAACGGAGTGCGGGACAGGACGGCCTGTGCGGGCGCCCGGTCCTGCGCCCGGCGAGCTGTGCCCACCGTGCACCCGACTCGCCGCCGGAGCGTGACGCACGTGATCCACAATGAGGCAGGGATACGGCGGCTGGGGGAGCACTGATGGTGAGGGATGGTCGTGGCGGCCGCCGGGTGGGGTGCTGCAGCAGGGTGGTGCACGCTGGCCGCCCACCACCGTCTCTGCGTACCCGACCGTGGCCCGTGGCGCACCACGTGTCCCGACGGGCACCCGCTGCCCACGGAGCCCGTACCTGGCACGGCTCCGTTCTGCCCTGCCGGCCGGCATCGCTACGACCGTCGGAGCAACAGCTCGTACAGTCCCGGCCGTCGGCGCCATGGTCTGCGCTCTCCTGGCCCTGGCCACCGGACAGCATCCCGGCGATCGCCTGGCTGACGCTCGCCCCCGTCGCCATCCTGCTGGCGCTCGTCGACGCCCGCGTACACCGCCTCCCGACAGGCTCACTCTGCCCACGGCTCTCCTCGCCCTCGCCGTCCTGGCCCTCGCCGCCGGGATACCCGGCGCCCGAGGATCCTTCGCGAGCGCCCTGCTGAGGCTCCCTCGCGCTGGGCGCAGTCTTCCTGTTGATGTTCCTGGCCGCCGAAAACCATGGGGTTCGGCGATGTGAAACTCGCCCTCACCGTCGGCGCAGTACTCGGCTGGTACGGCTGGCGCGCACTGTTCCTCGGCGTCCTCGCGGGCTACCTCATCGCCGCCGCCCACGGCATCGTCCTGATGGCCCGCCGCAAAGCAACCGGCGCAACACGCCTGCCCTTCGGGCCGTCACTCACTTATCGGCACTCTCCTCGGCGTCACCCTCGGCGCCGCCCTCCCGTGAACCAGCGCGCCACTGAAGCAGCACCGCGATCGGAGGGCCCGATCGCAGCGGTCGGGACGATTGCCGGGCGATTCGGCCGTTCGCTGCGGCAGTGGGCTGCATGGTCGTCAATACGCCGGTGTGCGACTTGCTTGGGGCACGCGGTCGGGCCTGTCCGTTTGGCAGGCTCCTGTCCTGGTTCCCGGAGCCGGCTGGTCTGTCAGACCTGACCCGTAGGGTGGCCCGCCTCGGACCAACGTGAGGGGAGCGGAACATGGCGGGGACTCGGCGCCCGATTCGGCGGAGCACAGCATGACGGTGCACAACGAGATCAGTGGGGGAGCGCGCAGACGGTTGTGCAGACCGGCACGTACCAGGCTTGCTACATGGCGCCGCAGCCCGGTCCTCCTGTCTGGATCGGTCGGCAGCAGGCCTGCCGAGACTTCCGCGCCCTCTGTTCGGCCGGGAAGCGATCGTTGCCGAGGGACGCAAGCTGCTTGAGGAAGCCCAGGGTGACGGTGCGGCTGCGGTCGTGGCGACCGGCGCGCCCGGCATCGGCAAGAGTGCGGTTGCACTGCACCTGGCCCGGCTCGTGGCGGCCGCCTACCCGGACGGGCAATTCCACGTTCCGTTGGCGCTCGCCACCGGCGGATCGGAGCGGAGGACCTCGTCTCGACGCTGCTGCACACGCTGTGCCGCGGCCCGTTACCTCAACGAGTGCGTTCAGCCAGACTCACCATGCTGCGCGAGGTGCTGTCGACAGGGCGTGTGCTGCTGCTCCTGGACGATGTCGCCTCCGAGGAGGCTCTTCTCGAAGTGCTGTCCATGGACGGTCCGTTCGCGCCGTGGTGTGCACCAGCCGATCGCGGCTCACGGCGGCCTGTCACAGTGGTGCACGTGTTGGAGCTGGACCCGCTGCAGGATTTGTCTGCGGCCGATCTCGTTAGATCGGCGGCCGGACCGGGCGGCTGACGGACGAACAGAGCGTCGAACTCGCCCGGGCATGCACCGGCCACCCCCTCGCTCTGCACATCGCCGCCGCCCACCTGAAGAGCCGGCCGCGCGTCGATGCCGACCGATTCACCGCGGACATCTCCCACCCCGGACGCACGGGATGCGTGCCCTGAAAGCTGGACAGTCGGCCGTGCAGACCGTGCTGGAGCGCAGCGTTGTAGACCTCACCCCCGAGCAGGAGAGCTGCCCGTCACCTCGGTGTCCTGCCGCACATGTCCGTCACCGTGGACGTCGGCCGCGTATGCGGGTGGGCACGCCGACGAACTGGACCTTGCATCTCTGGAGGCCACGGCCGACCAGCTGGATGCCCTGTTCGAGCTGTGCCTCGTCGAACAGCTGGATGACGAGCGGCTCTGTGTTCCACGGGATCCTCCACCGGTTTGCGAGGCTGCAGTCCCAGTGAAGTCCCGGCCGACGAGCGTCGCGAGGTCGTCCTGGGCCGGGCCTGCTATGCCATGGTGGCCGCGCGGCGCAAGTGGCGACGGAATCGATCGGCTTCCTCGATCAGTGCGGCCGCGCAGCCAGCCGAGACGCAACACTGAGGCGTTGCGGCAGTTGGACGCGGACCGACTCGCGGGCGGTCGCGCTCGTCGAGTCCGCCAGGGCGTACCAGGCGTGGACCGAGACAGACCTCGCCTCGACGATGACGCCCTTTATGGCAGGGCGGCCACTGAGCGATATCTCTGCGGGTCTACGAGTGTGTGCACGAGGCTGGTACATCCACCGGCGAGACGGCTCGCTTTGATCGGCGACCGCTCTGCACACAACCTGGCCCGACACGCCGCACACCTCGGAGAGAGCCAGCGGGCCATGGAGTTGCTGCGTCGTGCGCGCAGGCCGCTCGCGAGGCTGACCACCTTCCTGATGTATCTCACGCATCTCGACCATGGGGTCGCTGCTCATCAACCGCCGTGCTCGCGAGGCGATTCTCACCTACGTCACGGCGTGCGGTTCTGGCGGCTGGCGGGCGAACGGACCGTACTGGCCCACGCTCTGGGCGCTCGGCAAGGCGTACACGTTGCTCGGTGCAGGACGCGCTTGCCGAGCGATACCTCGATAACGCAGCAAGTTGTCTCTCTCGCTGAGGGCGACATTGATCCGGGGGGCCGAGGAACGTTCAGTCTGCTCCTGCGTATGACCGGGCGGATGGCGCAGGCGGCCCAGGAAGCCGCGGTGGACATCGAGCGTGCACGGGCCGCCGGAAGCCGCGAGTGGCGCACAAGCCCTTCTCGACCCGGGCCGACGACGCGCCCACAGGAGCGGCCGCTGTCAGCGCAGATCCCCTCGGCGCCGCACTGGCCATCTACCGCGACACCCGAGACATTAGCAGGGACGAGTGCTGGGCGCTCTTCCGCCTCGGACGGCGGGCCGTCGACAGCGCAGACATCCCGGAGGTCGATCGAGTAGCCCGGGCGAATGTGCGCAACTTGCTCGACTGAGCTGGGGACTACGAGCACGCTGCCGGGCCCTCGCGGACCTGGCGGCGTTCCGCGGGCAAGTCGGCCGGCTCGACGAGGCGGCCGCAGGACTCCACGCAGCAGCCCGCAGCATGGCTCGACCACGTGGGAAACCCTGTCCTCATGGCGTGGACGCTGCACAAGCTACGCCGCCTACCTGTGGGACCAGAGCAGGATCGAAGAGGCCGTCACGCTGCTGAGGACGCGGTCAGCAGCGCTGAACGGCACGCCGGAGAGCAGCCCTCGCCCAGATGAAGGCGTCGCTGGGCGAGGCCCTGGTACATCGCCGGACGGTGGCAGGAGGGTGCCCGCATCCTGCAGCCTCTCGTCGCCGAGACATCAAACGCTCCACGTGCCGCCCTTGCCCAGGCGCAACGGGGCCTTGCAGTCCTCTACTCGCACCGAGGACTCCACAAGGAAGCCATGACCGCGATCACCAGGGCCCTCGACGGGAGTGAACATCGGAGGGCAACGCAGCCATGGTCCTGCGTTGCCGTACATGACACTGGCGAATCTGCACTGAGCCGCAACGACGAATGGCCGCAAGCCACCGAGGAGGCCACCGCGCTGTCCAACTGGCCCGAACACAGATGAATCCTGCCCATGCTGCTCACGGCCGAGACCACGCCGAGGGCGACCCGACTGCAAGGCGAGGGCGGCGACAGAGGACGAGCAGCAGGCGCTCGCACGCCTCACTGGGATCCTGCCGATCGTGCAGCAACAGGTCGGGATGACGTCCCTGGAGGCCGCGCTGCACAACAACGTGTGGTACGCACCATGCCCTGGAGGATCGCCACGAGCCGGCGATCGAGCGCTTTGCCGCTGCCCTCACCTTGGCCGAACAGAGCGGCGACGACCGCCTGCGCGCACAATGCCTGCTCAACCTGGCCGTTCTGCCCGCCCTGCAGCACTGGGCGACGCCGATCAGGCTCGATGCGTATGCGAGTCAGCTTCGTCCTGTACCAGGATCACTGGCGGCGCTGGGCCCGGGCGGCTGAAGCGCGCCTGTTCGTGGTCGCCCTGGACGGCCTCGCCGCATCCGGGAGCGAGACGCCCACGCCCAGGACCTGCTGCGCATCGAGCCGTCAGTGTCCGACCCGCGGATCGTCGAGGCCGTCCTGGGGCGACTACAGCTCAGAGATCGACGACTTCGCCAAGCCTCCGATACCCCAGACGTCGCCACGAACACCGGCACCGAACTTGTCGTGGGACAGACGCTCTTCTGGCATCGCCGCAGGATCGCCGTCGCCCCGACAGTGGCCCCCGCGATGGAGCCGTTCGGTCTCAAAGTGCTTCGGCCAGGCACCTTGCCGTCTCCCGACAGTCCTGCGTGGCATGTGATCTGCGGATCGATGAGTCTGCAGATTCCGAACTCCTGCTGCTACGACACCAGGAGACGGGCCATCACATCCCACGCCTGGCCCACAGCAACTGTGCGAGCTCTCGGATCGTGGAGATGACCCAGGCGCCGAAGGAGGTCGTCACGACAAGGGTTGATGCGGAGTGCATCGTGCTCGGAGACGACACGGCCGGTGTGATCCTCGACTGTCACGGCGGTCTGATGGCACCGGGGGCACCGGGCGGCGAAGGCCTCCAGGACCTCATGCTCGACAGCTATCGAGAGGCGGGCTTCATCGACCTGCGCCCCATGCTGGAAGTGCACGACGGGGGCGGGCTCGACCTGAGTACGATCCCGCCTACCCAGGGCGACCAGGTCAGAGCCTGCTTGATGGGCAACAAGCTCTCGCTCACCGGCCCGGGCGGGGAGTTGCTGACAGGCATGCGACTCGGCTTCACGCCACACTGGTACCGGTACGCAGCCCGCGGAGCATTGATCGTGGTGGTCGGCCGGCACCTGACGGGGATGGTGGCCGACGACGACAAACATCTGATCCGTGCGATGGCTATGGGGCAAACAGTGGGAGCCACGGTGCCACTGACGGTGAGACGACCCGGAAGGAACAGCGCCTGCCCCTGCGCGATGCGCACAGGGCGCAAGTTCAAGCACTGCTGCGGGCGTCCCGGTGCCCTGCAGGAAAAGCCGAAATGAACTCCTGGGCGGGTACGGCGACCTCCTGCTCGGCTGCGGCGATCAGAGGCCTTACGGACCTCGTTGCATTGTTCACGATGCAGTCCGATTGGTAGGAGGTGTGCCGCCGTGGAGCATCGCGAAGAGAACGTCAGCGCGGCGACAGCCAAGCCACCCTCATCGAACCCCGCCACCAACGAAAAGAGACCGGCCGCGAGGCGGACCGCGGGTATGTCTGTAGGTCATCGCGGACGTTGTCGGCATCCCAGGTAGCCCCGTTCAGCAGCCGCTGCAGGCCGTCAGGGGTGTGGTGGCCCGCGTATTCGGCCAGTTGCCAGCCGTTCTTGCGGCCGACCGGACCGAGTAGGGCGCGGACGTAGTCGCGCATGCGGCGTCGTAGGTCGGCGCGTCCGAAGCGGTGCCCGATACGGAGGAAGAGGTCGTTGAGTTCCCGGTCCCAGGCTGCGTCCGGGAGGTCGTCGATCACGCCGGGAGGCTGCCCGGCTCACAGCCCAGACAGTTCTCCATCCACTCGTTGGAAGGGTCATCTGCCAACACGGTCCCTGATCCGCCATCAGCCAACTACACTCCCGGCGACGCTTCTGACCAGGCCAGATAGCGAACCGCTGCTGGAGTACTAGTTGACGGTTCTCGCCAACAGCTGCGCTCGGGGTCCATTCCCTGGGTGGTCTGTGCGGTTGCAGGGATGAGCTGTCCGGTCGATCATGTGACTCGCCCCTGCCTTGCGCGATGGCCCGGGTATGAGGCGGGGTGATCTGACGGATGCCGAGTGGCAACGGCTGTGGCCGCTCCTGCCAGTCAGCAACAGGCGTTGTGGCCGGTGGCGAGACCATCGGCAGGTGATCGACGGGATATTGCACCGGGTGCGCACGGGCGTGCAGTGGTGTGCCCCTTCGCGGGGCTGAACCGGCGCCCGTGGGCATCAGCCCAGAGCTGTTGGGCCGACCGGGGTGCGGACTGATTCGGACGAGGCGGAATCAGGCTCGAAACCCTCGGCTCGGCCGTGCCGACGTCGTCCACCATGCCTACATGACGACATACGACGGCCCTGCGACCGTCATCGCCAGCGGCACTGAGTACCCGGTCACAGCCGTGCTCGACATCTCCACCAGGGGCACTGGCAATACCTGGCACGGCGTCATCACCGCCGAGGACGAGTATGTCGCGTGGGAGATCTTCAATGACGAAGACACTCAGCTCAGGATCGAAGATCGTCTCCCGGGGGGCTTCACCGCCGGCTCGTTCGACGCGGCCAAGGCCGAACTCAAGGTCCGGGGGCAAGGGTTGGTACCCTTCGGGTTCTGAAACATGGAACATCTCGTGACGAATCGATTCGGTCCGTTCCTGAGCGACCGGAACGGATCGCGCTTCATATTGATTACGGATCCCTCACACGTTGGCCGCCGCTCAAAGAGCAGACCATCATGGGTATATGACGCTGGCCGCGCGTGCGTTCGCGCAACTTGCGACTTGGCCTGACCTCACCGAGGCGGAGCCAGGTTGCGGCATCGGTAGGGCACTCACCTCGGCCCACGCCGAGATCGCCCACTTCCACTCCGACACTGATGTTGACCTGCATCTGACAGAAGGGGCCATCCGGCGATTCGAAGATCACCTCCGGGAAGCAAGCCCGGCCCAGCTGGTCCCCAACTCGCCATGGGTGACTCTCCATCTCGACGCTGCGGCGGACATTGACCTACTGGCAACGCTGGTGAGTCTCGCGCTGCAGGCCCACCGCTCGTGGCCGGTTCTGGGCAATGGCACTCCTGCACGCTGCAACGCCTCTCGCAGCAGTTCGAGTCCACGGGGGAACCAGGTAGAAACCGAAGGCAAGATCTCAGGCAGGTGACACCGTGACCGACACATCCGAAGGTGAAACCATCCGCGGCATCGTTGAGCGCCTGACAAACATCTACAGCGCGACGCACAGCCCCGCCGACGTCGAGACAGCCGTAGGCCAGGCATACAGCCGCTTCGACGACGTGCCGATACGCGATTTCGTTCCGGTCCTCGTGGAACGCAAAGCCCGCACGGTCCTATCACGGATGAACCCAGGTTCTGACGACGGATAGGCACGAGGGCGGGCAGAGCAGGAACCCTCACGCCGCCTCGTAGTGGTGCGCATGCCCGCCCCGCCACTTCACCCATGCCGAGTCATCAAGGAGCTGCTCCCCGCCCTCCAGCCCAGCCCGCCGCAGGAACTCCAACACGTCCGCGTCGGAGTGCGCGAGGCCGAGGACCTCGCCGCGCGCAGTCACCCGCCGACCGCCCGCGCCGAGCGGCGGGTGGACGACCATCGGTGCACTCGTCATGCCTCCAGGGTCGGTGACCTCCAGCGATCGCAGGGTGTGCGGCATGGTGCGGCCGGTGTCCGCGATGACCGCGGTGTCCTTCGCGTCGGTCTTGGCCTCGCCCGGGTCGAGGTCGGCGATCCGCCGCATCGCCAGTCCGGGCAGGTAGGCGACCTTGCAGCCCGCCTCCCTCGCGACGGTCAGCGGCAGGGCGCCGATCGAGGCTGGCTGGTCCACCACGACAAGGACGGTGCCGAACTTCGCGGCCAGCTTGTCGAAGACGGCCCGCAGCTTGAGTTCGCTGTGGGGCAACGGCTTGTCGAAGACCGTCTTGCCGGTCGGAGTGAGCCCATGGCCGTGATGGGCGGACTTGCCGACGTCCAGGCCGAGGAACACGCCGATGTCGCCGGTGTCGAACATCGTGATTCAACTCCTTTGGTGCGGCCGGCCTGCGCTTCGGTGTCGTTCTCGCGCATCCACGTCATGCAGACCTGCCGCCCGCGAACTGCCCGGCATTGCACCGGACCGGACGGTGGCCGGACCCTTTCATCAGCGCCTCCGACGACACCTCCCGGGCCCGGAGGCCAGCGGCCCTCTTGCAGGACCGCGGAGAACATAACGGGGGCGCCGCGGCCAGGCTCTCGCCACCGTGACGGACTGTGAAGTGGTAGCGGCCGGCCGTCGATCCCTCCACCGGGAGCCCGTGCCGGTTCCGGCCGCCTCCGTGGCCTTGCCGGTCCCTCCCTGGACGATGCCCGCCGATCCGGCATCCCGTCCACCGATCACGCGCGGCCCAAGAGCCTCATCCCGCCGACTGGCGCCCGTCACCAACACGGCCAGACACTTAAGTCTCCACTTGACTTTATGGACCCGGCGACTAAAGTTAAGTACATGCTTAAGCGTGAGGCGGAGGCTGCGGACCGGATCTTCCACGCACTCGCGGACGCGAACCGGCGGGCGATGATCGAGCGCCTGACCCGTGGTCCGGCCACCGTGAGCGAGCTGGCGACCCTGCTCGGGGTGACCGTCGCCGCGACGGTCCAGCATCTACGGGTGCTGCAGGACAGCGAACTCGTACGGTCGGAGAAGGTCGGCCGGGTCCGCACCTGCCAGATCGACACGGCGGGCCTGCGCAACGCAGAGGCGTGGCTGCGGCGCCAGCGCGCGGCGTGGGAGCAGCGCCTGGACCGTCTGGGCGCGGTCCTCGACGATCAGTCGAAGGAGTCAGGATCATGACCGGCCACTCGGTGAAACACAGCACGTTCACACTGGAGCGGACCTACACCGCTTCCCCGGCCGCGGTCTTCGCGGCCTGGTCCGACCGCGACACGAAGGCGAAGTGGTTCGCGGCCGGAGACGGCCGCTACTCGCTGGACTTCCGGGTCGGCGGGACCGAGGTCGTGCACGGAGGTGACGGCGACGGGGGCGGCGACGAGGGCGGTCTCGTCGCACGGAGCGAGTACCACGACATCGTCCCCGACGAGCGCATCGTCTACACCACGGCCCTGTTCACCGACGAGGTCCTGTCGACCGTGTCCCTGACCACCGTGCGGTTCGCCCGCGACGGCGACGGGACCCGCCTGCTCCTCACCGAACAGGGCACCTTCCTGGACGGCCGGGAACAGCCGGAGTGGCGCGAACGGGGCACCGGCGACTGGCTGGACGCCCTCGGCCGTGAGGTGGCCCCACGATGAGCCGGGACAGCGAGCGGGAGATCCGCGCACTGCTGGAGGCCCGCACGCGGGCGTTCGGCCGCCGCGACGCCGCCACCGCGGCCGCCGCCTACGACGACGGCCTCGTGCTGTTCGACGCGGTCGGCCCGTTCGTCCACCGCGACGAGGATCCGACGGACCGGCTGGAGCGCTGGATCGCGTTGTACGGCACCGGGATCGGGCACGAGATCCGCGACCTGGAGATCACCGCCGAGGGCGATCTCGCGTTCTGTCACTTCCTGGTCCGGATCAGCGGCACGATGCGGGACGGCACCGAGGTCGGCATGTGGGTGCGCGCGACGAGCTGTCTGCGCCGGCAGGACGGCGCCTGGACCATCGTGCATGAGCACGCGTCGGTGCCCTTCGACGCCGACACCGGCCACGCCGTACTGCGCGGTGAGCTGTGACGACCCTCCAGCAACGGATCCAGGACGTCCTGGACGAACTCGTCGGCAGTGGGGCCGAGACCGGCGTGCAGGTCGCCGTCCACCACCGGGGTCATCGGCTCGTCGATGCCGTCGCCGGTGTCGCCGACCGCGCGACGGGGCGGCCGGTGACCCCGGAGACCTTGTTCTTTAGCTTCTCCACCGCCAAGGGTCTGGCCGCGCTGATCGCCCACTTGCTGGTCAGGGACGATCTGGTCGGCTACGACACACCGGTGGCGCAGGTGTGGCCGGAGTTCGGGGCGTACGGCAAGGAGACCGCGACCCTGCGCCATGTGTTGACGCACACGGTGGGTGTGCCGGCGATGCCGGGCGGGCTCGGCCCCGACGACCTGGCCGACTGGCCGCGGGTGTGCGCGGCGCTCGCCGGGGCGGAGCCACGGTGGCGGCCCGGCACCCGGACCGGCTACCACTCCTTCACCTTCGGCTTCCTCGTCGGCGAGATCGCGCGCCGGGTCACCGGGCGGCCGGTGCGGCGGCTGTTGCACGACTGGATCGCCGCGCCCCTCGGGATCACCGGTGAGCTGTACTTCGGCGTCCCCCCGGCCGAACTCGCCCGCCTCGCCCGGCTGGAGGACGCCGAACCGCACCCCGCCGAGCCGGCGGAGCACAACAGCGTCCTGGCGCCGTGGGAACGTCAACCCCGGGCCTCGATGGGCAACAACTCCACCGTCCTCCAGGCCGACATCCCATCCGTGGGCACCTTCACCGCACGCGGGATCGCAACCGTGTACGCGGCGGTCCTGGACGGCCGGCTGATCGCCCCGGACCAGCTGGCGGAGCTGTCGGCTCCCGCCTTCGAAGGCACCGACCAGGTCTTCGGCAACCCGGCGCGGCTGGCCCTGGGTTACCCGCTCGGCCGCATCGGCGCCCCGCCGGACGAGGCACCGACCACGTTCGGCTGGCCCGGCGGCGGAGGCAGCTACGCCTACGCCGACCCCGCCACAGGGACGTCGTTCGCACTCACCAAGAACCGCCTCACCCCCGACTTCACCACCGCACAACGCCTCTCGGACATCGTGACCGCCGAGCTCGGCCGGTAGGCCTGAAGCCGACAGGCACCGAGGGGCGCGGCAGCGTCATGGTCAAGCTGTACGACGTCGCACCGGACGGCTCCGCTGTCATGTTCGACGAGCAAGTCGCCCTCGCCGGTGCCTCCGGGCACGTCGCCATGGACCTGAAGTCGACCGACTGGTGGCTGAAGGCCGGGCACTCCCTGGCCGTCGAGACCGGCACCGTCCAGGACGGCGGGTGGATCGACACCCCGACCGGCGACCGCATCGAGGTGACCGGTGCGCGCCTCGACCTCTCCGTAGACGACCCTTCCAAGGACCAGGCCACCGAGGGCGAGCGCTCGCCATACCTCGACACCTACTTGAAGGCGTACACGAAGAAGCTGACCCCGCGGACTCCGACCTTCACGATTCCCTCGGCGCGGGGCTGAGACCCCCCACACCTCCAGTTCTTCCGGCCTGGAGGTGCAGAAGTGAACGGGACCGGCTGTACGCGATGCGTGGCGTCGGCCGGGAGGGGCTTTACGACGAGGTCCGGTGCCCGGTCAGGACCTGTTCGGCCTGGCTCATCATGGTCCGCACAATGTCTCCCGCCGGCTGCACGTCGTGGATGAGGCCGACGCCTTGGCCCATCAGCCAGGGCATCTCCTCCCAGTCGGCCTCGGTCGCGGGCAGGGGCGGCAGGACACTGAACTTGCGCAGCACCTGCTCCTCTCCGAGGAAGACCGTGGTGCCGACCTGATCGAGGGTGTCCCGGACGGTCGGTACCTCGTCGAGCCGGTCGGTCCATTCGGCGACCACGCGGTTGCGCTGCACGCGCATGGGGTTGAAGTCCGGCCATTCGGGGCCGAAGATCGGGCTTCGTTCCGTGTCTTCGCCCCGGGCGGCGAGCATGCGGCGGTGTTGCTCGGGATGCACCTGCGCCTCGGCCGAGGCGACGAAGCGGGTGCCGACCCAGACGCCGTCGGCGCCCAGACAGAGGGCCGCGGCGGCCTGGCGGCCGTCGGTGATTCCGCCCGCGGCCAGGACGAGGGCATCGTCCCCGACGGCGTCCACGATCTCCGGAACTCCGACCATGGTCGGCAGGCCTCCGTAGTTGTGGCCGCCCGCTTCCCAGCCCTGGGCGACGACCACCTCCACACCGTCGTCGACGGCGTGCTTGGCCGCGTCGGCGGATCCGACCTGCTCCCACACCGACACGCCGGATTCACGGAGCTGCCTGAGCTGGTCCGCCGGCGGGTGGCCCCAGTGGAAGGACACGATCGGCACCTGCTCCTCGGCGCAGATGCGTACGGCATCGGTGTTGTCGAAGTAGCTGATCAGGTTGACGTTGAACGGGGCGTCTCCGACGCCCTTCCTGATCTCGTGGATGAGGCGGCGCAGTTCATCGGTGGGCAGGAGCGCGGCGCCCACGGCACCGATGCCGCCGGCCGCAGAGACCGCGATGGCCAGATTGGCAGTACCACCGGCGAAGGCCATGCCGGCGCAGGCCAGCGGATACTGAACGGAGAACTGCTCGGTGAACCTGGTGGACAGTGCGTTCATGTGGAAGTTCCTCCCGGAGCGGAAGCGTTCAGCGCCTTGCGCGGATCAGGTCCGCGGCTTGCTCGGCCACGGCGTAGACGGTGGCGACTGTGTTGGCCGGAGGAGATCGGGGGAGAGGCGGAGGCGTCGGCGATCTTCTGTGCGTCGAACTGTGCCGTCGCCAGGTAGCCACGGGTCGCGCCAGGAGGCAAGAGTGCGGTGCAGGTTGGGGCGAAGGACGAGCCAGCGTGCGGGCGGACCGTTCCGTGAGGGCGACATCGCTCTGGGCTGTGATCTGTTGGCCGTCGGGGACAGTGATCTGTGCGCCATGGCCTTCACTGCTGACATCCTCAACGGACACAAACAGCGTCTTTCTTCGCCGACCGGACTGGAGAACACGATGAGTGCGACGGACATCTTGCGGCGCATGGAACTGGCCATGAACGCGCACGACGTGGACGCATTCGTCGACTGTTTCACGGAGGACTTCGTCTCCGAGCTCCCACTGCACCCCGAGAGGAACTTCGTCGGGCGCGAGGGGGTTAGGAAGAACTGGTCAGGGCTCTTCGCATACGTTCCGGATCTCGTGGGGACGGTCCTGCAGTCCGTTGCGGACGGGGACAAGATCTGGAGCGAGTGGGAGATTCGCGGAAATACGCAAGACGGAAAACTGTATCTGGCGCGCGGTGCGGCCATCCACGGTGTCCGCGACGGGCGGCTGGCATGGGTTCGGTTCTATCTGGACACCGTCGCGACCGTTGCCGCGCCGGAGGGGTAGGCACGCGGCTGAGCCCAGCCCGGCAGCTCTGCGCTGCCTTCCGGTGGAACGACTCGGCCTGCGGCGACCGCGAGGCGGTCGCCGTGCTGGTCGCCCTCAACTCCGTTTTCCAGGCGTCGCGTTCGGCCTGCTCGGCCGGCTCTACCTCGGCTTGCTGCCCAGGTGGCTCGGCCTTGCTCGAGGCTAGGAACTGGCTGTCTCCGTCTGGCACACCGCCAGCAACGACATCGTCTTCCTCCCGGGGATCGGCCCTTGGGCCTCTCCAAGCTGCTGGTCGCCATCATGGTCCGCGTCGGCCGAGCAGGGCGAGAGCGGTCAGGACGGCTTCACATGGAAGGGCGTCTCCTGCCTGACCTGCCCTGCCCGCCCGGCCATCGCTGGGTGAGTCAGGGAGTGCCGAGCGTCTTCATGATGACGAAACTGTTGACCGTGGCCACGCCGGGCAGTGCGGCGAGTTGGTTGGCGTGGAACTCCTCGTACGCGGGCAGGTCGGCCACCTCGACCTGGATCAGGTAATCGAAGCTGCCGGTGATGTGGTGGCAGGCCAGGACACCGGGCAGTGCCATCACGCCCTCCTCGAAAGCGATCACCTCCGGGCGGGTGTGCCGTGCCAGTCGGACCCCGGCGAGCACCCGCAACCCGCGGTCGACCGCAGCCGGGTCGATGATGGCCCGGTAGCCGCGGATGACCCCGGCCTCCTCCAGATTGCGTACCCGCCGCAGGCACGGCGAGGGAGACAGTCCTACCTGAGCGGCGAGCTCGTTGTTGCTGATCCGCCCATTGCGTTCGAGTACGGCCAGAATCGACCGATCCACATCATCCATGAGTAGCAGAATATTGCTGACTCGGCTGGTTTTGCACAAGGACATGTTTCAGTTGGGCGCAATATCTTGCCAAGATTGCGTCCAGGCGTCTCGGGGTGCCGGAGCGGCCACCACAGTGGAGGGGACGTTGCGTCGCATCTCGGAAGGGGCAGCCATGCCGGGCAACACCACGGTCACCGTGCACGCCGACCGCCACGTACATCCCGAAAGTGCAGTGGCGCCTGCGATCTATCAGACCGTGGCCTTCTCCGCCGAGGACGCCGAGACGTTCGCGCGGGGCGCGGCCGAGCCGCGCGGCAAGGACTTCTACACCCGCTTCGGCAACCCCAATCATGCACAGGTGGCTGCCGTCGTCGCCGAACTGGAAGGCACCGAGGCGGCCATGGTCACCGCCTCCGGGATGGCGGCGCTCACCACCGCCGTCCTGGCCCTGATCTCGGCCGGCGACCACGTCATCGGCCAGCGCTCCACCTACGGTGGTACCGCATCGGTGCTGCTGAACCTGCTGCCCCGACTCGGCGTCACGACCACCCTGGTCGACCAGACCGACCCGGACGCATGGGCGAGGGCCCTGACCCCGAAGACCCGCCTGATCCTGGTGGAGACCCCGAGCAACCCGCTCCTGCAGATCACCGACCTGCGAGCGGTGGCCGAACTGGCGCGCGCCCATGGGGTGATTACCATGGCGGACAACACCTTCGCGACCCCGCTCAACCAGCGTCCGGCCGAGTTCGGCATCGACGTCACCTGGCACAGTGCGACGAAGTACCTCAACGGACATTCCGACGTCTCCGCCGGCGCCGTCGCAGGCCCCGCCGAGATCCTGGACCGTGTCTGGGAAACCGGATTGCTCACCGGCGCCACCCTCGGCCCTATCGACGCCTGGCTGCTGCTGCGCGGCCTGCGGACCCTGCCCCTGCGCATGTCGCGCCACAACGACAACGGCAGGGCACTGGCCGCTACCCTGCGCGAACACCCGGCCGTGAGCCGCGTCCACTACCCGGGCCTGGACAGCCATCCCCAGTACAAGGTCGCCATCGGCCAGATGAGCGGATTCGGCGGCGTGCTCAGCGTCGAGTTCTGCGGCGGCTACGAGGTGGCCGACGCCTTCCTCGGCCACCTGCGCTACCCCCGCCGGTCGGCCAGCCTCGGCGGCGTGGAGTCCCTCGCCGTACACCCGGCCTCGATGTGGCGCGGCATGCTCAGCGACCAACAGATCACCGACGCCGTTCCGCCCGGCCTCGTCCGACTGGCCGCCGGCACTGAGGACACCAATGACCTCGTCGCCGACGTCCTGACCGCGGCCGACAAGGCATCCGCCCCGCCGATCCCGTGACAAGGCCGGGCCCCCGGCCTGCCCGCCCGCGGCGGCAGGCCGGGGAGGCAGGCCCTCGCACCACTGAAGTTGAAGGATTTCCTCTCATGAAGACTCTGCTTGCCGGCGGCACCGTGATCAGCATGGACCCGGCCGTGGGCGACCTGGCCCACGGCGCCGTCCTCATCGAGGACGGCAAGATCATCGAGGTTGCCGAGCGTATCAACGCGCCCGATGCCGAAATGATCGACGCATCCGACCGGATCGTCATGCCCGGCTTCGTCGACAACCACCGCCACACCTGGCAGACCGCGTTCCGCGGCATCGGCGCCGACTGGACCTTCGCCCAGTGGGCCAAGGCCATGCACGGGACCGTCAAGCCCCACTACACGCCTGAAGACGTGTACGCGGCCACCCTCCTGGGCCGCCTGGAAGCCCTGCACTCGGGCATCACAACGATGCTCGACTGGTACCACGTCGCCCAGGGCCACCCCCACGAAGACGCCGCAGTCGCCGCCCTGCAGGAAGCCCCCGCGCGGTCGGTGTTCTGCCTCGGCGCCGGATGGGCCACGCCGATCTCCGTCGAAGCCGACATCCGCCGCGTCCGCTCCCAACTCGACGGCGACGGACTGGTCACCATGGCCTGGGGCCTGCGCGGAGCCGACGACACCGGTATCGACACCCTCGCACGGGAACTGAAAGTCGCCGACGAACTCGGCCTGCGCACCAGCCTCCACACCGGTGGCGACCACCGCCCCATCGACGACATGCACAGGCACGGCCTGCTGCGCGCCACCACCACCTTCGTCCACGGCAACGGCATCGGCGACGACGAACTGCGCATGCTCGCCGACGCCGGCAGCTTCCTGTCCGTCAGCCCCGACGTCGAGCTGAAGATGGGCTTCGGTGCCCCGCTCACCGGCCGCGCCCTGGCCGTCGGCCTGCGCCCCACCCTGTCGATCGACGTGGTCCCCTCGGTCGGCGGCGACATGTTCTCCACCATGCGCACCGCCTTCTCCGCCCAGCGCGGCCTGGACGGCGGTCTGCGTGCACGCGACCTGCTCCACTTCGCCACCATCGACGCCGCCCGCTCCTGCGGCCTCGGCGACCGGACCGGCAGCATCACACCCGGCAAGGACGCCGACGTCATCGTCCTGCGCACCGACGACCTGACCGTCTTCCCGGTCACCGACCCGGCTGGCACCGTCGTCAGCGCGGGGCACCCCGGCATCGTCGACACCGTCCTCGTCGCCGGACGCATCGTGAAGCGCGACGGAGCGCTGGTCGGCGTCGACGTGGCCCCGCTCAAGCACCGCCTGCTGGATTCGCGCGACCGTGTTGCCGCAGCCGCCGGTGTTCCCCTCGACGGCACCTGGAGCCCCCAGGAGTGACCGACAACGTCATCGGAGGCTCCGGGCGCGAGCAACCTCGCCAACATCGGTCCTGAGCGGCGGGGTTGCTCGACCGATGCCCAGTGGTGGGGACGAGACCGCATGTGCGTCGGCACTCGCGGCTTCCTGGTCGGCCGTTGTCTGCGACCGGCAGATCAGACGACCGCCGGTGCAACCGCGGGCAGATAGGGAGTGATGTTGCGCCAGGCGCGCTCGACGTACTCCTCCTTCTCGCCGACCGGCGCGACATAGTGCAGCGCGCCTTCTGCGGCGTCATGGCCCTTGAGGCGGGCGATGACCCATGCGGCGAGGTAGTGCGAGGCCAGGCATCCGCCCGCGGTGGCGATGTTGTCCTTGGCGTAGAACGGCTGGTTGAGGACCTCGATGCCGGCGGCGACGACCCACGGCTTGGTGGTGAGGTCGGTGCAGGCGGGGATGTCGTCGAGTAGGCCGAGCCTGGCGAGCACGAGCGCGCCGGAGCACTGGGCTGCGACGAGCTGGCGTGAGGGGTCCAGGCCGTGCAGGACATTCATGATGCCCGGGTCTTCGGTGACCTCGCGGGTGGCGATGCCGCTGCCCACGATGACGGCGTCAGCGGCGCACGCCTCCTCGAGGGTGGACATCTGTTCAATGGCCACACCGTTCATCGACGTCACCTTGGGTGTGGGGGTGGCGATGGTGACGCGCCAGTCGTCGGACTTGATGCGGTTGAGCACGCCGAGGGCGATCAGCGAGTCGAGCTCGTTGTAGCCCTCGAAGGTGAGGATGGCGATGTGCACGACGGCTGTCCTTTCCGGAGGAGCGGAACTCGACGGTAGGGACCCGCATGTAGGACAGTCAAAGAATTGTCATGGATACAATGCGGTGCATGGCAGCCGCGCGATACAAGAAGCTGGTCGACGCGCTCGCATCCGACATCCGGACCGGGCGCCTCGCCCCGGGCTTCCGGTTGCCGACCCACCGCGCTCTCGCCACCCGCGAAGGCATCGCCGTGGTGACCGCGACCCGGGTGTACGCGGAGCTGGAAGCGATGGGCCTGGTGAGTCGGGAGCGTGGCCGCGGCACGTTCGTGCGCGACATCGCGGTCCCCGCCGGTCACGGCATCGACCAGCAGGCCGTCGCCACGGACATGGTCGACCTGAACTTCAACTACCCGTCGCTGCCCGGCCAGGCCGATCTCCTGCGGCAGGCTCTGCGCGAGGTGGCTGGCTCCGGTGATCTCGACTCGCTGTTGAACTACCAACCGCACCGCGGGCGTCCACAGGACAGGGCCTCCATCGCACGACACCTCGGACGACGGGGAATCTCCGCGGACGCGGATCAGATCCTCATCACCAATGGCGCCCAGCACGGACTGGCCATCACCGTCATGGCCATGTTGAGCGCCGGGGACGTCGTCGCGGTCGACGCACTCACCTACCCGGGCTTCAAAGTGCTCGCCCACACCCTCCAACTCGACCTGGAGCCCGTCCCCACCACCGCCGACGGGCCGGACATCGATGCCCTGGAGCAACTCTGCGCGACCCGCCCGGTGCGCGCGATCTACACCATGCCCACCTTGCACAACCCTCTGGGCTGGGTCGTGCCGGCAGCCGACCGCACTCGCCTGGTCCAGATCGCCCGACAGTACGGTCCCCTCATCATCGAGGACGCCTCGTACGCCTACCTGGCCGAGGACCCTCCACCGCCCCTGGTCACAACCGCCCCCGACATCACCGTCCACGTCTCGGGTCTGTCCAAGAACATCGCCACCGGCCTGCGCGTCGGTTTCGTCCTCGCCCCGCCGTCCGCGGTGCCCTCGCTGGAACGCGCCATCCGGGCAACCACCTGGAACACCCCCGCCCTCACCACCGCAATCGCCTGCCGCTGGCTCGACGACGGGACGGTGAACCACCTGGAAGCGCGGAAACGAGACGACGCCAAGACGCGCCAGGCGCTCGTCAGGCAGGAGTTGGCGGACCTCCCGCACATCGGCCATCCCTCGTCCTACTTCACCTGGCTGCCACTGCCCGACGATGCGCGCGCCGACCGCGTGACCGCCGCTCTCTCGCGCCGAGGCATCTCGGTCAGCACGGCCGAGCCCTTCGCCACCACGACGCACACACCACAGGCGATCCGCCTGGCCCTGGGCTCCACCGATCTGGACAGCCTCCGGTCGACGCTGCGCACCGTGCGCAGCGTCGCCGTCGAGGACGCCTACGCCTGACCTCGGCCTGTTTCCGTCCCTGACCCGTTGCAGGGCCTCGGCGGCCGGTGGTAGACGTCTGAGTGGAGAGGCGGCCGCACGAAGAACCCATCCCGTGGCGGCTGCCCGGCCCCCTCCCGATCCGGCTGGCGGACCCGCACACCTTCCGGCGCTCACCTCGCGCCCCTGAGCCATACCAGTTACGGCGCGCCGTACGACCCGGACGCACTCTCCGAGACCGAGGACGAGGTGCCGCGCGGCATCTACTTCATCTTCCTGAGCGGTAAGGCGATGGCGACCATGGAGTTCCTGCAACAGGAGTGGATCAACAGCGGTAACTTCATGGACCTGGGGACCGAGCGCGACCCGAACGTCGGGTTTGCAGGACGAGGGCGCCACGTTCACCATCCCCAAACAGCCCGTCCGCCACCGCGTCCACGGCATCGAGACGTTCAATGTGCTGCGCGGCGGTGAGTACCTCTTCATGCCCAGCCTGTCGGCGCTGCGGTGGCTCGCGGAGCAGCCGGGCGAAGGAGCCGCACGACAGACGCCCGGGTGAGCCGCGAGACGCCGCGGGCAGCTCGAGCGCGGACGTGACACCATCGTCGGCGCCGGCCTTGGCATCCGACCGGCGTGCTCCGGGCTCAGAGGAGGGGCGATGACCGCCTCGCACGAGACGCTTCGCACCAGGCTGGACGGCGGGGTCCTGTCCGTGACCTTCGATGCCCCGCCGGTCAATCTCATCGGGCCCGCGGTGGTGCGCGACCTGGTCGTGTTGGTGGAGGAGCTCGCCAGGCCGGGCAGGCTGCGCGTGGTGGTCTTCGACAGCGCGGATCCGGACTTCTTCTTCCCGCACGTCGACATGACCAAAGTCGCCGAGTACACCGCGGAGGCCGGCAAGGCCGGGGGACCGGGCGATGCCTCCCTGGGCATGCTGTTCCACAAGCTGAGCCGCGTGCCGGTCATCACCATCGCCAAGGTGCGCGGACGCGCGCGAGGGGCGGGCAGCGAGTTCCTCCTGGCCTGTGACATGCGGTTCGCCGCGCGGGAGAACGCCGTTCTCGGCCAGCCCGAGGTGGGCATCGGCGCACCGCCCGGGGCAGGCGCCCTGCAGCACCTCACGCGGCTGCTGGGCCGGGGCCGGGCCCTGGAGGCCGTACTGACGTCGGCCGACTTCGATGCGGAACTCGCCGAACGCTACGGCTGGATCAACCGGGCGATCCCCGACGCCGAACTGGACGAGTTCGTCGCCGCCATGGCCGCGCGCATCGGCGGATTCCCGCACGATGCGCTGGTCTCGGCCAAGGAAGCCATCAACGCCATCAGCCTGCCCGCGGTCGCCGACGTGCGCGCGGACGCCGCGTTGTTCCAGCAGTTGGTGCGGGGGGAGACAGCGCAGCGGCGCACGGCGGAGTTGTTCCGCCAGGGTTTGCAGACACGCGGCAACACCGAGCTGCACCTCGGTGACGCGCTGAGCGACCTGAAGGACGCCGACTGAGAGGGCGGAACACAGTTGCCGGTCATGGCCCCGGCGCCCTTCGGGTGCACTCGATGTGCGCACCGCCCTGGCGGACAGATCAGTGATCGTTGGCGGAAGGCTGACAAGGCACTCACCGCACGGCGGTCGCATCCCTACGGTGGGCCCGAGTCGCAGGAGGGCACGACGCAAGGAGGTCCCTCACGCGTCTGCGCCCGCAAAGGCGACAGGAACGACCTTCAGCACAGATTCCGAGCGCATCCAGGATTCCAGCTCAACGGTGCAGCGGACGACGATCCGCCACCGGGAGAAGGAGCTTTCGATGAGTGCGAACGAGAACTCCGGCCGGTCCGGTACCGGCCGTCGGCGATTGCTGCACCTCGCGGCCGGCGGTGCCCTCGCCGCCCCGTTCGGTTTCCCCAGCGGGGCGCGAGCAGCGACGCCGGGCGAGCCGGTCGCCGCCTCCTCAGCGAGAGCAGGTGGTGCGTCCGCCCCGGTGCGGCACGTCGATGGTGTCCGGCCCTTCCGCATTGAGGTCCCGCAGAAGGAGATCACCGCGCTCCGCCGCCGGCTTCGGGACACGCGCTGGCCGGAGCGGGAGACCGTCGACGACCGTACGCAGGGCGTGCAGTTGGCCAAGATCCGCCCTCTGGTGGAGTACTGGGGCACCGACTACGACTGGCGCAGGGTCGAGGCCGAGCTCAATGCCCTGCCACAGTTCATCACCGAACTGGACGGCCTGGACATCCAGTTCGCCCACATCCGTTCCCCGCACAGCGACGCCCTGCCGATGCTCATGACCCACGGCTGGCCCGGCTCCGTCATCGAGCTGCTGAAGGTGATCGGTCCACTGACCGATCCGACGTCGCACGGCGGCCGGGCCGAGGATGCCTTTCACCTCGTCCTGCCGACCCTGCCCGGATACGGCTTCTCGGCCAAACCGACGGCGACCGGCTGGAACCCGGCGCGGACGGCGCGCGCCTTCCATGGGCTCATGCGGCGGCTCGGCTACCGGAAGTACGTTTCGCAGGGCGGTGACTGGGGGGCGACCATCTCGCACCAGCTCGGGATCCAGCACCCCGATGGACTCCTCGGAATTCACGTCAACATGCCCGGAACCGTGCCGCCGGCCGTCATTCGACACCTGCGCAACTTCGACCCGGCGCCCGCGGGACTGTCCGAGCGCGAGAAGGCCGCCTATGCCCGGCTGCTGCACTTCTACCGCGACGGCTACGGGTACGCGGCGATGATGAACCAGAGCCCGCAGACGATCGGATACTCGCTGGCAGATTCCCCGGTCGGCATGGCGGCGTTCAACTACGACAAGTTCGCGGAGTGGACCGACAGCGGTGGAGAACCCGAGAAGGTCCTCACCTACGACGAGATGCTCGACGCCATCTCCCTGTACTGGCTGACCAATACCGGCACTTCGTCAGCCCGGCTCTACTGGGAGGCCGCGCGCGGCGGCGGGGGCCCCTTCGACGCCGTCGACATCCCCACCGTCCCCGTCGCGGTCACGGTGTTCCCTGCCGAGATCTACCCCGCACCCCGGAGCTGGGGCGAGCGGGCCTACGGCAACCTCATCTACTGGAACGAGGTCGACCGGGGCGGCCACTTCGCCGCATGGGAGCAGCCGCGCCTGTTCTCCCGGGAGATCCGCGCGGCCTTCAGGTCACTGCGCGGACGAACCTGAGCCTCCCTGGCCGCGCGAGGGGCGGCGCCGGTCGTCGCCGACATGGCTGATCCGCGCGTCCTTGCCGCGCCGCGCGAAGGAGGAGAATGCCGACGCGGCGGCACCGAAAGAGGCGGAACCGCGGACGGACACGGAACCGCCCAGCGCGAGGACGCCCTCACACCAGTCGCTCCGACAGCAGGGACCGAGTCGATGGCTACGACGAGGCAGGGGACGGCCGGGCCGGAACACGACTTCATCGTGGTCGGTGCGGGCACCGCCGGTTGCGTGCTGGCAGCCCGGCTGTCCGAGGACGAGGGCGCGCGCGTCCTGCTGCTCGAGGCCGGGGGGTCGGGCACGCTCTCCGCGCAGAGCGTGCCCGCCCTGTGGCCGACCTTGTTGCAAGGACCGGCGAGCTGGGGTGAGTTCACCGCGGAGCAGGCGGCCACGGGAACCGCCACGCTCCTGCCCCGAGGACGTGGCCTGGGTGGCTCGTCCGCGATCAATGCCATGGTCTTCGCCCGCGGTCATCGCTCCGGCTACGACCGCTGGGCGGGGGAGGCGGCGAAGGGCTGGGGCTTCGACGATCTGCTGCCGTACTTCAAGCGCAGCGAGAACGCTCCGGGCAGGGACCGCGCACTGCGCGGGACCGGCGGCCCGCTCACGGTCGCACCGGCGGCTCCCGCGCACCCGGTGATCGAGGCGTGCCTGGAGGCGGCCGCGCAGACGGGACACCCCCGCGCCGCCGACATCAGCGGCGGGCTGGATGAGGGCTTCGGCCTCACGGACCTGAACATCGTCGACGGCAGGCGGCAGAGCGCCGCCGACGCCTACCGCGCACCGGCGCTTCGCCGTCCCAACCTGTCGGTCGTGACCGACGCCGTGGTGCATCGCCTGCGGATCACCGGCGGGCGCTGCCACGGTGTGAAGTTCCGGTCCGGAGGCGAGACGGTGACCGCGCACTGCGCAGGCGAGGTCGTCCTGGCCGCCGGCACCATCGGCACCGCGCAGCTGCTGCTCCTGTCCGGCGTCGGCCCGCACTCCCACCTGACGGACGTGGGAGTGGAGACCGTCCTGGACCTGCCCGGGGTGGGCAGTGCGCTGCACGACCATCCGATCGCCAGCGTCGTGTTCGGCGGAGCCCGGCCGATCTCCGCACCCGAAAGCAGCAACCTCGGCGAGGCCATCGGTCTCGTGCGCAGCGACCCGCTCCTCGACGCCCCGGATCTCCAGATCCTCTTCGTCGACGCCCCGACGCATCTGCCTTCCATCAAGGGTCCCGAGAACGGCTACACCATCAGCGTCGCCCTCATGCGCCCGCGCAGCCGCGGCACCGTACGCCTGGCGAGCGCCGCAGCGGACGTCCCGCCGGTGCTCGATCCGAACTTCTACGCCGACGAGCGCGACATGGCAGCGGTCGTGGCCGGTGTGCGATTGGTCCGGGAGATTGGCGCGGCCCCCGCCCTTGCACCGTGGCGCGGTGAGGAGGCTCTGCCGGGGCCGGGATCGCGGGACGACGAGGCGGTGCGCGCGTACGTGCGCCGGACGCTGGCCTCCTATTGCCATCCGGTGGGCACCTGCCGGATGGGCGAGGATCCCGGCTGCGTGGTCGGCCCCGACCTGCGGGTCCACGGAGTCGAGGGGCTGCGGGTCGCGGACGCCTCGGTCTTCCCGTCCATTCCGTCGGCGAACACCGTGGCCACTGTGTACGCGGTGGCCGAGCGCGCCGCGGACCTGCTGCGCACCCGCGCGTAGGGACGCGGTCCGGAGGGGAAAGCGACGGGGCGGCAGAGGTCATCGCCGCCAGGCCCCGTTCGCCGCGGCACGGAGGACGTAGTCCTCGAAGGTTCGGGGCGCGCGTCCGAGGACGGCGGCGACCCCGTCCGTCGCCCCGGCGATCACTCCGCGCTCCATCAGGGCGAACATCTCGGCGACGTGCCGGGCGTCGTCCTCGCTCCAGCTCGTCTCGATCAGCGCACCGATGTATTCGGCCGGAGAGATCTGCTTGTAGGTGATGGGCAGACCGGACGCTCGCGAGATCAACTCGACGGCCTCGGCGAAGGTCAGTGCGCGCGGCCCGGTCAGCTCGTGGATCCTGCCCGCATGCGGCCCGGGATCGGCGAGCACCGCGTCCACCACATCGGCCACATCTTCCAGGTCGATGAAGGGCTCGGGGACCGCTCCGGCCGGAAGCGCCAGCTCGCCGGCGAGCAGCGGGGCGTGGAAGAGGTCCTCGTCGAAGTTCTGGTTGAAGTTCGACGGCCGCACGATGGTCCAGTCCAGTGCCGAGCCGCGTACGGCGTCCTCGGCCGAGCGCATCTCGAGGCCGAAGGTGGAATCGCCCCAGGAGTCGGCGCCGTGCCCCGACAGCAGGACCAGATGCCGCACACCGGCGGCCTCGGCCCGCGTCACGAACTCGTGTACCGGGCCGGGCACGGGCGGAGGAACCACGTAGGCGGCGGTGATGCCACGCAGCGCCGTGTCCCAGCCGTCGGGGTCGGACCAGTCGAACCGGGTCCGGCTGGAGCGGGAGGCGGTCCGCACCTGTGTGCCGCGCAGCCGCAGGCGGGCGGCGACCCTCCGGCCGGTCTTGCCGGTGGCTCCGAGGACGAGAACTCTGTCGTTGCTCATGACAGCAGTCAACAGCCCCGGCCTGGACGATTCCATGGGTGAGAAGCCGAATGGCCTTTGCCATCGTCTAGCCTCACCGGTGTGGACGCGTTCGGTGATCTCTTACGTGGAGTGCGGGCTCAGGGCTCGCTGTTCGGCAGCTCGATCCTGTCCCCGCCCTGGGCGCTGGACTTCGTGGACGGTGCGCCACTGACCTTGTGCACCGTCCTCTCCGGAGCGGGCTGGATCGTGCCGGAACATCGCCCGGCCGAGGAGGTGCGTGCGGGGGAGACGGTGATCGTGCGCGGCCCGATGCCGTTCGCCTTCGTGGACGAGGTGGGCACGCAGGCCGAACGCATCGCGTGCGGCGAGCACTGCGCGACACCCGAGTCTGGGGGCACCCGGCACCGCCGCGGCTGGCACGACCGTGGTGACGCCGACGACGGAGCGACCACGCTGATCGTCGGTGCGTACCCGGTGCACGGCGAGCTCAGCCGCCGGCTCCTCGACGCGCTGCCCGGCGTGCTGCGCGTGCCCGGCGGCGGCGAATCCGACCCCATCTGGAGCCACCTCGCCGCGGAGGTCGCCGCCGACGTCCCGGGCCAGCAGGTGGTCCTCGACCGGCTCCTGGACTGGATGCTCGTGTGTGCGCTGCGCGAGTACTTCGACCGGCCGGGCGGTGGGGCACCGGCGTGGTACACGGCCCAGCGGGACCCTGTGGTCGGCGACGCGCTGCGACTGCTGCACACCGAACCGACGGCGCCGTGGACGGTCTCCGCCCTGGCCGAACGCACCGGGGTGTCGCGCTCCACGCTGGCCAAGCGGTTCGCCGACCTGGTCGGCGAACCACCGCTGACCTACCTCACCGGCTGGCGCATGACGCTCGCGGCGGACCTGCTGGTCGAGGACGAGGCGGCCACCATCGGGGAAGTCGCCCGCGCCGTGGGCTACTCCGACGCGTTCGCGTTCAGCGCGGCCTTCAAACGGATCCGCGGCATCAGCCCCAGTGGATTCCGGCACACAGCCGCGACCGGCTCCCACAGTCGACCGGCACGCCCTCAGAGGGGTCCCGGCGAGCCCACCGCGCTCCGGACGGACTCGCCGGCCTGAGCCCGGCTGATGAACTTGCCCTTACTTATGAGTCAGGCACCGGGCTTGCGGACGAACTCCATCTTCGGTGCCGCGCGACCGCCCACCGAGAGAATGCCGGAGCCGTCGAGGGCGTACCCGCGGGCGCTGGTCGGCGCCCTGCCGCAGGGGTCCGCCGCACCGCGTCGGTAGACCGGTCTGGAGACGATTCCGGTGTCGTTGACGAACACCAGGATCTCCTTCCAAGTGCAGTGCTTCTTGGAGGAGTTGTCCCAGCCCTTGGCGAAGACGTCCCCGGTCTTCGCCTGCTCGATGGTGACCTGGGCCGTCGGGTGCTTCTCCTCGCCCTTGGGCACCCACTGCCCCAAGTACTTCTCCGGCACGGGCGCATCGCCGGTCCTGGCCTTGAAGAGGACGGCCTTGTACCGGCCGTTGTCGGTGGCAAAGTTGAGTCTGCCGTCCCTGCGGGCCTTGAGCGTGTACGACGGCAGGAATGTGCACGTGCCGCTGCCGAAGGCGTTCTCGTTGCGGGCGTCACCCAGGGAAACCGAGCTCTTGGACGCCTTCTTGGGCTCCTTGTTGACAACGCAGAGCGACGTGCCGGTCAGGAAGAAGGACCTGGCGACCGTGAGATGCTGCTCGTCCTTCTTGAACTCGACGCGGATGCGCGAGTCGCTCAACGGCACGCCTTCCCAAGCCCCGAGGAAGTTCTGGGGCACGGTCACCGCTGCCGGGGCGGACTCCCCGCTGCCGTCCGTACCGCCGCTGCCACCGGGGTCCTCACCGCTTCCTTCCCAGGAGTTCGCCGCGATCAGCGCACCGGCGGAGAGGACCAGCACACCGACGACAGCGACGAGGAATCGGGCCCGTTTGAACCGTGACCGCGCGGGCGGGGCGCTCGGCTGTGGCGGTTGGCCGTCGGACACCGGAGTGTCCGGTCGGGTGTCCGGCCGTACATCGGTCGGAGGGTCCGCCGTTACGTCCAGCTGTGTAGCCGTAGGCACTTCCGACGCATGAGCCTGCGGATCCAGGTCGAGCAACCACGCCGCATGCCTTCCCAGTTGCTCGAGGACCTCTCCCGGCAGCCACGGCCGCACCTCCTCGGCGGCGGTGCGGGCCACGAGCTCCGCAGGCGTGGGCCGGCCCTCGGGGGCCTTCTGCAGGCACTGGCGTACGATCCCGAGCAGCTCGTCCGGCACGCCCTCCAGGTCCGGCTCCTCCTCGGCCACCCGGAGCAACTGGGCGTGCAGTCCGATGGAGGGGCTGCCGAACGGCGGCCGACCGGTCGCCGCGTACGCGAGGACGGACCCGAGACTGAACACGTCGCTCTGCGGGCCGACTTCCAGCCCCCGCGCCTGTTCGGGCGACATGTAGGCAGGGGAGCCGACGACCATGCCGGTGCGGGTGTGGAAGTCGGCCCCGGACGAGGAGTGCAGGGCACGGGCGATGCCGAAGTCGATGACGCGCGGGCCGTCGACGGTGACCAGGACATTGGAGGGCTTGAGGTCCCGGTGCACGAGACCTGCGTCGTGAATGGCCGCCAGGGCGAGCGCGAGCCGGTTCGTGAGGGTGCGCAGGGAGTGCTCGGGCAGCGGCCCGTAGTCGACGGCGACGACGGTCTGGAGGTCGGGACCCGGTACGTACCCGGTGGCGACCCAGGGGGTCGCCGCACTCGTGTCGAAGTCCAGGACCGGCGCGGTCCAGTGACCGCTGACACGCCGTGCGGCGTCGACCTCCCGGGCGAACCGCCGCTGGAAGTCGTCCTGTCTGGCGAACTCGGTCCGCACAACCTTCACAGCGACGGTGCGTCCTCCTGCGGACCGCGCGAGGTACACCCGGCCCATGCCCCCTTCCCCGAGGACTCCGAGGAGTCGATAGGGCCCTATCGCACGTGGATCGTCCGGGCTCAGAAGGTTCATGCAAGGACGATACTCAGGGGATGATCCACGGCGTGACCAGGACTCACCTGCCGTGCTTGCTTTGTGGCTGGTTCCTGACCTCTGGGACACGGCGAGAGGGGCCCGGTTGCGCTCCTTCTCACTTCGGCTCCGCCGCGCAGGAGAGGTCCTCGGACGGGCGCTGTCCGCCCGCCAGGAACGCGGTCACCGTGTCGTTCGCACACGTGTTGCGGCCGAACGGGTAGACACCGTGCCCGCCTTGGTCGACGGTCACCATCGCGGCCCGGTCGCCGAAGGCGCGGCGCAGTTTCATGGCGCCGACCAGCGGCGTTCCCGGGTCCCGTTCGTTCTGCACCATGAGGACGTTCGACGGGCCGCGGTCACCGATCCGCACCGGCTGCTCGACCCGGCTGTCCGGCCAGTACGCGCAGAGCTTGATGTTGCCGGTGCTTCCGCCCAGCATCGGGTACTTGAGCCGGTCGACCGCGGCGTTGAGCTGGTAGTCCCGGACCTTGCCGGGCCAACGCGAGTCCCCGCAGGCCACGTAGAGATGACTGGCCAAGAAGTTCTCCGGGACCGACGGCGGAGGCGGCAGCGGCCTGCCCTTGTCCAGCGCCTGCCATTCCTTGGCCAGTTGGGGCATGAGGCCCTCGACGTAGAGGCGTTCGAACGTCACTCCGCGGAACAGCGTCCCGTCGATGCCGCCGACCGGTGCGGCGTCCAGCCGCTTCGCGAGTTCGAAGAACTTGGCCGTCACCTCTTCCGGCGTGGTGCCCAGACCGTTCTCCGGGTGCGCGGCCGCGTACGCCGCGAAGTCCGGGAACCGGTCCTCCATCCCGCGAGCGAGCAGGCGGAAGTCCGTCAGGCCGTAGCCCTCGGGGCCCATGTTGCTGTCGAGCACGATCCGGTCGCTGCGCCCGGGGAACAGCGTCGTGTACACCGCGCCGAGGTAGCTGCCGTAGGAGGCGCCGAGGTAGGAGATTTTCGGTTCGCCCAGCGCCGTCCGGATCCGGTCCATGTCGCGCGCGGTGTTGGCGGTGGTGACGTACGGCAGCATCCACGCCGTCCGTGAGGTGGCGCACTGTTCGGCGACGGCCCGTGCGTGCGGCGCCTCCCGGGCGACGTCGGCCGAGGTGTGCGCGTACGGCGGGAAGTTGCCGCGATCCTGCTGCTGCGGTGTCAGGTCGCAGGTGACCGGCGTACTGCGGCCGACCCCACGCGGATCGATGCCGATCACGTCGTAGGAGTCGAGGACGTCCTTGGGCAGTCCGGCGCCGGCGAGGAGAGCCGGGTAGTCGAGCCCGGACGCGCCGGGGCCGCCCGGGTTGGTCAGCAGCACACCGCGGCGCTTCG
The DNA here is from genome assembly GCF_030766975.1 of Streptomyces sp. KL116D. NCBI lineage: Bacteria > Bacillati > Actinomycetota > Actinomycetes > Kitasatosporales > Streptomycetaceae > Streptomyces > Streptomyces sp. KL116D. The sequence goes on along the minus strand of NZ_JASERH010000136.1, from coordinate 76,211 downwards.
AAGGATCCTTGCTCGCGAGCCGGGATACGGCGATCTCGATCTGCCGACCGCCGGGATCGCGGTAGTCCAGCGGGACGCCGAGCGTTGCGCACTCAAGACCGGGCGCCTCGGCCTTCTGCGATCCGACCTTCTGCGATCCGACCTTCTTCGATTCGGCCTGCTGTGGGCACGGGCCCCAGCGCAGGGAGTCCGGCGTGGCCGCCACCGTGTCCGAGGTCGCCGCTGCCGATGCGCCCGACAGCGCGGCCGCCGCGACTGCGGTGGCGGAGAGGGCGAGGGAGAAGATCTTGCGCATCGGGTGTCCTCCTGATGTGACGCACGAGGTCGCGCGCCGGAACGGTCGGTGACGGGCACGAGTCTGTCCATCCGGCGTCATCGGCACATCGGCCCGGCGGCCTGAGCCACCTTCGACCAAAGGCGAAGCGGTGATCCGCCTCTGGTCGGAGGAGGGACTGTCCCCAGGTCTGCTGATCCGGCCGCACGGCTTCGCCACAATGGCCGGATGGACAAGGACGTCGCGCCACGACTCGGAGGGTGGCAGCAGACCTGGCGGCTGGCGGCGGCCGCGGCACTGGGCATCCCCTTCTGGCTCTCCACGGCAGCGGCGCTGCCGCCGGGGTGCGCGACCGGCACGTGTTCCTGGTTCGTCACCGGTGATCCGCTGGTGGCACTCGGCTGCCTGGCGGCGCTTCTGTGGCGGCGACGGTTCCCGCTGGTGGTCGCCATGGCCGTCGCCATCGCTTCGGGCGTGTCGACACTCGCCATCGGTGCCTCGCTGCTGGCGCTGTGCGCGATCTCCACGCGCCGTCGTGCGGTGCCGATCGGAGTTGTCGCGCTCGTGTACGTGGCGGCGTCGCAACTCACCCTCGTGCTCTATCCGGTCACGAGCCCGCCCGGCTCGACCTGGCTCCAGCTCGCCCTCACGGCGTTGACCGCGGGTATCGCGGTGGCCATGGGCATGGCCATCGGCGCACGACGTGTCGAGATGCGGTTCTTGCGCGACCGGGCAGAGAGTGCGGAACGGGAACAGGCGGCACGGGCGGGGCAAGTTCGGGCCGAGGAGCGGAACCGCATCGCCCGGGAGATGCACGACGTGCTCGCGCACCGGATCTCCCTGGTCGCCCTGCAGGCCGGTGTGCTGGACCACCGCGGCAGCCTCACCACTGAGGAGAACCGCTCCCTGATCCGCGGCATCGCCGACGGCTCCCACCAGGCGCTGGAGGAACTTCGCGACGTCCTCGGTGTGCTCCGCGCCGACCCGGGCAGCCCCGAACCGCCACAGCCCTCCCTCGACCGCATACCGGACCTGGTGGACGACGCCCGCGCCTCCGGACTGGACGTCACGCTCACCATCACGGTGCGGGGCAAACCGTCCGACGTCGTCGGACGAACCTGCTACCGGGTCATTCAGGAGGGGCTGACCAACGCCGCCAAGCACGCCCCCGACGCCAACGTACGCATCTCTGTTGAAGGAGCGGCCGGGCACGAACTGCACGTGAGCGTCGACAACTCCCCGTCCGCCAGGACGACGACTCGGCCGCCGGCATCAGGGTTCGGCCTGCTCGGTCTCGCCGAACGGATCGCCCTCGCCGGCGGAGAACTCAGACACCACCCGACAGACGAGGGCGGGTACGTCCTCGCGGTGCGACTACCCTGGCCGAACCACGATCACGAAGAGAGAAGCTGAGTGGACGACGAGCCGGAGCCGGTGCGTGTCGTCATCGTCGACGACGAACAACTGGTGCGGCTGGCGCTGCGACTCGTCATCGACGGTGAACCGGACCTGACCGTCGTGGCCGAGGCTGCCGACGGGGACGCCGCGCTCACCGTGGTGGAAGAGCAGCGGCCGGACGTCGTGCTGATGGACATCCGGATGCCGGGCCGTGACGGTCTCAGTACGACGCGGGAACTCCTCACCCGGCCGGTGCCGCCGCGGGTGCTCATGCTGACCACGTTCGACTCCGACGACCTGGTGCTCGGCGCGCTGTGCGCCGGAGCACTCGGCTTCGTCCTGAAGGACACCCCGCCGGCCCGGATCCTCGACGCGGTGCGAACAGTCGCGGACGGGAACCCCGTGTTGTCCCCGGCGGCCACGGCACGAGTGATCGCCGCAGCCACCGGGCCGCAGTCATCCGAGGCCCGCCGCTCGTCCCGCGAAGCCGCGCGGAGACAACTGTCCGCGCTGACCGAACGGGAACTCGACACCGCCCGGGCCATCGCGGACGGGCTGGGCAACCCGGAGATCGCCCAGCGGCTGCACATCAGCATCGCGACCGTCAAGGCGCACACGGGCAACCTGTTCGCCAAGCTGGCGGTCGACAACCGGGTGCAGATCGCGCTCATGGTCCGCGACGCCGAGGGGTGACCGGGTACACGTCATCCGGCAGGCGGACGACTGACCCGGGTACCCCGGCGAGGCTCTTCGCAAGGCCGTGCAGCACAGGCCGCTGGGCCATCTCCATCGCGAAGTCGTCGGCCAGTTCGAGGATGGTGGGGCCCGCCGGGTGACGGCCCGGTGCGCCGGCCCTCACCCGGGGACGTGGTCGGGCTTGCTCCCTGTTCCTCCTGTCAGAGGCCGGGCGGGGCCGTGGAACTACCTGCTCCGGTCCCGGCCGCATCCTCCGCCTCAGCGAGCACCGACACGAGTTCGGCGCCGAGTTCGGGTGTCGCCGCGACGACGCCCGACCAGCGGCGGGTGAGATCGGTGTCGAAGGTGAGGAGACGGCCCCGGGTGTCGAGGACCGCCCCACCCGCGGCCGGGACCATGACCGCGGCCGCCGCCAGGTCCACCAGTCGGTGCGTGTCGGAGCACGCGTCGGCGAACGCGTCGGTGGCACCCTCCGCCACCAGCGCCGCCTCCAGGCAGGTCGTCGACAGGATGCGGACGCGATGGGCTCGCGAGGCCGCCGCCCACCAGGCCGCCGCCGGACCCGGCTCGGCGGTGTGCGGGCGCAGCATCGACAGGGCCGAGCCGACCAGCTCACGGCGGCCCGAGGTACGGTACGGCACCGGACGGTCGCGGTGCGCCCACCAGGAACGGCCGGTGTCCAGCCACACCGTGAACGCCTCCGTGAACTCCCCGGCCACCGACACCGCACCGGCGAACGCGGTCAGTGGGACGCCCGCGGCGCCGTTCGCCGAACCGTCGAGCGGGTCGATCACCAAGGAGATCTCGGAGCCCTCGTCCAGCCAACCGGACTCCTCCGAAAGGACGTTGACGTGGTGCGCGTCGAGCGCCCGCAGCACGGCGTCCTCCACCAGGCGGTCGATCCGCATCGTGGGGGTGCCGTCGGCGCCCTGCGCCACCGTCTCGGCGAGTGCCTCGCGGCTGTGGGCGGCGCGGGCCTCGCGATAGGCGCTCAGGGCCGCGCCGGCCGCGGCGGCCAGCGCGGGGTGGGCGTTCTCGTGCGCGGCGGTCATCGGGTCACCGCCCCGGCGAGCAGCCGAGCGAACGACAGTGGAGCCTCCGCCTTGTCCTGGGTCTCCTCCGCGAGCAGGGACATACGCAGGGTGTGCTGGCCGCCGTGCACGGTGAGCACGATCAGGTCGGCCCGCAGGCCGGGCGCCAGCGAACCCCGGTCGTCCAGACCGGCGGTGCGGGCCGCGCCCGAGGTGATCAGGGACACCGCGCGGTGCAGCGGGACGATTCCGCGTCCGGCCAGGTCCAGCACCGCGGCGAGCAGTGTCGTCGGCATGTAGTCGCTGGAGAGGTTGTCCACCAGGTCCAGCGCGATCAGCTCCTCGGCGGAGACGTTCCCGCTGTGCGATCCGCCGCGCAGCACGTTCGGGGCGCCCGCCACGACCGGCAGTCCGGCCGCCTTCGCCGCGCGTGCAGCCTCGACGGTGGTCGGGAACTCGGCGACCGCCGCGCCGGCGGACCGCACCTCTGCCACCTGCTCGGCGCTCTCCACGTCGTGCGCCAGCAGCCGCACCCGGCCGGCCCGCGCCCAGGAGCCCAACTGCTCCAGCGTGCGCAGCCGTTGGGCCAGACCCGACGAGCGGGACTCGATCCGGTCGCGGACGTAGGCCGCGGCCCCCTCCGCGTCGAGGTTCTCCGACTGCTGGATCATCGCCCGGAAGGAGTCGAGGTCGCGGTACTGGCCCTGTCCCGGGGTGTGGTCCTCGTAGCTCACCAGCGGCGGCACGTCCTGGGCCGGGAGCGCCGCCAGGGTGTCCCGGAGGACCTTCAGAGCATCGGCGTCCCGCGCGTCCAGGCGGTGCAGCAGCCGGTGGTCGACGAGTGCCTGACCGGAGGCGGCGCGCTCGCGCACCGCCGCGGCCAGCTCCAGCGAGCGCTCGATGGTGCGGTCCTTGTAGACGTTGGTCTGGTAGCTGACCGCGTGGTGCATCGTGGTGACGCCCGCCGCGCGGACCCGGCCCTCGAAGCTCGCCACCGCGAACTCCGGGGCGAACTCCACGGTCGGACGCGGGCGTTGCTCCTTCTCCAGGGCGTCGCTGTGGGTGTCGACGATGCCCGGCATCACCAGCGCGCCGCGCAGGTCCTGGGCTTCGGCCGGCACCTTGCCGGGCACGACAGGACCGGCCGCGACGACGATGCCGTCCTCGACGACCAGCAGCGCGTCGTCCACGGTGCGGTCGGGCAGTACGGCTCGGGCGTGAGCGAAGACATGACGGCTCATCGGGCCACCTCCAGCGGCAGAGTCGGGTCGTGCAGGATGTCGCCGGGCGCGCCCGAGGCCAGCACCCGGCCGCCGCCGAGCACCACCACGCGCGTCGCGAGGCGTTCGATGGCGTCGAGGTCGTGGAAGACGGACAGCACCGCGGTGCCGGTGTCCTCCAGGCGCGCGATCAGCCCGAGGACGGCCTCCCGGTTCGCCGGGTCGAGCGCCGACACGGGCTCGTCGAGCAGCAGCAGCCGGGGCGGGGCGATGGTGCCGGCCGCGATGTTGACGCGCTGCTTCTGCCCGCCGGACAGCACGGTGGCGTGCATGTCCCAGAGGTTCTCGGCGATGTCCACCTGGCGCAGCGCCGCCGCGGCGGCGTCACGGGCGGCCGCACGGTCCATGCCGCGGGCGGTGCCCGAGGTGGCCACGATGTCGAGGACGGACCGGCGCGGCTGCGGACGCAGGAACTGCGACACGTAGCCGATCTCCCGGCCGCGCAGGTCGGCGGCCTCCGCGTCGGGCAGCGCCGCGACGTCCACGAGTGACCCGTCGGAGGTGCGGAACCAGATGGCGCCGCCGCCCGCCAGATACGTGCGGTAGACGCAGCGCAGCAGGGTGGACTTGCCGGCGCCGGACGTGCCGGCCAGCGCCACGTGCTCGCCGGGCCGCACGTCGACGTCGACGCCGTGCAGGGCGCCCACGGTCCGCCCGTCGACGGTGTGCAGGGTGAACGACTTGCGCAGGCCGCGCACCGAAAGGACCGTGTCGTCGGGGACCGGGCCGACGGGCGCGGGAACGGGTACGGGGGTCGTGGTCGGGTTCACTGCGATCATCCTCGGGCCGCCGCGATGAGCTGCTGGCTGTAGGGGTGCTGGGGGTCCTCCAGCAACTGGTCGGTCAGGCCGGACTCGACGACCCGGCCGTGCTGCATCACCAGGACCCGCCGGGTGAGCATGTCGATGACGCCGAAGTCGTGCGAGACGACGACCGCCGCCACCCCCGTCTCCTCCAGCAGGCTCCGCAGCAGGTCGAGGACCCCGGCCGCGACGGAGGCGTCCAGACCGGTGGTGGGCTCGTCGAGCAGCAGCACCGGCGGCTCGTTGGCGAGCGCCTTGGCGATCTGTACGCGCTGGCGCATGCCGCCGGAGAAGGTGCGCACCAGGTCGTCCATGCGGCTCAGGGGCACCTCGACGCGCTGGAGCAGGGCTGCTGCCCGGTCGCGTATCTCGGCGTAATTGCGCCATCCGACGGCGGTGAGCGGATCGGCGATGTTGCCGCCGGCCGTCACGTCCAGGTTCAGTCCGGCGGCCGGGTCCTGGTAGACGGCCGCGAGGTCGCGCAGCCGCAGGCGGCGCCGGTCCGACGGGTCGAGGGTGTTGAGGTCCACCGCGCCGTCGGCGACGCCGCGCAGCCGGATGCCGCCGGCGGTGGCCCGCTCGTCACCGGCCACGCACCGCATCACGGTCGACTTGCCGGAGCCGGACTCGCCGATGATGCCCAGGGCCTCGCCGGGCGCCACGTCGAAGGACACGTCCCAGGCGGCGACGACCGCGCCGGTCTGCGGCGAGACCGCGGTGCCGAACTCGGGCCCGGTGCCGGCCAGCGAGGCCGGGCCCGGATCACCGTAGACGCGGCCGAGACCGCTCACCTTGAGTGCCCACGGGGGCGGAACGGGGGTGGTGTTCACGCGTGCTGCTCCTCGTCGTGCTGCCGGACCTCGGCCTCGTCCAGTACGCCGCCGTCGGCGACCGGGATCCAGGGCCGCCCGGGGATCGGGTCGGGGGCGTCGCCGGAACGGCGCCGGCGGCAGAAGTCGGTGTCCGAGCAGACCCAGGTGCTGAACGTGCCGTCCGCACCGGGCTCCTGGACGATGTACGTGTCGGCGGAACCGCACAGCCGGCACACGGCGCCGGGCGTGAACTCCGCCTCGAACGGGCGGTCCTCGAAGGTCAGCGGCTCAACCCTGGTGTGCGGGGGCACCGCGAACAGCCGCTTCTCGCGCCCTGCGGACAGCACGGTGACCGCCTCGGAGTCGTTCAGCTTGGGCACGTCCCAGCGCGGGATCGGGCTCGGCGTCATCACGTACCGGCCCTCGACGAGCACCGGATAGCCGGCCGCCGCGGTGATGACGCCGTTGTGCACGACGTCCTCGTAGAGGCGGACCCACATCTTGGAGTAGTCGGCCTCGGCGTGCATGCGCCGCTGCTCGTCCATCTCCTTGACGATCCCCGCGAGCGGTTCGGCGCCCGGCACCTGGAGCACCAGGACCTGACCGTCCGTCAGGGGCTCCTCGGGGATGCGGTGGCGGGACTGGATGACGTCGGCGGCGCGGGTGTCGGTCTCCTCCTCGCAGCCGACGTGCTCGGTGACCAGGCGGCGCAGGTTGGAGGCGTTGACGCCGGCGTCCTCGCCCTGGTCGATCACCTTCAGCCGGGAGTCCTCGCCGACGAGGGCGAGCGTGGCCTGGAGACCGCCGGAGCCCCAGCCGCGCGCCACCGGCATCTCCCTGGAACCGAACGGCACTTGGTAGCCCGGGACGGCGAGCGCGGTGAGGATGGAGCGGCGGATCTCCCGCCGCGACAGTTCGTCGAAGATGCCGGGCCGCGGAGCGGGACCGGCCAGCCGGGTGGTCAGGCCCTCGGCCGGGCCGACGGGTGCGGTGGTCATGCGGATCCTTCGGATCGGGGGTGGTACGCGCGGGCCGCCTCCGCCCGGTCCAGGACCGAGCGGTGTTCGACGTGGTGCGGCAGGAGCAGGTGCTGGAGATAGCCGGTGGCGTCCAGCCCGTCGAGGGTGAGCAGTACGTCGTACTGGAGGTCGGACGCGCCGTCGTGGTGGGCGAGCAGCAGGTCGAGGCCCGCCATGGAGATCGCCTTGCGCTCGTTGTGGCCGAGGCAGACGCCGTAGCCGACGTCGAGGTGGGTGGGCAGTTCGCCGGCCTTGGGCAGGCTGTGGAACGTCTGCACCTCGCTCACCCGCACCCCGGCGACCCGGACGGGCCGGCCGGTGAAGGGGTGGGCGACGCGGACCGGCAGGGCCCCGTGCCGGAGTTCACCGGGAACCTCGTGGCCCGCGGGCCGCCAGTCGGAGCCGTACCACACGTGCAGCAGCGACCCGGTGTCCGCGCGGGCCATCGTCTGCAGCCACGCCGAGCGGGGCACGCCCGGGCGGACCGGCCGCCGCGTGATGTCGTACGGGTCGGGATCGTCGTGGGGTGCGGCCGGGCCGACCACTCCCATCTCACGGAAGACGGACAGGACATGACCGGGCGTCCGCTCCACTGCGTCGTCGCCCCTGTCCAACTGGTCCTCTGGCGAGCCGTGTTGGTGACCATGGACGTGGCTGTGCGTGTGGTCGTGTGCGTCGTCCGGGCGTGCGGTGCGGTGCCGTTCGCGGCCCTGGCCCTCCGGCAGCAGGTCCAGGAGCCGGCCCACGTAGTCGAGCGTCCGGCCGAGCACCTGGCCGCCGGGCGGGTTGCGGAACGCCGAGCTGATCCGGCGGGCCACCCGCAGTTCGCCGGTGTGCACCGGGTCGGAGACGGCGAGCCGGGGCAGCGCGGTGCGGTGGGCGCGCAGCAGGTGTGCCGCGTCGACCGGGTCGCCCCCGGCCTGCCGTAGGGCCCGCGCCGCGTACGTGGGGGCCCACAGGCCCGCCTCGCCCATCACGCGGTCCACGGCGAGGGGGAGCCGTTCGAGTATCTGGTCGAGCCCGAGCCAGGCGGGCGTGGCCTTGGTCGTGGTGGGGGAGTCGATCACGGTCACCGGGCCACCTCCGTCCGCTCGGGCGCGGCCACGGCGGCGTGCACCGCACGGATGCGGTCCAGCGTGGAGCGGAAGTCCACGTAGTGCGGCAGCTTGAGGTGTTCCAGGAAGCCGGACGCCTCCGGGCCGTCCAGCGCGATCAGCACGTTCTGCTCCAGTCGGTCCGTCACCGGGTCGCGGTGCACCATCAGGTCGAGCGCCGCCATCCCGAGGGCCTTGGTCTCGGCGTCGCCCAGGCACAGGCCGTAGCCCGCGTCGAAACGGCTGCCGTCGAGGCGCGGCCGGTCGTCGGGACGGACCGTGCGGGCCTCGGTCACCGGCACTCGGGCGACGGTCACCGCACGACCGGTCACCGGGTGCGGCATCCGCAACGGCAGCCGCCCGTACCGCACTTCGAGCGCCACGTCGGACGCGCTGTGCCGGGGCGAGCGGGTGGCCGTGTACCAGAGGTGCGTCAGCGACCCGGTCTCCGCCCTGGCCAGCGCACTCAGCCGCGCCGACCGCGGGGTGCCCGGCCGGGCGGGCGCACGGGTGATGTCGTACGGCTCCGGGTCGGCGGGGTCGCTGCGCGAGGCGAGCAGTCCGGAGGCCTCCAGACCGTCGTCGAGCGGCGCGGGGCGGGTGGGGGAGTGATCGGGCTCGTGCCCGGGGGTGTCGGCGCGCGTGTGTGCGGTGGTGCGCAGCGATTCCTCGGGGGTGAGGTCGAGGATGCGGGGCGCGTATCGGCTTGCGGGGCCCGGGAGTTGGCCGCCGGGCGGATTGCGGTGTGCCGGCGCGACACGGCGGGCGGGGCGCAGGTCGGTGGTCCCGGAAGGCAGGCTGTAGCCCAGCCGGGGCAGCGTCGACCGGTGGGCGCGAAGGAGCTGCGCCGCCTCCAGCAGGTCGCCCTGCGACTGGCGGACGGCCCGGGCGGCCAGTTCCGGCGCCCACAGGCCCGCCTCGCCCATCACCCGGTCCGTGCCGAGCGGGAGCCAGGCGGTGATCTGGTCCAGATCGAGCCAGGCGCTCTCGCCTCCGTAGCGGGCGGCGCGCACCAGGCGTTCGGCGGCGGCGATGGCCTCCTGGCCGCCGCGTACTCCGGCGTACCCCATCAGGCGGCCTCCGCCGTACGGACCCGGGTGGTGCGGGGGAGCCCGGCGACGCGGCCGTCGGCGGCGACCAAGAACACGTCGACACCGCAGGGGAAGGACGAATTGGCGCGAGCCAGCGCCTCCAGCACGGTCGGATCGAGGCCGCGCACCCGCAGCCGGCGTTCGGACCCGTCGGGTATCCCGGGGCCCGACAGCAGCAGGTCCACGTCGTGCGGTCCGTCCCCGTCGAGCGCGTCGACCGACGCGAACAGGCGGGCGCCGTTCTCCGGGGCGAGCGGGGTGCCGACGGCGAGAGCGGTGATGTCGTCGGCGGTGACCGGGCGCAGGGCCACGACCGTGCGGGCCCGGGAGAGTTCGGCGTGCGGCGCGGAGGTGGCGGCGTGCAGCGCCTCGGCCCACAGCGTGTCGTCCGGCGAGGCCAGGACGTGGGTGCGGACCTCGACGTCCAGCAGACCGCAGGCGGCCAGCGCGGCGGCGGGAGCGCCCTCGGGTACCTCCAGCTCCCGGACCCGGCCCGGCCGGGCGAGTACGTCGAGCAGCGCGGTGAAGTCCCGCTGCGAGGCGACGGACGTACGGCGCAGGGCACGGACCTGGTCGGCGGCCGAAAGGCCGGAGCCGACGGCGGTACGGGGCTGCGGGGCGAGGGTGGGGGTCTCGGTCATACCAGCTCATCGAAGGTGACGGTGGTGGCGGTGACGTCGGCCCACTCGGCGGCCTCCTCGGCGGCGAGCCGCGCCGCGACCTCGGCGCAGACCGCGTCGATCTCGGCGGCGGCCGGTCCGCCGGTCTCGGCCAGCGCGTCCAGCAGGGCGCCGGCGAGGGCGGCGACCCGGTCGTCACCGGGGCGCATGCACCAGCCGGGGACCCCGGCGACCTCGACCGAGCACTCGGTGACCAGGACCTCGCCGAGGTAGAAGCGGGTCTCCTCGACGGGCTCACGCACCTGGAGGACGACCATCCCGGTCTCGGGGCCCTTGAACACGGTGGGTTCGGGATCGTCCGACGCGGCGATCAGCCGCTCGGCGAGCGGGACGATGTCGTCGTGTCCGGCGGCGGCCAGCAGCTCGCACCGCCGTTCACGGGAAGCAGGGGAGGGCACAGGAACTCCTTGTCGCATGGGCGTTGTTGCAGGGGGACTTCGGGCCGCCGTGGGCGTGGGCCTTGGAGCGCGGAAGGCGCGCCGGGCCGTGCGGGGGCGCAGGTCGGCGGGCGGGCCCGGCCGTGCACCGGGAAGGTGGCACGGTGGGCGCGAGAGGCCGACGGCGTCGTCGCCACGAGGAGGGAAGGGAGCCGCCGGCGTCGTTGCCGCAGAGCGGGGAACGGGTGGGATCGGACGAACGGAGTGGTGGGGCAGGGGCGAGGGATCAGGCGGTGGCCGACGGCCCGTCGAGTTCGACGATGATCCGGGTGCTGTCCGGCCGGGACCAGGTGGAGCTGCACATCACCGCGCGCCCGGACCCGGCGTCCCGGCTCAGGCTCTCCACCAGCCACACGGGCCGGTTGTTCTCCGTCTCCAGCCCCTCCGACACACGGCTGTCCGGCAGCACGCTGCTCACCCGGCACCAGGCGCGGACCGGGGTCACTCCGCACATCTGCCGCAGGATGGAGTCCAGCGACTCGACGGCGTGCACGGCCGCGTCCAGCTCCGGCAGCATGTCGACCGGGATCCACTCCTGGGACCAGCCGTTGAGCAGTCCGTCGATGTACGACTGCCGGGTCAGTAGATGGACCGCGCTGCCCGCCTCGCGCTCCAGGCGCTCGGCGACGACACCCTCGATCGTGACCGTTCTTACCTCGCGCACCACGGTGCGCAGTTCACCGCCCGCCTCGCGGACGGTCTGGTGCATCGAGGGGGCACGGCTCTGCGAGAGCACGTAGTCGAGGGGGCGGTTGACGAAGGTGCCCGCGCCCCGGACCCGGCGGACCAGATAGCGGCCCTCCAGCTCCTGTACGGCGGACCGAGCGGCGGCCCGGCTGACGCAGAAACGCGCGGCGATCTCGTGCTCGCTCGCGACGCGCGTGCCGACCGCCTGATCGGCGATCTCCGCGGCGAGCACCTCGGCAATCTCGGTGTATCGGCTTCGTCTGGGCACCTGTTCACTCTCGCCTCGCGAGTTGTCCGGACAGGTTGGCGGTATGAACGGTTCCGGTTCCGGCAGGTGAACGGTGGGAGCAGTTGTCGTAGCGCCAGGAATTCCGGCCGGGCCGTCTCGGGGACCGGCAAAGCCGGAGGCCGCCACCCCGTTGCGGGACGGCGGCCTCCGGAGGTGTCACGGGGCGTCAGGCGTAGACCTTGCGCACCCAGACGGCGAGGCCCTCGATGAGCAGCACCACGGCGAGCACCATCAGCACTACCGAGGTCACCACCGGGAACTGCAGGACACGGGCGGCGTTGAGCAGGTCGTAGCCGATGCCGCCGGCGCCCACGATGCCCAGCAGCGTCGCCGAACGGACGTTGACGTCGAGCTGGTACAGCAGGTGTCCCACGATCGCGGGCCAGGCCCGGGGCAGTACGGAGCCGAAGAACACCTGGTGCCTGCGGGCGCCCGTGGCGGTCAGCGCGCGGGCCGGACCGGGATCGGTCTCCTCCAGCGAGTCCGCCACCAGCTTGCCCAGCAGCCCGACCGAGCCGATGCCCAGCGCGAGCGCCCCGGCGACGGCGCCGAGCCCGGTCACCACGACGAACACGATCGCCAGGACCAGTTCGGGCACGGCCCGCACCATCAGGACGAGCGTGCGGAAGAAGCGGGCCACCCGGTGGGAGCCGACCACGTTGCGGGCGGCGAGGGCGCCCAGCGGCAGCGCGAGCACCACGCCGATGAACGTGCCCGCCAGCGCGATCTGGAGCGTAACCCACAGATCGGCCCACAACTGCCCGGTGATACCGCCGGTACTGGGCGGCAGGAAGTCGCCCAGCGTCGGGAAGAAGGACTCGGTGCCGCGCCTGAGCGTCCGCCACGACAGCCCCGCCCCCCATGCCGACGCCACCAGCAGGGCGAGGCCCAGCACCACCCAGGTGGCGCGGCGCAGGCGGGGTGCGTCCCAGCGGGGCAGGGTGCGCGGCGCGCCGGCCGCCTCCTGCGCGGGGGACCGCTTCGGCTCGGGCTCGCGCAGCTGCGTCAGCCGCAGGGCTTCGGTGCGCCGCGCGCGGCGGGAGGTCCGGGCCGTGGTGGTCACGTCCTGCAACAGCGTGCGGCGGATGGCGCCGGAGACCGACTCGGCCACGAAGCAGAGCACCAGCAGGACCAGCGCGACGGCCATGGCCCGCCGGTAGTTCAGCGTGCCGATGGCCGTCGACAGCGCGTACCCGAGCCCGTTGACGCCGACGAAGCCGAGCACGGCCGAGGCGCGTAGGTTGATGTCGAGGCGGTGCAGCGCGGTCGCCACCAGGGAGGGCAGCGCCTGTGGGAGCACGGCGCCGGTGATCTGCTGGAGCGCGCCCGCCCCGGTCGCGCGGAGCGCGGTGCGCGGCCCCTCGTCGATCTGCTCGAAGGCATCGGCGTACAACTTGCCCACCATGCCGACGGAGTGGATGCCGAGCGCCACGACACCGGTCATGCCGCCCAGACCGAAGACCCGGAACGCGGCGATGGCGAAGACCACTTCGGGCACCGCCCGGCACAGCACGATCACCGTGCGGGAGACGCCCCGCGAGGTCCGGCCGGGGGTGGTGTTACGGGCCGCCAGCAGGGCCAGCGGCACGCTGAGCACCACCGACAGCAGGGTCGCGCTGATGACGATGGCCAGCGTCTGCCAGGTCAGCGACAGCAGTTCGCCCGCGGGCGGGAAGTCCAGCGGCACCGTCCGGGACAGGAAATCGACGCCGTTGCCGGCGCTGTCGACGAGAGTGGCGACGTTCAGGCGCAGCGCGACGAACGCCCACACCCCACCGCCCACACAGACCAGCAGCGCCGTCGCCGCGCTCAGCCCGGCCGCTGTCGGCCGGGCCAGGGTGCGCCGTGCCTGATATTGCTCGCCCTCTCCGCCCGGGTCGGGGGCGGGGACCACGCGGGGACGTTCTTCGACGACGGGCACTCAGGCCCCCTTCCCGAGGGCCGTCGACGCGACCGGCTCGCCCACGGCCGTGCCGTCCGCGTGCGCCGGATCGACGGAGACCGTGGCGTCGGCCTCGACCGCCTCGTACAGCCGCATCACCGTGGCCCGGTCGATGCCGCGGGTCGCGACGTCCATCACGACGCGGCCGGAACGGAGGCCGACGACGCGGTGCGCCCAGGACAGGGCGAGGTCGACCTGGTGCAGGCTGCACAGCACGGTCAGTTCACGCTCCTTCGCGACTCGGGACAGCAGACGCATGATCTGCGCGGAGGACTCCGGATCGAGGGAGGCCACGGGCTCGTCGGCCAGCAGCAGCGCGGGCTCCTGCATGAGCGCGCGGGCCACCGCCACCCGCTGCTGCTGGCCGCCGGAGAGGGTGTCCGCGCGCTGGAACGCGTGCGCGGCGAGACCGACCTGCTCCAGACCGTCCAGCGCCCGCTCCCGTACGGCCTTCGGATACGTCGGCAGGCCGAGGCGGGGACCGCGCAGCGAACCGAGCGCGCCGGTGCAGACGTTCTCCAGCACGGTGAGCCTGCCGACCAGGTGGAACTGCTGGAAGACGAAGCCGATCCGGCGGCGCAGCGCCCGCAGTTCGGCCCGCCCGGCCCCGGCCAGGCGGGTGCCGAGCACGGTGCCGTCGCCTGCGGTCGGTGCCTGGAGACCGTCGAGATGAGAGAGCAGCGTCGACTTGCCGGACCCGGACAGCCCGAGCAGCGCCACCACTTCGCCCGGCCGCACGTCGAACGACACGTCGTCCAGGGCGAGCAGAGAGCCGCTGCCGCTGCCGAACCGCTTGGTCAGACCCTCGAGCCGGATCACCGGCTCCCCGCCGTCCGCCGCGGCGGCGACGCGCGGGGTGTCGGCGGCGGCCGGGACGGCGGCCGTCACGAGCCCGCCTTGCACTGGGCGTCCTTGGTGGCGTCGCAGACGGCGCGGACGCTGTCGTAGTCGGCGTCGGCGACCTTCGTGAAGCCCCAGTTGCCGTCGATCATGCAGCCGTCGCCGGAGCAGTAGCCCTTGGACTTCATGTAGTCGGCGTTCGCCTTGGTCAGGAAGGTGTCGATGACCTTCTTGCGCAGGCCGGGCTCCAGGTCGGTCGAGACGGCGGCGGGGGAGCCCGGAATCTCGTCGGACTTCCAGACGACCTTGATCTGCCCCTTCTTGATCTTGCCCTGCTTGATCAGGTCGCTGTCGACCATGGTGTCGTAGGCGAAGCCCGCGTCGCAGTCGCCCGAGGCGACGGACAGCACCGAGGCGTCGTGGCCGCCGGCCATCACCTTGGTGTAGTCGGCGGGCTTCACTCCCTCCTCCACCAGGCCGGCCTGCGGGTAGAGGTAGCCGGAGGTCGAGGTCGGGTCCACGAAGCAGACCTTGTGGTTCTTGAAGTCCGTGAGGCTGTTGATCTTTTTGTTGCCGCTGAGGGTGATGCCGTACGAGCGGTAGCCCGGCTTGGCGTCCTTCGCGGTGACGAGCGAGCCGGCCAGTTCCACGCCCACGTCGCTGTCCTTGGCGACGACGTAGGAGAGCGGACCGTAGAAGGCGATGTCCGCCTTGTGCGCCCGCTGCGCCTCGATCACGGCGGCGTAGCTGGTGGCCTTCTGCATCTGGACCTTCTTGCCGGTCTCCGCCTTCAGCAGCTTGATGACCGGTGCGTAGGCCTGGGCGAGCGAGTTCGAGTCCTCGGAGGGGATCGCCGCGACCACCAGGGTGTCGGGGTCGCGCCCCGCCGAACTGGAGCCGTCGTCGGCCGCACTCTGGCCGCAGGAGGTCAGCACCAGCGGGAGCAGGGCCGCGGCGGCGCAGAGAGGAACGCGGAGGTGGCGGTGCATAGGTCGTCCTTCGAACGTCTCGGGCGGTTGGGTCACCGGTGAGCACGCCCACCATCGGGAGAGCAGGTGTGCGTACCCGAGGCGATCGGTTACGGGCGGCTTAACTCCGGGGAAGGCAACGAGGCGCTTGACCGGACAACCTGTGGACACCCTGCCATCCGCCCTACGGTCGACTGTCCGGCCGTAGTGGCCAAGGCCAAGGCCAGGGGCAGTGGGGACAACGGCTTCCGAGTGCGTGTGCTGGGGCGTGGCTTCGGTCGTCAGGGCGAACTCCTGCAGCTCGTCCCGACGGCCGGCGTGGGGACGAGCGGCTGCGGGTGGTGGTCACGCCAGGTGGGAGACCTGGTAGTGGGCGATGGCCCAGCTGTGGTCCGTCTCCTGGAGCAGGATGCCGAGGCTGACCGTGAGTGTGGGGCGGTCGGTGAAGGAGAAGTCGACGCTGAGGTAACCGAGGATCAGGTGGTCGGCCGGGCGGCGCGTCTCCAGGATGCGGTAGTCGGCCCTCAGGCCGAGGGGCTGCGCGTCGTAGTAGGCGGTGATGCCGGGGCGGCCGACGGTGTAGGGGTGCAGGCCCTGGAAGACGGCGTCTTCGGTGAAGTGGGCGGCGATCCGGTCGGGTTGGTGCTGGTCGACCGCCTCCTTCCAGCCGTCCAGGACGCCGCGCAGGATCTTCTCTTCGCTCGCGGTGGTGTGGTGCATGGCGAAACTCCTGGAGGTCGGGGGTGTTCAGTGGCCGGCGCTCATGCCGCCGTCGACGTGGAGGATCTCGCCGGTGATGAACGGCGCCTTCTCCAGGTAGAGAACGGCGTCGACGATGTCGGAGATCTCGCCGATGCGGCCGACGGGGTGCAAGCCGTCGAGGAACTGGTGTGTCTCGGGGGCGTGCATGGGGGTGCGGATCGTGCCGGGGGAGACGGCGTTGGCCCGAATGCCGCGGCTCGCGTACTCGATGGCGAGGGATTTGGTCGCGGACTGCAGGCCGCCCTTGGTCAATGAGGCGAGTACGGAGGGGACCCGGGCGTCGGCGTTGTCGACGAGGCTGGTGGTGACGTTGACGATGTGGCCACCGCCCTGGGCGAGCATCTGGCCGATGGCGAGCTGGGTGAGGCGGAAGAACCCGGTCAGGTTCACGCCGACCACGGTTGCGTAGTCCTCGTCGGTGTAGTCGGTGAAGGGCTTGGCGAGGAAGACGCCGGCGTTGTTGACCAGAGTGTCGATCCGGCCGAAGCGTTCTACGGCGGCGGAGACGAGGCGGTCGGCGGTGGACGGGTCGGAGATGTCGCCGGGGACGGTCAGCACGCCCGCGTCGTCGGCGTGGGCGATGGTGCGCGAGGTGGCGACGACGGCGTGGCCGAGCTTGCGGTAGGCGTCGACCAGGCCTGCGCCGATGCCCTGGGAGGCCCCGGTGATGACGGCAACCCTCTGGATGTTTAACGTGTTCATGACATGTCTCCTGGACTCCCGTCGAGCACGGGTACGCGGCTCGCTGGGGGCGGGGTTCTTCGACCGCGGCTCCAGCCGCCGGTCGGTTCCTCGACAGTAGGCACCGTGTCCCATGCCGGGCAACGCCCTACCGGCCCCGCCCCGGGACCGGGTTCCTCCCTGCTGGAAGGCCTGGACTACCAGCGCTGGTCAGCGCCCTTCGGCGGAGTCCGGCCGGTACGGGTCACCAGCCGGGAGCCAGACGTCCGGTGCGTGCAGTCCGAGGTCGCCGACCTCGCCGCACAGTGCGTCGGCCGCGGCGAGCACCACCGAACGCTCCTCGTCCGTCGCGCCACACCAGCGACACACGTCCAGTACACCCGCGGCCCTGCCACCGGGCGCCGGACCAGATGTCGGGCGGGAGGGCGACGGTCTGGCCCGCCTGGCGAGTACCACGACCGGCCGGGCCGGAGCGGCGCGCGTGGTCGAAGAACGCGGGGCCCGTCACCGCCGTCGAGATCCGCTCACCAGGCACGTGTCCTGGGAGGTTCCTGCGCATAGTCGTTCCACGACGACCAGGAAGCGGCGTCGTCGTCCAGCAGGACGACAGTGTCCCGCGCTCACCGGACCCGAACGGGCGCCGGGGACACGGCGAAGAGCCGGTCGGCGCCGACCAGGCGCGCCACCAGGCCGAGCCGTTCCAGGTCTTCGGCGCACCCGGCACACGGCGAGATCGCGAGGCTGCCCTCCGCGACCCTTGACGCCAGAGTGTGGGACGGCGCGATCCACGCGTCCACGTGCACTCTTGCCACCCCCGCGGCACGGGCGGCGGCGAGATCGGGTGGCAGCCAGTTGACGTAGCCGAGGCGCACTTCGGTTGTGATCCCGACAGCCGTCCGCGCCCGGATCGTGAGGTCATCGGCCCGGTCCAACAGGGACCGCACGTGCGGCAGCAGCGCGATGCCTGCCGCGGTCAGCGCCGCGAACGCCGGTCGCGCTCGAACAGCGCCACTCCCAGATCCCGTTCCAGCGCCTTGATCTGCTGGGACAGCGACGGTCTGCGATCAGCAGCCGGGCTGCCGCCCGGCCGAAGTTCAGCTCCTCGGCGACCGCGACGAAGTAGCGCAGCTGGCGAAGCTCCACGCGCCGATGCTACGGCCGGTGGGAGGCTCCGCCTATCACCAGGAGGACACCGGTCGTGGCGACGGCAGGTGCCGGGCGCACGATGAGGACATGGCTCAGCGCGCCACCACAGAAGCCCTGGGGCGTTGCCGCCGGCGCCGTCGAGGAAGGCAGAGGACCATGAACGAGTACTTGGTCGAGATCACCACCACCATTCCCGAGGGCACCACGCCCGAAGAGAGTCGACCGCCGCCGCGCTGCCGAGGCGGTGCGCGCCCGCGAACTGGCCGCCGAAGGCCACCTGGCGCGCCTGTGGCGACCGGTCGGAGAGCTGCGCAGCGTCGGTAGCCCTGGCGCGCTGCCGACAAGGACGAACTCCACGACCGGGTGCTCGGAACCCTGCCGCCGCGCTCGTGGATGACCGTCACGGTCACCGCGCTCGAACCCCACCAATGACGCTCCGAGCACCTGACCACTGTCGTCGCTCGGCCGTGTGAGCCTGATGAACCCGGATTCGCCACCGGCTGGACGCCAGGGACCTCCCCCGTGGTGAACCCGGGTACGTCCAGGCCCTGTTCCTGCAACCGTTGTTCACGCCCAGACGCATGACACATGACCGGCCTCCGAGGAGCAATCAGATGAGTTTCCCGTTTCTCGTGCCGAGCAAGGACGACCCGCGTTGGACCACCCGCGGCGGCGTGTTCGTGCGGCACTCGAGGGCGCCCGGCGGTGGCTCGCGGGCGACACGTACACGATCAAGATCACGGCGGAGGAGACGAACGGCTCCCTCGGGTTTGCCGAGGCCGTCGGCACCACCCGGGAACGGGCCTGTGGCCCACAGCCACGGCAACGAGGACGAGGCGTTCTACGTCTTGTCTGGGCAGCTCGAATTCCTCAACGGCGATGCCAGTTCAGATGGCAGGTCCCGGGGACTTCGTCTTCATCCCCAGAGGGACCCGCCACCGGTTCAAGAACGTCGGGGACGCCGACGCGCGGATGCTCTTCCTGTTCACACCAGGAGGGCACGAGAAGTTCTTCGTGGAGAACGGAGATGTCCCCGAGGCCGGAGGTACCTCGCCCGCCTGGGGTCCCGAGCGCGGTATGCGGCAGTGGTGGACGGCCTCCTTGCGCATCACGTCACGATCCTGCCCGAGGACGGATGAATCTCCGCAGCTGCCAGCTGAGGGTACCTGCGCGGTCGGGCGCCGTGGCCTCTGACGGCGCGGCCGCATCATCCTTGGGCGAGGGACGGACGGCGTGCCGCCATCACCCTTCGCGATGCTGAGCCACCGTACGGTGGTCGGCGGCGGCGATGGCCGAGAGAACGAGAACGATCGAGACCATGCCGAGCCAGCCGCCCGCACGCGACGCCATGGCGGCCAGCGGTACCGCGCACGCGGCTCCCAGAGCGCGGTCGGTGATCCGGCCGCTGCCCAGAGGCCCCGATAGGCGGCATGGCCCAGGAGGAAGACCGCGGTGCCGCTGCCGAGCCACCAGCGGTGAGCCGGCTGGTCGAAGGGGATGGATGACGTCCGTGATGCCGGCCGCGACCAGGATCACGCCGATGATCATGACGAGGTGCGCGCCGGTGAACGCGTAGTAGGCCAGCATCTGGCGGCGTTGCTCGGTGGCCCGCTCGAACTCATCGTCGGCGCGGCTCTCGTCGCCATCGAAGTACACCCACCACAGGCCCGATGCCACGGCGATGCCCAGGGCCACGCCCAGTGCCAACGGCGCGTCCCACCGCACGGCTGTCCGCGCTCTCGGCGCCGATCCTGATGGCCACGACCGATTCACCCAGCACCACCAGCAGGAGCAGGGCGTGCCGCTCCACGTGACCGAGCGACCGGAGCGGCTCAGCCTCCGTACCTTGATGGCCTTGTTAGACATCCTGGACTGCACCATCATCGACCTGATCGAACCGCTACCGGCCCGCCGCGCATAGGAAAAGGCCCTGGGCGGCGGTGGTGTGGCGCCGACGGTGATCAACCAGCGGCCAACTGAGGATGCTCACCGCTGCCGTGATGGAGAGCCCTGCTCCGGCCCCTCCTGTGCGGTCGCGACGAGCCGGAGGCGGGTGGTGAGACCGGGCAGGTCCTGGCCGCTGAAGTGATCGGTGAGGTGGTGCCGGACACTGCACGGAGAAAGGAGGGCCAGGCCTCCTGGAGGCGAGCCATGCCTGCATCGCTGAGGGTGGCGTTCCAGCCGCGCTTGTCCTGGGTGCTCTTGCTGCGGTTGACCCAGCCCTGTCGCTCCAGGCGGGTCACGGCACGGGTCATCCCGCTCACGGAAATGCTGCAGGCGACAGCGAGTTCGTTCATCCGCATCGTCCTGTCCGGGGCCTCGGAGAGTGCATGAGGGGTGTACTCGGACAGAGGGAGTGCGGTTGCGCGGACGAGGTCGGCGTCGACTGCGCGCGGAAGAGCGAGCATGACGCGGCTGAGTTCGCGAACGAAGGCTTCCTCGTCCTGGGTGAGGGGCTGCAGGGCTGCTGATCGGAGGACATGCCTCCACCATAGCTCCTTGACGCGTCAAGGAGTTCGATGTCTACTTGTCGCGTCAAGTAAATGCTTGACGCGTCAAGGAGATGGCCAACTGGGGCGTAGCCCCCACGAGCCCGAGGAGTTTCCCATGTCCGAAACGCAGCCCACCCCGTTCGGTGCCACCTCGACCCGCCGCAAGATGATCGGCACTCTCACCGGTCTCGGTGCGGTCGCAGCCCTCGCCGCTGCGACCGGTGCCGCCTCGGCGGACGGCCAGGACGCACCCGTCACCGAGATGCCCTCGGGCCGCTCGCCCCGTCAGATCGCCGCGGCCTTCTACGCCAGCTACAACGGCGATCTGGCCGCCGGATTCGAGCGGTACATCTCCAAGGACCTCGTGCTCCACGGTTTCGACGGCCCCAATGAGCGCTCCGCCTGGGTGGCCGGGGACCTCGAGCTGAAAGCGTCCTTCACCGGCTACCGGCTGGACGTCCTCGACCAGATAGCCGAAGGCACTCAAGGTCGTCACCCGCTGGATCCTCGGTGGTGTCCACACCGGCACGGTCCTGGGCATCCCGCCGTCCGGCCGCGAGGTCCACCTCAGCGGCATCTCCATCGACCGCATCGTGGGTGGGCAGTCCGTCGAGCATTGGTCGGAGGGGAATTTCGGCCGCTTCCTGGACACCCTCCGCGGCGCCCAGTCCTGACGCCGGATCAACGTCACCCCGACGACACGACGGGAGACACGACATGAACACCGAGTCGGACGTGACCAGAACAAGCGCATCGTGCGGGAGTTCTACGAGAGCTACCGCCTTCGGGATCTGCCAGTGTCCTGGGAACGTTACCTTCACCCCGATGTGGTGATGCATGTGCCGGGCTTCGACCGGAGGTCCTGGCTGGAGATGGACAGCAAGCTGATCGCGGCATTCGGCGACCTGGCCATCACCGTCTTCGACCAGCTCGCCGAGGCGGACAAGGTGGCCACCCTGCTGGCGGTTGGCCGGACACCATACGGGCAGCTTCCTCGACCTGCCGCCGACCGGACGCTACGCCGCGTTCACAGCGACCACCGTGGACCGCGTCGCGGACGGGATGATCGTCGACCACTGGTCCGATGCGGACTTCACGGCCTTCCTCCAGGACTTGGCGAAGGCGTAGCGCGAGGTGGCCGGCCGCTCTGCCCCAGCCCGTTCGTAGTCGTCTTCCCGTGCGGAACTCCTTTGGCGCCGTGGCAGAGAGTACGGGCCTCAAACCGGTTCCGATCAGGAACGCCTTCGGGTAGACGACCCGGAGCTGTTGGACGCGCCCGTCCCGGCGGAGCATGAGCCAGGAGAGGGTCGGCGGGCAGTGGTGCCGGCTGCCGTGTGTGGTGGTGACGGTCATCTCCCAGATGTCGACGTCCCGTCCGGCGGTGACGTGGTGCAGGCGCTGGCGTACGCCGTCCTCCAGGAAGTGGCGCATGACCGGGATGGGAGTGGCGGTGTTCGCCGGGGCGGGTGAGCCGGCCGGTCATCTGGCTGTGAGCGGGCCACAGTTCGCTGATCTCGCGGGGGAGTGTGCCTGATTCCCAACCGGTCAGGGTGGCGAGACCTTCCTCATGGCTGGCTTTGGTGCGCCGGGCCGCGTCGTCGTGGGCCTGGTCCGCGGTTGCGAGGAGCAGGCGGGCCAGTTGGGAGCGGGCCTGGTTGAGGCGGCTGCGCACCGTGCCGACCGGGATGTCGCAGGCAGCTGCGATGTCTTCGTACGAAGTGGTGGCGGTGAAGTAGTGCAACATCACCACCAGGCGCAGCTTGGGGGTCAGTTCACCGATCGCGTCCCAGATCCAGTCGCGAAGGGCGTGCTGCTCGATGACCTGTTCGTGGTCGTCGGGCAGGTGTGGGCGGAGGTGGTCGAGTCCGTCGAGGCCAGGGACCTCTCGTGCGGAGCGCAACCGCATTCGGGCGTTGTTGCGGACGATGGCGCGCAGCCAGGCGCCCACGGCGTCCGGGTCGCGAACGTCCCCGATGCGGCGCAGGGCGGTCAGGGCGGCGTCCTGGACGACGTCCTCGGCGTCCGGGCCGTGCCCCAGCAGGTTCAGGGCCACCGCGTGCATGCGGGCCTGGTGCCGGGCGAGGAGCAGACCGAGGGCGCCCGTCTCTCCCGCCTGGGCGCGGCGGGTGAGGTGCGCATCGGTGAGTGGCTCGACGGGTTCCATGACCACCTCTTTCGAGGGCCAAGTGACGGGTTCCGGCCGGAAGGTGGACCGCGACGTCCCGCTTCCGGCCGGTCAGGTGTGCAGCGTAGGCCCGGTAGGGCAATTCCTCAGCCCGCGGCGCGTTTGATCAGTGCGGCGACCTCGGCGGGACGAGAGACGTGAGACGGAGTGGCTGCCACCGGTCTCGGTGATGTCCGCGCCGGCTCGATCGGCCATGGCGCGCTGCGCGGGGGCGGGATCATGCGGTCCTCGCTGGCGATCAGGTAGTAGCTCGGTTTGCCGTACCAGGCGGGGCTGGTGATCGCGCCCTCAAGTGCCTCGATGCCCCAGGGGACTTGAGAGTCGGCCAGGAATTGCGCTTCTCCGGGTGGCAGGTCCGCGGCGAAGGAGGCCGCGAACTTGGCACGGTCGAGGTGGAGGAAGCCGCCTTGGGGCGGCAGGATCGGTGGGACGGGGGCGCCGGGCGGCGGGTCGGCGATGAGGGTGTTTACGGACTCGCCCTTGTCGGGCACGAACGCAGTCACGTACACGAGGGCGGACACGTTGTCGTGGTTGCCGGCCTCGGTGATGACGGCCCCGCCGTAGGAGTGCCCGACCAGGACGGTCGGCCCGTCCTGCGCGTCGAGGGCCAGGTGGGTCGCGGCGACGTCTCCCTCCAGGGAGAGCGTGGATTCTGCACGATCCGTACCTGGTAGCCGTCGGCGTGCAGCAGGTCGTAGACCCCTTTCCAGCCGGATCCGTCGACGAATCCGCCGTGCACCAGGACGACGTTGCGGGCTTTCACTGGATTGTTCACAGTGCACCAACTCCCTCTCGTGTAGCGGCAGTCGACTCTGCGCTGCCGCTGGAGAACCGGACAGAAGCAAGATGCAGACGGTGGTGCGGAGTTCAATCCTCCGTGTGTGATGTGGGTCACACTGAAGGGTGTGCGGTTGAGTCGAGTGAGGCCAAAGTTCCGAGGAGGGAAACTGCAAGCGACGTGAACCGGGCAGAGAAGCTCGATCGTGCCGTGCGTCAGTATCCGAAGGGCGCGGATCCACGCCCCTGGATGACGACTTCGGCGGTGTGCGCGTCGAATGATGCGCTCCTGAAGTCCTCGGGGAGACGGTCCCCGATCCTCAGCTGAGTGTCTTCATCGTCGAAGATCTCCCAGGCGGCTCGTTCGTCCTCGGCGGTCAGCGTGCCGTGCCACGTCTTGCCGTTTCCCCTGCTCGCGATGGCAAGGGAGGCGGTGACCGGGTACTCGATGCCACTGGCGATGGCAGTAGCGGGTCCGTCGTAAGTCGTCATGGCGCCATAGTGGCCGACGGCATCGCGGCCGAGCCGGGGAATTGCGCCTCTTTGTGCGTCGTCCGGATCCGCGTCCATGTCCGCCCGGACGGTGCGGCTTGCCCTGTCGGATCGCATGTGACCGCCCCTACCGGCCACCGACGGCGTTCTTCGCCGCCTTGCCGGCCGGCGGAATCTGCAGTGCGGCTGTCACAGAACCGGCTGCTGTCCGGTCACAGGGATGACCGGGCGGCGTATCTCATGGCGCCGTCGGTGTCCTCGGCTGACGCTCTTCAGGAGGAGAACACCATGACGTTCACACACCCCGACGCACCGGCGCACGACGAACTGGTTCCGTCCTCGCTACGCGCTGAAGGTGGGCGACATCGATGTGACGGTGATCAGCGACGGCACGATGCAGATCGACGCCGGAACATTAGCCACCAACGCGGCCAAGGCCGACCTGTCCGCCTGGCTCAGTGACAACTTCCTGCCGGAGTTGCTCGTCTATCCGCTGAATGTCGCCGTGGTGCGCAGCGGCGGCCGGACCATCCTCATCGACTCCGGGCTGGGGACGGAGTTCCCGGGCTTTCCGCGGCTCGGGCAATTGGCCATGCGCCTGGACGCGGCCGGGATCGACCCCGCATCCGTGACCGACGTGGTGCTCACCCACCTGCACATGGACCACATCGGTGGGCTGCTCGTCGAGGGCTCAGGGGTCGGCTGCGCAGGGACCTGCGGGTCCACCTGGCCTCCGCCGAGGCCGAGTTCTGGGAAGCGCCCGACTTCTCCCGCACTGCCATGCCGGAGCCGGTGCCCGAGGTCCTTCGGCAGACCGCCTCGAAGTTCCTGGAGGTGTATCGCGGCCAGTTGAAGCCGTTCGAGACCGAGCGCGAGGTGGCGCCGGGTGTGACGATCGTTCGCACGGGCGGTCACACTCGGGACACAGCATCGTCCGCCTGGAGTCCGGCGGCGACCGGCTGACGTTCGCCGGAGATGCGGTGTTCCAGTGCTGGGTTCGACAACCCCGGCTGGTTCAACGGCTTCGAACACGACCCCGAGGAGGCAGCCCGCGTCCGGGTCCGGCTCCTGACAGAGATGGCGGCGAGTGGCGAGCAGCTGCTGGCGACGCACCTGCCGTTCCCGTCCGTGTGTCACGTGGCGGCGGCCGGCGAAGCTTTCCGCTTTCGTGCCGGC
Organism: Streptomyces sp. KL116D; assembly: GCF_030766975.1. Classification (NCBI taxonomy): domain Bacteria; kingdom Bacillati; phylum Actinomycetota; class Actinomycetes; order Kitasatosporales; family Streptomycetaceae; genus Streptomyces; species Streptomyces sp. KL116D. Next base: position 51,159 of record NZ_JASERH010000136.1, on the reverse strand, counting down.
CGTGTGGGACTACTGACCGCTTGGAGCAGGAGCCGGCGGTGTCACAAGCAGAGCCCGTCCCCGGTCTCTACTGATAGAGGCATCAGGGAAGCCGAAAGGAAGTCCGTCATGAAGGTCGTAGTCATTGGTGGAACCGGGCTCATCGGCTCGAAGGTGGTCAGCCGGGCTCGGCGAGCACGGGCAGGAAGCGGTGGCGGCGGCGCCCAGCAGCGGGCGTCAACACGTTGACGGGCGAGGGGCTGGCCGAGGTGCTGCAGGGCGCCCGGGTCGTGGTGGACGTGTACCGAACTCGCCCTCGTTCGAGGACGAGGCAGTCCTGGAGTTCTTCCGCACGTCCACCACCCATCTGCTCGAGGCGGAGGCCGAGGCCGGCGTGGCGCACCATGTGGCGCTGTCCGTGGTCGGTACCGACCGGCTCCAGGGGAGCGGGTATTTCCGCGCCAAGCAGGTCCAGGAAGACCTGATCAGGACTTCCGGCATCCCGTACTCCATCATCCACGCCACCCAGTTCTTCGAGTTCGCGAAAGGACTCGCCGACGGGGTCACCGAGGGTGACACCGTGCACCTGCCCGATGCCAAGATCCGGCCCATGGTCTCCGGCGACGTGGCTGCGGCCGTCGGGCGCAGGGCGGTCGGTGAACCGGCGAACGGTGTGGTGGAGATCGGCGGCCCGAGGTGTTCGAGCTGGAAGAGTTCATCCGTATGGGACTGGCCGCTCTGAACGACCCACGCAAGATCGTCACGGACCCGCAGGCGACGCGCACTGGGGCGCCCCTGCTGCAGGAGGGAACGCTCGCTTCCCGGTCCGGACGCCGATCTGGGCGAGACGAAGTTCGCCGACTGGCTCGCACAGCAGAAGTAGTCCTCGAGGTGGTCCTCACCGAAAGGTGAGGGCCACCTCTGCCCTGTGGCGACGGGGCGGGTTCATTGATCTCCAGCGGGAGGGTGGCTCGCGCTCCTCGAATTGGGTCGTGAATCGAGGAAGGCGGCGATCTTGCTCGGAGTGAAGATCCACAGCACCTGGTGAATGCCGCGCTTGGAGGCGGCTCCGGTCACGAAAGCGAGGGCCGGCCATCGCGGTGGATCAGTACGCCTGTAGTGCCGTTGGCGTCGACCAGCTCGGGCACGGCGTCCCGCCAGAGCTGCCGATAGGCCGAGAGCCTGGCCACCCGGGCACGGCCGAGTACAGGCACGCGGGCACAGCCCCGCATGCGCGTTGCCGTCGGAGAGAGGCTGACGACGTCGGGTGCGAACAGGGCTTCCAGCGAGACCACGTCTCCCGTCCTGGCCGCTGAGACGAATGCGCCGAGAGGCGACGGTGCTCGGCCGCGTCCACGGCCTCCCGCCGGTCGTCCAGCAGGTGACGGCGTGCACGGCTGACGATCTTCCGTACGTTGACGAGGCTGACGTCGAGAATGTCCGCGATCTCGGCGTAGGCGTAGTCGAACGCCTCGCGCAGTACGTAGGCGGCGCGCTCGACGGGAGTCAGTTTCTCCAGTACCAGGAGCAGCGCCATCCCCACTGTCTCCGCGTGCTCCGCCCCCAGGGCGGGATCCACGCTGGTGTCGACAGGTTCCGGGAGCCACGGTCCTATGTATGTCTCACGGCGTACGCGCGCCGACTGCGCGACGTTGATGGCCAGGCGGGTCGTGGCGCTGGACAGGAAGGCGGCGGGACACATCACCAGCGATCGGTCGGTCTTCTGCCAGCGCAGCCGGCCTCTGGACGACGTTTTCGGCCTCAACGGTGCTGCCGAGTACGCGGTAGGCGATCCCGAAGAGCCGTTGGCGGTAGCTGTATGAAGACGGCGACAACATCCTCGAGGTCGTCGGGCGTGGGGGAGAACGGTTCGGCACTCATGATCCATTGGCCTCCGTTGCTTGGCTGAGCCGCCGCATCGAGGAAGGGCGAACCGATGGTTTCCGCGTGCGCACCTTGGGTGACACCGGGACGTGCCTCGACCGGTGATCAGAGTCTGTCGCATGACTGCCTCTGCTTGTTGTCCATTGCTACGTAGACCGAACAGACGGGGCCGGTGTGACATGTGACGGTGAATCAAGTCGTGGCTGTGGGCGTCTGCTTGATGTGGGGCGCGAGGGGGCGTCATCGTGGCGAAGGCGACTTCGCCACGATGGCGCTCTGTGGGGCTGCGTCGACAGTACATCCGTTTCATGCGAGACCGTATCGAACGAGCCAATTGCGTTAAGGTGACTGCATGACAGCCGAAGTGCCGCCGAGCAAGGTTCCCCGCGCGTGTGACCGACCGCCCCGGGATGCGTCCCCCTTTGCTCTGGGCCTGCTGCTCCGGCGAGCTCACTGGCGGGCGGCCGCGGTGATGGAAGAGGCCCTGCGGCCGCTCGGCATCGAGCTGCGGCACTTCGCCGTCCTCATCGTGCTCGTGGATCGCGGGCCCACGGTGCAGCGGGACCTGGTGGCGGCGACGGGTTCGGACAAGGCCGGCATCATGCGGGTCGTGGACGACCTGGAGCGCAAGGGGCTTGCCCAGCGCAAGGCCGTCCCGGGGGACCGGCGTGCCCGCGCGGTGGAGATCACCCCCGAGGGCCTCGAGCTGTACGACGCTGCCCATGTGGCGGCGGAACCGTTGGTCGAGCACCTGGTCGCCGGACTGGCGCCGGGTGAGGCCGAGCAGCTGACGGGCCTGCTGACCCGGTTCACCTATCCAGCCGACACTGCCGGGTAGGCGCTGGCGCGTGCGCCCCCACTCGCTTCGCGAGCTCCTTGCCTTCGAAGCCGCTTCGCGAAAGCGCGTTCGCGGGAGGTCTCGTAGAGGGGGATCAGTTCGCTCATGGCCGGATTCCGTCGGGCCATGGTGAGCTCAGGAACGATGAAGTCCAGATCCAGACCGAGAGTGTCCCGGAGGACTGCCCCCAGGTAGTTCTGTACGAAATCAAAGCTCCTCACGAGGCGTCCCCGGCCTGTACGAGCCGCCGCGGGTGGCGATGGCGACGGCCGGGACGTCCCGGGCGGAGGGCCTCTCGCCTGCGGTCCGGCCGAGCAGGAGCACGCTGTCGAGCCATGCCTTGAGCGTCGACGGGATCGAGAAGTTGTGCATCGGGGCGCCGATCAGGACCGCGTCCGCCTGCTCGAGTTCCTCGATGAGTTCCAGACGTGCGGCGAATGCCGCGGACTGCTCCGGTGTGCGGTCCGACGGCGCGGTGTACCCAGCGGTCCAGGCGGCGGCCGTCATGTGCGGGACGGGGTCGGTCGCCAGATCGCGGTGGATCACCGTGCCCTGCGGGTGCTGCTCCTCCCATGCCTTGACGAAGGCCGCCCCGACTGAACGGGACGAGGATGCCGCGCCCGGCAGCACGGATGAATCGATGTGCAACAGCGTGACCATGACTTTTCTCCCATGAGGTGGTGTCCGACGGCGGGGACTCGCGCCCACCGAGCGCTCGACTCGAGCGTGATAGTATCGAACGATACCATCTCGTTCGATACGAACGTTGGCGATCGAGCGACGAGGAAGAGGGAGTCGACCGTGGAAGTCCATGAGGCAGTGCGGAGCCGGCATGCGGTACGTCGATTCAGCTGACCAGCCGGTGTCGAGGGCCGCGTTGGAGCGCGTGGTGTCCAGTGCGGCCTGGGCGCCATCCGCATCGAACATCCAGCCGTGGCGGGTCTACGTCGTCACCGACGGCCCCCTGGCCGAGCTCAAGCGGCGAGCCGGCGAGCGACTGGCGTCGGGCGAGCCCTGGGACGAGCCGGAGTACCAGCAGTACCCCGCTGCTCTGAAGTCGCCCTACCGCGAGCGCCGATCGGCCTTCGGCGAGCAGCGCTACGGAGTGACTGGGCATTGCGCGCGAGGACGTCGAGGCTCGACAGAGGGCGGCCTCGGCGAACTGGCAGTGCTCGCGCGCGCTCCGCCGCGCTGTTCTGCTACATCGATCGCGACATGGGCCCGGCCCAATGGTCGGACGTCGCGGGATGTACCTGCAGACGGTCATGCTGCTGCTGCGCGCCGAGGGACTGCACAGCTGTCCGCAGATGGCCTGGGCGAAGTACCACAAAACTGTCTCGGAGATCCTTGAGCCCCCGGGCGAACTCTCGTTCTCTTCTGCGGCATGTCGATCGGATTCGAGGACATCACGGAGGCGGCCACTCGCACGGACCGGGCCCTCTCAACAGAGACGGTCACTCTTCGTCGACGCCCTCTGACGCAGACGGGCGGTGCCGTCCCACACCGGTCCACAGCGTGTGTCACACCTGTGCGGTTCGCCTGTCATTGGAGTGGGACCACAGATGCACTCTGTCGACGCGAGGAGCTCAGTGATGGCCGAGCCCGTTGTTGAGAGCAAGACGCTCAACCCACCGCTTCACAGCGCGCAACAGGACTCGACCGGAGCTCGGGCTCGACCTCTCATGAAACGTGGCGCACAGGATCCGGAGCCGGTGGGCCTGAGCGCCCTTCCCCGTCCTGTGGCCGTCGTGGTCGGCGCCGGTGGCGTGCCCGGCGCGGCCCAAGTAGGCATCGGTTACGCGCTGGAGCGCCGCGGATTCGTCCCGGACATGATCATCGGAACCTCGGTCGGAGCACTGAACGGGGCCATCGCGGCCGCTCATCCAGAGGAGGCGGCACCATGGCTGGACCATGTGTGACCCGGCTGCGTCGCCGTGAGTGTATCCGCTCGGCTATCCGTCTTCGAGGACCAGTGCCTTCACCGACCGCGGCTTACGGCGGTTGATCGCTCGGGCCGGACTGCCCTCGCGGATAGCAGTTGGCGGTCCCCTTCACTGCGGTGGCGATGGATCTCGCCACCGGCGTTCCCGTGCTGCTCGACCGTGGAGACCTGGAATCCGCGCTCCTCGCCAGCGCGGCGATCCCTGGAATGCTGCCCCCGGTGGAGCGGGACGGCCGGACGCTTGTCGACGGTGGAGTGGTCGCCTACGTTCCGGTGCTGCCGCGCTGCAGGCCGGGCCGCCAGTGTCGTGGTGGTGGCGGTGCCGGAGAGCTCGCCCTGCGTCCGTCGATCCGCTCCGCCGCGCCGCGAGTGCCATCGCCGCCCGTGCCGGGCTGCTGCTCCTGCACCACCAGATCGAGCGTGACCTGCGCGAGGTGTCCCGCACGCATACCGACCGTCGTGCTGCCCACCGGGATCGACACCTGGCCCGCACCGTGGGACTTCGGCCGCACTCAGCGGCTGATCGGCACCGCGAGCCGCACGGCGCGCTTCCTCGACGAACTACGCATCGACGGGCCGGGACTCTACCGCGTCGAGGGCCCCTCCGCGGCTTCTCCGCCGGCACGTGCGGCTCATCGACTTCTTCGGCATCGGAGGCAGAACAGTGAGCACCATCGCGTTCCTGAACATCGGCATGCACGGACACATCAATCCGACGCTGCCGGTCGTGGCCGAACTCGTTCAGCGCGGTCACACCGTCGTGTACCACACGTCGCCCGCCTTCCGTGAGGAGATCGGGCCAACGGCGCGACGGTGCTCCCCGACCCCGTTGACCAGCCTTTCCCCGCCGAGCCGACGCCGCTCACCTGGATGGAGGCGCTGGCGACACACGCGCTCTGCGCCGACTGCCCGACCTGCTCCCGAACTCCGCCGCGAACGTCCCGACCTGATCGTGCACGACAGCGCCTGTCCTTGGGGGCGATCGCCGCTCGTGAACTCGGCATTCCGGCGGCCTCTTCGTTCACCACGTTCGCCTTCAACAGTCATGTCCCGAGCCCCACTCGGGGCTCCTGGCAGCTGCTGGCCGACGCAAGGGCCCGGCCCCGCAGCGCCCGGGGCTATCTGCGGTCCCGTCGGGAGTTGCACCGACGCTACGACACCTCGGGCTTCCCTGCTCGACCTGGCGGACATCCGCCAAGCGCTGAACCTCGTGCTACACGTCCCCGGAGTTCCAGCCCGCGGTCGAGGAGTTCGACCAGTCGTGCAGATTCCACTCGGCCCGAGTGTCGGCGCCCGTCCACCGATCCGTCGTTCCCTCTCGACCGGCTCCAGGACCGGTGTTGTACGCGTCGTTGGGAGCGGTGTTCAACGGTGGCCCGCGGCTCTGCGCCGGTTTCGCCACCGCGCTCGCTACCTCCGCGCGCGGTGGTCGTGTCGACGGGCCCCACCGATCCGAGCGCGCTCGGGCCACTGCCGGGAACGTGCTCGCCCGCCGCTTCGTGCGCAGCCGGAAGATGCTGGACCGCGCGGCGCTGTTCGTCACCCACGGCGGAATGAACAGCGTCAGCTTGAGCCATGTACGCCGGAGTCCGCTGCTGCTGATCCCGCAGGGCGCGGACCAGCGATGGTGGCTCGTCGCGTCGTCGAACTCGGTGCCGGCCTGTCGATGCGTACCCAGGACATCGCAGGAACACCGTTCGTGTTCTTGCCGACGCCTGCTCCACGAACCGGGCTTCGCAGCGGCCGCGACGAGCCTGAAGACCGCCCAGCACAAGGCGGGCGGACACCGGCAGGGCCGTCGACGAACTGGAGCGGTACACGCGCGTCGCCGACAAGGTTCATCAGTCGGCTCGGTCGATCCGCCACAGGGAGGCTGAGTGATGTCGTCTGTCGTCGTGATTCTGCTGCTGTGCGCCGGGCTGTCCGAGGCGGTCGGACGCATCCTGCCGCTGCTGGCGCGCAGGCCCGGCCTGCCGCGAACACTCGTCGCAGGGCTGCTCGCCGGCCGCAGCGAGCGTCGTCGAGGCGCCGTGCTCGCGTTCTGGCCGCTGGCCGCGTGGAGCGATCGACCGAGTTGGTCATGTCCTCGCCACCGGGCGAGGGCCTGGAGTGGACGGCAGGCCTGGTTGCCCGCTGCCGCTCACCGCGGTCCTCGCGTTCGAGTGCTCGGCGCTCCCTCCACTTCCACTGCATCTTCGTGGGCGTCGGTGCCGCTCTCGCTGACCCGCTGCATGCGGCGACCGGGCTCGCGTTGAGTGGAGCGCTGCCGGTTACGTGTGGCCGTCGCCGAGTCGGGCTGGTGTCGTCGTGGAGCCGTGCGGCGTCTGGTCAGTGAGGATCAGCGCTCCCCGGCGATGCGTCGCTCGCATGACGGTTCTGCTCTCGGCACTCGAAACCTCGGACCCGTGCTGCTTGCCGAGGCTGCTGGCCCGTCACGCGGTGCTGGTCTGCGGGACCGGCCTGCGCGCCCCCTCACCCACCTTCGGAGGGCATCCCTATGCGCGCGGCGCGGATCCGGCCGTCCGCCGGACGCCTACTTGACTACCTGGACGGCATCGGAAGCGTCTGTGTCCGCGACACCAGGGACGGCGGCCAGTTGGTCCGGCAGTGCTCGAGAAGGAGCACCGGAACTGCGCGTGCTGGGCCAGGTGCAGCCCTACTCACCGCTCGCGACCCACTGGCGAGCCGGCCGGTGGCGGGCGTGACTGCGGCTTTGGCGGATCGGGCTGCTGCTCTCTCCTGCACAACGTCATGCGGTCTTCGTCGCCGCGGACCACCGATACCGTCCGCTGTACAACCGGGCCGTCGGCACTCAGATCGCCACGCAGCTCGAGCTCGCGGATGCCGGTCCGGCAGCGGTGTTCCCGTGGTAGTTGCTCTCTTACAGTGGCGGCGCACAGGTCGCCACAGGCGCGGTCGATGATGTGTGCACACAGTTGCGCGCCCCTGTCGTGGTGATCACGCTGGGCGGGTTCCACAACGGGTCCAATGATGTCACCCACGCTGAGCACGTGCACCAACTCACCAGTGCCGGCGACCGCGGATCGAACGCGTCGGAACGTGGATATTCAGCGCTGCGCCTGCTCCGCCGGAGTGCGTGGAACCGCGCCCGCCGAGCCGGGAAGATCACCGTGCATCGCCTTGACCCAGCCACCACCTCGGGCCGAACAGCTACATCAGCCCGGAAGGCCTTCTGCCCGACGTCGCAGCTACCTCGACCACACGACCAACACCGTGATCGCGCTCATCCGCACCTACTACAACGCGACTCCGGTAACTGACGAACCGCGGCCATGACGCCGAACGCAGAAGAATTGAGGCACGGCACTGTCACAGAAGCCGCAGGAGGTGAAGCTTTACAGCGGCGGACAGCAGTCAGTGACCAGAGGGCTGGGGACCGGTGTCGGCGCGCCCCACGAACTGGTAAGGAGGCAGCAGAAGTGTTCGAGCAGCCGGACTGAGGGGCTACGAGATGAGGCGGTACTCAGAGAAGACGGCCAGGGAACTCGAGCTGAAGAGGCGACGGAAGGAGAAGGGCGACGACGCCTCGAGGAAAGCGAGAGTGGTGAGGGACCACCACCTCCTGGAAAGCCTGCTGACATCACCGAGCTCCCAGATGTCATCGATGCGTCGCCTTCGGCCGACGGTACGCAGGTGACCGCGGATACGCAGGGCGCCGCGGCCGCGGAGCGAACTGACTGACTTCGTCGTCGACCAGCATGATCCGCAGACTGCCTCCACGGCTCGTCTGGCCTCGTGGGGTAATGTGGGCCGGCAAGAGCGGCTCAAGAGCGGGCAAGCCTGACTACGCCGCCGAGCAGACCTTCGCCCTCTGCTTCATCAGTGGAACTGCCACGCCGTCGATCGGAAACGCCTCGGACTCACGACGCCTTCGTCTCATGGCTGCAGCCTCTTTACTGCCGGAGGCGCTTGAGAAGATCGGGTCAGCGAACGTGCACCGCAATCCTAGGGCGTGTTTGAAATGAGGTCACAGGACTGCCGTATCAAGGCGAGTTGGACGGTCGCTTCGTAGCGGACGGCGAGCTTGTCGTAGCGCGTGGCGACGCCGCGGGCCTGCTTCAACAAGCCGATCCGGCACTCGACCTTGTGCCTGGCCTTGTACTTCTCTCGGTCGAAGCCGGGTGGTCGGCCACCGGCCGATCCCCGGCTCCGCCGGTGTCCGGCCTGATCGCGCTTCTCCGGGATGGTGTGCGCGATGTTGCGTCTGCGCAGGTAAGCGCGGATCTCACGGGAGGAGTACGCGCGGTCGGCGAGCACGTGATCAGGCCGGACACGAGGCCGCCCGCCGCCCGGCCGGGGGACCCGGATGCGGTCCATGACCTCGATGAACTGCGGCGCGTCGCCGCGTTGGCCGCCGGTCACCACGATGGCGAGGACGTGCCCGGCGGCGTCGGCGGCCAGATGGAGCTTGGTACTCAGGCCACCGCGCGAACGGCCGAGCCCGTGGTCCGCCGGTTCGTCCGCCAGGCCGCCGTCGTCCGGCCGGCCCTCACGGTCAGCCCCCTTTTGCGGGCTCCGGCGGCGTGCTGATGGGCCCGGCAGACCGTCGAGTCCACCGACACCTCCCACTCGACGTGTCCAGCAGCATCGGCCTTGACCTGCAACTTCTCCAGGACGCGGGCCCAGGTCCCGTCGATCTGCCAGCGCCGGAACGCCGAGTACGACGTCTCCCATGGTCCGTACCGCTCGGGTATGTCCCGCCACGGTGAGCCTGTCCGGGCCCGCCACCAGATCCCGTCGAAGACCTGCCGCCGGTCCCGCGGCTTGCGCCCCATCGTCGGCAGCGGTGGCAACACCGCTTCCAGGCGCAGCCATTGGTCGTCCGTCAGATCTCCACGAGCCATCCCAAGATCGTTTCACGACCTTGATCGACATCTCAAACACACGCTCTGGCGGCGCACGTCGCGCACCCGCGTCACGCACACCTCGGCACTGGAGGTAGAGCATGGTCTCCCGCTGCCGGGCGGGATGGACCAGCCGCCACCGCGGTGTCCCCTCAGGGCGCGGCGGTCGACGCTTAATTCCTGCGAGACCCGGCCCCACAGCACGCCGCGCAGATCGCGGTCCCCAAGACCTTCGTTGATCCAGGCGAGCCGCCGGCGGCTGCGTCGGGGCCGGGGCGCACGCACAGGTGTCGCTCGAGGTCGGGTGTCTCGCCGTGCCGGACGGTGATGTACGGGACGGTGAGACCCGCGCTGGTGCGTCAGAGGTTCCCTTTCACGGAAAACCGGTGGGAGGTGGCGTGTGGGGAGACGGCGGGGGAGGACACCTCCACACGCCCGTCCGGACAGGACCCTGGTGGCAGGGCCGCATCCGGGTCTTGCACCGCCCGCTCAGCAGACGGGGGCGGAGCGAGGCTGGCCGGCCGCGACCTCCCCACAGAAGCGCGACCGGGGGCAGACGAGACGTGGCGCCGACCTGCCTCGGGGCTCCCGGCTCAGGAGGCATGCGGCCTCAGTGTCATCACCAGGAGGGTGATGGCGCCGACCAGGGTCGGCAGCAGGATGAGCTGGACGGGGCCGAAGCCGAGCATGGCCAGGTAGCGCAGCGGATGACGTATCACCCATCGCAGCCGCGGCACCCGCAGAAGCTGACGCCCTCGCGCCCGACGCCGGGACGCCCCCGCACTCACCGCCTTGCCTGCACCGGACGAAAGTGGTTTAACCGGGCGGCGACGTCCGCAGTGCTCCACCGGCTCGACACCCACGCCCCGGTCCGCCGCTGGCACGCGACGATCGCGGTCCGCTCGACGGGGAGGAAGAACGGCATCACGTAGCTGAGCATCACGATACCGCCGGCCCCACCGTCGGTCACCAGGTCCAGCGCGCGTCGCCCGCGCGGGGCGGCCCGCGGCCGGCGACGTGAACAGTCCAATGTCGATCAACGTCTCGACCGGCACCCACCTCCACCGAGCGACGGTCTTGTGCACGCCGCGTAGCGCCGAGTCCCGGACTCCGCACTGGGCAGACACCCGCAGACAATGACCCTCGTCCCCGCCGGTAGCGCCGGCGGCGCCTCAATCACATCGTTGCTCACGGCTGGCTCCGCTCGCGTCCGGTCTGCTGGCCGCCGATGGGTAAGCGGCACCATACGGTGGTGCCGCGATGGCTGAAGCCCCAGTCGCCACCCAGCTCCTGGACGAGCATCTGGACGAGGAACAGGCCGCGGCCGGATTCGTCCGACGCCGCAGCCTGGGTGGGCTGGGGCTCCGGGGTCTCGGTGCCGTCATCGATCTCGATGTGGACCAGGCCTGGTTGCGGAGACCAGCTGCGGTAGGCCACTGAAGATCCCGCACCGTGCAGGACGGCGTTGGTGAGGAGCTCGAGAGCACGATCAGCGCCACCTCGACGCGATCCTCCGGCATACGACAGGCCTGCCGCAGCCACGCAGCCCCGATGCGACGTACGAGAGGAACCTGCTTGCTCTCGCGCGCCCGCCGAGACTGCGATCGGCGAGGGAAGGACTGGAGGCAGGTCTGCAAGGTGGGGCTGGGTGCGCAGTGCGGCCGAGCTCCGCCGGTCCCGCTCGAGGCCTGTCAGCGCTGTTGCAGAGGAGATGCTGGTCTGCCGGCGAGAAGCTCATGTGAGGCTCCTGCTCGTGGATGGTCGGCGTGCAGAGCGAACGAAGACGTGCGTAGGGGGCGACGCGTGCCAGCAACTCGGCGGCGAGGACAAGGGCCAAGAACCAACCGTGGGCGCCGACTGCGGGATGCGCTCCGGCGATCGCCGCAATCCGGGAGCGGTTTCGGGCCTCACGCGCCATGAAGCACAGCCTCCTCTGGGCCGAAAGCGACTCAGGGATTTCCTCGTCGCACGATGGCCCACGCGCGGGGGACTTTCCAGCTGGACAGAAGGCGCGACCGCCCGTCAAAGGCGGGCTCAGCGCTGCGCTGTGACTGCGGAGGTTCGGTGAGTTCGCCGTCGCTGCGCGGCCGCTCCCTTCCTCGTCGGCCTGATGCGATCACCATGCCGAGCGGATGGGTTTCTGGCTTGCGCGGCGATAGGTGCGCATGATGGGTAGGCTTCTGGATCAATCTCACCGCTGAGGCTGAGAATCAGCAGTAGGCAGCAATGCACCGAATGAGGTGAGTACCGGCCAGTGACGGCCTTGCCGGATGAGACCTCGCAGCTCGGAGATGCTCGCGGCTCTCAAGGCGCACGACTTTGGCACGGTGTTCCGGCTGGCCAAAGCGCACGCGGGGATCAGCTTCACTCAAGCTGGCAAGCGAGTGACGATCGCTCAAGCTCAGCACGTGTGGGTCCCTGGCGAGGCAGTGGCAGCGCCGTCACTACTTTCGAGAAGATTGCGCGATCGCAGACGCACTCGAATCGGGTGGTGGTCTGCTGGGACTCGCCGACCGCTCATGGGAGGTGAGCAGGGCGAGAGCGAGGAGAGGCAACGAAGGTGCGACGCAGGGATTTCGTAAAGGCGTCAGGGTCACTGGCAGCCGGCGGGCTGGTCGCCCTGACGCCTCCGACCGCCCGGGGATCGACTCGAGCACGCGCGGCGTCGAGTTGCTGCAAGCCGACGCACCGCCCGGCTGAGACGACTGGACGACGTGCTCGGAGGCGGGGACACGTTCAGGCTCTACCTCGGTGAGTACCACAGGACACGCGGCCTCCTGTGCGACTGCACCTACAGCGAATCCACCGGCAACGCTCCTGCGTTCCTTGCTCGCCGAGCAGGCACAACAGGCAGGCTGGGCAGCCTTCGACGCTGGGCGCCAGGCTGCAGGCTCAAGGACTGTACGAGGCCAGCCAGGCGCGGCTCACGCGGCCGGCGACGTTGCCTTGGAGGGCAACGCCCTGGCCTTCCTCGCCTACCAGCACTCGGGGACCGATCAGAGCAAGGCGGTTGCGACGGCCATCGAGTCGTGCCGTACCGCAGGGCCCCGGGCCCCATCCGGCGTGCGAGCTCTCCTGCACGAACGCTTGGCCTGGGCCCACGCCGTCGCCGGGCACGCCCGAGAAACAGAGGCTGCCCTGCACGCTGCAGAGGAGGCGCTCAAGCGAGGACAGCAGCGGCCCGGTGCCGGACTGGGCCGCCTGGGTCGACTCCGACGAAGTAGAGATCGATCGAAGGGCCGGTGCTGGACGGAACTGCGTCGTCCACTGCGCTCGGTCCCCGTACTCGAATCCGTCCTGGCTCGATTCAGCGACACACACACGCCAGGGACAAGGCGCTGTACACGTCTTGGCTGGCGAGTCCTATCTGGCAGCGGGGAAGTAGAGACCGCGGCCGCGTCGGCTTGCCGCGTACTGGAGCTATCTGTCGGGGTCGCATCGGTGCGTCCCCGACAGCGACTCGCGCCCACACTGTCAGCCCTGACCCGGCATCGTGGTCTACCAGAGGTGGAGGAACTCCTGGAACGTGCGCAGGCTTAGCCGAGATTCCTGTCGACCCAGTCCCTGAAGTCGGCCGACGACTCGCTGAAGATCACGGCATTGAGCTCGGGACGCTCCCAAGGATGATGCGCGAGAATGAACTCCTCCAGTTTGGTGTAGCAATCCGCGCGCGTTTTGAAGAGGACCCGGTACTCCTCCCCAGTACCGAACGCTCCGTCGTGCCAGAAGGCCGAGACAACCGGGCCAATCACCTGTGCACCCGCAGCCAGCCGATCTGCCGACGACGGCCTTGACGAGGACGACTGCCTCGTCCCTGGTGGCCGCTGCGGTGGCGACCTGTAGATAGTGCGTCATGCGCCGCAGCCTATGTATGGGATGGGCTGCTCGGTAGACCCCTCTCCCTCGGACAGACCGGGCCTACGAGGGGCTCGAGCTGGCAGCCGAACTCGACTCACCCTCACCATCTACTCCGCCGAGCCCGGATCTCCCTCAGAGAAGCTACGCCTCCTCCCGCCACGACGATGCCGCAGATCCCTCCACGCCGGGCTGACCACATTGGTCGGAGCCAAGCCACACGTGGCGCAATCGGCCTCCCGACGCAGCCCACTGCACCACAAATGCGAGGGACACCTGCGACAGCCTGAGTTGAATCAAGAACAGTCCCGCAGCCATCAAGCGCGAGACCGCAACCTAGCCACTGCCTCCAGAGCCGACCCTTTCCTGCACACACTGCCCCGCCACTCCCGCCCGCTGAGCGGCAAGATGGGCGGATGGTAATGAGCGAGGCGGAACTGCTAGCCCTCCTGCACGAACTCGACGACCCCGAACGGCTGGAACAACCGCTGCACTACGACCGCGCCGCGACCGGCCTCGCGTTCAGCAGGTTGGTGCGCCGACTCGAAGCGGACTTCGGAGCTCCCGTGCGAGTCCGAGCGGGACACTCAGGACTCCAGTGAGTACGGGCGCATCCGCGTGCCTGCAGACGCAACGATCTGCGGAACACGGATCGTGGTCTGCGTGAGCAAGTTCGGCTCCTCGCCGAGGTATGTGCCGACAACCCGGGGCTTTCCTCGGCACGGACGAAGCCCGTGAGGAGGCGCGCTGGATCCCGTCGACCTCGCCAGAGTGGAACAGGCCCTGACCGAACTCAGCTACGTGAGCCTCCCCGAAGAGCTACTGGAGAGCGACCATGAGGGCCCCAGCGCGCTTGAGATACTTCGCAGCGCGGCCCACGTGGTGGACGCGATTCTTCGGCAGCATGTGATCCGCCGAGCGATAAGCCGGACATCTTGCTGAGCTTTACGTTCATCTGTTCCATCTGACGGGCAAGCTCGTTGAGGCTGACGCCGTCAGCGTGGCGCTGACGGAGGCGCTCCTTGTCCTCTGCGGAGAGGTCCGGGCCACTGCCGGCTCACCCTCACGCGCGTGTGGTGGCGGTGACCGGTCAGGGGCTGACGGGCGTCAAACGACCTAAGATCCGCGCATGACAGACGACTCTGCTCCTACGGATGGCACTCCCGTGACCTTCACCGTCCCGATCAGCGAGCCCTTTGCGAGAGCTGCTGCACAGGTACTGAAGGAATTGCGAGAGCTGGCCGCCAACGCATTTCCAGACGAGGTTGGTGGCCCGGACGCGCCGTTCAGGCGGGACGCGGCGGCCTTCGATGCGCAGCCCGAGCCGACACGCGAAGCCCGGCGGTCGATGCACGGCATGATCTTCGACTTGGCCCAGTTGTCGTGGTCCAACGCTCTCGATCACGTAAGGGCTCTCGAACACGACGTGGTCATGCAACCGCCACCAGTTTGGTCGCCGCTGACTTTGAGCAGGGCTGTGATGGAGAACTGCCTGTTCCTGCACTACTTGATCGATCCGACATCTCTGCCGCCAAGCGGCTGGCACGCTGTGCCGGCCTCTGGCGGACCGACGTCGAGCACATGGAGAAGACGGCGAAGGCGTTCGGGCCGGCCCAGGAGGCGGAGGTCGCCCAGGCTAAGGAGCACGTGCTGACGGCCCTCCGCGTACGTTGCAGTGGAGCGAACCAACTCGCAGGGGAGATTGATCGGTTACGAGGTCGATGGCGAGAAGTCCGGTCTGGACATCAACATCACTGAAGAGGCCAAGGCCATGCCGTCTCACATGCCAGCGCCCTACCGCATCCTCTCGGGTGCCGCCCACGGTCGCCCATGGATGACGAATCGCGCACGAATGCTGGCCGAGGACTCTGAAGATGACCTGGTAGGCGAGGCGGCTACCGTCATGACGGCCGTTGCAGTCGTCGCCGGGGCGCTGGAGACAGCGCTAAAGGCATGGCGGGACTACTTCGGCCTGAATCTCGGTGACACCCTGGAGCACCTGAACGGGCTGTACAGGATGTTCTTCATCGAGGCCGTCAACCCGCGTCGAGAGCATGCGTTAGCTCAATCTGTCGTTGCCAGCACGCGTTGGGCCCTGGTCCTCCTGGCCAACTCGGCCTTCGCCACGTCCAGGTGACGGAAGCCCGAGCGCATCGGCCTGGACCGCCTCGGTCAGCGCCCCATCCCTGTCGCAAGTGCCGCGACCGGCAGGCCGATGAACAGGACACGACCGTCACATTTTCGACGGCATTCGCAGACCGCCGATCCCACGGCATGACGCACTTCACATGACGCCCGGCCGCCTGCTGTCGCTCGCCAAGGCCATGAGGTCGTCCAGTGCCTTGCGGAGTGTCCTCGCGAGTGCGGGATCGTCATCGGCGGACACCACGGCGTCAGTAGAGGTCGTCCAACGCCTCCGGGTGATGCCGCATGATCCCGCTGACGATGTTCGTGACATCGAGGCGGGGTGCGGGGTTGCGAGGCAGTGCGGCGACGATGCGCGGGTCCAGCATGCCGATCACCAACCGCCGGTCGGAGGGGTCGTGAATCAGCGGATAGGCCAGCAGAGCCTCTACAGCCCGTCCAAGGGAAGATACTGGCCGCGCCGAGGACAGGGCCGGCGCCGGCTCCTCGGTGCGGCCGGGGCTCCGCAGCATGATCGCGGATGTTGCCGAGTGCGGCCAGCCTCCCGAAGGTCTGCAAACCGTGCCTTGACCGCGTCGTACAGGGCCTGCGGATCAGGTAGTCCGGGCAGGACGGCATGGCGGTCAGCCAGCAGATCCAGCACGACGTCGGAGAAGAGACCGGTAGACCGCACGGGGTCGTTGCTGGCGGCCTGGCCGGCTCTGGCGGCCCGGATGATGCTCTGCCGGTAGTTTCTGGGCGCGCGGCCGCGCGGCTGGCAGGGCGTCGGAAGGCAGTGGCGGTTGGAAGGCGAGGTCGTCCTCGTTTGCCGCGGAGGCGTCCACGATCCACAACTGCTGCGGCATGGCCGGGGACGGTCTCCCCGGCGTATCGGTTTAGCGCCGCGTCCAGATCGAGGTTCGTCTTGTTCGCGAGGGTCGCGTCCGCGCAGAACAGTCGTTGTCTGTCAGCACGGTCGGTGACACCGTGCCCGCCCCACCACTACCTCAGAGCACGTCGCCCTCGGTCGACGGCAGTTCGCTGACGAGGACGCGGCGGAGGGTCGCATGGTCGGCGGGTTCGTACGGTAGGTCAGGGACAAATGGCGGCAGGGGAGCGAGGTGAAGGCGCAGGTTGGCCTCCGCACGCCAGCGGCTCGCAGCAGCTGGTGGAAGCGGACCGCATCCCGGGCGGGCCCGGGCAGGTCCCAGGTAGGTCCGACGTCGTAGCGCTCAATGCCGACGATCAACGCGCGCAGACACGGGCCGGATCCGCCTGTGGCGGCAGTGCCTGGTCGGTGCCGGGCCCGCGCCGTTCGGTTCTCGGCCGGTCGCTGGCCGACCTGCCCGCAGGCATCCGGGCCGGCTGTCGGCGTTGCCCGGTGAGATCGTCCCGACACCGCTCGAGCCGTTCACGGTACGAGGAGCCGCTCGAACTCCGCGGAGATCACCGCCCCTTCGAGGATCCGCACCACATCGAGCAGGGCCTGCTCGCCGCCGTCCGTGTCCAACGCGATCCGTGACAGGACGACGAGATCCTCACGGAGCCTGACGCCCCGCAAGTCGATGGGCCGGCCCAGTACGTCTCCCAGCAGAGCAGCGAACTGCAGACGCCCCGGCGCGTCCGCCAGACAGTCCAGCGTGGACAGGGCGTCGATCACGCGGAGCAGAGGTTCACGCGAATGGGCCCTGTTCTCCTCGTTCCGCGTCCACACTCTGCGAGAGTGAGCGCCCCCTTGGGGCAGGCCAGCTCCCCGAACGGTCGGCGATAACCGCCGGAAAGTCGGGGTGCGGCCCAGGCGTGGTGCGATGAAGTCACTGACGGCGTCAGCTGTGCGCTGTGTCGAGCTGGCTTTGATCACTGTCCGAAGCAGCGCGCGCACGTCCGGAGCAAAGGCGAAGACGTCCTGCCCTCCAGCGGGCTGTCCAGATGCATGAGACCGCTCAGCAGGACTTCCGCCAGACAGACCGGGCTGCTGTGGGGCAAGGCTGCAGCCTGGATGAGCCGCATCACGGGAAGCGTCAGCGGATCGACGGCCGCCAGGTGGCCTGCGAGGTCGTAGGCGTGCGGCGAGGCTGCTGCCTGGAAGGCCTGCACGCGTTCGGCGGCGGTGGGATGCTCATCGGCGACCGCCTCGTCGAAGAGCACAGCGTCTGGAGGGCTCTCCGCGTCGATGACGCGTAGAGCGGCCCTGCCGCCGTGCGACGCGATCAGCTCCGCCCAGGGGCGCAGGCTCAGCTCGTCCAGCTCGAGGACGGGCACCGGCAGGCCGGGGCGGGGACCGAACACGGCGGGGAGCCAGGGATCGTGGGCGGAAAGCGCGCTGTTGGGCGGCGCAGGCCCGGTCGTGCGGACGATCGCGGGTTCGGCTGCCAACGCGGTCTCGCCCCACAGCCGAGCGGGAACACATGGAGCACCGCGGTCGGCACGCTGCGAGCCAGCGAGGCCAGACGTGCGTGGGCGGTCCCGGTGTACCAGTGGTCAGCGACGCCGTCGGTCACGACGAGCACGACGGTTCGACCGCCGATGAGAGAGACGGGCGCTCCAGAGGGCCCACGCGTACGGAGCGGAAGATGCCTCGAGCCCGTGAGCGCGTCGGCCAGCTCGCTGACGGTGTCGTGCCACACCCGCATGGACGGGCCCGCGTCGACGGCAAGCACGAGATGAAGCCAGCGATCCGTGGCCGGGCGCGCAGCACGACGTCGAGGACGCCACTGTCGGCGATGGCCCCGATGGTGGCGTCCCCGTCCAGCTCGTACCGGTGTGCGGACGCGAACCCTCCGCTTGAGCGCGCGCAGTCCCCGCACGACGCGCCCAGCGGACGCCGCAGGCCCCGTACGCCAGGAATACGGACCGGCGCGGAGCCCCGCCGCCGCGAGGCACCGGTGAAGGCGTAAACGCCGCGTCGGCTCACACGCCGCCGCGGACTCGCCAACGTCACGGCCCGGGTGCTCCGGCTGGGGGAGAACAGCAGAGGGGAGCACGGCACACGGCTCCGCCACATCGGCCGCATCCCGGTTCGGCGGTGTGTGAAGCGCGAGCCACAGGGCGTCGCTCAGCTCGCGCGGTGAGAGATCCACCCCGCGCCGCGCAGAGCGGAATGCAGGGCGGCGACCCAGAGCTCGTCCGCGTCACCGGACCCCGCCGTTGTTGAGCTCACGCAGCACCGCCTCCCTGAGGTGCTCCACCTCGGGACGGATGCCCTGCTGCAGCAGATGGACGGCATGCAGCAACTGGTCGGTGGCCAGCCCGCCGAGGCTGCGCCGTTCGGCGAAGGTGCGGATGAGATCCTGCACGCGCGCGCCACTGTGCCTGCAACTGATGCAGGTCCTGGGCGGAGTGCGCCCGAACGATGCTCTCGAGCTGATCCGGGCCGGCTCCGGCAGTTCCAGCCGGATGCAGCGGCGCAGGAAGGCGAGGCGGAAACTCCGTTCACCGTTGCTGGTGATCACGACGAAGGGGAAGTCCTGACAGCGGACCGTGCCGTGCCGCACTGTGTACCTTCTCCTGCGAGCCCTGCACATGCACAGCGACCGCCGCCTGCTCCTCGGGCAGACGGCCAGCTCGGGGATGGTGAACTCGCCCTCCTCCAGCACGAACAGCAGGTCGTTGGGCAGGTCCAGGTCGCTCTTGTCGAGTTCGTCGATCAGCAGCAGCCGAGGCTGCTCCTCATGCCGGGTGGCCAGCGCGGTGCCCAGGGGCCCCAGGCGTACGAAGCTGCCGATGTCGGCGGTGCCGTCCTGTTGCTCGCGCAGCCAGGGCCGATGGCGTCGTAGCGATACAGCGCATCGGTGAGCGTGGCGCGGGTGTTGATCGGCCACACCAGGACCGGCCCGAGGCCGAGTTCCGCCGCCACGGCGTGGGCGAGCGACGACTTGCCCGTGCCGGGTGCCCCGGTCACCAGGAGGGGACGACGCAGGCGCAGAGCCGCGTTGACGACATCCACCTGTTTCTCGCCGATCAGATACGGCCGCCGCACAGCCTCGCCGTCCGGCCGCGGCCGCCGCCACGGCGGCGGCTGGGGCAGCGGGACGGAAGCGTCGTACGTGCCTCCGCCGCCGCGGAAAAGCCGTTCCTGCGGGGTCCCGCTGTTCACGCGGTGCCTCCTTCCTGCTTCTTCGGGTTGGTCAGCCGTTGCCGCGACGGTGTCCAGCCCGGGTCCTCCCACATCAGCGCCAGATGAGCACCCATGTGAGCGCTGTCGAACATCGCATGGACGCGCTGGCGTCTGACCGCTTCCCGAAGGGTGCGCGGCCAGTCCCCCGACACGACGGCCCGCAACGCCTCGGCCGTATCCGGGCCGTGAGCATCGCGCTGCCACAAGATCACCGGAACCCCCAGCCAGCGGCACAGGGCCAGGTGCTGTCGTGTTGGCCGGGCGGGGGGCAGGCGATGACGCAGGCGATCTCACTGGTCGTTCGTCAGGTTGCCGTTCCCCGTGTGCAGGTCGTGCAGCACGCTAGGTGCCGCCGCCAAACCCTGTCCCTGCTTCCAGCGCGAATTCCACTCGCCGCCCCGCATCTCGTCTCGCCCGCGCAGGACCACGACCCGGTCCAGCCCGATGGGCCGCGTCCCCAAGGGCCCCGCACTGACGGGCAGCCGGTCCACGGCCAGCCCGAAGAAGCCTTCCTCCAGCAGGAACTCCACACCGGCCGACTCTTCATACTGATCGAGGTCGCCAACGGCTTCGGAGAGGTCGGCGCAGAGGCTCGCGCGGCTGCGCAGAGTGTCCCCTGTTCGTCCAGGTCCCGACCTGGCGCCCATGGGCATCGTAGAGGCGGATCATGTAGTGGAAGGCTTCCGCAGCCGGGTCCGCTGTCCACAGCCACACCCGCAGGACCGGCTGCACCGTTTGGGCAGAAGCACGCCATGGCCGACCAGCGGCACTGGCGCATCGCCTCCGGGCTGACATCCAGCCGAGTGGTCACGCGGTGCGACCACTCCCGCAGACCGTCGCCGCCGACCTGCCGGGCTGCGGCGACTTCCTCGATCACCTGGATCACGGGCGGTACGACACCGGGTTCACTGGCACGGTCCTCCAGGTCCTCGATCAGCGCTCCCACATCGGACGGACCGGTTTCCGGCAGCGAGAAGTGCGGTACGGCGCGGCGGGCGGCGGCGCGTACCTCCGAGCACGTACCGGGGCCCAGGAACGCGCAGAGCTCCTCGTACTCCTCCTGAGTGAACAGGCGCACCGATCCCAGCAATGCCGCGACGTTTGCGACCCGTTGTGCCACCGACGCGTGAGCCGTGAGTGTGCTGAGGCAAGTCGGCAGCGCCCCGCTGATGACGCATTGCCGCGTCGACAAGGTCTCGTGCAGGAGCCCGGAGCCCGGGCCAGGCGCAGGGCACGGGCGAAACGCTGGGCGCACCGCTGCACCTTCCGCTCCGAGAGCTCCTCCAGCGCGTCGATCAGCTCACGGCGGCGAGCCTGCAGTCCGAGGATCCGACACCTCTGTGATCGCGGCCGGGAACGCAGGGGTATCGGCGAGCAGCTTCAACAGCTCAGAGGCCCTGACGGCGTACGAACGGGGGTTGTCGGGCTCGGTGGACACCATCAGGCCCGTCACGCAGCCATGCTGACGGTCCCACAAGGGAGCTCCGCTGTGGCCGGGAAGAATCTCCAGCGGGGCCGCGCCGGATCCAGGATGTACCAGGGACCCATGCGAGGTCTGGACATAGACATCCACGAGGGAGCGCGCCCCGTGTGCGTACCAGGTCGACAAGTGCCGGCTTGACGTCTCACGCACCGGCACGGAGGGCGCTGCCTCCTCCTTCCCGTCGACCTTCAGCAGGGCGAGATCACCGTTCCACCACTGCTCGTTCTCCGCCGGCTCGGGGCCAGCCAGTTGACCAGCTCCACGGCGCGGTGCTTGCCGTCGAGGCCCGGAAACGAGACCGTGACCTGGAGCATGGCCTGCGCAGACGGCCGGGCGGCGGCCAGTTTGGGACGCTGGAGAGCCGCGTTGACCACGTGGGCACAGGTCAGCACGAACCCGTCCGCGACGATAAGTCCGGCGCCGAGCCCGGCCCCTGCACCAGGAGAGTGCACAGTGGCCCACGCCCGACGGACGGCGGCGTCCGGGTCGTCGTCGTACGGCGAGCGCACGGCTACTCCGTTGTCGCGGGTGCTTCGAGGTTCCAGGTCGCGGACACCGTCAGGCTCGCCTCGCCCTTGTTGGCGACGATACCGAGAGTCATGATCGTTGCCGATCTTGACACCCAGGTCGACGGTGAGCTGCTGCCGCTCGGTCCATGGCGGACACCGTGTCGTGTACCGACTGCAGGACCGGAACCAGCGGTTTGAGGACTTGTCGCAGAGCGCCCTGGGCAGCACGTGCCACCCGGCCGTTCCTCTCGCCCGCAACGGGCACGAGCGGTGCGGAACCGGGAGTTGAGCTGCCCGCCGCAGAGTCGGCCAGCGGACTGGGAAAGACCTCCAGCAGTACCGCCTGGCCGCCGTCGAAGGTGAACTCCACATATTCTCCCCATGGCCTCAACTATGCCAGCCCTGACAGCACTTGACCCCTCGATCGATCGATTGCCGGTCGACTGAGGGTGCCCGCCCATGCCAGGCGGCTCAGTCCCAGGGGCGTATATCACTCGGCGTCGAGCAACGGGACTGACATGCCGTCGGCGTCTTTTTCAGGTGATCGCTTCTTCGTGCTCATCTGGGCCCTTTCTGGGTAGGTGCGCACCTGGTTCATGACACTCCTGCTGTCGCCCCCTGGCATGGCCGTCACCACGTTGCACCTCATGGAGTCGGGCGACAATGTGACGCATGGTGGCGAGGTGGTCGGGTACGCCCGCCCGTGCCAGAGCGACGGATGGGAAGACGGTGAGGTCGACGGGCACGCCCACCTGCGCCAGGAGGTCGGACGACAGGACCGTGCGGGGGATCACCCGTCTGGCGTTCGTGAGGGCACGCATTCGACGGGCGCACTCAAGGGAGCCGACAACGCGAGGATTGGGCGCAGCGAGGAGAAGGCCCCCGTTCTGTGCGGCCGCGCACCGAAGGACGCTCAGCAGAACATCGGCCCCTGGTGTTGAGAGGTCGGAGACGCTGCTCATGTCCAGGATCAACATCACGTGGCCCTGCGAATGGAGGTCCAACAGCGTCTCGTGGAGAAGCCGGGTGCCGAGGACGTTGATCTCGCCGGTCACCGCGACCACGGTGATCCCGTCCGTGGCGTGCTCGTAAGTGATGCTTGGCAGTTCCCTGTCCGCGTTCATCGTCCGCCGGATGCCTGTGAGGTGGGGCGACGCCCTCGATCGCCTGGGAGACGGATGGAAAGACAGTGAAGCTCCTGATGAGTCCTGTGGTCCGGAGGGTGCCCAGCACGCGCTGCGAGGGCGCAGCGAGCAGGCATGCGCCTCCTCGGGCAAGGGACTGTCGCAGGGCGTGGACCACTCCGGCGAAGAGTTCAGAGCCGGGAAAGGTGACCCTCGGCCAGGTCGATGACCAGCACGATGTGGCCTTGTGTGAGCAGGTCATGGACCAGCTGGCGGAAGGGCCAGCATGCGTAGCAGTCGAATTCGCCGGTCACCTTGACCACGGTCGTCTCGTCGGAGACGTGCTCAGTAGGTGATGCTCAGTTCCATCAGTCCTCCCGCCCGTAGCCCGTCTGGATCAGGCTACGTTGGTCAACGTCTTTGTCCAGCGGATCAGTTGGCGTACGAGCTCGGTCGCGCGCCGGGTGCCGTCCGGCAGGAAGGGCAGTACTGCGAGTGCGGGAAGGCAGGCGAGGGTCACCAGGAGAAGTGGCAGGGCGAGCAGGGCCGACCGCAGCGCGGGCAGTGCAGTGGCGAGGGCGGCGATGATGGGTGCTTTGAGGGCGGTGAAGGCGGCGATGGCGGTCAACTGTTCCTCCGCGAATGGGGATGTGTACTCGTCCGGTGCGTTGCACCGGCCGTGGTCGTGAGACTCAGCGTGCCCCCCGTCCAGGAGCGTCGACCGGTGGCGATGGGCTGCGATGGAGGGCGGGGGTGTGCGATGAGTGGCGACGAGAGCCGGGGTGGCCGAGGTGCCGGCGCCGGGAGCCGCACCGGAAACGGGAACGGGCTGGGTGGGCGCAGGCCGCGTCCGCTGGCTCCGCCTCGCCTTCCGCCCGGTGCGCTGCGTGAGTTCAAGCGCCACCTCTACCGCCTCTACCTCACCGCGGGCGCCCCGGCCCTGGAAACGGTCGTGGACTCGATCGCCGGTGACGACACACTGCCTGGTGCACCGGGCAAGGACACCGTCCACCGGATCATCGGCGGCACACGGTTGCCCGGTCTGCACGATGTGCAGCTCCGTCGCGGCAGTCCTCGCTCGCGCTCGCGCGCCGCGCAACCGGCCGAAGTCGTCGCGCGCACAGGGGAGTTGTGGATAGCGGCCAAGGAGGATCCGGGACCGCCGTCTGCGTACAGCCGAGGACTGGGGCCCTACCCCTGGTGTGTGCACCGGGCGCTCGCCGTCGATGGCAGGCATCGACGACCTCACTTCGTGCATCGCCCGCACGCACGACGAGGTGCTTCGCGAGAGGTTGCGGCACGCGGCAGAGGGCGGGCAGTCCGTGCTCGCCTCTCGTCGGCCAGTCGTCGACCGGCAAGACTCGGGCCGCCTATGAGGCCGTCCGGAAGCGAACCTCCGTCCTGGCCTGTCATCGTCCCGCAGGCTCGTGACTCGCGGAATGGGCCGCTACCGATTCTGTCGACGCGCGGACCGTGATCTGGCTGGGTGAGGCGCAGCGGCAACTGACGGCCCCTCGTGAGAGGCCGCCTCTGCGCGCGCTGCGGAGCTTCTCAGACGCACCGTACCGCTGGCCGTGCTCGGCACGCTGTGGCCCGAGTACGCGCGCGCCCTCACGTCCCGGGCTGCGGGAGCGACGGACCGGCATTTCCACGTTCGAGCCCTGATGGAGCCCACCGCTTCGAGATCCACGTCCCCGACCACCTCGGTGAAGGGCCCGGTGAGGCCCGCAGGGCCGCCGCCGGGGATGCCCGCGTCCGGATCGGCCCTGCAGGCGGCGGAGTTGAGATCGAGCGGTGAACGACCCCGTGTCATCCAGCAGTTGACCGGCGGCCCGACGCTGGTGCGCCGGTACGAGGCCGGGCCGGGCAATTCTTCTCGAGATCGAGTACGCGGTGGTCACCGCGGCCGTCGATGCCCGGCGCCTCGGGCATGCCAGTGCGCTGCCTGGTGAGCTTCTTGCCGAGGCTGTCACCGGATACCTGCCGGCGACCGCGCGCGTCACCCACGACAGCTCATGGCTCGACAGGGCCGTCGAGAGTCTGAGTGCACAGGAGACCGGTTCCCTGTCCGCCCTCGTCCCCGTCAGAGTTGCACCCGGGCTCGGCGCACCGGACGGCTACCACCCGCCGACTACCTGGACCAGAGCGTACGGCGCGGGCGTACACACCTGGCGCCGCCCGAGCCGCTCTGGGACGCGGCCGTGGCCCACGCCCGTACGGTTGACGACCTGTGCGCGCCCTGGGCCAGGCGGCTCAGGATCGGCGGTGTGTCGATCACGCTGTACAGCTCTACCGGCGGGCGATCGAGCGGGGCGGCGAGGTGGCACACGTCCCGCGCTCGTTTTGCTGCTGAGTCGATCGTGACCGGAGCGGCGCGGAGACGGCCGCGGCGGAAAGTGGGCCCGCGTGGGCAGCGCTCGGGGCGGCGCGTGAGGGTGCCGTGGACGCAGCCGGGGCTCTGGCGCGCTACGAGCGGGCGACTCTGACCGGTGAGGAGAAAGCGTGGTCGGCCCTGGCCCGCTCAGCGGAGGAAGCTGGGGACCGTGCCGCCAGCGACGACACCGCCGAGCGGGCGGCGCGGGCAGGCCATCCCCAGGCATGGCTGGCGGAGCCCGATGAGGCGAGCGTATGTCGGCGACGCGCAGCGGCTCCGCGCGGCGTACGGGAAGCGGTTCGCGCCGGCGAGCCGTGGGGCCTCATGGGACAGGCCCGCCTCGACGCGAAGGAGGGCGACTGCCTTGCGGCGGAGTCGGCCTATGAGGCGGCGGCCGCCGCGGGCGTCCAGGCTGCCTTCGCCTCCTTGGTCGAACTGCGGTGGAGAGCGGGCGACTTGGCAGGAGCGGAGAGAGCGCAGCGACGCCGCCGGCAGGCGCAGGACACTGAAGCGTACGGAGCGTCTTGGCGCGGCTTCGCCGAGAGTCGGGGGACGGCGAGGGGCGAAGCACAGGCCCTGACCGGGCGGCCGCCGACGGGGCGACCAACGCGCTCGCCCACCTCGCCCGTGCCTGTGAGGAGAGCGGCGACCGGGCGGGTGCAGAGCGCTCCGCCTGTAAGGCGGCCTGGCAGGCGACGCCGAGGCGTGGGTGGTTCTCACACGGCCGCGGAGGTGGCGGGCGAGACGGAGGCGGCGGACGCCGCAGCGAGGACCGCCGCGCTGGTGCGGGCGACACCGGCGCCTGCACGCTTCTCGATGCGACTACGCGGGAAGCTGCGCGCGACCGCAGCGCGCGCGCCAGAGCGATGCCGCAGCCGAGGCTGCCGGCGAAGCGGTGACGCCGAGGCGTGGGCAGTCACTTGCCCATGCGTGCGCGAGCGCGCGGACGACCGCGGCGGCAGCGAGCGTGCGCTGGCCCGAGGCGCCGAGGCAGGCGGTGTCGGTGCTCTGGACAGCTGCTGGCCGCGCGTGCGCGAGCAGCGTGGCGACTCCCGAAGCGGCCGAGCGCGCGCGACTGCCAGCCGCCATCGACCTGGGCGACGTGTACGCCTGGAGTGCCCTCGCTCGGATCTATGAGGCCACGGTGACGTCCGCGCGCGACCGAGCTCTATCAGAGCGCTGTCGACGCCGGGGACGCCGACGCGTGGGAGGGCTGCTGCGCCTCAACGACGGCTCAGCCAGGCGTCGATAGATCGAGTACCTTGCCATCCCCGCGACCACGTTGCCTGCAAAGGTAGTGGGTGCGGATCCTCCGAAGTGGAGTCGGAACGCGGGTCAAAGGCGGGGCGTGCTCAGCTCACTACTAACACCACCACCAACGAGCAGGGTTTTAGCTGTGAGGCCCACGACCACGCCTGGCACCCATCGATCACCAGGGCCTGCCCTCATCCACCGGCCGGAGCGAGATGCTGACTCGATCCCCTTCGAGCCGAAGAAGGGCTGGAGCAAGGCCGCCAACGCCGACGTTTCGATGGAAGGTGACCATCCGTCGTCACGATGTCCCTAATGTCGGAGTCAGTGAAAGTGTCCTGAGCGGAGCCGTGGTCGAGCAATAATGCAGGTCACGAAGAGTGCTCCCTGCGCCCGCGGGGATGGTCCCCTCTTCCTGCCGATGCAGGACCCGGCCCTCGTTGTGCTCCCCGTGCTTGTGGGAAGGTGCCCACAAGGACGCGGCGTCGGGCCGGTAGAACGGTGGTGATGCGGGCGAGCCCGGTGGTGGTGGCCTGCTCGATGCCGTGTTGCAGGTCGAGGTGGCCTGTGGGGAGTCGCCTTCTGTGAGGCGGCATCGGCGGTTTGCGCCGGAGCTGTCGTCGTCGGTGGGACGCCACGTTCGGGTGGGTGCTGCGGTCTGGTGCCACTCGGCTGTCGGCGGGTGTCGCCGATTGCTTAGTGCTCGGCGTTCATCCGGTTTGCGCACGGTCTTGGGGACTCGTGTACCGGTCGTCCGCGGGGCAGTGGCACGCGTTTGAGGGTGGGGTCGAGACGCGTACCGGTCGGTGCTGGTGCGCAGCAGAACGTGTACCGGTGCTGGGTGATCACGGGTGGGGTGAATTCGCATGTCCCTGTGCGGCAGGAGGTGACCTGGCTGGTACCCCTGCCGGTGCGCGTTTCGGTACGCGTTTTCGGGCCCCGGGGCAGCGCGTGCCCGGTGCTGCGGCGTTCGGGGTGTGGGGGCTAGCTGCGGGAGGACGCGTCCGGCGTCGGGCGGTCTGCTGGGTACCGGCAGGCGCCGGTGCCTGGCAGCCAGCGCAGGAGAGAGACCTGCGCGCTTGCTGCATTGCACTCACTCGACCCGGTCTGCTGCGCCGCACTCACCAATGTGCGACTCCATTGCGCACCTCTCGATCCCGTCTACTGCGCACGTTCCTGCGTAACTGCTGCTGTCTGTGGTGGAGGTGTTGGGTCAGTCGGCGGTGCGCCGTGGCCGGGTCTGTGGTCTGGTTCGAACGCTTTGAGGGGTCGATCGGTGACAGACTGTTTGGTGGGCGGGGTGATCGTTCAGGGGAGTGGTGGGTGGTGAAGAGCGCGTGGTGGCCGTATGGCGACGGTGCGTTGCGTGAGGATGTGCTGCGGGTTTTGGCGTGTTGAAGCGCGGCGACGGCGGAGCAGGTGCAGGAGCCCGGCGCGTCCGCAGTCTGACTGGTGCGGCATCCGGTGCCGCACGCGCGGCCGTCGGACCAAGGCCCATCGCAATGCCTGCGCCTGGATCTGACGCATCGTGGAGTTGCTGGTGTCCGAGTGAGCCGATCAGCAGGCACAATAAGTTGTGGGTCTGACGTCTGGCCGGTCTGGAGGCGGCTGCGCGAGGTGTTGCGGCGGCCGCTGAGATGCGATCGCCCGCGGTGCGGCCACTCACGGCGCCGCGCACGCCATGGACGTGAACGCCACCGTGCTGGCAGCTGCAGCCGCCAGCCCGGAAGGCCCGATCTGGAGCGGCTGGGCCGGGTGGAGCGGGCGGTCGTCGAGGCCCGGCCGGCGGGCCTGCGTTGGAGGCGATGAGAGTACGGAGGAGGTCGGCCTGCCGGTCACCGGCACGGAAGCCGTCCGGGCCGCGGCTCGGTGCAGGCCGATCTTGTCCTGGCCGCTCCCGAGCATCGTCTCCCGCTGCTGTTCGTGGAGGTCGACCGCTCCACGATGGTCCCGAGCGCGTGGTGGACAAGATCCGCCGCGACCAGCTGTTCCTCGAGCGCCGCGACAAGCAGGGCCAGGAGTGTGGTGGCGCAGCCGCTGGTACGCGCCTGAGGGCGTGGGGCCGGTGGTCGCGCTGGTCCCGTCCGGTCGCAGTGAGAAGAGTGTGCTGGCCCGGAGCCGGTGTCGTCAGCGAACCTGGTCGGGAGGCTGCGAGACGCCGTTTCCGGTGATCGGGACGACGCTGGCCCGGCTGGGGAGCGTGGCCCGTGGGCGTGAGACGTGCGCGAATGCGGCGCGCGGCAGCCCGCAGTCTCTGACTCAGGCGCCGGGTACGCCGTCGCCTCACCCCATCGTTGACGTGGACCGCGGGCGCCGTCGTCTGCTGCCGTTTTGCTGTGACGTGGGGCGTGGGTCCGGCTGCGGCGCGCCCTGGTGCCGCCGTGATCCGGACGGCATCGGTGGTGCTGCTGCGTGCTGCCGGGCGTGTCCCCAACTCGGCTGATGGGCAGTGGTGTTGGATGCCCCGATGCGTTCATGCCATCGCACCTGCCGATGTCCCTGGCGGATTGCCCGGACTCGGAGGGGTTCCGCCCAGAAGCCGAAGCCGAAGCCGAGGTTGAAGCCGAAGTCGAGGCCGGACGTTGGCTGCGGCGTGTGCCGGTGAGGGTCTGTCCGGTTGTCCGACGGGCGTGTGGGTGGTTGGCCTGTCCGGTCGCCCCACGGGCAAGTGGGTGGTCGGCGGGTGCGGCGTCGGGGAGGGTCCGTCAGCGGTGCCGTATGCCCTACCGCACCTCTGTGCGCCGGGCATGGAGAAGGTGCAGCTCAGGGCACCTAATGAGGGTGTACCGGGTGTGCCGACAACCCCTCCCACGCACCCTCCGGCCCAGCAGACAGAAAGGAAAGGAAAGAACAGGGATAGAGCAGGCGGCAGGTCCACAGGCGTGCGCGGGAGGGGATCGGAGCCGGGTGTGCTCGGCCGGTGGGACGCCGTGCTGGCGGGCATGGTGGCTGCAGGGCCTGACCCGCCGCTACATGATTCCTTTCCGCCGCACCCTTGGTCCCGCCTTGGGGAACCCGGCCACTGAGGTGCGACGTCCGGTGCACGGGGCGGTGACGAAGCGGACCGTGGCGTGGCCGTGGACGGTCGGGTCGAGCGCGGGCGGACGGTCCAGCGCGACAGCGGTCAGGGCTGCGAAGGCGTCGATGCCCGGGGGATGTTGGAGCGGGACGCCGATGTGGTCGGCGGCCGGGCCGGGCGGTGATCTCCAGGACCGTGCACCGGCCGTCGGGGGGCGGCCGGGGACGCCATGGCGCGCCTGGTGCAAGGGTTCTGTGTCCGGTATCGCTCACCGCGTCGTCGCCGGGGCCCGGCCGGGATGTGGCGAACGGGCAAGGTGATCTTCATGGTGTCCTAGGGTGGGCCGCTGTCCCGGTGCCGTCTGGTGCCGTCTGGTGCCGGGTTTCGTGGTTCCTGGGCGGAGTCGATCATGCGTTTCTCGTGGATGCCAGGGCGGACCGAACCATCAGCCCCGACGCCCCGCATATCGCTGAAGGTCCGGCTGCGCGAGGCCTGCGCACCCCTGGCGGTGCGGCCGTTCCGTCTGCACTACGCGGCCCGTATGTGCTCGTGGACCGGCTCGGCCGTCGCACCGATCGCACTCGCCTTCGCGGTTCTGCGCCTGGGCGGCGGGCCGGCCGGCCTGAGCCTCGTGCTCGCAGCCGGCGTGATCCCGCAGATCCTTCTCCTGCTCATCGGGGGCGTGGTTGCCGACCGGTTCTCCCGCGACCAGGTCATGGTGTGGACGAACATCATCTCGGCCGTCGTCGAGGGCGTCGCTGCTCTCCTGCTGTGGGCCGGGCGCGCCGAGGTGTGGCACCTGGTGGTGATGTCGGCCCTGTGCGGCGCCGCGTCCGCGTTCTTCGGGCCCGCCGCCGGCGGCATCGTCGTCGAGGTCGTCCCGGCCACGATGCGCCGGCAGGCCAATGCGCTGCTCAAGCTGAGCCAGAACCTCGTGAAGATCGGCGGGCCGGCTGTCGGCGGCGTCCTCGTCGCCGCTGTCGGGACCTCGTGGGTGATCGCTTGGGACGCTGCGACCTTCGCGGTCGCGGCCGTCCTGTGCGCGTGCATCGCCCTGCCCCCGGCCCGCGCCAAGGTGAGGACGGGTGTGGTCGCGGACCTGCGCGAGGGCTGGGCCGATTTCTGGGGGCGCCGCTGGCTGTGGGTCATGGTCATCCAGGGCGCGGTCGTGGTCCCGGCGTGGCTTGTCGGTTTCCAGCTGCTGGGGCCGGTCTACGGCAAGGAGTTCCTCAAAGGCGCCGGCGCCTGGGGTGTCGTCGCCTCTGCCTTCTCCGGCGGTCTGGTCCTCGGCGCGGCCGTCGCGCTGCTGACGACGGCCCGCAGGGTAGGCATCGTGGTCTGTCTGGGCACCGGCACCATGGCCCTGCCGCTGGCCGCGATGGCGTTGAAGGGGCCGCTTCTCGTGGTGGCCGCGGCCACCTGTGTTGCCGGGACAGGCCTGGCCTTGAGCATGACGGTGTGGGCCGGCTTGGTGCAGGAGCGCATCCCCAAGGAGCGGCTGGGCCGGGTCACGTCCTACTCCACTCTCGGCCAGCTGCTGCCTGTACCGGTCGGCTATCTGATCGCCGGACGGCTCAGCGCGACCATCGGAGTCCGCTCCACCCTCGCTGCCGGGGCGGTGGTGATCGTGGCCGCCGCGGTCCTTCCGCTGGTGCTGCGTCAGGTCCGCGTGCTGGCGCTCGCGCCGGCCGCTGCCACCGCCGATTCCGAGGGCGCCCTGGTGAGCGCGCCGAGGTAGAAGCTCCGGCAGATCTCGACCGCGGCCGGGAAACTGCGCAGGCCGCGGTCGCGTGCGGCGGCATCGTCACCACGCGGGCTACTGCCTGGCGGCAGCTCCCAGGTGCGCCGTAGATGGGCCGCCATCCGCTCAGCGTTGAGGTGCGCCAGTGTCTGCTGCGGGTGGGTGGTCTGGTGCGCGGCGTTGATCTCCAGCGCCTCGCGCACGGCCTGCTCGGTGTTCCGCTTCGGGTCGAAGAGGTGGCCCGCATCCTGGGGCGAGATGGGCAGGATCGGCCAGGCATCGTTCAGTCGCGCTGACCGTACAAGAAGGAAGGTGAGCTGCGTATGCGGATCCGGGCAGGCGAGCTCGTCCGGTGTGAGCCAGTACGCCAGCTGCTCTTCGGACAGGTCGCTGACGGCCAGGCCGCGGTCCGCCGCCCATGCCTCAACGGCACTGCCGGTCAGGGTTGTTGGGTCCGTGTTCAGGAGCCGGGTGAGGACGTGAGTGCGCCACCGGGCCGGGAAGCCGGGGTTGTAGAGCTGTTGGTGCTGCAGGAGGGCGAGGAACGGCAGTCGTGATCCGGTCGGCTCGTACTGTGCCCGCCAGGCCCGGACGAAGGAGGTCTCCCACGGCTCCGTGGCCCATGCCGGCCGGCCATTGGCTGCGGCGGCGCCCGTGGCCAGCAGCCTCAGGGCATGCACGGCGTCCTCGTGCTTTTGGCTGTACGGCCGCCCGCACCGTGCCTGTGCGGCCTCGAGCGCCGCGCCCAGCTGGTGGTCTTCTGCGGCCTGGCCGAGCGCGGTCCGGCTGCGGCGCGCATACGGCAGCGCGGCCGCGAGCTCGGTGAGCGCTCGGGCCTGGCCCTGGGTGATGCGACCGGACTCGGCGGCTGTGCGCAGCATGACGCGCACGTCGACCAGTGCCAGAGTCAGCGGCCGGCCGTCCGTGCCTTGGAGCACGGCGACTTCGTCGTCGCCGTCCAAGTCGCCGTCCCGGAATGCGCGGAAGACCTCGCCGATGCCGACCATGCCGTACGGTGCCAGCTCGGCGGCGCGCAGCGCGCCCATGCTCGCGGCCCCGAACACGGCCACGCCGTGGGCCAGGAGCAGGAGGATCTCCTTGTGCCGTACCGGGGCGCTCTGGTGCCACAGCCCGTCGATGATCAGGACCCGGTCGCCTGGGAACAGGCCAAGGCGCAGCAGGTCGCCATGTACGACCGGCGGATGGACCTCAGCCTCGGGCAGCAGGGCGCGAATCTCGGCGGGGCTGATGGTGGGTCCACTCCCAGCAACGTCACTCCAAGGAGGACGCGCCGCTGTCGGCCGGCCACAACTCCACGCATGGGGAGTGGCCATCGGCGTGTTCGGGACGCAGAAGGAGAGCTCGTCAGCCGCGACGTGCCAGCGCGCTGGTGCGTCCGTGCGGGTGTTCACCCGCCGGCGCGGGGATTCCTGCGCCGGCGGGGGTCGTTACCTGGGCATGACGTCAGACATTCATCACCTGGTCCCCGCCCAGGCAGCGGCCGTGGCTCGCCGCCTGGAACTGCTCACCCTCGAGGAAGCACACGACCTGCTGCGCCTGCTCCAGCTGATCGCCCAGGAGGGCCCGGACGAATTGAGCGAGGAAGCTGGCTGGTTCGCCCAGGAGCTCGTCAGCCGGATCCCGTCCGAGAACTGACGATCGCGTCGAGGCGGGGGACAGTCCTGTGCAGATCCGGATCCTCTCGTTCAGGTGCCTGAACTCGGCCTTTTAGGTAGGGGTGAAAGGTCTGGCTGTCAGCTCGCCTGGTTGGCGATGCTCGTGCAGAAGGCGGAGCGCAGGGGTGACTTCCAGTGCTCCGCACGATCTAGTTGAGGGGGAATCTGGATGGCTGTTGGCAAGAAGAATGCGGGCGTGGCTTTGACCGTGGCGGTGGCCTTCGCCGCCGTGGGGCTGGGCGTGTCGCCAGCGTCGGCGGGGGTGTCCGACGGCGGCGTGCGTGTCACCGGTGTGAGCGGCAGCGCGGCCACAGCGAAAGCTGCCAGCTGCTACGGGGATCACGTCGTCTATCACAAGGATTCGGGGGACTACTACCTGCCGGACACGCCGGCCTTCTACAAGACGACCAGTCGGTGCGCGGACATCAACATCGACTCCGGCATGAGCCGCGACGTCAAGGTGTGCTTCTACAAGAGCGACTACAGCCTCAACTACTGCCAGGCCAACTACACCACCACCACGGCGAGCACCTGGGTGGTGGTGGCCAGCGACGTCAAGGACGGCGTCCTGTTCCGGTTCCGGTTCCGCACCAGCGGCTACTCCGGCGGCTACGCCGCCTTCTAGGACAGGACGTATGCCCACCACCCAGCGTCACCCGGGTGAGGCGGCAGCCAACGGCCGCGCCGCTCCAGCATGAGGTCGTGACCGTAGATCGCGCCTGCTCCCGCCGCCGAGGCATCGGTGCCTCACGGTGGACTGTGGTGGCGTCTGGGTGGTGACGCGTCTGCGAGTACGTCATTGACTGCCGATGCTTTGAACACCATCAGCACAGGGGGAAACACATCATGATCATCAAGGCCAGCGCCAAGCGGATCGGCGGCGGCATCGCGGCCCTCGTGCTCGCGGGCACCGCGTTCACCAGCTCGGCCCATGCCGAGAGCTTCTCCGCGACAGCCGCATCTGACTGCCCGCCGGGCTGGTTCTGTGTGTGGGCCGGTGAGAACTACACGGCACAGATGCAGAAGGTCGAGGGCAACAACACGGACCTGTCGCGGTACACGGTCTTTGTCCACGCAAGGTCAGACTTCAACAACGGCAGAAGCTGCGACGTGAACCTGTACGGCGGCAAGAACTACACCAACTACCTTGGGACCGTGAAGCGCGGAGGCAAGGGCGCCGGAGTCGGACACGAAATCAAGATCCTCTCCAACAAGTGGGTCAACTGCACCTGATCCGCGGAATCAGCCCGCCCTGCCACGCGGCTTGCAATGCGGCCCCTTCGCGTCGACGGACGCCGGAGGTCTGCTCACTCCGGCCGGATTCGCATGGCGCTGGGGCCGAGGTAGGGCAGGATGCGTCTCATGGATTTCCGACCGGTCGAGCGGGTCTCGGGGGCGTTCCAGCAGTCGTTGTCTGCTGCGGAGGTCGAAGCTGTCTGCGGGCGGGCCTTTGGCGGCGATGTGGTGGTGTCCGCTGTTGAGCTGGGCACCGGCATGTACAACAACGTCTACCGTGTGGCGCTGGCGGGCCGAGAGCAGCCGGTGATCTTGCGGGTCGCTCCGGAGGAGGGACGGCAGTTCCGCAGCGAGCGCCACTTGATGCGGAACGAGTTTGCGAGCGTGCCGTGGCTGGCAGCGATTTCGCCCCTGATGCCACAGGTGATCACGGTGGACTGGTCGCATGATGTGATCGGCCGGGACTGGATGATCCAGACGTGCCTGGACGGTGTCCCGGCTCCACAGCATCTGGGCACCTACCCGCGCACTTCTTGGACAGGTTTCTTCCGGCAGCTGGGTTCGATTACCCGTGCCGTGCACGATGTGCGGGGACCGCAATTCGGGCCGGTGGCCGGGCCGGGCTACGCCACGTGGAGCGAGGCGGTGATCGCCTCGCTGGACGACATTGCCGCGGACCTGGACGGGGTGGGCCTGGACTCGGCAGACGTGCGCAAGATCGCTGCCGTGGCCGCGCATGACCGGGCGGTGCTGGACGAGGTCACCGAACCGCACCTTCTGACGGGCGACCTGTGGACGGTGAACGCGCTGCTCGACCGGGATGCCGACGTGCCGACCATCAGCGGTGTGCTGGACTTCGACCGCTGCATTTTCGGGGCGCCGGAGGCGGATTGGACGATCCGGATGGCGCGGGCCAAGACCGATGAGCGGACCGCGTTCTGGGAGTCCTACGGGCTACTGGATGGCTCTGCGGCGGCGGTGTGGAGGGCGCGGATCTACGAGGCGCGGCATCTGGGCGCGATCCGGCTGGAGCGGTACCGGCTGGGGAAGGCGGACGCGGTCGACGACAGCTACGGGGCGATGTCCGGCCTGCTCGCCGAGTTGAGCTGATCAGGCTCGCACAGCTCGGGCGTTGCCGCATCGACGCGGACGTGGATCTGCCGGGCGAGCAGCTCGGCCCGCTGTTCCACCTCGGCTGCGTCCGGGCCGGTGACGACGAAGGCGCCCAGCCGGTCGGCGTTGACGCCGGCCGCCTTCACCGGGCTGCCGATCGCGGCACGCCAGCGCACGAACGGCACCCCCGGCCCCGGCTTGGGGAACCCGGCCACGGAAGTGAGACGTCCGGCGCATGGGGCGGTGACGAAGCGGACGGTGGCGTGGCCATGGGCGGTGGGGGCGAGCGCGGCCGGACGGCCCAGTGCGACATCGACCAGGGCAGCGAAGATGTCGATACCCAGGGCGTGTTGGAGCAGGATGCCGATGTGCCCGGCGCCGAGCCGGGCGGCAATCTCCAGGACTGTGCACCGGCCGTCGGGGGCGATGACGACCTCGGTGTGGGAGGCTCCGTGGCGGATGCCGACCGCCCGGATCGCCGCGCCCACCTGCCGGTGGAGCGCTGTCTCGGTGGCCGGGGGCACCCGTGCGGGCAGGCTGTGCCCGGTCTCCACGCGGCGCACGCCGCCGGTCACCGCCTTCCGCGTGACGGCCAGGTGCGTAGTGACGCCCTCCTGAGTGACCGATTCGACGCTGTACTCGGCGCCGGCGGCGTACGCCTGGACCAGGACGCCGGTTGCGCCGCGGTCGTACCGGCTGCGCGCCTCGCGGGCGGTGTCGGCGGCCGCGGCGGCTTGCGCCGGTGAGGTGACCACGGTGACCCCGGCCGAGCCCGCCCCGCCGATCGGCTTGATCACGCAAGGGGAGCCGACGACCGGGTCTGTGAGTGCGTCGTGCAGTTCGGCGTCGTCGTGGACGAGTCGGGTGCAGGGGACGTGCACGCCGGCCGCGGTGAGCACGCTCGCCATCGCCGCTTTGTCGCGGGCCGCGTGTGCGAGGTGCGGATCGTTGCCGGGCAGGCCGAGCTCGGCACACACGAGCGCCGCGGTCTCGGTCAGGTACTCGTTGGCGGTGAGGACAGCTTCGACGCCGCGGCGTCGTGCGTACGCGGTGATGTCCTCCACGGCCCGGTCGGGCCGGGCGAAGTCGGTGACGACCCGCCCGGCCAGGTTGGGCGCCGGCGCTGGTCTCTCTGCCGCGGTGGCGGCGTGGACCTGGTGCCCGCGGGCGGCCGCCGCGCGGGCGAGCGCGGCGGATTCCGGGCCCGCCGCGTCCAGCAGGAGCACGGTGGTGCCGGTCATGACAGGTAGTCCACGAGGTCGCCGTCCCGGCAGGTGTCCAGGGTGAAGCAGTGGAACCCGCCGCCGAACAGCCGCCGGTGCCGGTGGCGGACGGGCACCACGTCGAAGCTCTCGGCTTCCAGCGTCTTGGCCAGGCCGGTGCAGTCCTCGTTGACGAGCACGGTGTGCTCGTCGACGGACAGGACGTTGAGGTCGATGTAGGGGCTGGTGAGAACGAGGTCGTCGTCGCCGTAGACGGGGAAGGCGCCTGCATCGGGTTCGGGCGGCACGATGTAGCGCCAGGAGCGCAGCGGTTGGGGCATCAGGTCGCGGATGCCGTTGTGTCGGGCCAGGAACACTCCCGGCTTGAGGGCGAGGATCATTGAGTCGATGTGGTTGTCCGCCATCCGCCACACCCGGTGCACGCGGTGGTCGTGGCCGAGGTGGCGCTGAAGCCAGTGGAGGCCTTGTTCGTGGTTGTGCTGGGCGACGTTGACGACGAGGTCACGGCCCAGGCGCAGCACCTGGGCGCCGTCGAGGATCATCTCCAGACCGATGTCGTAGGGGCTGGGCTGCGGGTCGGCGATCGGCTCGGTCGGGCCGCCCAGGGTGGTGGCGGCATCGCGGGTGTAGGACAGGTCGAACGAGCTGTCGGTGAGGGTGGGGCGCGGCATGACAGTCCATCGGGCCCCGGCCCTCTGGTAGGCGCGGAAGACGTGGTGCAGGAGTTGGGTCTCCAGGTACCGCGAGCGGATCGCTGGCGGCGTCTCGATGATCTGGTCCCCGACGATGAGGGTGTTGTCGCGGATGTTCAGTGCGGGGGTGGGTGCCGCTTCCCAGCCCAGGCCCGCGATGCGGGCTGCGTCGGGCGGCAGCACCAGCGGCCGGTGCACGGTGACTCCGAGGCCGGTGAGGGTCGCGGCCAGGTTCTCGACGTCCTCGTGCAGCTCCTCGGCGTAGCGCTGCTTGACGGCCCAGTTCTGCCCGCGGGCGCCGGTGCCGCTGTGCGCGAGCCGGGGATAGGCCCAGTCCGAGCGGAAGCCGCTGATGTTCTCGTGGTGGAACAGCTCGAAGGAGACGTCGCGGTCGTGGCCGAGGTAGTTCTCCGCGGACCCGACGATGATCTCTTTGAGCGGGGTGAAGTCGTCGTGGCTGTGCAGGCGCATGGCGGGACGGTTCCTTCCAGATGGGCGGGCGGGACCAGAGATCAGGGCGCAGGGGGTGCGGCGGGGACGTGCCGGTCGGCGAGCGCGCGGCCGCGCCGGACCCGCAGCAGCAGGCCGCCGTCGGGGCCGGGCTGCAGGGTGCGCTGTTCGCTCCAGCCGGAGAATCGCCACTCGCCGCTGTCGCCGGCCGGGAGAAGCGCGAAGGAGCGTCCGGCGACGGTCAGGGCGAGACCGTCACCCTCGCCGTCGGCGTGGTCGAGGTGGGCGGGCAGGAGGGAGCCGTCCAGCGGTGCAGCTGCGTCGAAGTCCGCGAACCCGCTGGGCAGGAGAACGTTGTAGGGCAGCGCGGTGGGCCAGGCGGGCGCGGTGGCCGGGGTGGGCCGGTTGAGCAGGACCTCCCCGCGGGCGAGCAGCTCGTGCCAGGAGGCGGGGAACCAGCTGGCGAGTTCGGCGGTGAGGAGGGCGTCGATGACGACGTGGACGCGGGTGACCGCGCGGCTGGTGTTGCGGACCAGGTGCTCGCGGGAGAAGTCGCCGTACCACAGGGTGCCCGGCTGCCAGCGGTGGTCGACGCCGTCCAGGACGAGTACCGCGTCCGGTGTGGTGACGATGGGGATGTGCAGGCGGGTGAGGCCGCGGTCGAGCCGGTACTTGGGATCGCAGTGCGGGGTGGAGGCGGCGCCGGGCCCCAGCGCCATCAGCCGGACGGCGTTGAGCGGGGCGGGGACCTGGTCCAGGAGGCGGGCGAGGTAGGGCAGTTGCTTCAGCCAGCGGGTTGGGGCGAACGGCTGGGGGCCGGGGCCGCCCGGGTCGGTGCGGTCCGCGTCGCCGCCGAGACTGCGCAGCGGCAGGACGCGCCAGTCGATCGGGGCGGGCTGGCCGACCTGCCCGCCACAGGTGTGGGTGCGCTGCACGTTCCAGGTGTGGGAGGTGACGGCCGCGAGTTCGGCGGCGAGCCGGTCGGCGTCGAGGTCGAAGGCGGGGGTGAGCTGGGCCGCCTCGGCGGCCGCCGTCGTGCTGGTGGTCATGGCAGGGCCTTCGGTCAGGAGGAGAAGGACACGGTCGTGTGGCCGACGTGCTCGCTGGCGTCGACGGCGCCGGCGGGCAGGGTCTGGAAGCGCTTGGCGAGCCGGGCGAACGCGTCGTCGTAGCCGGTGGCGGGGTCGTAGGCGATGCAGAACACGAACTGGACCGGCGCCCCGTCGGTGAGGGGGATGGCGGGCATCGACACGATCACCCCGGTCCGGGTGGCCGGGTTGTAGGTCAGGCCCGTCTCGTCCAGCACGGTGCGGAACGTGGCGAAGTCGGGCACGGTCCAGGTGGGCGGCACGTGGTACTCGACCACCTGGCGGCGCGGGGCGGCGGCGACATCGACGACGTGGCGGGCGATCTGCTGGTAGATGTGCAGCGACCCGGAGACCTGCGCGTTGACCTCCGTGAACACCACGGACTGGTCGGGCAGCACGAGGGCGTCCGCGCTCAGGTGCCCGCGGTAGCCGATGGCCCGGTATGCCTCGGCCAGCCGGGTGCCCCCGTCCAGCAGCGCCGCCCGCACCGTCTCGCGCACGCCGTCGAGGGGGACGACCTGGTGGCTCAGGCGCCGGCCGACGTAGAGCAGGCGGCCCATCTCGGTCGGTTCGCTGCCGGTGTCGGCGGCGTAGTACTCGGAGTACACCGCGTCCGCATCCCGCGCGAAGGCCTCGATGACGACCGGCCACCGGCCATCTCCGCTCGCCCACGACCAGCGCTGGTCCCAGTACGCGGTGATGCTGTTCACGCCGGGCGCCAGGTGGTGCAGATGGCGGGCCCCGACATGGTCCACCGCCAGCTGCGGGTCGCGTACGAGGAGTTGGTTGCCGACGCCGGCGCCGTTGTGGGCCTGCTTGACCACGACTGCGCCGCTGCCCGGTGACGTCAGCAGTTCCCCGGTTGCGGCGATGGCCTCGGTGCGGCTGCGGCAGACGCGGCCGGGTAGGATCGGCACCCCGGCGGCGGCCGCCAGGGCCCGGAAGTTCGCCTTGTTGTTGCCGATCTCCCCGCCGCCCTGGGCGAAGAACGCGGCGCCGGGAAACCGGTCCTCGATGCCGCAGGCGGCGGCGAAATGGGCGACGGACGCGGACGGCCACAGCGCGAACACCTCGCTCACCGCCCCCGGTCCGCCCGCCGTGTCGAGCATGCCCCGCACCGCCTTCACAAAGCCGGGGTCGGTGAGGGAGGCCGGGTCGAGGAGCTTGTCGCCCCACGCTCCGGCGGGCGTCACCAGGACGGTCAGCTCGCTGCGCTGCACACCGGTGTGGGCCAGGGCGTAGTCGAGAAATGCGTCGTCGGGCTCACAGCACAAGACGAGCAGGTCACCGGGGCGGGCGAACCAGAACAAGCGCTGTGTCCAGGCCCGCATGTCGCCGCGTGCCCGAATGGACGGGTCGATGTGGTTGCCGATGAGGATGCGCACGGCGGATCTCCTGACGCAGAGGGAAGAGAGAAGAGGGAAGACACGGCGGCGGTATCCGAGCGGCGGGCGGCGTCGCCGAGGACGGGTCAGCGGTGAAGGCGCGCGGGCAGCGTCTGATACGCCCGCATGGTCGCCGTACGGCGCCGCACACCCTCGCCGGCGGCGACCAGCTGCGCCGGGCAGGAGGCGAGAGCCGTGACCAGGGCGCGCAGGCCCGCCTGGGCGACGGTTGTACCGATGCAGGCGTGCGGCCCCCACCCGAAGCCGAGGTGCGCATTCGGTGTGCGCTCCAGCACCAGCCGGTCCGCACCGGGGAAGGCATCCGGATCGCGGTTGGCCGCCGCGAACAGCGCCACCACCTTCTGCCCTGCAGCGACGTCGACCCCACCGATCCGGCACGCGCGCACCGCCACGCGGGTGGTGCCCTGCACCGGCCCGTCGAAGCGCACCAGTTCGTCCACACCGGTGGCCAGCCGCGCCGGATCACGCATCTGCTCCAGAGCATCGGGGCGGTCGAGGAGGACAGCCACCGTGTTCCCGACGGCGGCCGCCATCGTGCTGTAGCCGCCCTGGAACATCACCCGCGCGGTGTTCCTCACGTACAGCCGGGCGAGCGAATCGGCATCCGGCCCGGCGGCCTGGCGGACGTGATCGAGCAGGCCAGGCCGGGACGAGGCGGCGAACCACCCGTCGACCAGGTCGCTCAGCTTCTGCCGGGCGATCCGCCCCGGCTCCACGAGCGAGGGGTCCAGCTCGCCGTCCATGCTCCGCATGATGGCGTCCGAGACCTCGGCGAACTCGGCATAGGGCGGCGGCTCGACGCCGAGCAGGTCCGCGACAACGGCTACGGACAGGGGCACCGCGAGATCCGCGACCACATCGAACTCCCTGCCTCCTGCAGCCAGTACACCGAGCCGGCCGGCCACCAGGCGGCGGGCGCGCTCTTCAACGGCCCCGAGGTCCTGAGCCCGCAGCGCCGTCATGAACAGCGAGCGCACGCGGCTCTGCTGCGGCGGGTCAAGGGTCTGCACACTCAACGACGGCTCAGCGACGCTCCCCCCGGTGCGGCGCGGATCGCGGGCGAACAGGGCGTGGTCGCGCAGCACCCGCACACAGTCGGCGTGCCGAGTGAGCGCCCACGAGCCCATTCCCTCGTGCCAGAACACCGGCGTTGTGCGCCGTAGTTCGGCCAGCACCGGGTACGGGTCACGCAGGACCTGCGCGTCCAGCGGGTCATACAGGTCGGTGGCAGATGACATCGCGCATCCCTTCCAGAAACGGACGGACCAGGGCGGGCCCGCCGCGCGGACCCGCCCCAGCACTCCGGGCTCAGTGGTCGTACGACATGGCAGCCCCCTCCCTGTGCATCGACGGCGGCGCAGACATCCCGCCCACCGACGAGGAGCGCGTGCGATCCCCTGGCGGCGGGCCTGAAGACGGTGCGGACACCGGTCTTCACCTGATCCGACCGGCCGGTGGCGGCGCCGGGCGGGACCACGACGAGTACAGCCCCCGCAGGCCCTCGCGCCTAGGGCGAGGGCCTATCCCCGCCCTATCCCCGGCTTGCCCGAACGGCTCTCCCGCAGCTGACGCGGGTGGTGCAATGGACGGGTGGACGACGAGATCCGCCACCCCCTCGCCTACGCCAGAAACGAGCGCGGATGGTCGCAAGAGGAACTGGCCCGCCGCATCCGGCAGGCCGCCGCCCGCCGCGGCCTGCGATCGGGCACCAGAGGATCACGGATCTCCAAGTGGGAGACCGGCCGGACCACCCCCGACGAGGAAGAATCCCAGCCGCTCATCGCCGAGGTCTTCGGCATCGACTATGCGGCCATCGCCCATCTCGGCTGGCCCAACTGGCTCCCCGGCCAGGACAAGCCGCTGCCCCTTGGCCCGCACAATGCCGTCCCCTCCCTCCGAGAGGCCCTGATGACCTCCCTGGACCGCCGGTCGTTCATCGCCTACACCAGCGGCGCCCTCGCCGCCTTCGCTCACCAGTGGGCGATAACCGAACCCGGACCGTCGCCCCGCTGGACTGCCCGCCTCGCGGTCGACACCGAACTGCTCGACTGGCTGGAGACCACCGGCGCCGACCTGATCCGCCTGGCCACCCAGCGCCGCAAACGCACCCGCCACCTGCTGGGCGAGCATCTGACCACGGTCACCGACATCATCAGCGAAGGCCGCTACACACGCCCCGTCGAACAGCGCCTCCACACCCTGGCCGCATCCCTCTCCCAGGCCATC
This sequence comes from Streptomyces sp. KL116D, assembly GCF_030766975.1. NCBI lineage: Bacteria > Bacillati > Actinomycetota > Actinomycetes > Kitasatosporales > Streptomycetaceae > Streptomyces > Streptomyces sp. KL116D. The sequence goes on along the minus strand of NZ_JASERH010000136.1, from coordinate 8,944 downwards.
GCCTGGCAGAAGTTCGACGAACACCGTCATGCCTCCGCCGGCCGCTTCTGGCACGCCGCCCTGCACAACGCCCACACCGCCGGACAGCGCGACCTCGGCGCGGGCATCCTGTCCGACCTCGCCTACCAGATGCTCTGGCTCAAAGACGCGCGCACCGCAGCGGCGATCCTCGAACACGCCATCCCCCGAACCCAGCACCCCACCGCCCGCTCGCTGCTCCACCTGCGCCAGGCCCGCGCTCTTGCCGCACTCGACGAGGCCGGCCAGTGCCGCCAGGCCCTCACCGCCGCAGAGAAGGCACTCGACGCCCCGTCATACGACCCACCGCCGGTCTGGTGTGAGTGGATGTCGCACGCCGACCTCGCCGCCGACGGCGGACGCTGCCTGGCCGAACTCGGCCAGCGCCGACAGGCCCATCAACTCATGGACGAGGGCATCACCCTGCTGCCCGAAGCCCGCTCCAAGACCCGCGCCGTGTTCCTGACCTACCAGGCCGAGACCTATCTGCAGGACGGAGAACCGGAGATCGCCGCAGCCACCGCGACGCACTCCCTGGACCTGGCCACTCGGATCAACGCCCCCCGCTGCGTGACGATGATCAAAGACCTGGCGCCAGGACTGTCCGCCCATGCCGGCGTGACCGGCGTGAATGTACTCCTGGACCGGCTCCGAGCCGTCTAACCAGCCGTCGATGGCGGGGCTGAGGTGCCGACGGCGCACGGCCAGTCGCGCAGGGAAGGACGACCAGGCGTTGGGGGCCGCGGACGAACGACGTCTGGGCACCCGGCCGTGCCGCACTGCGTCGGCGGCCGGCTGTGATTTTGAGGAGGGGCGCTTGATGTCAGCGCCAGATCGTCAGGACATCCAGGCTGAGTCGTAGCCGCGGCAATCCATGAACTCCAAGGCGAGCAGACGAAGCTGCTGATCTGCGATCTGCCCTGTCGGCCCGGCCGTCCCCAGATAGGCGACGACTGTCTCCTCCAGGAAGCGGGCACGGGTTTGGGCAGCATGCATCGAGCTGCGTGCTTGTGCCGCAGCCTCGCCTTCAGGAATGCCGAGGTCTTCCCTGGCGGTGGTGAGAGCGAAGCCGAGGTCGTGGGCCAGGCGTAGTTGCTCGGCGTAGGTATGCCGCAGGAAGGTGACGATCTCCTCTTGCGTCTCGGTCATGTGCACCATCCTTCGTATGGTCGGCCGCCACTGGCTGCCGGTCATGGCCTTGCCGTGAGCGGCGTCCCTGGGCGCAGCCTAGATGCCAGCACGCATGGTCACGCCCCAGCACGGCGCCGCCAGTTGACCAAACCAATGTGGTCATGGTGGCCGCCTGCGAGGAGCAGCAGGGCGGTGACACAGAGCCGGTGGGACCGAGATCCTACGCGTCAGCCTTCGCCCGAGCCGAACACTCAAGGCTGGTGGGACAGCCAGGGCCGGCGGGGCTCTGGGCTGAGGCACGGCCGGCTCAGCAATTGCTGGGAAGGGACGGCTGACCACGAGGCGGAGGCCACTCGCGCAGTCGGGTTCTGGTCAGAAGCGGGGGCGTGTGCCCTTGGCCGGTGTGGCGGTTGTGGTGGGGCAGCTGGCAGCATCGGCGGATGCTTCGGAACCCGAGTGTCGTCTTATCCGTGGTGGCGGCCACGTATGGGCTGTCCGCGATGGGTGATCAGATGGCGATGGTCGCGCTGACGCTGCGACTTCATGACCAGGGCGCATTGGGTACGGTGACTTCGATGCTGGTCATCGCGAGTGTGGTGCCCATTGTCGTCATCGGACCGCTGGCCGCGCCGCTCGTCGACCGGGTCGAGAGCGGTCGCCTGATCATTGTGGCAACGGCAGGCCAGGCGTTGATTGCGCTGGGACTGGCGCTGGTCGACAACACGGTCGCCACCGCCACTTCAAAGATCGTCTCCCTGTTGGTGGGGCAGACCCTGGGCCGAGGCTCACCGGTGGCCGATGCTGTAATCGAGCCATGAAGGCACTGCTCCTGCTGTCCGTTGTGGTCACTGTGTTTGTCGTGCCGACAGGTGTCGTTTGGTTCCTGGGGCGACGAGCGAAGGTCTCTGCCTGGATGCTGACTGTGTTCTTGCTGGCCGGATGGCTGGCGGTGGCCGTCGGCGGGATGCTCTCGCGGCGTGCGCAACCGGACCTGTTTCCTGAGACATCGCCGTGCCACAGCATCGGCACTCCGATCTCGCGGTACTTCCCGCCCGACTCGTTCTGCCTGCACGATGACGGGGAATTGCGGACGGTCAACGGGCCGACCGGCAAGCTCGTGTTCTGGATCGCCTTCGGTACTGCCCTTGCCATGCCGGGCGCTGCCCTCATTCGGCGTCGTCGTGAATCCTCGATGAGTACAGGCCCTCTCGGGGGGACACACCTGTCCGGGCGCTGACCAGACCAACTCCCTGTGATCAAAGGGCTCTTCGCTACATACTCGAGGGGGTGGCTGTCACTTCAAAGGATCCAGACCCATCTCCGAACGTCCCGTCACATGGCAACTGATGCTCCTCGGGGACTCCGCCCCGCGGCGCCGTGGTGCTCGGACTGACTTTGCGGAGCGCTGGACGCAGCACGGTGAAGCGTTCCGCGTTCACCACATCGCCCGGACCAGAGCGCAATCTGGTGGACCTGTGTGGTCGGAGGGCTAGCAGGTGATCGACTTGGTGGGGCCGGTCCTGCTGTCGGTGTGCTCGCCGTCCAGCCACACCCGCCAGGTGTGAGTGCCACTGCACGTGGTCGGCAGGTAGACGTTGCCGGAGCTGTCGCCGCTGGCGTCCCAGCCGTCGCTGTTCGCGGTGTACCAGATCCCCAGGACCTTGCGCTGAATCTTGATCGTCATGTAGCCGCAGCCGCTGCCGGTCCAGGCACCGTAGCCGGTGACCCAGGAATCTCCAGTGGATGCTCCGGTCTTCAGCACATTGCCGGGCGTGAGGCTGCAGGAGGCTGCGGCTGCCGGTGACCCTCCCGCGAGAAGGAGTCCGCCGGCCATGACACCGCCGAGTACAGCGGACAAGGCCTTCTTCTTGAAGTTACGCATAGTGATTCCCCTGACGAGCAGTGTTGGGAACGGCAGAGAGCAAGACGGCTGGTGGGAGAGGGCGCTGCACGCCTGTGGTGGTGAGCCGTCGGCACCACGAGGACCCAGCCTGGTGTGCCGGGCGCCTGTCGGCGGACGCGGTGAAGGGTGTTGCTGGTGTCAGGAGCAGGTGAGGTAGTCGTAGCCTGCCTGCCGCCAGGTGCCGCTTTTGTCGATGAAGAGGTACTTGCCCTCGGTGTTCCGGCGGATCTTCAGTCCGTACCGGTCGCCCATGTAGTCGAGATAGAGCGTCTTCCCGCGGGCGGTGCTGCCGTCACGTTTGATGAGTTCATCCGCGGCCCGGCCGAAGGTGGCAGGCCCCACTTCCCCGTCGACGGCCAGGCCCCACCGCTTCTGCAAGTTCTTGGTGGCTTGCATGGTGTAGGTGGTGAAACTCCCGGTCACCCTGCTCTCCGGGAACTTCGTTCCGTCTGCCTGCAGCGCTCCTTCGGCGTACAGGATCTTCTGCCACAGGCAGACCGCGTTCGACTTGTTGACGGGGAAGAACTGCATGGGACCTTCGTCGTCCCAGTCGTCGGAGTACTGGTCGTAGCCGCGCACCCAGCCGTCTGACCGCTTCGCGGACGCAGGTGATGCGCTCAAGGCCAGCGCTCCTGTCACAGCGGCACTCACCACCACTGTGGCGATCCCATGACGTCTCCCGCGAGTCTTCATATGCTTCCTCCCCGTTGTTGTCGCACACGCTGCGCGCCAGCGCCCTCGACGACGCTGTCCGTGAACCGAGTGTTGCCGACGTGACCTTGGGCGGGCCAGGGAGTTCGGGGACGCCTGAAAAGCCCAGCCCACTGGGGAGGACGCGCCTGCTCCGCTTGCCCGCACACGCCCGCCGACGCCCCTACGCCCTGCACACCGGCCCGGTGATTCGTCACGGAAGCGCTGTGCCTGCTCGAGACCGGCCGCATCAATCCGACTGGCGTCGACGACCAGCTGGTCGCTGCGGATGCCCGCCGCGTGCAGCTGCAGGCTCTTGGGCAGTTTGGAGTGTCAGGTGTGGCGAGCGCGTTGGGTGCCCCAGAACACGGAGCGGGCAGCGCGGATTCGGGCGGCCTGGCGCTCGGGGTCACGCGCGTGCCTGTACGCGGTGAGCAGCAGGTCGGTGGCTGCGGGCTGGCGGATGCCGTCGGGCGGGGTGCGCCACAAGAACGCGTGGCGCTGCACACCGGCGATGGCGTCCGCGTCCGGTGAGGGGCAGGTAAGGATGTGGCCGGTGGTGAGCCAGGTGCTGTGCGCGTCGGGTGGCCAGGCAGCAGCGGTGCCGGGTTCGGCGAGGAGGTAGAGGACGGGGCGGGGTGGGCAGTGCTCCTCGAGGACGGGCGTCTTGTCGGCGACGTCGCCCAGTTCCCACAGGACATTCAGGGCCAGTGGCTGCAGCAGCCGCAGGACATCGAAGCGGATTCCGGCCGGGATCGAGGCAAGGTGCGGGGCGGTGGCCCACTGGGCGCGGATAGCACTGGGATCGGTGTGGCACGCCGCCAACCACCGTTCCCCGTCCATGAGTTCACCGTAGACGTGATCGAACGCCGCGTCCCGTGAATGCGCGCCCTCGCCGACGCTGGAGCCGGCGGGATGCGCTGGGCGTGGCGGGGCGATGCGCCCGGCTTCGCCGTCACGGGGATGAGGCGGCGAAGCCGGCGGCCGCCAGCGTGCTACGGCCGACCTCCATTGTCGCCGGTTCAAGTATCCCAGTACCAGGGGGACATGAGCGTCGCGCGGCGTTCTGGGCCGGACCCCGGCGGCGCTCCGTGGCGGACGCCCGCGTCCCGGTTCGCTAACGGAGTGTCAGTGCCAGCTTGCACAATGAGTACATGAGAGATATGTCCTTCGCGCGGGTGGGCCTGTTCGGGCAGCAGGAGCTCCGCGAGGCCCTACTGGGTGAGATGGCTGGCCTGCGCAACGCAGTCCTTGGCTGGGGTGCGGATGAGCTCCTGCGGATGCCCGTGAACGATGTCATCGACTACCTGGTCGAGCAGTACTCGGTGGTCTGTCCGCAGCTTGACCGGGACAACATCCACCAGCTCCCCGTCTCCGAGAGCACCGTGACGGTCCATGACATCGCCGGACGGGCCTTCCCGCGCCAGGCGACCGTGATGACCATCGTCGTACCGTTCCAGGGGGAAGCGCGGGTTTTCCGGCTCCGGCCCAGTACCTACACGCTCCGCTCGTGGGACAACGTCCAGGTGAAAGAGGGGGAGGTACACGTCCGGTGGTCGGGGGAGAGCGGGGCCGGCGACGCCGCCCGCCGGCACTTCGACTCGGAGCTCGACGACATCGACAAGCACCTCGCCACGGCCAGGGCCCAGATCACGCCGCACAACGAGCAGCTCCGGTCCGTCGCCGACCGGCTCGTCCAGGAGCGCCGAGCGAAACTTTTGTCCGACCGGAACATGGAGTCGAGTCTCGGCTTTCCCGTCCGCCGGCGGGAGGGCCCGACGCTTCATGCGGCCCCGGTCAGCCGCCGCAAGATCGTCTCCCGGCCCCGCCCGGAAGCGGCGGGGCCCTACACGCCCGAGCCGACGCTCGCGATGGACGACTTCGAGGACGTCCTTCGCGCCATCAGGCACATCCGTGACGGCCTGGAGCGCAACCCCACCACCGTGGCCAAGTTGGGCGAGGAGGACATCCGCAACCAGATCCTGATCGGCCTCAACGCGACGTTCGAGGGCCAGGCCGCGGGCGAGGTGTTCAACGGGAACGGGAAGACCGACATTCTTGTCCGCGCGGACGGCCGGAACATCTTCATCGCCGAGTGCAAGATCTGGAGCGGCCCCAAAGCCGTCACCGAGGCCCTGGACGAACAGCTCCTGCGCTACCTCGTCTGGCGCGATACCAAGGGCGCCTTCCTGCTGTTCATCAGGGAAGGCAATCCCAGCGAGATCATTCGCAAGGCCGCACAGCGCATCAGCAAGCACCCCCAGTGCAAGCGCGCACTTTCCCCGCAGGACAACGAGCGGCACGACTTCGTGTTCGAGCCGGCGAACGACGCCAGCCGCGAGATTCGCCTCGCCTTCATCCCGTTCGTCCTGTCCGCACCCACCCCGCGGCGCTGACCCCGCCCCGCATCTTCCCTGGGCGCGCGGCCCGAGCACTCTCCTCGAACCATCCGATCGATGATCAATGAACCCGGCTGCTGAGGCTGCTGCGGCCGGCACCCCGGGACAAGGCCGCGCTCGGCGACGCGGTGAAGGCCCCTCAGCGTGGCTTGGCCCATGAAAGTGGCCGGCGCCCAATCCCGCCGGGGCGGGGTGGCAAGGGCGCCGGCCTCACCAAAGACACACCCAGGCAAGGAGACCCTGCGCCGTGTGCTGGGATCGAGTGTAGCGGCGCGTGGCGGCGTGGCCGGGGTTTCCTTGTTGTTCGTCGTGGAAGTCCGGTACTTTTCTTTCGCTGGTGTGGTGTGGCCGGCGTCCTCGAGGATCGGGCTGGGGAGTTGTCTGTGCTGGTGGCGGGAGCATGTCGGGCGGGGAGGTCCGTGTGATCCGGGCCGGCCGTGAGAAATGGGTGCAGACGCGGGAGGAGTTGGCGCAGGCCGCGTTCCCCTATACCGGTCTGAAGGCGAGCACGTTTGCCCGGCAGAAGGTGTACGCGGCCGAAGGGCATCCCGAGCCGGTCAGTTCGCCGGGTGCACGGGTGCTGTTGTGGGACGGCGAGCAGACCGCCGCCTTCTACGCGGGCCGGCCGGTCCCGGCGCTGCCGGAGGGCGAGGGCGACCAGGACCTGCTGGACCGCAGTGAGTGCGCCGGGCTGCTGGGGGTGTCGGCCAGGACGTGGGACAGCTACCGCAGTGATCCGCGGATCGCCCCCCATCTGGTCAAGGTCAAGGGGGTGGAGCACTGCCCGCGCCGTGTGGTGGCCGCCCTGCGCGATGGCCGCGGTGCGCCGGCCGCGGGGCGCGGACGACCGCGCGGCAGCGGCGACATGGTGCCCCGTGACGAGATCGCGCTGCGCATCGGTGAGCTCCTGGACCAGGACCCGGCCGTCACCGCGAAGACGGTGATAGAGGAGCTGGGCCTGTCCAAGGTGACCGCCACTCGCACGCTCTCGCATCTGCGCGGGGCGCGTATCGCCGACTACTTCAGCGCCAGCCCGGCGACGGTGCCGCCCGAAGACCTGGAACAGGCGGCGCGCGAGCTGGGATACCCCACCCTCGTGCATCGGGCCGCCATCGCCTTCGCGGTCACCGAACTGCGCGCCCGCGCCGCCCGGCCCTATGTCCAGCAGGTGGCCGACCACCTCGCCGGCGAGGGCCTGGCCGAGCCGCAGGAGGTCGTCGTCGTGCATGTGGCGGACGATGCGGTCGCCGCGGGGGTGGCGCTGTCCTTCAACGCCCCGGCGGCGGCGCTGGTGTGGGACGAACGGTGGGGCTGGCGCACCGCGACGAACCGCCGGCACCCGCTGGGCCGGGAGACGGGCACGCCCCCGCAGGGCGAGGGGATCCTCTACCTGAGCGGGCAGCTGCAGGCCTCGGCTCAGGACGTGGTGGAGGCCCTGCACGACGGCCGGCACCGAAGCCACCAGCCGGTGCATCACCGCCCCGCCGAATAGACGGACCTGCGCACGCCGGCCGCCTGCCTCACGCCCGTACGTCGACCCGCGACAGCCCCAGCGCTGTGTCCACGGTGGCTTCCGCGGCTTCCGCGGCTTCCGCCTGCCGCTGACGGTCGGGGCATGTCCGGCCTTGAGCCTAGGCGCAGCGGCGGGGCGGGTGAGGGCGCTCGCCGAGCGCCCCGCCGGACGGGCGGGGTCGCCGCTCCGCGCCGCCCCCGCCCTGGCCGCGTGACCCGTCCCGCGCTCCGCGTCTACGGCGCGGTGCCGGGCTCCGACCGTGCGGCCGCCGAGCGCCCTCACCCACCCCAAATGCCATGTGACCTGCGGAAATTGACGCGCCTCTACCCCGTCAAGCGCGCCAACGCCAAGACCCTGACCTTGGACGGCGGGGGAGGCGGCATGGACGACCGCAAGCGCACCTACGACCGCGTTCTGTCCCGAACCCGCGACAGCTTCACCCTCACCGACCCCGTCCAGGAAGGCCCTCAGGACGACCAGTAGAAGCGATGAACCGGGCAGGGTCCTGGAGTTCGTCGGCCACCAGCCGATGAGCTCCAGGACCCTGCCCCGGGCGCCGGCCACGGACGCCGGCGCAGGACACAGCGCCCACGCGAACCCTGCACGCCGCCCGCGACAGCGTGCGAGCAGGAAGCCATCGGCCCGCTGGCCACCCCCGTACCAGTGGGCCGACGCACGCCAAGACCCCGGACACCGAGGCGCAGCACTGGGCGCACCACCGTCGGCCGTCTGCGGCCCGCACCGGGGCGCACCACCCCTCTTTCACCGGGCGGGTGGGGGCGCAGCGCGGTGTGTGCCGGGCGGCAGGCGCAGCGCTCCGCGCTGCACCGGCCTGGCCGCGTGCCGCCGGCCGCTCCGCGGCCGCCGGACCGAGCGCTCCGCGCTCTCACGCACTGCGGAGACCGGCAGACGTTCCCGGGCCGCTCCGCGCCCCGCTCACTCGCTCCGCGCTGCCGGACTCCTTGCCCACAGCGCTACGCGCCGCAGGGCCCCGACACACCCCACGCTGCGCCCCTACCCGCCTTGCGAAACCAGCTCTGGCCTGCAAAAACACGTCGCAGCAATCTCTCGAAACCCCCTCGCGCATCGCGAAAGTTCGGTACATTTATCTCGTCGGTAAGGCTTGTGGCAAAGCCCCACGACACCAAAGACACACCCCAAACCCATGGAGAAAGCCATGCCCAACACCCGTATCCCGACCGGCTTCGCGCTGCTCATCCGCACCGACGGACAGTTCCGCCTTCTCGACTGGCCCGCCAACGACGCCGACCACCTCAAGATCCTCTACGC